>CAOJOK010000005.1 GCA_948440265.1 uncultured Clostridia bacterium
CGTATAAAACAAAAATAGGCTTGTTTTTTAACAAACCTATTGTAAATCAGCAAAAATACACGGTTTAACAATTGATTTTTTTGCTACGATATGATAAAATGAATATGATGACTAAGTTTACGCTTTAAAGCGAAAGGATTGTTTCAAATGAAAATCAGTAAAAGAGCAAGTTCGGTGTCTCCGTCGCTGACACTGGAAATAACGGCAAAGGCAAACAAATTGAAAGCGGACGGAGTGGACGTCGTATCTTTCGGAGCAGGCGAGCCCGATTTCAACACTCCCGACTTCATAATAGATGCCGCCAAAGCCGCGCTCGATTGCGGAAAAACCAAGTATACTCCTGCGGCAGGAACGCTGTCGCTTCGCAAAGCCATTGCGGATAAACTGAAAAGAGAGAACGGACTCGATTACGAACCTGCCGATATAGTGGTGTCCAACGGTGCAAAGCACTGCCTGCACAATGTGCTTCAAGCCATACTCGACCCCGGCGACGAAGTCATAATACCGGCGCCGTTTTGGTTGACCTATCCGGAGCTTGTAAAGATTTCGGACGGCGTGCCCGTGTTTGTGCAGACGAAAGAAGAAGACGATTTCAGACTCACCACGGACGAACTGGAAAAAGCCATAACAAAGAAAACCAAAGCCGTTATCATAAATACGCCGAATAACCCGACAGGCGCGGTGTATTCGAAAAAAGAACTCGAAAAACTTGCCGAAGTCGTTTTGAAACACGACGACATATATATAATATCCGACGAAATATACGAGCATCTCGTCTATGACGGAGCAAAGCCTATATCGATTGCGTCGTTCTCGGAAGAAATTAAAGAGCGCACGATAATAGTCAACGGAGTAAGCAAGACGTTTTCGATGACAGGCTGGCGCATAGGCTATACGGCGTCGAACAGAGCGGTCGCAAAAGCCATCTCCGGCTTGCAGAGCCACGAAACCTCCAATCCCAACACGCCTGCGCAGTTTGCTACGGAAGCCGCGCTGTGCGACGGCGGTCACGGCGATACGTTCGTGGAAAATATGGTCAAAGAATTCGATGAAAGAAGATTGCTTTTGATGAAAAAGCTGGACACGGTAAAGGGAATAACTTACGTCAAACCCAGCGGCGCATTTTATGTTATGATGTGTGTGAAAAACATTTTCGGAAAGAGCTTCGACGGAAAAAAGATAACGACGGCATTGGGTTTTGCAAATGCTCTCTTGGAAAAAGAGAACGTAGCCGTCATACCCTGCGAATCGTTCGGGGCGCCCGATTATGTGCGGTTGAGTTATGCGATTTCCAAAGCAGACATCGAAAAGGGTATAAACAGAATAAAATCTTTTGTGGAGAAGTTGAAGGCATAGGTAAAAGACGCGCGTGTGAAGCGGTCGAAGAAAACGGGTATTTATGGAAAAAAAGTATGTAGCGACAAATAAGAGAACGGGTCTGCTCGAAGCCAAAGAATTTGACTATGAGTTGCAGAACAGGGAACAGCCCAATCTGTACAGGGGCGTGTTTGATTATGAGCACGTTCCCAAAATCGTGTTCAACGACAGACTTGTGCCTATGCATACTCCCAAATCCATTTTTATAACCGATACGACTTTCCGCGACGGACAGCAGTCCACTGCGCCGCTGACGGTGGAACAGATTAAGACGCTTTTCACCCTTATGCACAAATTGGGCGGAAAAAAGGGACTGATTCGCCAGACGGAATTCTTTCTGTATTCGGATAAGGATAAGGCGGCGGTTCGCGCCTGTCGGGAACTCGGCTTCGAATTTCCCGAGATTACAAGCTGGATACGCGCAGACGAGCGCGACTTCAAACTGGTAAAAGATATGGGCATAAAGGAAACGGGCATACTCGTTTCCTGCAGCGACTATCATATCTATAAGAAGATGAAACTGGACAGAAAGCAGGCAATGGAGAAGTATCTCGGAATCGTCAAAACGGCATTGTCGAGCGGAATAATTCCGCGCTGTCACTTCGAAGATATTACCCGTGCCGATTTCTACGGCTTTGTGGTGCCGCTGGCGCACGAGCTTATGAATTTGAGCAAGGAATCGGGAATCCCGATTAAGATACGCGCCTGCGATACGCTCGGTTACGGAGTGTCTTTCCCGGGCAGTGCGCTTCCGAGAAGCGTACAGGGAATAATATACGGCTTGAACGCCTATGCGGAGGTGCCCAGCAGTCAGCTCGAGTGGCACGGGCACAACGATTTTTACAAAGCGGTAAACAATGCCACAACGGCTTGGCTATACGGTTGCAGCGGCGTCAATTGTTCGCTGCTCGGAATCGGAGAGAGAACGGGAAACTGTCCCACGGAAGCAATGTGCATAGAATACGCACAGCTGAAAGGCACGAGAGACGGTATGGATTTGACGCAGATAACGGCAATCGCCGACTATTTCGAGCACGAAATAGGTTATGTCTTGCCGCCTATGACGCCGTTTGCGGGACGCAGTTTCAATGCGACGAGAGCAGGCATACACGCAGACGGTCTGTTGAAGGACCAGGAGATTTACAATATATTCGACACCGAAAAACTGCTCGGCAAAAAACCCGTCGTGTCCATAAACAATGCGTCGGGCGCCGCGGGAATAGCATATTGGATAAACTCTTATTACGACTTGAAGGGAGATGGCGTCGTTACCAAAACCGACGACATAGTCGTAAAAGTAAAGAAGCTTGTAGACGAACAGTACGCTTCGGGACGCAATACCGTCATGGGCGACGACGAGCTCGATTCGCTTGTCCGTATTGCAGACAAGCGGTTGCACAAGCTGTTGACCGTCGGAGAAAGACGGTGAAAATTATCAAGGTAACCCCAAAAAATATATAATAAACGGAGGACAGAAAAATGATAAATCTCATTTACGGGGCAAAAGGCAGTGGCAAGACCGGCAAGATTATGTCGGCGGTGAACGAAAGAAGCCGTAGCGCACAGGGGTCTGTCGTGTTCATAACCGACAATGCCCGTTCGCTCGATATCGACAAGAACGTACGTTTTATAAACATCAAGGATTTCGGGGTGAAGTGGGATTGCTGTTTCATAGCTTTTCTTAAAGGTATGGTGGCGGCAAACAGCGATAACAACGAAATTTACATCGACGGAATTTCCAGAATTCTCGGCAAGCCTGCGGAGGAACTCGAGGAGTTTATGACTGAACTCGACAATCTCTCGTCTATGTTCGACATCGATTTCACGTTGACGGTGTCCACGGCGCAATTGCCCAAGTTTATGCTGAAATACGTTTAATAGCGTTATCTGCAGAAAATTCAAATAATTATAAAACTATATGCGTGTTCGGGGCGTGCGCAATCGGTGTGCGCCCTGCATACGCAGACTCGAAACGACATAATAAAAGGACAATAAATGTACTACATTTCCACGAGAAATAAAAATGAACGCGTGAGCGGAGCGCAAGCGGTCGTGCAGGGAATTGCAAGCGACGGCGGTTTGTATGTGCCCGAAGAAATTCCGAGCGTAACAAAGGAAGAAATTGCGTCGCTGAAAAGTATGGAATACTATGAACGCGCCGCTTTCATAATAGGCAAATTTCTGCCCGAACTTTGCGGCGAACTCGAAGAATGGTGCAAAAAAGCATACTCCCGTTTCGACGGAGACCCTGCGCCGTTGGTAAAAGCGGACGGCAGATATTTTTTGGAACTGTGGCACGGACCTACGCACGCTTTCAAAGATATGGCGCTGACGCTGTTGCCGTATCTTATGACGGGCAGTAAAAAGGTCTTGAACAGAACGGATAAAACGCTTATACTCGTGGCGACAAGCGGCGACACGGGCAAAGCCGCGCTCGAAGGTTTCAAAGACGTGGAAGGCACCGCCTGCACGGTGTTCTATCCCGACGGCGGAGTGAGCAAACTGCAAAAACTGCAAATGACTACACAGCGGGGAAACAACGTGTTTGTTTCGGCGGTGAAAGGCAACTTTGACGACGCGCAAACGGCAGTAAAAAAAGTGTTCGCCGATAAAGGCGTCAAGGATAAACTTGCGGAGAAAGGTTATAATCTTTCCAGTGCGAATTCCATAAACTGGGGACGGCTGGTTCCGCAAATCGCATATTATTTTTCCGCTTACGCGGACCTTGCCGACAGCGGCGAAATAAAAGACGGGGAAAAGGTTGTGTTCACCGTGCCGACGGGCAACTTCGGCAATATACTTGCGGCATATTACGCAATGAAAATGGGTTTGCCGATAAAACGCCTTGTCTGCGCGTCCAACTGCAATAACGTGCTGACCGACTTTTTCGAAAGCGGAACTTACGATTTGAAAAGAGAGTTTCATAAGACCATAAGCCCGTCTATGGATATTTTGATTTCTTCGAATTTCGAACGCTTGATTTTCGAAACAAGCGGCAGAAACGATAAACTGACGAAAGAGCGAATGGAAAAGCTGACGGCAGACGGAAAATACGACGTCACGAAAGCCGAGTTGAAAAAAATAACCGAATCTTTTGCAGCATACAGCGCAGACGACGAAACGACGAAGGAGACCATTGCCGACTTTTTCGACGAGAGCGGATATATTCTCGACCCTCACAGCGCGGTGGCATTCGACGCTACGTTGCGTTTCGAAGAAGATACGGGAGAAGAAAAGGTGATAACGGTATGCACGGCAAGTCCGTATAAGTTTGTCGGAAGCGTGCTGGAAGCAATAGGAGAAAGCGTGCCGCAGGATGAAAATGCGGCGCTTGAAAAATTGGAAGAAGAAACGGCGTTGCCCCTTCCCGACAGTCTGAAAGAATTGCCGTCGCTTAAAATACGTTTCGGCGGCTGCGTGGAAAAGGACGCGATAGAGCAGACTGTTTTAGACAGTATTACAGCGGAGTAGATATGGAGCAGGAACAGAAAAAACGTGTTTTTTCGGCAGTGCAGCCCACCGGCAGTCTGACGATAGGAAACTATATAGGCGCGATTAAAAACTTTATAAAAATGCAGGAAGAATACGACTGCATATATGCCGTTGCCGATTTGCACAGCATAACGGTGGATATAAAACCCGAAATTCTTCGGAAGAATGTCACCGACGTCACGGCGCTGTTTTTGGCGGCAGGCATAGACCCCGAAAAAAGCGTATTTTTCGTGCAGTCGCACGTTCACGAACACGCGGAACTGACTTGGATATTGAACTGCTATACTCAATTCGGCGAAGCGAGAAGAATGACGCAGTTTAAAGATAAGAGCAAGAAAGCGCCCGAAAACGTAAACGTCGGCTTGTTTGACTATCCTTCGCTTATGGCGGCGGACATACTCTTATATCAAACCGATTATGTGCCTGTCGGCAAAGACCAGATGCAGCACGTCGAGCTTGCGAGAACCATAGCGGAAAGATTCAATAACAGGAACGGACAGACTTTCAAAGTGCCGGAAGGCGTTTTGCCCAAACTCGGCGCTAAAATTCAATCGCTGTCCAATCCGAGCGCGAAAATGAGCAAGTCCGACGCCGACCCCAACGGCAGTATACTGATTTTGGACAAGCCCGAAGATATAGTCAGAAAGTTCAGGCGCGCCGTCACCGACAGCGATTCGACTGTTAAATACGACCCCGCGAACAAACCCGGCGTAAGCAATCTATTGACGATATATTCGGCATTCACGGGCAAAGACGTAAAAGAATGCGAAAAAGACTTTGACGGCAAGGATTATGCATACTTGAAATCGCAGGTCGCGGACGCCACGGTGGAAGGTCTGCGGGAAACGCGGGAAAACTTCGAGCGGCTGTCCAAACAGAAGGATTATCTGTTCGACGTTATGAAAAACGGTGCGGAAAAGGCGTCGTACATTGCGAGAAGAACGATGTCCAAAGTCTGGCGAAAACTCGGCTTTGTCCGTCCTTAACAAGGCAGGTAGAAGATTTGTACGGTTATGTAGTGCCATTTAAAGAAAAACTTGCAATGCAGAACTTTGTGCTGTATCGCGCATTTTACTGCGGACTGTGTAAAAGTACGGGCAGGTTGTTCGGACAGTTTCCGAGATTTACGACAAATTACGATATGACGTTTTTCGGCGTTTTTCTGCACGACTGCAAGACTCACGACGTCGCGTTGAAAGAAGAAAACTGTATCTGCAATCCGTTTAAGAAAAAGCCGATAGCCAAAAGCGAACTTATGGACGAGATTGCCGCCGTTAATATCATTTTGTCTTATTATAAAGCGGTGGACGGAGTCATAGACGGCGAGGGCGTCAAAATGCGTATGGCGAAGCGTTCGCTGAAAAAGCCGTTTAAAAAAGCAAGCAAGATTTGTCCCGAAGTCGAAAGAATAACCCGTGAAAAATACGAAGCTTTGCGCAAAGCGGAGCAGAGCGGAGTTAAGGGCGTAGATGCGGCGGCGGACTATTTCGCTTCTATGTTGCGCGATATAACGGAGTGTTTGCTCAAAGACACTGCCGACGAATACAAGAAGGGCGTGGCATATAATATAGGTAAACTGGTGTATCTTATGGACGCTTTGGACGATGTGGACGAAGACTATAAGAAGAAGCGCTATAATCCGCTTATAGCGGAATTCGGCGGATATAAAAACCGCGAGCAGTTCATAAAAGACAATTACGACGATTTGAGCTTTATGCTGAACGGAACCTGCAATCGGGCGATTTCGGACTTTAATAACATAGAGTTTACTCAAAGCCGCGATTTGATGCAGAATATTCTGTATCACGGTATAAGAGAAAAGATAAAAGAGCTGTTAGACAGCAAAAAGAAATTGCCGAAACCGAAAATTTAAAGACTTTGCGGCAATAATAAAAAAGAAGTTAAGCCGATTACGGCAAAAGGAGTAATAGATGGTAAACGACCCTTACAAGGTATTGGACTTGCCCGAAGACAGCGGAGAAGAGCTGCTTAAAGCTCGGTATCAAGAACTGAAAGCAAAATACAGCGAACAGCGTTTTGCGCCCGGAGAGGAGGGCAACGAGGGCGCGAACAAGCTTATGGAGTTGGAAGAAGCTTGGAAGATGATTGCGTCGCAGTTGGAAAAGAGCAGAGCGAAAGAAACTTTCGGCGGAGATTTCGGTCAGATTGACGACCTTATAAAAAAAGGCAAATACGACGAAGCACAGGCAATGCTCGACGCTTACACCGAACGCAGTGCGGAGTGGCACTATTTGCAGTCGATAGTTTTTTACAAGCGCGATTGGCTGGCGGAGAGTCGCAAACAGCTTAAAATGGCAGTTGAAGCCGACCCGACAAACGAGAAATACAAGACAGCTCTGACCAAATTGGAAATGGTTATGGGCAATCCCCAGACTAATCCACAGAATCTCGGCAGACCGCAGGGCACGCCCGTTATGAACGACGACAGCGCACAGCAGACGGCAAACTGTTTGAGCAATTGCTGTCTGGCATACTGTATAACCGATTGCTGCTGCAATGCGGCGCGCTGCTGCGGCTGACAGTCGTCTTGGAAGATAACGAGAACAAAAACGGCGGACGCCGACCCGACGGAGGACAGGACGACAATCCGTTTGAAGGATATGACGCGCCCAAAACCGTAAAAAAATCCGAGAAAACCGCAAAGCCGTCGAGAAAGATAGCCTATGCGGCGGTTGCCGCGGCGATTGCTTCCGTGTCGGCAGTCGCGACCGTGTATCTTCCGACCAAGATACTGCCGCTTGTGATAGCGTCGTTTTGCTTCTTTCTCGCGTACGTCAAATGCGGTATCTTTTACGGCATAGCCGCGGCGGTCGTAACGTCTTTGATTACGTTTTTGTGCGGCGGTCTCTGCACTTCGCTCATTATGCTTGCGATATGCTTTTTTCCGTACAGCCTGCTGTGCCTGCCGCTTCGCAGATTCGGATATAAAAAACCGATGGGCGCGTTGATAAGAATATCGTCGGTGGTCGTTTTTGTCAATATAGCTTTTGTCGCCGTCTATTTTATAGCCGAGTACGCCGTTCTTGGCGGTATGGATATAGTGGGGGCGGTGGGCAATTTCGGCAAATTCGGATACTTGATTTGCGCGCTTATAGTGTCGGCGGTCGCCGCTGTGACGGATGTATTGTTCGTTATGTGCGACAAGGTGATAACGCCCAAATTGAAGTAATATACAGCCGTCAAAGGCTGAAAAAAGATGGAGCAAGAGCGGTAAATTGCTTGACAAGCCCTGCCGTGTTGTGATAATATTATAAAGCACCACTAACGAGGTGGTGTTTTTGACTGTAAACCGAGGAGATAACGACAATGAGAACGCGTATTACTCTTGCTTGCACCGAGTGCAAACAGCGCAACTACGACAATATGAAAAACAAGAAGAACGACCCCGATAGGTTGGAACTGAAAAAATATTGCCGTTTTTGCAAAAAGCACACGGTTCATAAAGAAACGAAATAACCTCTGCGGGAGCTTAAAGAAATGGCAAAGCGCAATAATAACAATAATACCGCAGTCAAAGGCGAAGCGCCGAAGAAAAAGCGCGGCGCAGGTCGTTGGTTTAAGGAGACCTTTTCCGAGCTGAAAAAGGTTACTTGGCCTACATTTTTGACTGTCGTCAAACAGACGGGCGTCGTATTGCTTGTCACGGTTATTTTCCTGTTGGTGCTTATGGGTATCGACCAGGGACTGTATTACCTGTTCCTGCTCTTGAAAAAGGGTCTTACGTCCGAAGCCGTTTCACCGCTTATGTCGGCGGTCAGTTCCGTTTTTAATGCGATACCGATTTTGAGCGGAGGACTGCTATGAGTCAGGAAGTTATAACTACGTCCGAACCTCGTTGGTACGTTCTTCATACTTACAGCGGTTACGAAAATATGGTCAAAGACAATCTCGTTATGGTTTTCAAGAAGAATAACCTTACGGAGAGACTGTTCGACATCACCATTCCTATGGAAGACGTCGTGGAAGAAAAAGCCAACGGCAAGACGAAAATAGTGCAGAGAAAGAAGTTTCCGTCTTACGTTATGATAAAGATGATATACGATAACAGTATGTGGCATATCATAACGAACACGAGAGGCGTAACGGGCTTTGTCGGCCCGCTCGGCAGACCGCTTCCGCTTACACCCGAAGAAGTAAAGCGTATGCGTTTGGAAACTGAGGTCAGAGAAGTCGATTTCGTCGTCGGCGACAGAGTCAAAGTTATGGACGGTGCGCTGGAAGGTTTCGTCGGTGTGGTCGATGCGATTGATATGGCGAATTCGAGCTGTAAGGTCAATGTGTCGATGTTCGGCAGAGATACGAAAGTAGACCTTGCGCTGAACCAGGTAGAGAAAATTCTCGAATAATAAACAGGCAAAAACAGGAGGCAGTCCATCTGCCGTCAGTACTGCGATTGTAAATAAATTTACAAGGAGAAAGAAATATGGCAAAGAAATTGCAAGCAGTTGTAAAGTTGCAGCTGCCCGCCGGAAAAGCCACCCCGGGACCGCCCGTCGGTTCGTCGCTGGGTCCCCACGGTATAAACATTCCCGGCTTCACGAAAGAGTTTAACGAAAAGACGAGAGGACAGGAAGGACTCATAATCCCGTGCGTAATCTCTATTTACGCCGACCACTCGTTTACGTTCGTCTTAAAGACGCCGCCCGCGCCCGTTCTCATCAAGAAAGCGTGCAAGATTGAAAGCGGCTCGGCAAAGCCGAACAAGGAAAAGGTTGCGACGATAACGAAGGCGCAGATAAAGGAAATAGCGGAGCAGAAAATGCCCGACCTCAACGCGGCGTCTTTGGAGAGCGCAATGAGTATGATTGCAGGCACGGCGCGCAGTATGGGCGTCACGGTCGTCGATTAAGGGAGGCGCAGAGAATTATGAAATACGGAAAGAAATATCGCGCGTCCGCACAGGAAGTCGATTTGACCCAGGCATACGAAGTGGCAGACGCCGTTAAAAACGTCATAGCTACCGCAAAAGCAAAGTTCGACGAGACGGTGGAACTTCACGTTCGTCTCGGCGTTGACCCCAGACAGGCAGACCAGCAGGTCCGCGGCACGGTTGTCCTTCCTCACGGAACGGGTAAAAGCGTCAGAGTGCTTGTCATAGCAAAGGGCGAAAAGGCAGATATAGCGACGAAAGCAGGCGCCGACATAGTGGGCGCGGAAGAAATCATCGCCAAGATTCTCAACGAAGGTTTCCTTGATTTCGACGTATGTATCACGTCTCCCGATATGATGGGTCAGATGGGTAGAGTGGCAAAGATACTCGGTCCCCGCGGTCTTATGCCTTCGCCGAAGTCCGGTACCGTCACTATGGATATAGCAAAAGCCATAAACGATACGAAAGCAGGTAAAGTGGAATACCGCTTGGATAAGACGGCAATCATTCACTGCCCGATTGGCAAAAAGTCTTTCGGTCCCGAAAAACTTGCCGAGAACCTTAACGCTCTCGTAGAAGCAATCGTAAAGGCAAAACCGGCTGCCGCAAAAGGCACCTATATCAAGAGCATTTACTGTGCTTCCACAATGGGTCCCGGCATCAAAGTCGTATACAGAGCCAACTGATTTTTTAGCAGGTCATCGACTTTCGAAAGAGAGTCTCGAAAACATAACCTTTCGTAGAAAACAAGTGTTCGCAAGAACGTAATGGAGTAATTCCGCTTGTCGAGGAAGATTCATAAGCCGCATTTTATATCGGTTTTTCATCGGTCCTCACTTGTTTTCGGTAAGGACCGATTTTTTAAAGGAGGTAGAACAAGTGTCCGAAAAGATTATCAAGCAAAAGGAAGCGGAAGTGGACGCGCTTGCCGAAAAGTTCGGTAAAGCAAAAGGCATAGTTTTGGTAGACTATTGCGGAATGAGCGTCGCGGAAGACACCGCACTGCGCAACGCATTGCGCAAGGAGAGCGTCGAGTATAAGGTTATAAAAAACAGAATTATGCTTCGTGCGTTCGACAAAGCGGGTTATAAGGGCTTCGAAGAAGTTTTGCAGGGTACGAGCGCAGTCGCCATTTCATACGACGACCCCGTAACGCCGGCGAAAATTCTGTCGGAAAACGCCAAGAAAATCAATAAGACGAAGCTGAAGGGCGGAGTTGTCGAAGGCAGTATAATGGACGAAAAGCAAATCGCCGCCGTCGCAAGCATACCGTCGAAAACGACGCTGCTGTCACAGCTTGTCGGATTGCTCACTTCGCCTATGCGCTCGCTCGCAGTCGCAGTCAGCGAAGTTGCAAAAAAGAACGCTTAAATGCGTGTAGAAGAAACAAGGCAAATCAAGAGAGCCGACAGGAAAGTGTCGGAAACAAAAATTAATCGGAGGATATTTTAAAATGGCAGATTTGAAAAAGCTGTTGGAAGAAGTAAAAGGTATGACTGTTCTCGAACTCAACGAGTTCGTGAAAATGATTGAAGAGGAGTTCGGCGTATCGGCGGCTGCTATGGCAGTTGCGGCTCCTGCGGCAGGCGGCGCGGCTGCACCCGCAGAAGAAGAGCAGACCGAATTCACCGTTGTGCTGAAAGAAATCGGCGCAAACAAGATTGCGGTTATCAAAGTTGCGAGAGAAGCTACCGGTCTCGGACTCGGCGAAGCAAAAGCGCTCGTAGACGGCGCACCTTCCACCGTAAAAGAAGGTTTGAGCAAGGAAGCGGCTACCGAACTTGTAAACAAGTTCAAGGAAGCAGGCGCAACCGCCGAAATGAAGTAAGTTTTACTTTATATTTTGCACATCGTCAAAACCCCTTGTCTATGCAAGGGGTTTTTATTTTGCCGATATTTATATTTTATTTACAAATTTCATTATCTCGCTGCCGATTTCATCGCTTTTGTAATGATGAATATAGTGTCCGCAGTTAAAACAAATCAAATCCGCTTTCATTGTTTTAGCAAATCTATTTTGCTCCGAAAGCCAATTTTTCATAGTTTGCTTTCCGTCGGATGAAAACAGAAGTGTCGGACATTCTATTTCACCGCCGTTTTCCACTATTTCGGCGTTTTTCAGAACCTCTTTTGCTTCACCTATAAAACAGTCGTTAAAAGCATTTCTCTTGATTAGTAACCGTTGTTGTTTTACTTCTTCTTTGCTTAACGATATTTTATTGACAGGGCACAGGAAGGGTATATTTTGAATTTTGAGCTTTCGGTAAAGCCGCATAGATTTAATTTTTTTCTCGATGACGGCATTCGACCAGTTTTTATATGCCGTCGGGGTTGCCATATCCAAACCGATAATACCCTTTACCTTTTCAGGGTATAGCTGTTTCCATCTTATAGCTTCTAATCCCGACATTGAATGAGGAACCAGAATGTACGGACCCGGTTCGTTTAACGAATCCAAAGCTTGCTTTTCCTGTTTGACTACCGTATCGATGTTGAAACCGTAATCGAAAATATCGGAATATCCGTATCCGAATTTTTCGATAACTATAATCCTGAAATTATTGACTAATTTATCGTACAGAATTTTAAAATCGTATACGGGTGACGCTGTTCCGCTGCCCGACATAAAAACAAGCGTAGGATTGTTCTTTTCTCCTGCCCGATAAACGTGCATATTATGATTGTCTATATTGACCATTTCGCCGTTGCATTTCAGAATTGTTTTCATAAATACGTTCCTGTACAATATTGTCCGTCTGCGGTTATTATATCACAGACGAACAAAAAAGTAAATAAGCCCACTGCCTTGCAATGAGCTTATTTTTGTCTCGTGGTAATGCTTTAAAATTGTTTGTGCGCAAATCTGTCGATTTTACTGTATGCCCTGTGCAAGCATAGCTTCGGCGACTTTCGTGAAGCCCGCTATGTTTGCGCCTGCCACAAGGTTATCCTTATAGCCGTATTTTTCCGCGGCTGCCGCGGCTTGACGGTATATATTTACCATAATGCCGTGCAGTCTTGCGTCGACTTCTTCGAACGTCCAGTTCAGGCGCTGGCTGTTCTGGCTCATTTCCAGAGCGGACGTCGCCACGCCGCCTGCGTTTGCGGCTTTGCCGGGGGCAAATAGTAAGCCGTTCTTTATGAGATATTCCGTGGCTTCCATAGTCGTGGGCATATTTGCGCCTTCGGCAACGGCTATGCACTTGTTTTTAACGAGAGCTTTAGCGTCGTCGAGATTAAGCTCGTTTTGAGTGGCGCAGGGCAGGGCTATATCGCATTTGACCTGCCAAACGTGACCGCTTGCGGAATACTCCGATTTGGGACGGTAGTTTTTGTATTCGGTAAGGCGCGCGCGTTTGACTTCTTTTATCTCTTTGACGGCGGCAAGGTCTATTCCGTCTTTATCGTATATCCAGCCGTTGGAGTCCGACATAGTGACTACTTTTGCACCGAGAGCGGCGGCTTTTTCGGCGGCATATATCGCCACGTTGCCTGCGCCGGATATTGCAACCGTCTTGCCTTTAAGCGCTATTCCGTGTGCTTCCAGCATTGCCTGCGTCAGATACAGCAGTCCGTATCCCGTGGCTTCCTTGCGCGCGAGCGAACCGCCGTAAGCAAGACCTTTGCCGGTTAAGACGCCCTCGTAAAGTCCCGTGATTTTTTTGTATGTACCGTACATATAGCCGATTTCGCGCGCGCCCGTTCCGATATCGCCTGCGGGGACGTCTACGTCTGCGCCTACGTACTTGTAAAGCTCGGTCATAAACGAGCGGCAGAACTCGAATACTTCTCTGTCCGACTTGCCTTTCGGGTCAAAGTCGGAACCGCCTTTGCCGCCGCCTATCGGAAGTCCCGTAAGACTGTTTTTGAAAATCTGCTCGAAGCCGAGAAATTTAATCGTTCCGAGCGTAACCGACGGATGAAGTCGAAGTCCGCCCTTGTAAGGTCCGATGGCATTGTTGAACTGGACGCGGAAACCGCGATTCACGTGTGCCACGCCTTTATCGTCTATCCAAGGCACGCGGAACATAATCTGTCTGTCGGGTTCCGTTATGCGTTCGAGTATCGCGTTTTTGCGATAGGCGGGATTGGCTTCGATGACGGGTTCGAGCGATTCCAGCACTTCTCTTGCCGCTTGGTGAAATTCCGCTTCGCCGGGGTTTTTAGCTATCAGCTGTTCCAGCGTTTCGCTTACATAAGACATTTTTTATTCTCCTTTAAAGATACAATAAATTCTTTAATCGCTTTATCGTGTTAAAGTAATTACATTATAAAAAAACCGCTCCTTTAAGTCAACGATTTAAGGGGCGGTTTGAGAAAAAAATTCGATTTTTTTTCAGACTTTATTCGGGTCAAGGTCGGTTTCGGTCAGCCCGTGCTTGGCGAGAATTTTTTCGCGCTGTTTCATTATAGTCGTCAGGTCGGCATTTTCTCCGCGGGCAATGGCTATGTTTGCCAAGCGAAGCGCGCGTTCGTTTTCATAGAAATCGGGGTCGGAATCCATAAGTTTCTTTTTTAGGTCTGCGGCGGCGTCCAATTTCTTTTCGTCGTCCAGCTTTTTGAACATCGCCTCCAACTCTTCCGCGCTGTAAGTGCGCGTCGGCTGCGATTGAGTAGGGAAGGAAGACGCTTTTTCCGCTTCTTCCGCCGTCTTTAATCCGGCGTCGAACCAATTTGCGAGTATGGAGTCGGCATACGATACCGCATATTTTTTGCCTGCGGCTTTGTCGGCGGCAAGAGCAATCATTTCGTCGCTCATATTCCACTGCCGTTTCCACTTATAGAACGTATTTCTTTCGCCGACGTCCATTGCGCAGGTGACGCCGTGCGCCGTGAGCAATTCTCCGACGTCTCTGCCGAGAGTGGCAAAAGCGTCTATGTCTGCGGCAGACAGCAGACCTTTGCGGTGGAAAGCGGTAACCGCGCCGTTCATACTTTCCAATGTACGCATATTGGCGGTCAGACAGTAGGTGGCAATCGTGACTAAAGTGTCGTCGGTGAACCCGAGCGACTGCCACTTGACGAGATAGTTTTCGATAACGGAATCCAGCCTGTCGTAATTGAGCCCTATGCGGTGGAGTATCTCGCTCATAAGGTCATACTGTTTTTTGCGTTTTTCTTCGTATTCGTCTATTGCGGTTATGTCGGACAGGCGAAGTTCGTAATATTTGGACAGCAGTCTGTCCAAACCCTCCATACCGCCGCGTTTGATGTTTTTTGCGACGTGAATAATTGTTTCCGACTTGAACCCGAAAGTTTTCGTCCACTTTCCGTACAGTCTGCTGTCTTCGGGTTCGGACTTGCGTTTCAGCTTCAATGCCTTCAAAACCGCCGTCAAATCGCGATATTGAAAATCGTATTCGCTTATTTTTTCCGATACGCCCTCGTAAGTCAGACAGCCTTCTTCGGCAAAGTTCCGCGCGACGGCGAGAATGTATGCCGTGTGAATATTGTCGCCCTTGATTTGCTTGCAATAGCCTATTATCATAAGCATTGCTTCCACTTCTATATGCAGGGTGTCCATAAGGTAGTAATATTCGTTGTATTCGTTGGGCAGAAAATTGCGGTTGGGGAAAAGAGCGTGCAATTGGTCGTTGAAGCCGCGGAATTTCTCCTTGGAATACTTGCGTATTTGTTTGGACAGCGGCAGAACGGGGAGATATTCTATGTAGATTTCCTCGCCGTTTTTCGTCGATACCAAACCGTTTTCTTCCCAGTAGGCAAAGGCTTTCGACACGGTGTCCGTATCCGTTCCCGCCAAAGCCGCCAGCTTTTCGGGAGTTTGCGCGTCCGTAATTCCCTGCGCGGCGCACAGTCCGCAAAGATAGACTTTGACATAGTTTTCGGGTGCAAACGGTAAATACTGCGTTATGAACACGCCGTCTACATACAGTTTTCCGCTTTCGGCGGTTTCCCGCGATAATCGTGTGAACATTACTTTATCCTCGAAGTTGAAGTATTGACATTATAGCATTTAAAGTGGTATAATGTCAATCACAGCGACACGGTTGCATTTTTAAATCGCGCGCACGTTTAAAGGAAAGGATATATGAAAATATTACATACTTCCGATTGGCATCTCGGAAAAAGACTTCCGCCGTTCGACAGAACGGACGAACAGAAAGAAGTTTTGAAAGAAATAGAAAAAATCGTTGTCGACAACAAAGTTGACGTGCTTATAGTGGCAGGCGACGTTTTCGACGTATCGATACCGCCTGCGCTTGCCGAGGAGATGTTCTATCGCGCCGCTCTCGACCTGTCGCGCCACTGTCTTGTGGCGGCGGTTGCGGGCAATCACGACGACGGAGACAGGCTTAAAGCTCCCGATATGCTGGCAAAGGCGAGCGGTATACTTTTATGCGGCGGTTTCGACTGCTTTAACCTTGCGTGCGACTGCGTCGAAGCAAAAAGGGGCGGAATCATCTATCGCAAAAACGGCGAGCGGCTGAATCTGGCTCTGTGCCCTTATTTGACGGAATCGAGAAAGGGCGACCCGCCTGCGCAGGACTTTGCGGCATATGTCTCGCAGATTTTAAACGCACGGGCGTCTGACGTGTTTTCCGACGACGGGTGCAATATTTTGGTGGCGCACCTGTTTATGTCGGGTTCGCTGACGGGAGAGGAAAGAGAGCTCGGTTCGGCGAAAATGTTGCCGCTCTCGGTATTGCCGAAATGCGACTATACGGCACTGGGGCACATACACCGCCCGATGAAACTTGCCGATAACGTCTTTTACAGCGGAAGCATACTGAACTATGCGTTTGACGGACACGAAAAAAAGGAAGTCATTCTTTTCGATACGGTCACAAAAGAGACCAAGCATATTCCGTTGACTTCGGGCAAAAAACTTATAACGGCAAAAGTAAACGGCTTCGAGTCCGCGCTCGACGCAATCGAGTCGGCAGGCGACAATTTTGTGAAAATCGTGTATGACTGCGCCGTACCGCTTTCGGCGTCGCAGACCGTACAGTTGGAGAAAGCGGGAAAACTCGTGCAGTTGGAGATAGTGCCGCAGGGGGTAAAGCGGGAGGCTTCGCGTCGAGCGCATAAGAGTGCACAGGAACTTTTCGAAGAATATTACCGCAGTTTGAACGGCGGTGAAAACGCTCCCGAAGATTTGGTGGCGGAATTCCTTTCGCTTTTCGAAAAGGAGGAAGTATGAAACCGTTAAGACTGACAATCGAAAACATAAAGAGCTTTACGGAAAGACAGACCGTAGATTTCACGACATTGGAAAAGAGCAGAATTTTTGTTATATGCGGTGTGACGGGCGCAGGCAAGACCACGGTTTTGGACAGTATCGTGCTGGCGCTGTACGGCAATAAGAGCGACGGACTCAAGATTGACGAGTATGTCAATATAAAGAGCGAAAAGGGTTATATCGAATTCGATTTCGAAGTTTTTGTCGGCGGCGAAAACAAATCTTACCGTGTGACGAGAACGTTCTATCGTACAAAAAACAGAAGCAGTAAAGCACAGCTTATAGACCTTGACACGCAAACGGTTTTGTGCGAAGGCGGAGATAAGGTTACGGCGCAAGTCAGAGAACTGATAGGACTGAACGAAGAAAATTTCACAAAGGTAATCGTATTGCAGCAGGGCAAGTACGGAGAGTTTTTGAAAGCCACTCGAAAGGACAGAACGGAGCTGGTGGGCAATCTTTTCAAGTTGGAAAAATACCGCGATTTATATAAAAGAGCGTCTGCCGAAAAGAGCGAAGTGCAAGCGGAAATCGACGCTCTCGACGACTATCTCGACGGCAAAAAAGAATTGACGGCGGCGGCAATCGCCGAGAAAAACAAGAACTTGAAAGCTACGGCGAAAGCGGAAAAGGAGCTGAATAAGACGATAGCCGACTTGAAAAAAACCGCCGACGCTTTCAGTCGCGCTTCCGTTGCCTATGCCGATTACGAGAAGTCGCTTACATCCTTGAAAAAGGCGGAAGAAACGCTGAAAGAGAAAGTCGGAGCGTTGACCGAGTTCGAGAAAAACAGCTTGCAGAATGGAGATGATGACGCCAAATCGAATGTTTACATAGAAAAAATATCGCAGGCGAAGATAAAACTCGGTATGATTGAAGGGCGGAAAGAGAATGTTTCGCGCTTTATAAAGCTGGGTATCGACTTGAAAGACAAGCGCGAAGAATACAGAAAGGAACGTGAAAAATTCGAAAAAGAAAAAGCCGAGCACGATAAGCTTAAAGACAGAGAAAAATCCGCCGCCGAGCAAATCGCAAAGTTGAGAGCGTCGGCGGAAAGCTGCGGGATTGTCATAGAAAACAATGCGTCGAGTGCGGACATTCAGCAGATGATAGGAAGTCACCGTCTTATGAATGCGGCGGCGGCAATTAAATTGCAGTTAAAGGACGGAGAAGAATGTCCCGTCTGCGGCGGCGCCGTTTGTGAAGACAGGGGAGCAAAGATAGACGAAAATTTCGAAAAGTGCGACAAAGTGCTTTTAGAGCTTGCGAAAAAGGCGGCGGAAAGAGAGGAAACGGAAAGACAGCTTTCGCGCTTTCATTTGGACAAATCGAGCGAACTGCTGCAAAATCTCGAAGAAGCGGGTCGGACGTTGAAAGAGGATTACGACAAGTTATCCGAACAGCTCGACGGGCTTACCGATAACGATAAATACGAGAAAGCCTTGAGTGCGGCAGAAAAAGACGTTGCCGCTATGCAAAAGGAATACGACGAATTCAAAAAGAGCGTGGACGAGAGAGAAAGCAATCATAAACGGCTTATTGCCGAGAAGTCGTCGGCGCTCGGCGCATACGAGTCTTGCGTTCGAAGTGCCGACGCGGTAAAGTGCGAGAAGCCGGATGAGAAAAAAATGAAAGAGTGCGAGCAGTCGCTGGAAGAAGCGGAGACGCAAAGAGATACGGTGCGCAATGAGATTAGCGTGCTTAAAATAGGTATCGAAGCCGACGAAAAAGAGCTTGCCGTCAAGAGAGTAAAGGAGAGCGCCAAACGCAGGCTTACGGCGCGTACGGACAGACTGGGTCAGCTTATGAAGATGTTTAAGGGCGACGCCTTTTTGCAGTTCATTTCGCAGGAGTACATAGAAGACTTTTGTGTCGACGCGTCCGAATATCTCTCGAGAATGTCGGGCGGCTGTTATACTCTCGGTTATGACGGAAACGACTTTTTCGTTATGGATTTCCGCGCCGGCAATCTCGAAAGGAGCGTCAAAACGCTGTCGGGCGGTGAGACGTTTTTGGCGTCGCTTTCGCTTGCCATAGCCGTATCGAGAAGTATCGCGGCAAAGAATACGTCGGGGCTTAAATTCGACTTTCTGTTTTTGGACGAAGGCTTCGGCACTCTGCACGAGGACGCGATAGGCGTGGTGGAAAGAGCGCTGCGCTCTTTGTCGAAAGAAACTCTGGTGGGCATTGTCACTCACCGCAATGAGTTGAGCGAGCTCATTCCCGACAAACTGGTTATTGAGAGCGCGACGGAATCGCAGGGCAGTAAAATAAAGGTTGTCGGCTAAATCGCGATAACGGCGTCGAAACGTTTGCGTTTGGCGAAAACAAGTGATATAATTTATATTAGGATATAAGGAGTTTTTTATGAAGGCAATCGTAACGGTACTCGGTCACGACAGAGTGGGCATAATTTCGGAGATAAGCAAGGAACTTGCCGCGCTTAAAGTGAACATAGAAGATATTTCGCAAACGCTTATGCAAAACTATTTCGTTATGATAATGATGACCGACGTATCCGAAAGTCCGCAGACAATCGCCCAGATAAATGCCCGTCTCAAAGCCGTCGGCGAAAAAATCGGTCTGGACGTGAGAGTTCAGCACGAAGACATTTTCAACTGTATGCACCGCATTTGAAATCGGTGCGAGAAGGCGGCATTAAGAGAAATCAAGGCACGGGAGGTTTAAGGTCGGGTGCTGAATACAAGTGAAATATTCGAAACGGTCAGTATGATTGACTCGCAGAATCTCGATGTGAGAACGATAACGATGGCGTTATCGCTTTTCGATTGTATAGACACAAGCGCAAAAAAAACAGCCGACAAGGTGTATGAAAAGATTGTGCGCCGTGCGGGCAGACTGGTCGAAGTCGGCGAAAACATCGCCGCCGAATACGGCGTGCCTATTGTGAATAAGCGCGTGTCCGTCACGCCCGTCAGTTTGATAGGCGCGGCAAGCGGCGGTTATATCGAAATAGCCAAAGCAATGGACAGGGCGGCTTCCGCAACGGGCATAGACTTCATAGGCGGATACACCGCGCTCGTGCAGAAGGCTATGACGGACGGCGAGAAAGCGTTTTTGGATACCATTCCGGAAGCAATCGCAGGCACGGACAAAGTCTGCTGTTCGGTCAATGTCGCGTCCACAAAGAGCGGTATAAATCTTGACGCGATAGGTATTATGGGCAAGAAAATCACCGAGCTTGCCCGCCTTTCGAACAGCTTCGGCTGCGGAAAGGTTGTGGTATTTGCCAATGCGGTGGAAGACAATCCGTTTATGGCAGGCGCGTTTAACGGCTGCGGAGAAGGCGACGCCGTCATAAACGTCGGCGTATCCGGACCGGGCGTTGTAAAGTGCGCGCTGGAAAAAGTCAAGGACGCGGATATAACCGCGGTTGCCGAAACGGTGAAAAAGACGGCGTTTAAGATTACGCGAGTGGGACAGCTTGTCGCACGCGAAGCGGCGAAGCGCCTTCAAGCGGGATTCGGCATAGTCGACCTGTCGCTTGCGCCCACTCCGAAAATCGGCGATTCCGTGGCGCATATTCTGGAAGAAATGGGTCTGGAAAGCGTCGGCGCGGCAGGAACGACGGCTTGTCTGGCACTCTTGAACGACGCCGTCAAAAAGGGCGGCATAATGGCGTCCGACTCGGTCGGCGGTCTGTCGGGCGCGTTCATACCGGTGTCCGAAGACATAGGAATGATAAATGCCGTAAGGAAAAAAGCGCTGTCCATTGAAAAGCTGGAAGCTATGACGGCGGTGTGTTCGGTGGGACTGGATATGATTGCCGTTCCCGGAGATACGAGCGCGGAAGTCATATCGGCGATTATTGCCGACGAGTGCGCTATCGGCGTTGTGAACAATAAGACGACGGCAGTCAGAATAATTCCCGCTATCGGCAAAAAAGTGGGAGACGAAATAGATTTCGGCGGACTTTTGGGAACGGCGCCCGTTATGAGCGTCAGCGCGTATTCGCCCGCAAAGTTCATAAACCGCGGCGGACATATTCCGGCGCCGCTGCACAGCAATAAGAATTGACGAAAATAATATAAAACGAAAACAAGGAGGCTTTACATAAATGAAAAGAAGCGAAGTCAAGATTGAAGACAAATGGAAACTGGAAGATATTTACGAGTCCGACGTTAAGTGGGAAGAGGAGTACAACGAGCTTGCAAAAGACGTAAGCAAGCCGCAGGAATACCGCGGCAGGCTTAACGATAAAGCTACTCTCAAAGAGTTTTTGGTTCTTGTGGATACTCTTTCTTTGAAAGCGGAGAGATTATACGGCTATGCGCATATGCGTAAAGACGAAGACGTGTCCAACGACAAGTATGTCGGTATGTCGGACAGAGCTATGTCGCTGTATATCGCGCTTTCTTCGTCGCTTGCATTTATGGAGCCGGAGCTTTCCGCTTTGCCCGAAGAAACGCTGAAAGAATTTGTCGCCGCCGCGGAGCTTAAAAATTACTCCTATATGCTCAAACAGATTCTGCGCGTCAAAGCGCACATTCTCGGCGAAGAAGGCGAGAAACTTTTGGCAATGGCGCAGGAGAGTCTCGGTTACTTCCAAAACACGTTCGCCGCAATCGACAATGTCGATTTGCCCTTGCCGAAAGTAAAAGGGGAAGACGGTAAAAAGATTCAACTTACGCACGGAACATATTCCTATCTGCTTTCGTCCAAAGACAGAGAAGTCAGAAAAGGCGCTTTCAAAGGTATGTACGGAGCCGTAAAGAGTCTCATAAATACGATTGCGTCCAATTATACGGGCTCGGTCAAGCACGACAATTTCTATGCCCGTGCGCGCGGTTTTTCTTCTCCGCTCGAACAGGCGCTCTATATGGGAGATATACCGACTGCGGTTTACGACAACTTGATTAAACACGTGTCCGACAATCTTTCCGTCGTGCACGACTATGTCCGCTATCGCAAGCAGCAGCTCGGCGGAGAACTCAATATGTACGATATGTATGTGTCGCTCGTGGAAGGCGCCGATTTGTCGCTCGACTTCGAAGAAGCTTTCGAGCTGGTCAAAAAAGGCTTGAAGCCGCTCGGTGAAGACTATCAAAAGCTGTTGTGCAGAGCGCGCAGCGAGCGTTGGATGGATGTGTACGAAACGGATAACAAGCGCAGCGGCGCTTATCAGTCGGGCTGCTATGGCACGCACCCGTTTGTGCTTTTGAACTATTCTCGCACCACGCACGACGTATTCACGATTGCGCACGAACTCGGACACGCAATGCACTCGCATTATTCCGACTCCGCTCTGCCGTATTCGCAGGCAGGCTATGCGATTTTCGTCGCCGAAGTCGCGTCGACCGTAAACGAAGTATTGCTCCTGAAGTATCTTTTGAAAGAGACCAAAGACGTCAAACTCAAAAAATTCCTTTTGAGCTATTATCTCGATATGTTCCGCACGACGCTTTTCCGTCAGACTATGTTTGCGGAGTTTGAAAAGAACGCGCACGAAATGGATTTGAACGGTCAGCCGCTTACTCCCGCGTCGCTTTCCGATATGTACTATGAACTGAATAAGAAGTATTACGGCGACGGAGTTACGCACAACGACGAGATAAGATACGAATGGGCGAGAATACCGCATTTCTATACCGCGTTCTATGTCTACAAGTATGCGACTGGTATTACCAGTGCGGTCAATATAGCGAACGGTATTTTAAAGGACGGCAAAAACGTCGATAATTACAAGAAATTCCTTTCCGCAGGCGGCACAGATTCCCCGTATGAGATTTTGAAGATTGCAGGTGTGGACTTAAAGACGGCACAGCCCTATGAAGTGGCTATGAAGGAATTTGCCGATACTTTGGCGCAACTGAAAGAGTTGAAATAAAAGATTTTAAGGCAGGTGTTCTTTTGAAAAAGGCAGGTAAAATTCTGATAGTCGCGCTTTTGTCGCTGTTGATTTCGTGTATATTCGTCGGTTGCGGAGCGGCAGGCGTAGACCTTGTTTCTTATTCCGACGGAAGTCTCTATCATTACGAGTTGAGCATATCCGTAAAAACGGAGAAACGCGACGAGATTCAGCGCACGGCGGCGTTTAGACCTTACACGTCCGAGAGATGGACGATTTCCGATTGGGTGAGAGTTTTGACCGAGAATATGCGGTTCCAAGACGAGTCGCGTTTCGAGTATGTTTCCGAAACCACTGCGGACGGCTATTTCATTATGAATTACGAGCGCGTGTTCGACCCTTCTTTTTACGACGATGAAGAAGACGACGAACCCGACGAAAATTATAAGGTGGAGCGCAAAAACTATTTTTACGTTTATGAAACCGTGGTCACCGTGTCCAATCCCTTCAACGGATACCGCTCGGATTACGAGAACGCCAAGGACGGCGACGGCACGCTTATGAGCGCGGTAAAATACGGCTTAAAGTTTAATATGGGAAACAGTACCGTAACTGTTTTGCCTGCGCTTACCGAAGCTTTTCCGGCATTGGAAGGCGCAAAGCTTGATTTGCTTACGTTGAGTTACAGTATCCCCGCAAGCAAATTAGGCTCATCTTCGGGCGAGACCGTGAAAATAAAAAATTCCGAATTCTACCGTTTCGAAAGAGCTTTCGACGAAGAAGAAATGACGATGACATACAGCTATATCACGCCCAACGCTTACGGCTGGTATATAACCATAATCGTGATAGGTGCGGCTGTGGTCGGCGCGATACTGCTTGTAACAATGAAAAAGAAGAAGAAAGTCAAGCCGAGCGATACGGATATGTTCCCGTATGACCCGTTTGACGACAGCAAGAATAAAAACAATTTGCCGAGCGGCTATAACGACGGCGGATTCAAATTCTAATATTAACGGAGATAAAATGGCAAACGTACAGATAAGAAACGTCGCTATAATAGCGCACGTCGACCACGGTAAAACAACGCTTGTGGACCAGATGCTGAAACAGGGCGGAGCTTTCCGTTCCAATCAGGTGGTGGCAGAGCGTGTTATGGATTCAAACGACTTGGAACGCGAGCGCGGCATAACCATACTTGCAAAGAACACGTCGGTCAAATACGGCAACTATAAGATAAATGTCGTCGACACCCCGGGACACGCGGATTTCGGCGGCGAAGTGGAGCGCATACTCAAAATGGTTAACGGCGTTGTTCTGCTTGTAGACGCATACGAAGGGACTATGCCGCAGACGCGCTTTGTTTTGAGCAAGGCATTGGAACTCAAACATAAGGTTATAATCGCCGTCAATAAGACCGACCGCCCCGACGCCCGCGTCAAAGAAGTCGTGGACGAAGTTTTGGAGCTTTTGATGGAATTGAACGCTACGGACGAACAGCTCGACAGCCCGATTGTCTATTGCAGCGGCAGAAACGGTACGGCGTCGCTGACGCAGGGCGAACAGGGCGAAGACTTGATTCCCCTTTTCGAAACGATAGTGCGGCATATACCCGCGCCGCCGTGCGATACGGAAGCGCCCGTACAGCTCTTGATTTCCGCACTCGATTATTCCGATTATGTGGGCGCGATAGGCATAGGCAGAATAGAACGCGGCGTATTGAAACAGAATATGCCGATTGCCGTTTGCAACTATCATAACGACAGCGGAACGACCCGTGCGAAAGTTACGAATATTTACACGTTCGAGGGACTGAACCGCATAGCTTGCGATAGAGCGGAAGCAGGAGATATAGTCTGCGTTTCGGGCGTGGAAGGCGTTACGATAGGAGATACGCTGTGCGACATTTCCGCAGTGGAGCCGATAGAGTTTCCCAAGATTTCGGAGCCGTCAGTGGAAATGACTTTTTCCGTCAACGACAGCCCTTTTGCGGGAAAGGAAGGCAAGTTTGTCACCAGCCGTCATTTGCGCGCTAGACTGCAAAAAGAAACGGTGCGCGACGTATCTCTGCGCGTGACCGAAGCCGATACTTCGGAATCTTTCGTCGTGTGCGGCAGGGGCGAAATGCACTTGTCCATACTCATCGAAAATATGAGACGCGAGGGCTATGAATTTCAGGTTTCTATGCCCAAAGTGCTCTATAAAGAAGAAGACGGCGTTAAATACGAACCGATAGACAAACTCATAGTCGACGTGCCCGAGGAGAGCGTCGGCACCGTTATGGAAAAGATGGGCGTGAGAAAGGGCGAACTCGTCACAATGACGCCTGTCGGCGGCAGAATGAAAATGGAGTTTTCCGTGCCGTCACGCGGATTGTTCGGATATAAGTCGGAGTTTCTTACGGATACGAAGGGCGAAGGCGTTATGACGTCGGCTTTCGATAAGTATGACGTTTACCGCGGCGAAATCGAACGCCGCCCGTTCGGCTCGCTTATAGCGCACGAAACGGGAGAGTCCATAACGTACGGACTTTTCAACGCGCAGGAGCGCGGCAACCTGTTTATCGGTGCAGGCGTCGCGGTATATAACGGAATGATTGTCGGCGAAAATCCCAAGGGCGACGATATAGTCGTAAACGTTTGCAAGAGAAAGAATTTGACCAATACGCGCGCGTCGGGAAGCGACGACGCTTTGAGACTTGTTCCTTATAAAGTTATGAGTTTGGAGCAGTGTCTGGAATTTATAGCGGACGACGAACTTTTGGAAGTGACGCCCAAGTCCTTGCGAATGAGAAAGAAGATTCTGAATGCGGAATTGCGCGCCAAAGCGGCGGCAAGGGCGAAAGGATTATAAGCCGCGACTTAAAAAGATGTACTACGGTTAAATCAGGAGGTTTCTATGCCGACGAAAAAAGAGGACGTAAATAAAAATCATCCCAACTTGAAAGCGAGAGAGATGCCAAAACACATTGCCGCGGAAAAAGCGGTTCTTTGTTGCATACTCGTCGACGACAAGGCGGCGCAGGAAATCTTTCCGATGCTGGAACCGGAAGACTTTTACTTGCGTGCGCACAACACGATTTACGACGCAATGCGCACGGTGGCATATCGCAACGCGCCCGTCGATTTGGTGACGCTCGTACAGCAGCTCGAAGAAATGGGCGAGCTCGATAACTGCGGCGGCGTGGCGTATCTCACGGATATCGCAGGCGAAATGCCGTCTGCGGCAAATTTCAAACACTATGTCGGCATAGTCAAAAAGAATGCCAAACTGCGTAAAATAATCGCGACGGGCAATAAAATGATAGACATCGCCTATACGGGCGACCCCGATGACGAAGCTTTGAACATAGCCGAAAAGGAAATATTCGATTTGTCGGGCGAGAACGACAGCGGCGAAATGAAGGACATAAAAGTCGCGACGAACAGCGTGCTGGACAATCTGGAAAAACTTGCGGCAGACCCGAAATCTATGCGCGGCATACCCACGGGTTTTGCATCTTTGAACAGACGTTTAAACGGCTTGCAGCGCAGTGACTTGATACTGATTGCCGCCCGTCCCGGACAGGGTAAGACGAGTATCGGTATGAACATAATACAGAACGTGGCGTTAAACAGGGAAAGGCGCACGGAATCGGGAAATGTCAAACCTTATGTCTGCGCGGTCTTTTCTTTGGAAATGCCTGCCGAACAGTTGGTAAAGCGTATGCTGTGCTCGGTGGCGAAAGTGGATATGACGAGAGTGAACGCAGGCACATTGGAAGCCGCGGAGTGGAAACGCCTTGCCGAAGCCAAAGCTCGGCTGGACAAGTCGAAGATATACATATTCGACTCGGCGCAGACCACCCCTATGGAGCTGCTGTCGCGTTGCAGACGGTTGAAGCGCGAACAGGGTCTCGACGTCGTTATGGTGGACTATTTGCAATTGATGACGACGGGCAAGCGCGTGGAAAGCCGTCAGCTGGAAATAAGCGAAATAACGCGTACTATGAAAATAGCCGCGCGCGAACTCGACGTGCCCATTCTGCTTCTTTCGCAGATGTCGCGTGAAGTGGAAAAGCGCACCAACCGCCGTCCGCAAATGTCGGACTTGAGAGAGTCGGGCGCGATAGAGCAGGACGCGGATATCATTATGTTCATATACCGCGAACACGATATGACGGATACGTCGGTGGACGCCGCGGTGCGAGACAAAGTGGAACTGATAATCGCAAAGCACAGAAACGGCGAGCCGGGTTCTGTGGAAATGCGCTGGGTGGGCAAATACATCAGCTTTGTCGACGTGGATAACAGCAAAGCCACCGCGCAATTGGAAAAGTCCGCGCCGCCCGTGGATAGAGCGGGTAACTTCGACGGTGCGGAAGAAGTGGCGCCCAAAGAGCGTACGGCGGCGGATATACTCTCCGGCGGCGACGACGGGGACGACGGCGGTTTGGGTTATTAAGCAGGGAGTCCGAGAGTAATGTCGAGGGAATAATTATTCGAGGAAAGAGATTATGAATGTAAAAATCGAAAAGGTGAATTTTTGCGGTTGGAAAAACTGCATAAAAATCGGCGACGACAAAGCGGAAGCCGTTGTCAGTACGGAATTCGGTCCGAGAATTTTGTCTTTCTGCACGCCGCAGGGAAAAAACCATTTGTATGTCGAAAAAAGTACGGCAGGCAAAAAATTAGGGAAAGACGAATTCGCGTTCTACGGCGGACATAGAAATTGGCACGCGCCCGAGCGCTCCGACCGCAATTATATTCCCGATAACAACACGTGCGAAACTGTGTGCACAGATAATTGCGTGACGGTGACCGCGCCTGCGGAAAAGGAAACGGCAACGCGCAGAGCTTTGAAACTGACTCTTTGTGACGGGGTTTTGACCGTATCGAATATTATAGAAAACAAAAATCTTTTCGACGTCAGATTTGCGGCGTGGGGAATAACACAGCTCATTGCAGGCGGCAGCCTTGTCATACCGACGGATTGTCCCGATACGGGGCTTGTGGCAAACAGAGCCGTGTCGCTTTGGTCGTACGCCGAAATGAACGACGCCCGCATATATTGGGGCGGAAGATACATTGCCGTTACTCCGCACGACAAAACCGTTGCACCGATAAAGTTCGGATTCACGTCTGCAGAAAAAAAGTGCGTGTATTTCAATCATAATCAGGCGCTTGTTATGGAAACGGAAGACGGCGCCGTCGGAGAGTTCCCCGATTACGGCTGTAACTTCGAGTGTTACAGCAGCGGCGGTCTTGTGGAAGCGGAATGGCTGTCGCCGATAAAGTGCCTGCGCACGGGCGATAAGGTGATACTGAACGAAACCTGGCGCATAGCGGACAATATCGCCGCACCCGATATAAAAAACGAAGAAGAAACACTAAAGCTTTTGAAAAGCCTGTGACAAAATAAAAAAAGCGCAAATACTTGCGCTTTTTTTATACCTTGTCTGCATTTTTTTAAATCAGCATAAAGCAGATTACGGCGCCGTATATGACCATTGCCCAATAGGGAAGAACGGTTACTGCCGAGCCGATAGACACATAGAAGTTCACTATGAACTGTGCCGTGGTCACGCCGATAATACCGAGCATCCATATAAACGAGAACAACTGCCATTTGAGGACAAACAGTGCGGGCAAGAGCATTATGCTCATCGCGTATGCAATTATCCACAGCGTTATGGACGCCGTGCGCGCAGTCGGCGACGCACCCTCTCTCTCGCTCGATTTAAGCGTCAGATACAGGCTGAACCCGAATATGAGCCGTGCGGCCGCGTCGAGAGAAAACATTGCCGCCGCAGGCAATACATAGCCGGGGCGTGCAAAGTCATAGACGTATGCTCCGCACAGCCAGGTCACGAGAACGGCAAGCGCGGTTGTGAGGAATACCGTCCAGAAAAAGGTGAAGAAGCCGCCTCTTTCGGACATACGGTAAGTAGTTTCCATTGAAAAAATCTCCTTTTATTTTGTTATGTTTAGTATGCTTTAAAACGCTGTCGGATATACGTTTGATATGATATTTTGCCGTTTCGGCGATTACTTCTAAACCGCAGTCAGGGTCAGTACAATAGTAGTATGGAACTTTTGTATTCACTGCTTTTGGGACTCATTCAGGGACTGACCGAATTTCTGCCCGTGTCGAGCAGCGGTCATCTATTGCTTGTCGGCAGGATAATCGGCTACGCGCCGACGGTGTCGTTTGAAATCGTGGCGCATCTCGGCACTCTTTTGGCTGTCGCGATAGCATATCGCACACGCCTTAAAGAGACGGTGACGCGTCCGTTTGCCAAACCGTCGCTGGTGTTGCTGCTCTCCACGGCAGTCACGGCGTTGCTGGTGCTGTTTTTCGAAGATACTCTGCGCGCCACGTTCGACGGCTCACTGCTGCCGTTTGCGTTTGCCGCGACTGCCGTACTTATCGTGCTGTCGTCGCTTGTCAAACCTAAAGCGGCGAGAGAAATAGGTTTTTTCGAAGGGTTTATTGTCGGCGTATCTCAAGCCGTTGCCGTCATACCGGGGCTTTCGCGCAGCGGCACTACGATTTCCGCGGCACGTTTTTGCGGAATCGACAGCGAAAAGAGCGCGGATTTCTCTTTTATGTTAAGCGTCCCCATAATTGTCGTTTCCGCTCTCGGAGAGCTTGTGCGCCATTTCGACGAGTTTGCAGGCGAAAACCTGCTCTGCCTGGCGATAGCGTTTCTTGCGTCGTTTGTTTCGGGCTATTTTGCCATTAAGCTGGTTATGAAGGCAGTGAGAAAGGGCGGCTTTCATATATTTGCGATATATCTCGGCGTGCTGTCCGTACTGCTGTTTTTAAACGATTTCTTCTTTCACGTGATTTAATATGGGCGGGTTTGATTAAAAGCGCGGTAGGGAAAATAACGTAAGAAAAAACGCAGGGACTTTTCGTAATCTCTGCGTTTTGTTTGATTATATTCGTTAATGTTACGCGCGTTTTGAAAATTTATTTCGCAGTCTGCGTGGGGAGTTTGGCAGGAGTATATGCTTTTGCGGGGAAGTTGACAGTTGCACTGACTTCATAGCTTTCTGTGCGGTACACAGAACGCTCTGTAACGAATACGGGATTGCCGTCTTCACCGGGGCGCTCGACTGACCTTATTGCAATATCAGTTATTTTGCATTTTCCCGTCGCCTGCTCGGAAACTATTTTTTCGTCCTTAACCGTATAAGTTATTTTTACGTCTGAAATTTCATAGGTCGGTTTTATGCCAAAGACATATCCTTCTTCAATGTCGACGGATTTTTTTTCTTCACCGTCAAAAACGAGTTTTTCGGCGGTGATTTCTTTAAAGAGTTCTTCGTCGAAAAGCTGTTTGTAATCGGTTTTAAATTTAGTGAAATCGGTATCGTTTTCACCCATAATAAGGTCGGCAATATACTGAAGCGTAATATTTTCGATTTTCGACGGAAGCGATTTTTCGAACGTCGTTGCAAAATATTTATTGACTGCATTGTATGCTTCGTCCGATTTTATGAGCTTCAATAAATATTCGTACGTCGTGGAGCCTTTGTCGGCAGGCACTTCCATAAGCGCGTCTATGAGCTCCTGTTCCAGACCGTCAAAGCCGAGCCAGCTTAATACTTCGGGCAAGTCTTCGGGGTCGACAATGTTCAGCACCGCTTTGAAATAGTTTACCACAAAAGGGTCTGTCAAAACTTTACCTATCGTATCGGTATTTTTTGCGTTGTCGATAAATGTGTCTATGACGCTCTTGACGGCAAAGAGCGTGGCGTTTACGTTTATGGTAATTTTATCGCCGCCTATTTCGTAATTACCCGTTTCACGCGCAAGCGTAAGCAACGTATAATTGTGACGGGGCGCATACTTTACAAGCAGCTTGGGATTGACGGGGGAAAGATGCTCGTTCACATCGCCGTAATCTTCCAAACAGCCGTCGGGATAGGTTTCCAATATATCTTCTTCGCCTTTGCTTGCGCCGTAGAGATATACCTTCCAGCCGCGCAGGAAGGAGTGATATAAATTTTCGCTCTCTTCCGTGTCGCCGTTTTGGTTCTTTCTCGAATAGATTTCCTTTGTCACAACGTCGGCGTCTCCGTCCGCGCCGTTGAACTTGGCTTTGCCCGTAAGTGAGGCGCTTACCGTGGGTGTGCCCTCGCCGTCGGTCGCCGTCATCTTCATTGTGAAGTTGCCGTCGAGATAGTCAAGCGTTTGAGCGGATATGCCGCTTATGACATTGTCGATGTTAAGCTTGGTTACGCCGCCCGTCTCACCGCCGGTTTCTCCGCCTGTCTCGCCGCCTGTTTCGCCACCGGTCTCTCCGCCCGTCTCACCGCCGGGAGTTTCTTGTCCCGCGGGGGGGGGGAGCATTTTGCGAGAAATCGCAAGCGGCAAAAGTCGCGAAACAAAAAACCGTCATAACGGCAAGCAAAGCCGCTAAAAACTTTTTAAACAATTTCATACTATGCTCCTTTAAATTTTTTTTTCGCATAAAGCGATATATTCAGCATTTAGCATTCTATCACGATTTGCATTTTAAGTCAAGCGGTGACTAACGCGTTATCACACAATTTTCATTTATGAATATATATTCCTTATTGACAAACCGAAAAAAATGTGCTATAATAAAAGAGAATAAAACTTCTCTTTTTTTGGCAGATATAAAAGGAGGCTGTTATGGAAAGAAAAGAACTTATACGGTTTGAAAATGTGTCGAAGATATACGAAATGGGGGAAGTGAAAATCGAAGCGTTGAAAGACGTGAATTTCACGATAGACGAAGGCGAGTTTACCGTTGTGCTCGGTGCGTCCGGAGCAGGAAAAAGCACGATACTGAACATTCTCGGCGGAATGGATAAGGCAAGCGGCGGCAGTGTTATCGTGGACGGCGAAGACGTGGCAAAGTATAATGCCAAACAGCTTACCAATTACCGCCGTTTGAAAGTCGGCTTTGTCTTTCAGTTCTATAATCTCATTGCCAATCTCAATGCTTTGGAAAATGTGGAGTTTGCGGCGTCCGTAACGCCCGAGCATTTGAATCCCGCGGACGTGCTTGAAAGCGTCGGTCTTAAAGAGCGCGCCAAGAATTTTCCGTCGCAGCTTTCGGGCGGAGAACAGCAGCGCGTTGCCATTGCCAGAGCCGTTGCCAAAAATCCTATGCTGTTGTTATGCGACGAGCCGACGGGTGCGCTTGATTACAAGACGGGCAAAATGGTTTTAAAGCTCTTGCAGGAAGTAAACGAAAAGTATAAAAAAACGGTGGTCCTGATAACGCACAATTCCTATCTCGCACCTATGGCTGACAAAGTGATACGCGTAAAAAGCGGCAGTGTGGAGGAGATAGTTCGCAACGAAACCAAGCAGTCGATTAACGACATCGATTGGTAAACCGCGCTCGGCGGAGGTGAAAGGATATGGGATTTATCTTTAAAAAACTGTTCAGAGACATACGGCGCGGACTCGGGCAATTCATATCTATGATGTTGGTAATTGCCGTCGGCTGCTTCTTTTTGGCAGGTATGAGCGAAGCTTCGTACAATATCGACAAACTCGTGCAGGATTATTATTCGGAGCAGAAACTTGCGCCCGTAACGGGCGGCTTTTTGGTAGCCACAGATGAAGCCGTGGAGCTTGTTTCGCGGCGTAACGGCGTAAATGCGGCGGCAGGAAGATATCAGTTCAATACGTTCTTCACTTACGGCGGCGGTTCGTCGAGAGTAGACGCCGTTGTAAACACGCTTACGGACGGTTTCAACGAGCCGTTAATTGTAAGCGGAAAAATGCCGTCGAACGACAGCGAATGTATTGTGGATTCGACCTTTGCAAAAGCCAATAATCTGCAGGTGGGAAGCAGTATCAGCTTGTTTCAACGCACGGCGGAAAAGGTGTATCTTTCCACAACGGACGGGAGTTTGGACCAAGACAAAGTAGACTATGAAAACTTTAACGTCGTGTATACTTCGCCGTCTTCGGTAAACGCGGAATACCGTGACCTTACCGTTTCGGGAACATTCATTTCGCCCGAGTATATATATAAAGTAAATACTGCCGACAGCTCTGCGGTTGCGGAGGAGTTTGCCTGCATATATGTCAACAGCGCGGATATGATTGCGCCGAAGATTTCCTTTTATATAAACAAACTGCCGTTTCCGTTTTTCACTCAAAACCGTGATGAGCTGGAAATCAAACTGTACAATCAGATACTTGTCGACAGTGCGGACGGCCTTGACGTATTCGACGTTTTCGACGACAATGTTCTCGACACTGAAAACAAAATGGCAGGCATATATGTCGAAGCAATGTCCTATGTAAAGGAAGACGGCACGGCGTATAAGAACTTTGACGAAGCATACAGGCAGATACGCAATCTCGTCATAGTTTTGCCGCTGTTGTTTTTCCTTGTCGCGGCTGTCATAACGTTTATATCTCTCGGAAAAATAGTCGATAATCAGCGCACGCAGATAGGCGTTATGCAGGCGGTCGGCATAAGCAAAGGCAAAGTCTATTTCGGGTATCTTATGTATGCTGGGTTTGCCGCGATATTCGGTTCTCTGCTCGGAGGTATAGCCGGCGCATTCTCCTTGCCGTACATATACTATCTCGCATTCGGGTCGCAGTTCATACTGCCGCCGTTCGAAATGGGTATAGGCATAGGCTGGGCGTCGCTCGGAGTGGCTGTGTCGCTTGCCGTAGCTTTGCTGTCTGCACTGATATCCTGTCATCGCACGCTCAAAGAAAATCCCGCGCAGTCTATGAGACCGAGAGCAGGCAAAAAAGTCAAACCGATTCTCATCGAAAGGTGGAAGGGGCTGTGGCAGAGATTTTCTTTCGGAACCAAAATGATTTTCCGCAACTTACTGCAGAATAAAATGCGCGTTCTGCTGTCGAGTATCGGTGTCATAGCAAGTATGGTTCTTCTCATAACGGGCGTGAATTTAAAGAGCAGAGTTTCGTACACCGTCAACGATTACTTGGGCAGAATAGGCTATGACGTGCAGATAACCGCTCAAAACGATATAGAAAATTTGGATGATTTCATTGCGGACCATCCGCAGATAGAGAGCGCCACGAAAGTGGTATCGGTAAACGCCACCGTATCGGCAAACGACGAGCGTTCGGACATACTGCAAATTCTCGTGCCGCACGACGGCAGTTTCGTCAATCTGTATTCCGATTTCGAAAAGACGGAAAAAATCGAGTTGTCGCAGGACAGTCTTGTTCTGCCGCACTATCTTGCCGAAAAGCTGAACGTGCAAAAGGGCGATACCGTGACTGTTACGGCAGTCGGCTACGGCGCGGCGGAGCTGATTGTGACTGATATATCCTATCAATATCTATTGCCCAACGTCTATGCGGGAGAAAATCTCATTGAGAAAGTGTCCGCCGAAAACGTGACGGGTTTGGTATATGCCAAGCTGGCAAGCGGAACGAGTATAGAAGCAGGCGGAGAAATTAAGTCCGCGCTCGATAAAGAGGCGCTTCGAGCAAGGGCTTTGAAGATGTCCGAACTGCTCGACGTCTTTGTCGTCATAGTGGTAATCGGCGCGGCGGTGCTTGCCGTTACGGTTATTTATAACATTACGTCGATAAACGTTATGGAGCGTTCTCGGGAAATAGCCACACTGCTCGTGCTCGGATACAGAAAGGGGGAAACGGGTTGGCTGATTTTTGCCGAAAACATCGTGATAACCATACTCGGCTGTCTGATAGGACTGCCGCTCGGTTACGGAATGTTCTATTGGCTGGCGCAGATAACGTCGAGTATGAACGTCATAATACCCATAAATCTGCCTTTTCTTGTCGTGCTTATCTGCACCGTAGCCGTCTTTGCGTTCTCTATGCTTGCGACGCTTATGATGACGCGGAAGATTTTGAAAATAGATATGGTGGAAGCATTGAAATCGGTGGAATAATAAAGTCAAACGCTTGAAAAAAATCGCCTTTTGAAGTATAATATAACAATAAACAATCAGATTACGGAGAAAGCGAAGTGTTTAAGATTTGGGCAAAAACGCTGGTGGGCGATAAGATAACGAACGACTATATGTATATAAACGGCGACAAGTACGACGAACGGGAGTTCTCGTCGTATCTTATGGAGATATGCCACGAAATGGACATACCGACGCCTGTCATATTGAAGCACCACATACGCGGATTTCATTCGTTTAACATAACGACTTTCCGCACGGAAGATTTTGTCGAAAGCGTAGACTTCGATAAAATGGTATTGGAAAACGCCACCGTGTGATTTTGCATAGTCCGCACAAAGCCCTGTGCAGGTGTGGTAATCGTTTGACTTTTTGCCGCTTTTCCGTTAAAATATAAAAAACCATTAAAGCGGAGAAGCGAATATGAATTTAGCCGAAAAAATAATAGCCGCACATCTCACCGAAGGCGAGATGAAAGCAGGCGAAGAAATAGCGATAAGAATCGACCAGACGCTGACGCAGGATTCCACGGGAACAATGGCGTATTTGCAGTTCGAATCTATGAATTGCGACAAGGTAAAGACTATGCGTTCCGTGGCATATATAGACCATAATACGCTGCAGAGCGGTTTCGAGAACGCCGACGACCACGCGTACATACAGTCGGTTGCGCTGTCTCACGGCATATATGTCAGCAAGCCTGGTAACGGTATTTGTCATCAGGTTCATTTGGAGCGTTTCGGCGTTCCCGGATTGACGCTGCTCGGGTCGGACTCTCATACGCCGACGGGCGGCGGTATCGGTATGCTTGCAATCGGAGCAGGCGGTCTGGATGTCGCGGTGGCAATGAGCGGCGGCGCGCTGCATTTGACAATGCCGAAAATCGTCAAAGCGGAACTTAAAGGCAAACTGAAAAACAATGCGTCGGCAAAGGACGTCATACTCGAAGTGCTGCGCCTTTTGACGGTCAAGGGCGGAGTCGGCAAAATTATAGAATATTGCGGCGACGGCGTAAAGACGCTGACGGTGCCGGAGCGCGCCACGATAACGAATATGGGCGCCGAACTCGGCGCAACGACGTCGATTTTCCCGAGCGACGAACAGACGCTTGCTTTCTTGAAAGCGCAGGGCAGGGAGAGCGATTTTAAACCGCTTGCCGCAGATAAGGGCGCTCGGTACGACGAAGAAGTGACGATAAATCTTTCCGAACTGAAACCGCTTGCGGCCTGTCCCCATTCTCCCGACGCAGTAAAAAAAGTGAGCGAAATAGGCAAGATAAAAGTCGACCAGGTGTGCATAGGTTCCTGTACGAATTCTTCGTATGCGGATATGATGAAGGTGGCGGCGATTTTAAAGGGTAAAAAAGTTTGCCCCGATACTTCTCTTACGATAAGCCCCGGCTCGCGGCAGGTGCTTACTATGCTTTCCAAGAGCGGCGCTCTTGCCGATATTCTCGACGCAGGCGCGAGAGTGCTGGAATGTGCGTGCGGTCCCTGTATCGGTATGGGGCAGTCCCCGAAAACCGACGCGGTATCCGTCAGAACCTTTAACCGTAATTTCTATGCGCGCACGGGCACTGCAAGCGCGAGCGTATATCTCGTCAGCCCCGAGACTGCGGCGTTTACCGCAATCAACGGATATCTGACCGACCCGTCGGAAATGCCGCAGGTGAAAGAAATTGCTATGCCTGCAAGCTTTGCCGTGAACGACAATCTCATTTTGAAACCCGACGATTTCAAGGACGTCAAAGTGGTGCGCGGACCGAATATAAAGCCGTTCCCGATAAATTCAGAGCTTAAGGAAAATGTGGACGGCGGCGTGCTCATCAAGTGCGAAGACAACATAACGACGGACCACATTATGCCGTCGAATGCCAAGCTTCTGCCGTACCGCTCCAATATTCCGTATCTGTCCGATTACTGTCTGAATCCCGTAGACCCGACTTTCTCGGAACGTGCAAAAGCCGCAGGCGGCGGATTTATTGTCGCAGGTTCCAATTACGGTCAGGGCTCCAGCCGCGAACACGCCGCATTGGTGCCGCTGTATCTGAAAATCAAAGGCGTGATTGCAAAGAGCTTTGCGCGTATTCACCGCGACAATCTCATAAACAGCGGTATACTTCCGCTCGTATTCGAAAATGCCGAAGATTACGGCAAAATCGATGCAGGCGATAAGCTTGTCATAGAAAACGCGAGAAAACAGATTGAAAGCGGAGAGATTATAGTTGTCGAAAATCGAACGAAAAAATATTCGTTTGAATGTAGGCTTTCTCTCACCGAAAGATTGAAAAAAGTAATACTTGCAGGCGGCGTGCTTGCTCTTGCGGGCAAAGGCGGAAAATAGGAGCGGTTATGAAAAAACTTCACTCGAAAATATTGGAAATACTGCAACACGATTGCAGAGTCAAGCCGAGCGAGATTGCGGTGATGTTGAGCGAGAGAGAAAGCGACGTTTCCGCGGCAATCGCGGAGTTGGAAAGAAGCGGCGTTATTTTAAAGTACGGCGTCATCGTGGACGAAGAAAAGCTCGATAAAGACAGCGTGCAGGCTTTGATTGAAGTAAAGGTGGCGCCGAAGTCGGAAAAAGGTTTCGACGAAATTGCCGCGGATATCGGAAAATTCGATGAAGTGAAAAGCCTTTATCTTATGTCGGGCGCATACGATTTGTGTATAATTATAGAAGGCAGAACGTTGCGCGAAGTGGCGCTGTTCGTGAGCGAAAAACTGTCTCGGTTCGAATCCGTGCTTTCGACGGCAACGCACTTCATATTGAAGAAGTACAAAATCGACGGAGCAAGCATAACCGACGGCAGTTTGAAAAGGTTGGTAATCCAGCCGTGAAAAAAGCAAAAGACAGATTGAATCCTGCCGTGTCGGGCATTAAGCCGAGCGGTATAAGAAAATTTTTCGACGTGGCGGCGGAAATTCCCGACGCCATATCTCTCGGTGTGGGCGAGCCTGATTTCGTTACGCCGTGGAGCGTGCGCAACGCCGCGATACGCTCTTTGCAGCGCGGCTATACTTCGTATACGTCAAACCGCGGACTTAAAGAACTGCGCGAGGAAATTGCCTACTATCTGTCGTCGAGATTCAATCTGCACTATGATTTCGAAAAAGAGATTTTCGTCACCGTCGGTGCGAGCGAAGCGATAGACATAGCTTTGCGCACGCTGGTGACGCAGGGCGACGGAGTGCTGGTTCCCGACCCGTCGTACGTCAGTTATGTCCCGGGAATAACGCTTGCTGGCGGCGTGCCGCAGCCGATAAAGACCGAAGCGGCGGACGATTTCAAACTTACCGCAAGGGCGCTGGAAAGCGCCGTAACGGACAAGAGCCGCGTGCTCATCTTTCCGTATCCGAATAATCCCACGGGCGCCGTTATGGGCAAAAAGGAAATCGACGAGATTGCAGCCGTCATAAAAAAGTACGACCTGACGGTTATATCGGACGAGATATACGCCGAATTGACGTACGGCGAAAGACACGTTTCTCTCTGCGCAAGCGACGGTATGAAAGAACGGAGCGTGGTTATAAGCGGCTTTTCCAAAGCCTTTGCTATGACGGGCTGGCGGCTTGGATATGTGGCGGCGCCGAAAGAGATAAGCGAAGCAATGCTTAAAGTACATCAATACGTCATTATGTGCGCGCCCACGTTTTCCCAATACGCCGCGCTTTATGCGTTGCAGGAAGGACGTGCGGACGGATACCGCGACATAGAGTATATGCGCGAGCAGTACGATATGCGGAGAAAATATCTCGTGTCGGGTTTCAACAGAATGGGCTTAAAGTGCTTCGAGCCGCGCGGCGCTTTCTACGCTTTTCCCTGCGTTGAGAGCACTGGCTTGAGCGGAGAGAGCTTTGCGGAAAGACTGCTGAAAGAAAAACACGTCGCCGTTGTGCCCGGCGACGCGTTCGGGGAGAGTGGTCGCGACTTTATCCGCTGTTCGTATGCCTGTTCGCTGTCACAGCTGAAAGAAGCGTTGGAAAGAATAGAGGAATTTACTCGCGGGCTTGCAAGATGTTGACATTTGCGTCAAAAAAGTTTATACTGAAAAAGTGCGTTTTTAAAAGCGCGGCTAAATAAAAAATCAAAAATCGAGAGGTTTATAAATATGGCAGAAATCGTTTTTATGACGGCGGAAGGAAAGAAGAATTTGGAGGAACGCCTCGAATATCTCAAAGTGCACGGCAGAGCCGAAATGGCGGAAAAGATTCGCGTTGCCCGTGAGTTCGGCGACCTTTCCGAAAATGCGGAGTATGATATAGCAAAAGACGAGCAGGCGAAAATGGAAGCCGAGATAATAGAAATCGAAGCCAAACTCGCCAATGTTCAGATAATAGACGAAAAGACGCGCGGCGATAAAGTGGATATCGGCTGCAAGGTCAGAATCGCCGACGCGAAGGGTCGCGAAGACGAATATACGATTGTCGGCACGCACGAATCCAACCCTATGGAAAACCGCATAAGCAATGAATCTCCGATAGGCAAAGCAATGCTCGGCAAACGCAAGGGCGACGAGATTTTGGTAAAGACCGCGCGCGGAGAAGTTAGATATAAAATCATTAAGATAAACTGACGGGAGTTACGGTATGGCGGAAGAAAAAACAGTTACAGCCGAACAGCAGCAGGACGAGGGGCAGATACGCGCCGTACGTCTGGCAAAGTTGGACGAGCTGGTTTCAAACGGACAAAATCCGTACGAACAGACTCGATATGTGGCCACGCATAAATCGGCGGAGATTAAAGACAACGCGCAGAAGCTGGACGGGCAGACCGTCAAAATAGCAGGGCGCCTGATGTCCAAACGAATAATGGGCAAGGCGGGTTTTGCGCACGTTCTGGACGACGCGGGGCAGATACAGATATATTTGAAATCGGACAACCTCGGCGAACGCTATGCGGAAGTCAAACGCTATGATATAGGCGATATCGTGGGCGTGGAAGGCGAAGTGTTCACGACGCACAAGGGTGAAATTTCCGTTGCCGTGAAAGACATAATTCTGCTGTCCAAATCGCTTTTGCCGCTGCCCGAAAAATGGCACGGACTTAAAGACAACGATTTGAGATACCGTCAGCGCTATGTCGATTTGATTGCCAATCCCGACGTGCGCGAAGTGTTCAAGAAGCGCGCCAAAATTATAAGCGCGATAAGAAAGACTCTCGACGAGAGAGACTTTGTGGAAGTGGAAACGCCCATACTCAACACGATTGCAGGCGGTGCGGCGGCGCGTCCGTTCGTCACTCACCACAATACTCTCAATCTCGATATGTATATGCGCATTGCGCCCGAGCTCTATCTCAAAAGACTGATAGTCGGCGGACTGGACAGGGTGTACGAGTTGGGACGTATGTTCAGAAACGAAGGTATGGACGTCAAGCATAATCCCGAGTTCACTATGGTAGAGATGTATCAGGCGTATGCCGATTATTACGTGATGATGGAGCTGACGGAGCAGATTTACGAATCCGTGATAAAAGCTCTCGGTTGCGGAGAGAAGATAGTATATCAGGGTACGGAACTGAATTTCAACCGCCCGTGGCAGCGTCTTACTATGAAAGACGCGGTCAAGAAATACGCAGGTCTCGACTTTTCGGGAATGGACTTCAAAAAGGCAAAAGCCGCGGCACAGAAAAAAGGCGTGGAGCTTGACGCGAAAGCCGACAGCGTGGGCAAGATATTGTACGCGACGTTCGACCAGCTTGTGGAAAAACAGCTCATACAGCCCACCTTTATTACGGAGTACCCCGTGGAAGTCAGTCCGCTTGCAAAGCGCGACAAAGACAATCCCGAAATGACGCACCGTTTCGAAGTGTTTATGAACGGTATGGAAATGGGCAACGCTTATTCGGAGCTTAACGACCCCATAGACCAAAAGGCGCGTTTCGAAGCGCAGGCAAAGCTCAAAAAAGCAGGCGACGAAGAAGCGCAGGACGCGGACTATGATTTCGTGACGGCGCTTGAATACGGTATGCCGCCGACGGGCGGTCTCGGACTCGGCGTGGACCGTATGGTAATGCTGTTTACCGATTGCGCGTCCATACGCGACGTGCTTCTGTTCCCGACGATGAAGCCGAAAAAGTGAGCATAGAATCCAAACTGAAAGAATATGCCGCTCTCGAAAAAAAACGCTGGCATACTCCGGGGCATAAGGGATGTCTTGATGCTCTTGATTTGACGGAGATAGGTCAAGACGGCGAAATTTTTCCGTCAGACGCCGTCGAGATTGCACAGCGCCGCGCCGCACAGTTTTACGGCGCAAGGCATTGCCGCTTTCTCGTGAACGGTTCCAGCGGCGGAATAAAAGCCGCGGTGCTGGCTTGCGGCGGAGATATAATAGCGCCTAAAAACAGACACCGCTGTGTGGACGAGGGCGCACGCTTGGGCGGAGTAAAAGTATTCGATATAGAAAGCGAAATGCTTTCCGACGGACTTTATGCGCCGCCGACTGCGGAAGAAGTCTCGGCGGCTATGGAAAAGCATAAAAGCGCAAAAGCCGTCGTGATTGTCAGCCCCGATTATTACGGCGTTACCGCCTGCACGGAAATAACAAAAGCCGTTCATTCGGCAGGTAAACTTCTGATTGCCGATTCTGCGCACGGAGCGCATTTTGCCGCCCGCCCCGACCTTTTTCCGAAAGGGTTTGCTTCGGTCGCGGACTTCTGCGTGATGAGCGCGCACAAGACGATGAACGCATACACGCAGAGTTCATATATGTGCATAAACAACGACGACGTATTAGAGAGCGCGGACGAGTGTCTGAAACTGCTGGGGACGACAAGTCCGTCGTATATTCTGCTCGCCGGATTGGAAAACGCAATCGACTATGCCGAAAAAAACGCGGATAGATATGACGCGTTAAAGACGGCGGCGGAAGAATTCAAAAAGACAATAGTCTGCCGCAGAAGCGACGATTTCACGCGTATCGTCGTGGACGCCGCGGCGTACGGATTGACGGGACGCGGGCTTTTCGAAAGGCTGTATGAAAACGGGCATACGGCGGAAATGTTCGATAACAGGTTTGCGGTGTTCATAGAGACGCTTGCGGACAGCCCCGAAGACATAGGCAGATTGAAAGAAAGTATTTTGAGGGTAACGAAACGATGAACGGTAAATTCGTAACGGTGGAAGGTTGCGACGGAGTGGGAAAGTCCACACAGGTGCGGCTTTTGAAAGAGAGATTGGAGCGTGAAGGCATAGACGCTGTTTTCACGCGCGAGCCGGGCGGTACGCCGATTGCCGAAAAGATACGCGGCATAATTCTCGATTCGGACAACTCCGAAATGGACGGACTGACCGAATTGTTTTTGTACGAAGCGTCGCGCCGTCAGCATACGAAAGAGATAATCGAGCCTGCTTTGAGCAAAGGCAAGCTTGTCATTTGCGACCGCTATATAGATTCCACACTTGCCTATCAAGGCTACGGCAGGGGCTTGAATGTCGATATGATACGCAAGCTCAACGAGTGGGCAATGGGCGATGTGAAAATCGATTTGACGCTGTTTTTAAACGTGTCGTCGGAAGAAGGGTTTTCGAGAAAGGGCGGCGCAAGCCGAGAGGACAGACTGGAAAAAGAAAAGTCGGAGTTTTACGAGCGCATATACGACGGATTTTTGCGGATAGCGGAAAAAGAGAAAAGGTTTAAAAAAATCGACGCGTCGGGGGATAAGTTCTCCACGCACGAAAAACTGTATGCATATTTGAAAGACAACGGATATTTAAACCTATAGCGGAGAAACAGAGAACAGTGAAGAAGCACGCCGATTTCATTCAGCGCAGCACAGCGTATAAAACCCTGCTGAAAGACGTGAAGAACAACGCTCTTTCGCACGCCTACCTTCTGTTAAGCGAAGACAGGCTTTCTCTCGATTTGCTTACGGAACTGTTTTTGCAGGCGGCGGCAGGGGGAGAAATCGATTCTCCGCGCGCAAAGGCAGTGGAGGCCGGCACTCTTGCCGACATAATTTTTCTGCCCGAAGACGGCGATAAGGTGACTGTTAAAGACATAAACTTTTTGACGGAGACGTCGTACATAACGCCGACCGAGCTGGATAAAAAGTTTTATGTCATAAACTACGGCGAGACGATGAACGAAGCGAGCCAGAATAAACTGCTGAAAACTTTGGAAGAGCCGCCCAGCGTGTCGGTCATAATCATAAAGGCGGCAAGTGCGGAAAAACTGCTGCCCACAGTCAAGTCTCGGTGCAGAAAAGTGGAGCTTGCGCCGCACAGCGAAAGCTTGCTCAAAGACGAACTGAAGAAGTATTATCCCGACGACGAAAATCTTTTTTTGGCGGTAAACGCTTGCCGCGGTTCGCTTCAAAGAGCAGTCGAATTTATCACACAGCCGCAGTATTTCAAACTGATGAAGATAGCGGAAGAAGTTTTGACGCGAATGGACAAGAGCGGCGGCATAGCGGAGTTTTCTTTCAAGCTGTACGACTACCGCGAATCGCTTTCGGATATAATAGATTTTATCGAACTGATTTTAATGTCGGCAATGAAGATAAACGGCGGCGCGGCGGTTTCGGGCGACTTTCCGTATGATGCGGCTTTGGTCGCAGAAAGGTATCCGATAAACGCGGCGCTGAAAGAAATCGATGTTTTGACGAGAGCGAGAAAACGTCTGGCGCTTAACGGAAATGCCGCTGCGGTTATAGACGAACTGCTTTTTTCGATTTTGGAGGTAAGAGCTAAATGGAAGTAATAGGTGTTAAATTCGATAAATCGCCGAAAGTATATTATTTTGCGGCGCAGGATAACGTCGATTATAAGGTGGGCGCGCTTGTCATAACGGAAACGTCGAGAGGAGTGGAGCCTGCCCGTATCGTTATGGGGCGCACGGACGTGAGCGCGGATAAAGTGGTACAACCGCTGAAACCGATATTGCGCTTTGCCACCGACGACGACTTGAAGAAGATAGCGCAAAATGCGGAAAAACGCCCCGAAGCTCTTTCAACGGTACGCGAAAAGGTGGAAAAGAGCGGTCTGAAAATGAAGGTAATTGACGTCGAGTTCACGCTGGACGGGCTCAAACTCATCGTGTACTTCACTGCGGAATCGCGAGTGGATTTCAGAGAGCTCGTGCGCGACCTTGCAAGCATTTTCCATTTGAGAATAGAACTGCGTCAGGTCGGAGCAAGAGACGAGTGCCGAATGAAGGGCGGCGTCGCTCCTTGCGGCAGAGCGTGCTGTTGCAGCGACTATATTTCCGATTTCGCCCACGTCACGATTAAAATGGCAAAGAACCAGAATCTTTCTCTGAATCCCGGAAAAATCAGCGGGCTGTGCGGACGGCTTATGTGCTGTTTGAGCTATGAAAACGATTTCTACGCCGAAGTAAACAAGAAAATGCCGAAACTCGGGAGTACGGTTCATCTCACCGACGGCAGGGAGGGCGTCTGCGTATCCATAAATCAGCTTAAAGAAACCGTGCGCGTGAAAATAGACGTAAACGATTCGATTGAGTTCGTTGACGTGTCTTTGAAAGAGATTGCCAAAAAGGGCGGCGGCGCGCTTGCCGACGACATTGACGCGGAAAAAATCGACGACGAATTAAAGGACTTGCTCGATTGAAAAAGTCGTCATAAACGCTTGCTTTACCTGCGTAATATATGATATAATATGACTAACGCAAATTATAAACAAAAAGGAGTGTACTAAAATGGCACATAAAATCAGTGACGAATGCATCAGCTGCGGTTCCTGTGAGTCGCAGTGTCCCGTAAACGCAATCAGCCAGGGCGATGACCACTATCAAATCAATGCAGACGAGTGCATCGACTGCGGCGCTTGCGCGGCTCAATGCCCGGTAGGCGCAATCTCGGAAGAATAATTCCGACCCTATTAAATGAACTAACAAAAAAATATCACGAGCCACTCGTGATATTTTTTATTTGCTTTCAGATTATTTTTCACACGGCTTTTTTATAAGCAATCAGCTTATTTCGCGCATACGCTGTTCGAGCAGCGGGCGTTCGTCGGTTTTGATTTTGGAAATGTGCGACAAAAGCAGCGCCGTCATTTTCTTGTTAAGCACGATTTTCTTGTCCGAGCTCTTTTTCAGCACTTCGATAAATACGCGTTCTATGAGCGACTTCATATACTGTCCGAAAGTTATTCCCATAGCGTCGTTTTTGGCAACGCACTTGAAAATTTCGTCGCATATCGCAATCTTATTCGCGACTGCCGCGTCCACGGCAACGTCGAAAAACACTCCGCTTGCCGTATTCGGCGAATACTTGAATGCGGCGTTTCTTATGTTCGGCACTTCCGTAATTGCCTTAACTGCTCTGCGCGCGTCCTTTTTCGCAAACAGGGCATAAATTTTATCTCCGAATATCTCTCCGATTTTTCCGTCGTCGGCGATGTTGCCTTCCTTTTCGATTGTGAGATATTCCCATACGTCGAGCGCAAGATTATAGTCGAGCTCCAAAAAACCTTTGACGGAAGTCAAAAGCTCTTTTTCCTGTGTGAGCACGTCCAGTCTGGACAGCGACGCAAATTGTTTCAAAAACTTCAACTGTTTGGCATTCATTATAGTTTCCTCCGCAGTAGCTATACTATATTTTATTACGATATTTATTATAACAAAATTCGCGGAAAAATGCTATAAAAATAACCGTTGTTTTCAAAATTTTTTCCTAAATTCTCTTGAAAAGTCAAGTAAATAAATAGAATTTTTGGAAAAATATTTTCAATAAAACAAAAGACTGCTGAAAGATAGGCTCTCGGCAGTCTTGTATATTTTTATGTTCATTGCAATGAACATAAAAATTTCGCGCTATTCCGCAATGTTCAAAATATCTTTGTATGCAAAAATAGCCCGTCTTACGACAGCATATTTGAAAGTATATTTCAATTACTGCAACTTTGCAATTTCTTCGTCAAATTTTTCCGCCGAAGTAGCATAATCGAATATTTCGCGGGGATAAGCATTGACCCAATCTTCGACGGCTTTCACGTCCTGTATGCTAATTTTGGATATATCTGTGCCTTTCGGAATAAGCCGCCGTATTTCACGGTTTAACCGTTCGTTACTGCCGCGCTCGCAAGAGCAGTACGGGTGACAGTAATATACAGATAAGCGTTTACCGCGAAATATAGACCGTTCTATGGCTTTACTGTCGGAAAACTCCGAGCCGTTATCCACTGTTATTGTTTTAAAGACCTTCCGAAACATTGCACCATATCTTCGTTCAAGCACATTCAAACAATGTATAACGCTTTCCGCCTTACGATTCGGCATACGAAAGATAATCTCTTGTCGCGTCAATCTTTCCGTAAGAACAAGCAGCGTCGATAGGGTAGAACCGACTACACAGTCCATTTCCCAATGCCCGAAAGAATTGCGCTTTGCAATTTCATTCGGACGTTTTTCAATGCTTACACCTTTCGGCGGACGCTTTGCAACGATTTTTCTATAACGCCTCGGGCGCAAATTCAACGCTTTAAGCGAAATATTCATAAACAACCCTTGCTCTATGTATCGATACATAGTCGTTTTACTTATATTCGTCCGAAATAACCGTTTCCGCTTTATTTCGCCGAGAACAGCACAAGGCGAAAGCCTATCTGTCAAAACACGTTTTTCCACATAGCGGACAAAACCCCAATCGTTTCCGAGTTTAAGGGGCGCACCGTGCGACGACATATTGAACCGGTATCTGTCTTCGGCTATATTCGGGCTGTATGCCGTTACTTGCTTATAGTGTCTTTCGCCTATCCAATCAGTATAACTATATTCTTTTTGCGTACACTTGCCGCGATTTATTTCATTATAAATCGTCGAAAGACATACGCCGAGTTTTTTGGCTATTCTTTGTTTATGCAGCCCAACACGCAAACACGCTTCTAACTGTAACCGCTGCGTGTATGTCAAATTTCTTGCACCTTTTCTTCTCATTTCAAACACCGTCCTTTTCCGTAATTGTTTTTTTGTCAAAATAAAGTATATCTTTTCTGCCGTTTACTTGCAAGCAGTCAAGTGCCTTTCGCGGCATAAACCGCTTCGCTATTTATTCCACGAACACTTGACTGCTTGCATTTAAAGCCGTGCTTTTCGCCTTGCCGAAAGCAACTCAAAACGGATAAACCCTTTCGGGTTGCTTTCGGCGGCTCATTTTACGGCTTTAAACCGTTCACTTTCTCGTCACTTACCGTTTCTTTCTTTGCCTCTTGCAATCTAAAACGGATAAACCACCCCACAAAATTAGTCTACCTTGATTGCAGAGAGCATTACACGCCCCCTTGTACTAAACAAGTCGGCTCGCTGACGCTCGCCGAGTCCAAGGGGGCGTGTAACGCTCGCGCCGCGCTCGCCGCGACGGCGGCAAAACGGCGGCAATTTCGCGCTAAACCGCTTGCGAACCTTGCCGCTCGTGCGTTTTGCTTTTGTCGCTTTCCTCGCTTTTTCGGCTTTTTTTAACGCCGAAAAGCACCTATAAAAACAGGTGCAAGACAAACAGAGTATGTTTTTGTTTATAAATTACGCCGCAAAAGCGGGGTTACATACATAATCCCATAGCGACATTTGCCGTGGCGTAAAGCGCATTACGTCACGTTCCCAATCGACTATATCGTCGAATAACACATACATATCCACAAAGTTAATAAATTTTGCGGCAATATCGTCGTCGCATAGCCTTATAAATATTTCCGAGGCAATGCCGCGGGAATACACGATTCTTTCGCCTGTCTTGCCGAGGTACTTTGTCAAGTACCCGATTAAACTATTATTCTGTACTGCCGAACATAATATTTCCTCGAAATCGTTTCTTCCGAACGCTTCCACGAAAAAACTGTTTTCGTGCGTAATTCGCATTCGTTCATTGCGTGTATCATAATCTGTCTTTTCCGTAATCTTGCCTAACATCTGACCGTGCGGAACGTAGACGAGCGCGTGAAAATGCAACCGATGTTCTTCGGGCGAATACTCGAATACCCCCATATAGCGCCAACTACGGCGAGTATGTAAATTCGAAAGACACTTGCGGAGTTTCTTACGAAAACTTGCTTCGTCGTGTTTATCGCCATTGTATGTCACGGTGACGAAGTACGTCCACCGATTAAGGTTTGCCTTTCGCTTAAACCTTTTCAATCGGTGAAAATAATTGTTCTTTTCTCGCGCTATTTTCTTTTCAAGCCATTCGTCTATGTTCGGATAATTCGGAAACAGTTTTATTATTCCGTCATAAATAAAATCTTTCAAATCGTCATTTTTTAAACCCTCGCGTTGTCCGGCATAGTAAAGGCTATCGAAAAGCATATCTATGTCCTTTCGTGGTTCTTTTTCCACAGAAACATAAGAACAGTTTTTGCGTTTGAATGGAATTGCTATATAATGACCGCCGTCGTGATACACACGGTACGGCTTCGGCTCTTTGCGTTCTGGCAAAGGCTCGTCGAAAAAAAACGGCAAATCTGCCTTTTTACAGGGCATAAGTGCGACATTGTTCATTTTTAATTACCTCTCTTTTTTTGAATGTGTATTTTCAATCTTTGACATTTAATCAAATCTTTTGTATAATTTAACCGTAAGAATAAGCACAAAGGAGTTTTCTTATGGGAAAGAACTGTGTATTATGCGGCAAGCCGAGCGGTATATATCCGTTATGCAAAGAACACTTGCAGATGAAAGCGGACGGCAAAGTAGTAAAATGCGAAGAGTGCGGAACGTGGCATTTTGCCGACAGACCCTGCGAGCAGTGCGGAGCAGGGGATACTTTAAAAGAAAAATATTCGAAAATTGAAGCAAAAGCCCAAGAAAAGGAAAATGATATAACTTGTATTATTTGCGGCGCACCTTCTAATGGGAAACAGCAATGCCGTAATTGTTATAATGAAACAAGAAACCATATGGACTCGCTAGACAAAAATAGTACAGTTAGAAAATTACGAGATTATTATTACAATTTAAAAGAACGCATATTTATAATTAAAGGTATAGAAGAGACCAAAAAGCAATGTAATAAACTTATTGCCATAGCAATGACAGAGCAGAATATAAACGATGATAGTTCTTTAATGGATAGAGTTTATAAAGACGTGGAGCAACTCATCATAAACAAACAACCGCCTGTACCAAATGAGAAATACGAGGAAGAAAGAAAGGAAAAAGACGAAAATAAAAGCAAAATAAATACAGCACAGGACGGACACAATGTCGATTCTGATATGGAAGTGCGAATAGACGATGTGCTTTATAATGCTTTCATTTTACACTGTTACGGAAAAAATGTAGATGAAATAACAGAGAAAAGAAAAAAATGCGATTGGTTTGTACCTATTTGCAACGGAAAGGGAATATATATCGAGTATTGGGGAATGGATACACTCAAATACATAGAAGATAGAAAAGAAAAAGAAGAATTATATAAAAAGCACAACATTCCATACATAGGAATCGAAAAAGATGACCCTAAAATGGATTCTCAAACTTTTAAAGCAAATCTTTTAAGAGAATTAAAAAGCATTGCCGAAAAATATTATGGGTTTATGCCCGAATGGAAAAAATAGCGTAAAATAGGACGGAGCCCACCGTCCTGTTTTACTTATATACTACTATCTTTTGTTTTTTTTTGCTTTCCAGCAATTTGCACTATCTTTTTGTGCCGCCAAGTAACCCGAACGATATGCGCGTTGTTCATTGGTCAATTTCTTCGGTTTTCCATAATCATCAAACTTTATGTGCATATCATTCGTTAATGCGACGTTGTTACGCAGTTCTTCGGCTGCTTTCGCACCTTTTTCGGACGGGTTCAAAAGAACAGTGACCGAACCATTTTTTCTTTTAATTTTAACAGACATTTGTTTAACTCCTCCAAAAATTATTTTTATATATCAACGGCGGGCTAAACCGCTAATACCGAACTTGACATTAAACCGAAAATTTTATATAAATCGTGATATTATGTTATCTTATCAAGAAATGGAATGTTTGGAACAACGTAAGTGTTTTCATTGTGACAATACGCTTGAATACAATATGGAATCAAGAAATCTGCAATGCTCTGTTTGCGGAAGTAGTTGGAACTACAACGAATACAAACAGAACAAAGCGTTATATAACAAAAATCCGGACGCATATATAACTCTGTATACCTACGAAAAATGCTCCAAATAAAAACTGTCCGTGATTTGATGAACTTCGTCTATAAGTTCTATCAGTTCGGTAGAAATAGCAAAGTCCATATAAAACGATAGAAGCAGCATTGTGTCACGGCACGGCGTTTTGCCTTCCAATGCTTTAATCATTGATTCCGTTGCATTTTCGGCAGTCAAAATATTGTTTTCATTCATATATTTACTCCTTTCGCTTATTTGTCAAATCTCGTATAAAGTGACTGTTCTGCCGTTTCAATTCGGCGAACGTAGCCTTTTCGGTAGCGTATTCGCGCAAGTCGTCTATGCCGATGGGCGAGCGCAAAGCCTTTTCCGTGAAGAAATCCGAGAAACAGTCTGTCGAAAACCGCTTGCTGTAAATCTTCTTCGACATAAGATAATACTTGTTTTCGCGTGTCCGTCCGTCCTGCGTTCCGCTTTCGACCTGTACGCGCAAAACGCAGTAACCGAAGCGATTATATATCCGCGCATAATAGCCGTGTATTGCCGCAGTAATCGCCTTAAACAGATACATAAAAAGCGTATTGTCCGAGCGCACAAACCTATAACGGTAATATAAACTCGTGAACTTTCCGAAAAGCAGGGAATAGAGCAATTCCGCGAGAGTAAAGAACGGCATAGCAAGACGGGTTTCGCCGCTGTCCTCTATGTGTACTATGTCCGTAAGGTCCCGAGCGTCTGCGCCGAGGCTTTCGGGACGTTGCTCGTCGGTAATGACCTTGACGAAAGGGAAGTTGTCCACAGTGGCGGAGTGCCGCACCATTTTCAGCCAATCGTTAAAACCGTCGTTCTTTTGATTGACGGTTTTATCTGTCTTGCGCTTGCCGTCAAGAGATTCCTTATTTCCTCGCTCTTTGCCTACTTCGGTAATGACTATAACGCCGAACTCGAAGCTGTCGGACTGCCGATTGTTCTTTAATACCTTTTGCCCGAGCCGCAGAGCGTCGAAATCGAGAATGTGCGAATGTCTGCTGTAACTGTCTATAAGCCTGCTGTCGCGGCAAAAAAAGTCACTGTCCCACATAGGAAAATTACCGAGGTCGGAAATAAAATTGTCCTCTCGTATGGAGTAGTTCGAGAGCAAGAGCGAGGACTGAACGATGTAAATAAAATACAACTGCGCATAAGTTTCGAGAACTTCCCACAAAGACGTTATTTTCAGTCCGTCGTCGAAAGTATCGCCGTAGCGTTCGCTGTCATAGCCGAAACAATTAAGGGCGGTAAAGCTTACCCGAATACCGTATCTGCGTTTAATATACCTTTTAACGCTTTTTACGCTATCGGTATTTAAATTACGACACACCTTATTCCATTCGGCTAAAATATGTACAAACTTTCGGCAAGTAGCGAGGTTGTAAACCTTATGCAGCGACATTGCTTGCCGGAGTTCGTTTTCGAACACTATCCACGGAAAGTACGGGAATTTCAAATCGTTTTCAAGCAATTTTTCAAAAGCCTTATCTCGCAGCATAACCTCTTGCGAAAGAGCCATATCGGTAATAGCCGTCGTTTTCTTTTTTCCCATTGTTCCGCAAGTCATATAGACGACGGGACGGGCATTTATAAAGCCGCGATTTCGCCGTTCGAAATGATTGAGCCGCATATAGGCTATATTCTTGCGGAAACGGTCAAAAAGCGCAAGTCCGATTATTACCCACGCCCACGGCGGCACGAACGTCAGAACTGCGGAAAGGTCTATAAACAGTTTATATACTTGCAGATACAGACTGCCGAGGTCGAAAGAAACGACGAAATAAAGATAGTACGCGAAGAACTCCGAAAGTATAGTAAAAGCGTTAAAATAAAACAGCCACAACAGCAGCCAAATCATTCTATAATACCGCTGCTCTTTTATAAAATTTACTAATGACACGGCAAAATTTTTCACAGGAATAAACACATAGAAAGCCGCCTTTTTGTATAACCGCAGCGGCTTGCTGTCGCGGTCGTAATCGTTGTTCGTCTTATTGAAGTACCGCGAGAAAGCAAGCCGCAATATAACAACAGCAGGAACGGCGAAGAGCAGGATAAGGCAGAACGTGTACAGCATATTCCCCATAAAGGCAAGATAAGCGAGGACGTTGTTTGAATTTACAAACAGCGTCCAATAAGCCGAGAATTTGCCCTTAAAGCCGTCAAAGGTGTCGGGCAGGGGAATAGACGGTTTGGGCGGTGACGGCGTTTGAGAGGGAAACAGCGGTATTACGGGCAGGGTATTGACAGTCGGTTTTATACCGTGCTTTATACCGAAAAGTTCACAGAAAAAATATGCTGCGGACAGACCGAAATCCCGACCGCTCTCTATTATTCTTCCGAGAGCGCTGGGGAATATGAATATGCCGCAGAGTATGAAACCGAGCGTGATTACTATGCAAATAATGTGTCTGTAATTAAAGCGTTTCACACTTTCACCGCTGTAAAAACAAAGTACCCTATAACGGTCAGAATGACCGCACCGAGCAGAACCCAAAGTATTCTTTTAAAAGTTTTCATTTTGCTTTACCGCCCATATAAACCGTTTACCAAAATGTTTTAATAACGTCGTCAAAGACTTTTTCGCGTTCGGCTCGTGTAAATATACGTCCGCTCTTTTCCTGACGAATAACGCACGCACCGTGATACATTGCGCGCTGCTGAAACGTATCCCGATGCGTTTTTGCGTACTTATCGGCATTGCGTTTTTCCAAACCTTTGTGTGCGGCATTGCTTGCGCATAATCTGCGTTGCTGTTTTGTTCTTTTCATAATTTAACTCCTTTTTGAAAGTGCACTTTCAATTTTATTTATTTTTCGATTTTCGATTGACATTCTTATACCGAATAAGGTATAATATAGCCAAGGTAGCGAACCTAACCGTTTCGGTTAGTTGTCGGCGTAACAATGTTATGTTCCGACCTCGCAGGCAAGAAGTGACGAAAGTCACTTCTTTTTCTTTTGGTTTGTATGCCTTAAAATTCGCGCTTTATCGTGACTGCCGAGCATAAACCGTTCCTTGCCTTCGGGGAACACCTTTTTATCTTCCACGCGCAAAGGCTTGCCCGACATACGGTTTTTATCAAACCGTTGAAAGTCTACACCCGTCCGCTTCGGCAGTCCGTAACGCTCGTAATTTATTTCGACTAACGCTTTATCCGCATTTTTGCCGTTTTCATCGAATTGCTTTATGCTTTTGAGTTTGGATACGGACACGCCGCGCTTGTTTTCGTCCACGACGACATAATTGCGCTGCTTTTTCGGTTCGCGGTCTATGTACTTCGTTTCACCGCGAAACACTTTGCCTACATTCTTTTTATCGTTTCTTCTTGCCATAAAATCACTCCTTTTTCCTTTTGAATAGTTTACCTATTGCCTTAAACGGCGCGGTTATAAGCCAAACAACACCCTTTACAAGCAAGCCCAAAAGCGGCGAGATAATAGGAAACAGCAAAACGCAAACGAGAACTATCGCAAGCAGCAGTAAAAGCGTTTTCCACCACTTGCTTATTTCGAAACGCACAGGCGGTGTTATCGCGCCTATAACATCAATCGGATTAGATACTACGGGAATAACGGTGTAAACGTCGTCTTTGCAGAAAGTCAATTGAATAATATCGAAGCCGAGAAAGACGGTTTCTCTTGCCGCATACGACTTATCTGCATATCCCGTAGCCACGCCGTTATCGTTTATGATGCAAGTCATTAAGTCGGTGGAAAAATAGTCGGTATCGGCGAAACGGAATAAAAACAGCGTCTGATTGTTCAGTTCGCATTCGTTAAACCGTTCCTTAATCTTGTCCACATCGGCTTTATCCACAAATAATTCGCTTGCAACCGTTTCGACGTTGCCGTAAAGTTCGTTTCGCTTAACTTCGTGTATCGGTTCTATGCCGAGAACGTTATCATCAGACGGCGTTTTACCCAAGAGAGTCGCAAGAAACCCGTAATCGCAGACCTTGTCCCAAAACCCGTGATTTGAATTATACGCCATTAAATCGAATGTTTCACTCGCGTCTATGTCCACACAGTTATATCCGACAGTGCGCCCGTTGTCGACGTATGTTTCGAATAAGTCCGCGCTTATCTGTCCGTCCTTAATCGGCAAATATCCGTTATTATGACTTTTATCATAACCGTATATGTAATCGGTCAATTCTTCCGAAGAAACGGAATAGTCCGCAATGGCAGTCCCGCGAGAATGAAACAGATAGGGAAGATTGTCTATAAAAAGACTATAATAATAATCGTAAGTATTTCCGTCAAACGTGGGACCGCCTTGCGCTTGCTTAACGTTCCAACAATAACTGTAACGGTTCGTGTAACTGTTTCCGACCACCGTCTGAACTTCGTTATAAAACGAATACCTACGCTTTGCGTCGTAAGTTTCACCTATGGATTTGCCGACGTAGTTTTCCGAAAGAAAATCGTATGCGTCTTTATCGCTCGTAACTATAACCGGTCTTGTCAAATACTCGTACCATTCGGCTTTTATTTTTTGAAGTTTTCCGTAAGCCCGCAATACGTCGTTCGGAACGCCGAAATACACGCTGCTTACTTGCGTTTGATGACCTTTGCCCAAACTCGACGAAGCAGTCCTGTAAACCGTGCTGCCGACTTGCAGTTCCACCGTTTCCAATTTTGCGGCGGTGCAGTCGAGCGTGCTTTCCGCCTCTCTGTCTGCGCCATAGCCCGCAGCAAAACCGCTGAACGTGTAAGAGCCGCCGATGGTGTAAGCCGTGGAGTTTTTTTCGCCTTTCGTCAAAAGTTCGACTTCGGCTATATCGTAACGCCGCGCGTTACTGTTTACACGTTCGGCTATCGTTTTGCCGTCAAAATCGCTCTTTCGGTCTACGACTTTAAACTTGTAAAACAAATTTGTGTAATCGCCCTTTGACTTCGAACAGAACCGCAAATCGAATTTTTCGTAATCGGTAACGACCACCGTTTTGTCCTCGCGTTCTTCCCATTGCACGCCGAGCGTAATCTTATTCGCATATCCGTCGGTCTGTATATCCAAATTTTGAGGGTTGTAAAAATACACATACAAGCCGTAGTTGTCCCGCATATTGACCTTAAACGAATAGCAATACTCTACAACGGTAAAGATTTCGGGGTGTTTCAAAACGCCCGTACTATCGTAAGGATAGCGGGTAATATCGAAGTCGTCGCTGCTTGTAAGGTCGTCGAGTACGTCGGTATCATCAAAGGATATGGGAGCAGCGGCACGCGCAACCGTCGTACCGCTTCCCACAAAGGAGAAGATTATTGTAAACAGTGCAACGACAAGAGCCGCCGCGGTGTTTCTTATGTAAATCGCTCTTTGCATTTTCTCATACCTCAATGAAAGTTAATCGTAACCGTCGATTGTTCCTCTTCGCTGTATACGACGATTGACAGTCTGTCCTTTTCGTACAAATCTATATCCATAAAGCCCGTTACGGTGCTGTTTGGATAAACGACGGAAAGCAGTTCGCCGAGCGTAAGAGCAAAAGGAAGATACACTGTAAAATATCCGTCGTAAAGTTTTATATCAAAATAGTCTGTAAAGTCTATCCTATAAAACTCCAACGCTTTGCCGTCGACGGCAAATTCGGTCATATCGCAGTCTTTCATATTGTTTTCATTGAATACTATTTGCACGGTGAAATTCTTTGCCTTTTCTGTCTTATCCGTAAGCCCGAAAACGTTTTTGCAATAAAATAGGGAATAAGCATCTTTCGGCAATTCGATATTTTCAGTTTTATAGGATATTTTTTCGTCGCCGTACTGCACATAGAAATTCTTTGCACCGTTATTGACGAACGCAATTATAAGTGTAACCGCGCCGATTACTACGGCAAATATAATTGTATACAATATTACAGATACAGCATTGCCTGTCCTTTTCATAACACACCTCGTCAGCGTCTATGCAGTTTCTTTTTCGGGATAAGTGCGCAAACAACGGCAGCAATGGCAATAAGTAAACCTGCGGACAGCAAGATAGAAAGCCAATGCGTTTTCACAGTATTGACTACTTTATCCGTCCCCGTCATTTCCTGCACGTTCACTTCATAATCTTCCGTTACTTGCGTTTGCGTAAAATCCGCTATTTCCGTACCGCTTACCGAGCGCACCGACGTTACCTGTAAATTTTGTGCATTTGCTTCCTGTACAATATCCACAAGCACGGTACCATATTCGACCGTTAAAGTGTCATATACTTCGCCGTCCACTTTAAAAGTAACGGTAAACAACTTTATTTCCCATTTTGCCGTGAGAACAAAGTCATTCTTAACGGCTTGATTTTCATACTTTGTTCCATCACTCATATACCACCCGAGAAAATTATAACCAGTGCGATAGGGAATTGGACAATTAACCGCAGTATTCCATTCGACCGTCATTTGCTCCGTATCCAAACCGTAACCGCCGTTACAATCAAAAGTAACGGTAAATGTATTTATTTCGAATTTTGCGTAAAAATTCATATCCGCCGTTATGGGTTCGCCGCTATACGGTATCGTCAAATCTTCGTCCAAATACCACCCGACAAAAGTATATCCCTCCTTTATAGGCTCTTCTGGCAATTCAAGCACTTTTTCTTTATACTCGATACGAAGATTATCCAACACGTCCGCAATTACTTCATCGGCAGTTGTATTACTTAAACTTTTTTCATACCGTGCGCCACCGTGAATATCTACGGAAAGCGATTTATCGCCAAAATAGATATTCAATTCCGCAAAAATAATATCCGGAACACTCGTAAAACAAATATAAAAATATAATTGAGGAGGATAAAAACCGCCTGTGGGTTTTTGAAAACCCGGCATAGTATAACTACCGCAAGAAAAATTAAAAGTATTATTTTCATTCGTTAAAAGATTTTTACAGTTAAAATCAAAAGATGAGTGAAAAACGATTTTACCTTGTCCCATTGCAGCATACGATTCCACATACGTCGAGTACGGAACAATATCGATAAACGATGAATTTACCGAAGACGCTTTTAAAATCTTACTTTGTATACCCCTTTCCGTTTCTTCTTCTTGCGGTGTATCTAACCAACCGTAAGGATTCCAATTCTTAAAGCCGCTCGTTATAGCCGCCGTGACCGCAACAGCAAGCAATATAACCGCAACGGTCACAAGTAGCCATTTTATGCCATCGCTTCTTTTATGTCTTTTAAGTTCGTTTTTCATTTAACACCTCGCTTTTTCCCAATTCGTTTTTAACTTCGTCGTAACTGTTTGCAGCATAAATACCCAAAGGCTCGCCCTTACGAGTACAACCTGTTTCAACAAATACGCCGTCGTTTTCTTCTTTTAAACAGTGAATACAATACAGCGGAATAAGAATGCGCTCATTTGTGTCCTTTAATCTTACCTCCAAATATTCGTTCATTTCACACCTCGCTTAAATTAAAATTTTTCTACATTTACAGTCGTTTACTTGCAAGCCGTCAAGTGCCTTTCGCGGCATAAACCGCTTCGCTATTTATTCCACGGAACACTTGACTGCTTGCATTTTCCGCTGCTTTCGCTAAAACGCCGAAAGCGACTCAAAAAGGATTGTGAACCTTTCCAAGTCGCTTTTGCCGGCGTTATTTTGCAACGGAAAACCGTTCACTTGCTTTGTCACTTGCCGTTTTCTGTCTTTGCCTCTGCAATCTAAAAAGGATTATGAGAGGGGATAGGTGACGGCAGTTGTTTGAAAGATTAGCGTCAAAACCCGTCTACTACACACCCCCTAATGTTATTGCCATTTTAAGCAGTCCCGCATCGCTTTTACGCGCAGGCTTTACGTCGAACTCGACCGTCTTGCCGTCGCTCGTTACGCCGCGAAACATATATGTATCGTAAGTCGTAACCTTGCCGTTGCTGTCCGTTCTTTCCGCTTCGCCGAGTATGACTTCCACTTCGTCGCACATATCAAAAAGGTAGTCTATTACCTCGTAACCGCCTTTATCCGACGGTGCGAAGTCGACTTTCGTTTCCCTTTCGCCGACTTTGACGGGAAGCATATAGCCGTAACACTGCCTTCCGTCGCGCGTCTTGTACAGTCTGCCGTGCTTGTCCACACTCGGGACACGTTTCACAAAAAGACGGGGAGTTTCCGAGAGAATTTCCGCTGCCGTCTTGACCGTTGCCGTTTCTGCTGCTTGTACATTCTTTTCATTTGCCATTTGATTTACTCCTTTGCGGTGGCTGCCGCTATAAAATATTTACCCTTGCGGGCTGGCGGGAACGGCGGGGTTTGCACCCGCTTTTCATCGCTTCCGACGTTCCCCTAAACGGGGCAGGGAAGAAGAGAGAAAACCCTGCTTTCCGTTAATGCTTTTCAATGCGACCAAGTTTCAATGCACGAAATGCTTTCGCACAAATCGTCGATATCTTCCGTCAGCATTTGCAAACGTTTCAAAGCGATTACGTCGCCTTTTTTCATAGTGGACTCCGTTTCTTCGCGCTGCCGCTTTAAATCTCGAAGCGCGGCGTAATATATTTCAAGCGTGGATAAACTCATATAATCATTCCTCCGTCATAGGTTCGTTGCAGTCAAGACAGAGAATACGAACTTCTTTCGTGGCTCTTACCGATTGACCGCAGATAGGGCATTTATATTTGCGTGTACTCGACGTACGCACCGTTTGACCTTTAAACACGGGAGAACGATAAATAATGCTTTTGGGGTTGTCCTTGACAAACTCCGCAATAAGCGCCGCTGTTCCTTCCGTGAGTTCCGTATGCGAATATCCTATCTTCGGCAGACATTGAACTTTCAAGCCGTGCATTTCGGCAATGCGCAGAAAGAGTTTGTTATGATACGTTCCGCCGCGCGAGCAATCTTGAATGTGATTTTGACGAGCATAATTGTGACACATTTCGTGAATGAGCGTTTCTGCGATTTCAGATACGGAACGATTGAGATATTGTGCCGTAATATTCAGTTCGTGCGCTCCCTCGTTTTCGCCACGCTCTTTCCATACCTTTTCGGTGGAATACCAGCCGAAAGCCTTATTCCGCTCGTCGCGCTGCACTGTTATTACCGGCTTTTCAAGCTCGCCGCCGAACAGTCTGCCGTTTATGTAATCGTATAGTTTTTCCAAATACTTGACTGTTTCGATATACCTTTCCGTACCGTTTTCCATTCGTCAATCACCTCGTATGTTCAATAATCTTTCGTCAAGTTTTCGGTAAAAAAGAGAATATTCTCAATAAGCAGCTTGCACAAACTTGTATCTTTACCCGTACTTAACAATCTTGATTTTTCAAGCGAAAGTTTTTTATACATATCTTTCGCTTCTTTCAGATTCATACTTTTAAACAGTCTCATATCCGCTTATCCTCTTGTTACGGGAAGCAAGTCCCCGTAAATATTTGTTTCGTCTTTACATACAATTTCGACATATACGCGATATTGATTGACGCTACCGCGATTGGGATATAACCCCGATACCGAACAATAGTTCACATTTTCGCCTTTGCCGAATGTCTCATAAAATCGTTGAGCCTGCTCGCACTCGGCTTTCGTACCCATTACCCGAATTTTCATAGCCGTTATCCTCAATGTATTAAGCGATAAACGCCGAGCAGACACCAACCCTTAAACCAATTCTTTGTCTTTTCGGCAAATTTTTTCCGTGCTTGTCTGACATTATCTGCGTCAATTATATGATACGCCGTGCCGCCCACGACCGTCGAAATTCTGAATATATACTCGTTCATTTCACCACCTCGTTGCCGTTTTCGCTTTTGATAATGTTTTCGCAAATCGACAGTATGCCGATTATATCCGTCAATACGGTATAATCTTGAAAACAACCTTTTCCGATTCCTTTCCCACAAAGTTCCGAAACAGAATCTTCGAAGAGTTTACCGTCTGCGCTGTCGTAATGTCTTAATATCTTCTCGATATTTTTAAGCCCTTGTTCCATTGTCATAATTGTACTCCTTTGCGTAAAGCCGCCGCCCGTATATTAGAACGACACGGAATACAATTCGCTCCCTTTGCCGTTCCATTTTAATATAAAACTTTACCTTTCCTAAATTCTCTTTGAACGGCGAAATATTTGACTTTACGGCGCTCTTTATTGTATTATATAATGGAATTACTGTGTGAAAAGGAGAGAGTTATGCCCGTAAAAATCGACCCCGATTTGCCTGCCGCGAAATTTCTCGACAGAGAGAATATATTCTATATGACCAACGAGCGCGCTCTTTCGCAGGAAATCCGTCCGCTGAAGATAGCCATACTCAATCTTATGCCGAACAAGGTTGCGACGGAAACACAGCTTTTGCGCCTTATCGGAAACACGCCGCTTCAGGTGGAGATTGTCCTTCTGCGCACCGCGAGCTATGACTCCAAGCACACCGACGAAGAATATTTGAAATCGTTTTATATGACTTTCGACGAAGCGATAGAGCGTCATTTGCGTTTCGACGGTCTTGTAATCACGGGCGCGCCCGTTGAGAAAATGGAGTTTTCGTCCGTTGCCTATTGGGATGAACTGCGGCGTATTCTCGATTGGGCAAAGACAAACGTCTATTCGTCGATGTACATTTGCTGGGCGGCGCAGGCGGCTATGTATTACCTTTACGGAATAGATAAATATCCGTTGAAAGAAAAGGCGTTCGGCGTTTTCAAACACAGGGTTTACAATAAAACAAATCCGCTTGTGCGCGGCTTCAACGACGAATTTGACGCTCCGCATTCGCGCTATACCGAAGTTCGCCGAAAGGATGTGGAAAAGAGCGAACAGCTCGATATCCTTGCCGATTCGGAAGAAGTAGGGCTATATCTTGTCGGCAGTAAAGATTTCAGACACGTGTTCGTTTTCGGTCACGGCGAGTACGACGTTGACACTCTCGATATGGAATACAAGCGCGATAAAGAACGCGGGCTTGACACGAAAAAGCCGCAGCACTACTATAAAGACGGAAAGCCGAGTTTGACCTGGCGTTCGCACGAATCGCTTTTGATAAGCAATTGGCTGAATTACTGCGTATATCAAATGACGCCGTATGATTTGACAGACTTGAAATAGGAGATTGCAGATAAAATGAGAAGAACAAAAATAGTATGCACTTTGGGCCCGGCTACGGACAGCTATGCCACGATAAAGAAACTGATAAAAGCGGGAATGAATGTCGCGCGTCTGAATATGTCGCACGGCAGTCACGAAGAACACGCAAAGCGGATAGAACTCGTCAAAAAAGCCCGTGAAGAACTGGCTATGCCGGTGGCCATAATGGCGGATACGAAGGGACCCGAGATTCGCGTACGCACATTTAAAAACGGAATTGCGCACCTTAAAGAGGGCGGCGAGTTCACGCTTACGACGGAGGAGTGCGAGGGCGACGACAGCAGAGTGTCCGTATCTTTCAAGGAACTTCCCGAGTATGTAAAGTCCGGCGACCCTATCTTGATAAACGACGGAATAATAGAACTTTCCGCGCTGTCCGTTTCCGACACCGAAATCAAGTGCCGCGTCGTTTGCGGCGGAGAACTGACAAACAGAAAGAGCATAAACCTGCCGCGCACGGTAATCGATATGCCGTATATTTCCGAAGCGGATAAAAGCGACATACTGTTTGCGTTGAGCCAGGACGTCGACTATTTCGCGCTGTCGTTCGTACGGTGCGTGGAAGACGTGCGCACGGTCAAACAACTGCTTGCCACAAAGAACGTTTCCGACGTGCAGTTGATTGCAAAAATAGAGAACAGGGAAGGCGTGAACAATTTCGAATCCATACTTGCCGAGTGCGACGGAGCAATGGTGGCGCGCGGCGATATGGGCGTGGAAATACCGTTCGAAGAACTGCCGGCAATACAGAAAGAAATGATAAAGACCTGCTATAAGGCAGGCAAAAAGGTCATAACGGCAACGCAGATGCTGGAATCTATGATAAACAATCCCAGACCCACGCGTGCGGAGATTTCCGACGTTGCCAACGCCATATACGACGGAACGTCGGCAACTATGCTGTCGGGAGAAACGGCGGCGGGAAAATATCCCGTGGAAGCCGTCAAGACTATGGCGAAAATTGCCGAGACGGCAGAAAACAGTATAAACTTCAAAAAGCGGTTTGTCGCGCTTAATGCGGAGATAAAGACGATAACCGACGCCGTGTCGCATTCCACCTGTGCAGCGGCGTTCGACCTCGAAGCAAAGGCTATCATAACAGTATCGCAGTCCGGTTATACGGCGAGAAAGGTTTCGCGTTTCCGTCCGAGCGCGCCCATAATCGCCCCTACGACAAGCAGTAAGGCATATAATCAGCTGGCTATGAATTGGGGCGTAACGCCGACAATGGCGGCGCACCAGAATAATTCCGACGACCTGTTCAAGCACTCCATACAGTGTGCGCTTTCGACGGGCATAGTCAAAAAAGGCGACCTTGTGGTTTTGACGGGCGGCGTGCCCGTAGGCATTTCGGGCAATACCGACACTATGAGAATAGAGATAATCTAATCGGAGAATGAGATGAACAACAAGATATTGATTGTCGAAGACGACGCAAAAATTTCGCGGTTCGTATCGCTGGAACTGACGCACGAAGGCTATGAAACCGACGTTGTGGCGGACGGGCGCGTGGCTTTGGAAACGGCTCTCGAAAAGGACTACGGTCTGATTATTCTGGACGTAATGCTGCCGTCGCTGAACGGCATAGAAGTGCTTCGTCGGTTGCGGCAGGTGAAGTCGACGCCGGTCATTATCCTGACCGCGCGCGACCAGGTTATGGACAAAGTATCCGGACTGGACGTCGGTGCAAACGACTATATGACAAAGCCGTTCGCCATAGAAGAACTGCTGGCGAGAATACGCGCGAATTTGAGAAAGACGAGCGCGACGGGCGAAGTCATATCTATAGGCAAACTCGTCATCGACTGCGGCTCCGTTTCCGTTACATACGATTCTCACCCCATAGAGCTGACAAAACGCGAGTTCGATTTGCTGACTTATCTGACGAGAAACCGCAATATAGTCGTGACGCGCGAACAGGCTCTCGACGCGGTGTGGGGATTCGAGTTCTACGGAAACACCAATGTCGTAGACGTTTACATTCGCTATTTGCGCAGTAAAATCGACGACGTGTATAATGTCGAACTTATTCAGACCGTGCGCGGCGCGGGCTATGTCATAAGAGACAAAGACTGATGCAGGAAAATATCGAAAAAGAAGAAAAGAAAGAAGACGCCGCCGTCACCATAAAGGAGATTAAGGACGAGGCGAAGCCGCAGGTTAAAAAGAAAAAACCTTGGTGGCTCATCACGCTTGCCGTGGTGTTTTTTCCGATAACGCCTTTTGTCCTGCTGTTCAATCTCATATTCCGAAAAATCAAGCTGTCGATAACTACAAAGACGACAATCATATTCACCGTTCTTTTCGGCGTGCTCATAACCGTTTACGTTATATTCATAATAACGAGCATAGAGAGCCAATTGAATTCTTCGTCTATGGCGGACGCCGAAGGTTTTTTGAGAAAGATGAAAATAACGTCCGTCGTGCTCGTCATAGTGTTCGTGGCGCTGGGCGCGGCTATAGGAAATATTTCCAGTCAGTATATGATGACGCCGCTTCGTCGAATGATAGACCAGATAGACAAGGTGGACGGGAACAATCTTTCAATGCGTTTGGACGCAGTGGATTCGCAGGACGAATTGAACGAGCTCACGCAGCAGATAAACGAAATGCTTAACGAGTTGGAAAGCACGTTCGAAAGACAGTCGAATTTTATTTCGGACGCAAGCCACGAGCTTAAAACGCCGATATCGGTCATACAGGGATATGCGAATATGCTGAAACGGTGGGGAAAGTCTGACCCTGCGCTATTAGACGAGAGCATAGACACTCTGCTTGCCGAAGCCGAAAATATGAAAAGAATAGTCGAGCAATTACTGCTGCTCGCCAAAATAGGCAACCTGACTATGAACAAGACGCGCTTCGATATGACGGCGGTGATAAGAGAAGCCGTGGATAAATACCGAATTGCCGAGTTGAATAAAGAAATAGTATTTTCCGGCGATGAAGAAATCTGGGTGGAAACCGATAAAAATATGCTGGTGGAATCGGCTCGCGCGCTCATAGACAACGCGATAAAGTACACCCACGACAGCGGACACATAGAAGTCGGCTGTCGGCGAACGGACGACGGAGCGACGATTTTCGTCAAGGACAACGGAATAGGAATCTCTCCCGAAAATCTGACGCATATATTCGAACGCTTCTATCGGTGCGATAAAGCAAGAGGCAGGGCGGCGGGTTCGAGCGGACTCGGACTTACGATAACCAAGTCCATTGTGGAAATGATGGGCGGCAAAATCGAAGTGGAAAGCGTCGAAGGGGAAGGCAGTACGTTTAAGATTTTACTGCATTGAGTTTAAAGGAGATAGAAAAATGGACGATATTTTCAGAGCGGTAAAGCCGTCGCTGAACGAGCAGGCGGTCAATTATAAAAACCCGACGGGCGTCAAGCGCGGCAGGAACAGGATAATACTTTCGGTCGGTTGTGTGTGCATAGCCGGACTGCTTGTCGGGACGGGAGTTTACTATACGTTGAGTCAAAATCTTGCGCTGGGAATAGTGCTGTTTTGCTGTGCGGCTGTGTATGTGTTCGGGTGCGTGGTGTACGCGATTGACGCCGCGCGGCTGTTAAAACGTCCGTACGCCGTTTTAATCGACGACAGGTATCTCATACTGCGCGAGAAAAACGATTATCTGCACTTGCCGCTGAATATGATGCGCAGACTGACGATTGACTGCGAAGGCATAGAAGCACAGCTTGTCGTGAACGCAAACGGCGGCTATGACGTGCTGATAAAAGGCGACACCTTGTATTATACGGTGGAGAAAGAACAGAACACAATCGGCTCTAAATATATGCGCAAAATAGCTTTCATACTGAACTGTCTTGCCATAGCTTCAGACGATAAAATCAATTACGGCGAACGCTATGACGAACTGCTTGCGTCGGAACACGTCGAAGCGGAAGGGGCCGCCGCAGGACTAAACAAGGAGCTTGACGAGTTATACCGAAAGTCGCAGGAAAACGAGAAGACCGAAACGGACGGCGGCGGGACTCAATAAGGAACTCGACAGGGCGGCGGTGGAAAAAGGAACTAACAAAGATTTCTGAGTCGGAAAATAAATAGTCATTTTAAAGACTGCCAACGGATAAATAAAATGCACCCTGAAAGATTTATCGACTTTCGGGGTGCATTTTATAAGTCGACAGTCTTTTGCGATGAGTATTTTTAAGAAAAAAAGTTGACAAATACCGAACTTTGTGTTACCTTGAATATGCTACACAATTAAATATTCGATAGGAGTGTCATAGCCAATATGTACTCTCCTTTTCCTATCGAATAATTGTGTAGCAGCAATCGTGGAGGTACTGTTGGGTGCGTCTCGATTGAGACGCACTTTTTTATGACCTACTATCTCACTTTTGGAATAGATTGAGAAAAGTTATGCTTTATAAAGTTACGAAAAATAAAAATTTTTCGAAAAAAGTTATCTTTGGGCAAGTTTTGTCCACTTTAAAATTGTATAATTATATAGAGAGTATTTAATTGCAGAAGGAGCGTTATGAACATAGCAAAAAAATCTTTTATACTTTATGTACTTAAAATGTTGAAACAAGGCTCATCGAGGGACCGACCCATTACATTTACCAATATGACGAAAGTAATGAATTCTATGGGAATTTCATGTACAAGAAAAACCGTAGGGAGAAATGTGGATTATCTTATAAAGTTCGGCTATCCTATTGTGCGCTTGCCGAGAGGTGGGTGCTATTACGAACAGCCGAAAAAAATATCTAAAAAGGATTTCGATACGCTCGTAAAGTTGGCTTGGTGGAATGAGGATAGATTTTCAGATAAAAACTTTATTGAAAACCTTAAATTATTGGAGCAAGAATTCACTTTATAAACAAAATAAAAAACTTATACAACGGAGATGATATATAATGAATGATTACGGTCGTATGACGAGTGGTTTGGCAAGAGAATATATGAATTATGTGTATTCGTGTTCCGCCGATAGAAAAGAAGCAAGAAGTAAAATAGATAGGTTGTTGAACATCGCTGATGTTTTTGGATTTTCGTTTGACCAGTTGGCAGAAAACGTCGGCGCTATTGCAAATTTGTACGCAAAGATTTGCAATTTTTTAACAATGCAAGATGTCGATTATCGCCAAAAAAGAAGAAGGGTTTTGCTTGAGGCTCAATCGCATCGCATCGAAAAAGGTAAAATTTTTCGAGATAATGATTTGAATGTTTTTTGTAAAGATATATTTAATGAAAACACATCCGAGTATTTTGGTAGTCGCGAATATTTTGATGAAAGAGCATATTTTAATTTTACGGAATTGAGAGATTTGCAGAAATTTATGAATCGGCAGGGCTTTTTTAACGTATCGATACCATACGCCGAATTGCTGACCCGAAGTCAAATCAATGAAAAGTTTGTCGCTATGAGAGCCGATAAAGAAAAATACCCGTATAATTATATAGTTAAAGAGTATCGCTATCCCAGAAAAATAATTTTGAGAGATATGTGTCGTAGCATACATATATTTCGATGGAATAATCTGCCGGGTAAACATGTTTGTAAAGAGTGCGGAAAGGAATATGTAGGAGATGAGGGTTTGTATATTCAAAGGAATGTCTATTATGCTGGTTTGTGGCAGGACGTAAGCAAAGGTGTTTATATTGAAACTGACGGATATTATGGCTTTTTCAATTTGTATAAAAAATTGTTTGATTCCGGTTTTGATGTGAAACTCGTATACAGATGCGAGAAATGCGCGGTGAAAGAAAGGAAGCCCTTTGTTGAATTTTGGTTTAAAGCAGTCGGCGATGAAAAATACACGGTTACATATCCGTATGACGATTATATCACGCATAGGTTCAATCACGAGGAGGAAAAAAAGTTCAACGCAGTTATTTCCAATATTTATAAATTAAAAGCGAAGTGTATCGCAAACGATTATTATGCGGCGCGGGATTTTTTATGCGGTATTAAACCTGTGTTTGGAAGTATGGATGAACTAATGGAATCAAATAAAGATAAGGCAATTACTAAAATATTAGGTATTGAAAATTAATATAAAGGAGAGTTTATAATGAAAGTATTGAAAGTCGGTAACATATGGGAAGGTGACAGCCATGCCGATATGATTAACCAGGTTCTCGGGACTGATTACAAATCCTATATGAAATGTTATGTTCCGCTTGCGCCGATTAACGGCATAAAAACGATAGCATGGTTTGTTTATATGGACGGTAGCGTTCATGGGCATACTGTCGATTACTTATGGGTGAACAATCTTTCCAAGGACGGAAAAGAGATAGTGGAACGTTGTGTTAGCACCGATAAAAGTTATGTTCAAAAGGTTGCCGAGAATAAGCAGAATGTTGTAGCGTTTCAGTTGGACCCACACAACACGGGAAAAAGAGCGGATAAGTATAAGTGTAAGTTTGTCGGAGTGTTCGAACAGCAATGCTACGACAGAAAGAATCTGGAAAGAGTTTATAAACGCATATCCGATACATATGTTTTGGAGAACGAATAAAATTCCCGTCGAAACGCATACGAAATTCCTTGCAAAAAATAAATAGTTGTGTTATAATAAATAAGCCTTGATATAAAGTCAAGGCTTATTCCTTGCTCTCTTTGGAGAGCTGTCAAAACCATAAGGAGGTATTATTATGAATAAGTACGAGGTTCTTTACATTCTCAAAGCGTCGCTTACCGACGACGAGATAACCGCAATCACCGAAAAGTATGCGGAGCTTGTCAAAAGCAACGGCGGCGAAGTCGAGAAAGTGGACAAGTGGGGCATCAAGCGTTTCGCATATCCCATTAAGTTCAAAACGGAAGGCTACTACGTTCTTATGACGTACACCGCGCCTGCCGATTTGCCGAAAGAAATGGAAAGGCAAATGGGCATATCGGACGACGTGTACCGTTTTATGACGACGAAAGCCATAGCTTGACGAACGATAAGAGAGGTAAAGTATTATGAACAAAATAACACTCATCGGCAATCTCACGCGCGACCCGGAGTTGAGCCAGCTTCCCAGCGGCGTGTCCGTATGCAAATTCGCCATTGCGGTGAACCGCAATTTCACGAACGCCAACGGCGAGCGTGAAACCGACTTTTTCAACATAACGGCTTGGAGAGGTCTCGGCGAGAACTGCGCGAAATATCTTGCGAAAGGCCGCAAGGTCTGCGTGGTGGGCAGTGTGCAGATTCGCAATTATGAGGACAAAGACGGAAATCGCCGTACGGCTGTGGACGTCGTGGCGGAGGACATCGAGTTCCTTTCGTCGAGAAACGACGACGCGCCTGCGACGGGAGCGACAAGCGCACCCCGTCAGTCGGCAAAGAAACAAGTTTCGGAATTGACCCCCGTCGATAACGAAGATTTGCCGTTCTAAACATTTTTTAAAGGAGTAAATAATTATGAACGATAAAAAACCCGTTAAGCCCGTTGCGGAAGCGGACGATAAAACAAAGAAAATCAGACGCCAGCCCAAGAAAAAGGTTTGCGCGTTCTGCGTCGAAAAAGTAGCGGACATAGATTATAAGGACATAGCCAAGCTCAAAAGACATATCACGGAAAAGGGCAAGATTATGCCCCGCCGCACGACCGGCGTTTGCGCAGAACATCAGAGACAGCTCGCAACCGCAATCAAGCGCGCCCGCATTATGGCTCTTTTGCCGTTCAAGGCAGAATAATTTTTTTGTGTTCCCGTACAGTTCGCAATATCACCGTTGATACAAAATCGGCTATCGCGGCACAGCAGAAGTAAATTTAATACAAAACACTCAAAACCTTGCTTTTCGGCAGGGTTTTTTGTTATATACGCCCACTTTCGGCGTACCTGCAGCCAAACGCACGGCATAATTAACAATGCGCACGGTCGGAATGGGCGCACTTGCAGTGATAGATAAAAGTGTATCTTTCACGATAATTCGGAATATATAACGACACTTGTCGGTGCAATGTCTTTATTTTCAATGTAAGATACTTTTTTAACCGTTAATTAGGTCGTCTAAAGAGATGTTTAATAAAATAGACAACCGCCTTAACATTTCTATATTCGGTTCTGTTCTTCCTTGTTCCCAATTCGCGTAGCAACTTTCTACCACATTCAGATTTTGCGCAACCATTTTTTGAGTAAGAGAACATTCTTTTCGAGCGGTCTTTAAATTATTGCAAAATTGTTTATCCATAAAAAAAGTTTAATAAAAAACTAGATAAAATGTCTTGACACTAGACAAAATATCTAGTATAATTTATTTAAAATATCTGGTTTAACAAGGAGAAAAACTTATGTTTCAAATTTCGAAAGAGTTAAAAGAAAAATTGATGGCATTAAGACAAAAATTGCAGCCGCAACCTGTCGGTGGTCAAGTTTTGGCATATTGTTCGGTTTGCGAAGGTTCTTGTTTGGGGAATTGTATGAATATGTGTAAAGGCGCTTGTGACGGAGGCTGTCAAGGTAGTTGTTACGGTACAACAGTAGTGAGATAAATGATTGATAAAAAATGTGTAACAATCACTCTTACAGAAATGTGTAACTTGCAGTGTACATACTGCTATGAAAAGAATAAAAGTAGGCGTAGTATTTCTTTTGAGCGAGCAAAAAAAATACTTGATTATGAGTTTCAAGTCAACGATGGAATGAATGAAATTGAAGTCGATTTTTTTGGCGGTGAACCGTTTTTTGAATTTGAAACTATGCGTAATCTTGTGGAATATATAAAGGCAAGTTCTTACACGAAAAAATTTATTTTTTTTGTATCCACAAATGGAACATTGGTACACGGGGATATACAAGAGTGGTTGCGCCGGAATAGCGATTATGTGTGGTGTGGTTTGAGTCTTGACGGAACAAAAGAGTCACATAATAAAAATAGGTCAAATTCATTTGATAATATAGACATAGATTTTTTTGTAAAAACATATCCGGGGCAAGATGTAAAAATGACGGTAGCCGAAAATACCTTGTCACATTTAAGCGAAAACGTTGTTTACTGTCATCAAAAGGGATTTAATGTAAATTGTAATTTGGCATATGAAATTGATTGGTCTAATTCCGTAAATGAACAAGAATTGGAAAATCAACTTATGCTGTTAATAGAATTTTACTTAAAGAATCCTTCTATTAAACCTTGTAGTATGTTAAGTTTTCCCATTGAAAGAATAAGTGCTACGGAAAAAGCTCGATATTGCGGCGCAGGTATTGAAATGCGAACGTATGATGTTGAGGGCAATGTGTATCCTTGTCATTTTTTTATGCCGATTTCGGCGGGAGATAAGGCATTAAAATTGGGAGAAGTTACATTCTATGAGAATCCCAATACCGAAAGGTGGGGTGAGTGTTATAGTTGCAATTATTTTAATATTTGTCCAAATTGTTATGGGGCAAATTATGTTATGACGGGAGATATTTATAAAAAAGATTTAAATATGTGCCATTTATTTAAAATTATAATGAAAGCAAATGCATATTTCGTATCTCGCAGGATAGATTTGGGGCTACTTTCGCAGTCGGAATTGAGTAGACAAACTTTAGATGCAGTGTTAGAGATATTAAAATAGGGTAAAAAGCATTTGCGCTGTCGGCGTGACGGAGATAAACAAATTTATATTTTTCGTGTAATTCTGATAAAATGAGACCTTGTGTAAAAACAGGGTCTTTTTTATTGCTAAATTATTTACTTTTTTATTATCGTTTGATATAATTAAATCAAGAAATCGGCAAGTATCGTTATTGTTTCCGATATGAGATTTCCCGACCAATACATTTATGATATTGAGCGGTATTGAGCCGAGCGAAATTTTCTCCGTGCAATATCGCAAGTGCATAACTTTTTCGAGGTATATATGAAAAACTGCATTGAAATTAACCATCTCAAAAAATATTATAAAGACGTAAAGGCTGTTGACGACATTTCCTTTAAGGTCGAGGAAGGAGAATTCTTCGCCTTTCTCGGTGTAAACGGCGCAGGAAAGAGCACGACCATATCCATACTTTCGGGCAAAGAAGTGCGCGACGGAGGAGATGTGCTGGTTGACGGCTATGACCCCGACGAAAAGTCGGAGGAAGTAAAGCGGCGTCTGGGCGTTGTATTTCAGGACAGCGTGCTCGATAAATCGCTTACCGTTTATGATAATCTGCGCTACCGTGCTGCGCTATACAAGATTTTCGGCAGCGACTTCAAAAGCAGGCTAAACGAACTCACGGAAACATTTGACTTGCAGGGACTGCTCAAACGTCCCGTCGGGAAACTTTCCGGCGGACAAAGGCGGCGGTGCGATATTGCGCGTGCGCTTATACATAACCCCAAAATTCTTGTACTCGACGAACCGACGACGGGACTCGACCCGCAGACGCGCAAGAATGTTTGGGCGGCAATCGACAAACTGCGCAAAGAGCGCAATCTCACCGTTTTTTTGACGACGCACTATATGGAAGAAGCGGCGGACGCGGATAGAGTGGTCATATTGGACGGCGGCAAAATTTTGGCGGACGCAACGCCGCTCGAACTCAAAAACAAATATACGGGTGACTTTATTACAATATACGGCACAACGCAAAAGGAGCTTGACTCTCTTGCGCTTCCATATGAAATGGTAGGCGACGGCGCTCGTATTGCGGTTAAAGATACGGCGGAAGCGACGCGGCTCATATTGTCGCATCCCGATGTTTTCCACGATTACGAAGTGACTAAAGGAAAAATGGACGACGTATTTTTGGCAGTGACGGGAAAGCGGATAGGAGGCGGAGAAGCGTGAAAACAGTATTTTTATTGACACAGCGCAATGTTAAAATTTTCTTTCGGGATAAAAGCGTGTTTTTGCCCGCACTTATTGCACCGCTCATTTTGCTCTTTTTGTTTATAGCATTTTTGGGCGACGTTTATCGTGATAGCTTTATTTCCGCTCTCGGCGGAATGACTATCGAAAAGTCGATTGTCGAGGGGTTCGCCGGCGGTTGGCTCATATCATCGCTGATTGCGGTTTGTGCCGTTTCCATTGCCTTTACGGCAAATATCGTTATGGTGCAGGACCGCGTGTCCGGCGCGCGGCACGACTTTACTGCTTCTCCCGTATCGAACTCCGCACTTGCGCTTTCATACTTTATTGCGACGGCAATAGTTACCTCCGTTATTTGTTTTGCGGCGCTCTTTATAGGCTTCATCTATATCGCCTGCGTTGGTTGGTATTTGAGTGTGGCGGACGTGTTTTTGACCATACTCGACACATTCATATTGGTGCTGTTCGGAACGGCATTGTCTACGTTAGTCAATTACTTTATCCGTTCTCAAGGCGGTATTACGGCAGTAGAGGCGATTGTTTCGTCGGCGTACGGATTTCTCTGCGGCGCATATATGCCCATTTCTTCACTTGCGGCAGGGCTTAAGGACGTCATTTTATTTTTGCCAGGCACTTACGGCACGTCGCTTATGCACACGCATCTGATGAACGGCGCTGTAGAAGCGGCTGGCAGCAGTCTTTCTCTGCCTGCGGAGGCAATGAAAGGAGTTTTGGACGGGTTCGACTGCAATCTGTATTTCTTCGATAACGCCGTACCTGTTTGGGTAAAATATCTCGTAATTTGCGCGGCTGTAGCCGTGCTTGTGGGCGTTTATATTTTGTTGTGTTCTCTGCACAAAAAATCCGCTTCCGCAAAAAAGAAATCGTAATCGTGTTTGCAAGAAGATTCTCGAAAAGCAAATGCCGTAAAAAAGACACAGTCAATTAAAACAGAACAAAACACCTTGCAAAGCGGCAAGGTGTTTTGTATGGTTATAGTCATATCAAAATTATAACTGTTTTGATTTTCTGACCAACGCTTTACATTCTTCAAGCGCTTTGTCGGCAATAGCTTTGTTTGCATAATACTGCGCTTCCACCTTTTTATTACTCTTAATACGCAGTATTCCGGGTATCAGGCAGCAGACGCCGATAACAATAGCTACAATGAAAGCGTAAAAAGGTAAGCCGAGCATAGAAGCCATTATGCAGGCAATTGTGCCAACGATTATGGCAAAAATGCCGATAGCCAACCAAGAAGCACATCTTTTTTTATTTGGAACCGTGTCGAAGTAGCCTTCTGCTTTTTCGGACAGCTCGCGTATTTTATCGTAGTTCGGCATATTTTTGTCTCGCTGCATTTTAATATGCGTTTGCGTAGAATAATTCTGCGTGCCGTCAAACGATTGTCCGTCGTAAGTCTGTCGGCGGTCGATGTCAGTAATCTTCCAACCGCACGATTCATAAAACATCTTGTACTTATTTTCCGTGCTGTCGCTCGGATAACATCTCACCGTTTTATATTCATAATCGGGAGCAGTTTTCTGCGCCGCACCGCACTTCTCGCAAACTTTGCTTTCGTCGCTGATTTGCGCACCGCATTTAACACAAAACATTTTTTGTCCTCCAATGTAAATATTATTTTAAATAAAGTAAACACTAACTATAGTTAGAAGTCAAGTATTTTGCAATAACTTAAGTTAGAATATTTTTATGAATAAATCAATCATAGAGTTTGACAGACTTGTGTTCGGAAAAAGACTGAAAGAATTGCGTAATGAAAAACATTTGGGGCAGAACAGGCTTGCCAAAGAATTGCAGTTCAGTAACGCAAGTATCAGTTATTGGGAAACGGGAAAGAAAGAGCCGAGTGCTTCCGCGTTATTTAAATTGGCGCAGTATTTCGATGTCAGTTTGGATTACCTGCTCGGACTGAAAGACTATTAGGAGAGAATTTGTATATGAACTTATTATTCAAAAATAAGGACGCGATACATCCCCAACCGTTAGTGCCGTCGCTTTGTTATATAAAGAACATAGTAAAAAATCCCAATATAATTATCGGCGATTATACGTATTACGATGATATAAATTCGGGCGGAGAAGATTTTGAAAAGCACGTCACGCATTTTTATCCGCATTTGGGCGACAGGCTTATAATCGGAAAGTTTTGCAGTATTGCAAAAGGCGTGGAGTTTGTAATGAATGGCGCCAATCACCCTATGGACGGTATCTCTGCGTTTCCTTTCGGAATATTTATAGACGGCAAGCCTGCTATACCGAAAAATATAGTTAAAAATAAGGGGGACACCGTTATAGGCAACGACGTGTGGATAGGGCAAAACGTAACTTTTATGCCGGGAGTTAAAGTGGGCGACGGTTCCATTATAGGCACAAATGCCGTGGTCGCAAAAGACATTCCGCCGTATTCTATTGCAGTGGGCAATCCCGCAAGAGTGGTTAAAAGACGCTTCGACGACGAAATAATAAAAAAGCTGCTTGCTTTAAAATGGTGGGATATGCCTGCGGAAACAATCGAAAAAAACTATGAATTGCTGCAAGATAAAAATATCGAAAAGTTCATTGCGAAATTCACAAAGTAATTTTAAATAGCTGTAAAGAGCAAGGTTTGAACCTTGCTTTTTTTTGCGGCAATTGAATTAAAGCGGATTTTTCGGTCGGAGCAGGTCAACGGGCGAGAATAAAAATGCGTTTCAACTGTTCGGACAGAAATTCAACTAACGGTTGAGAGCAATTTGTTGCATAAAACGGCAAAGTTTTTTATAATAAAGGTAAATCAATCAAAGAGGTGGTTTAAATATGAATTGCGGAGAGAAGATTTCCCGTTTGCGAAAATCCAAAGGAATGACGCAAGCCGAACTCGGAAAAGTTCTGAACGTGACCTATCAAGCGGTATCCAAGTGGGAGCGCGGAGAATCTTTGCCGGACTTTAATATGATGTCTCAAATTGCTGCACTGTTTGAAGTCCCTATCGGCTATTTTGAGGAAGGCGGAGAAAACGAACTTGCGCGTTCAAAGGAAACGGCGGATACCGAAGAAATGACAGTCGCGCCTGCCGTTAATAATATTGCAGGCGTGTGTACCGAATGCGGAAAAATGCTAAAGGAAGAAGAAGTATATGAGACAACGCCCAAATTGGTGTGCAAGAACTGCGTCGAGGCGAGTGTTTCGAGCTTAAAACGCGACAGTGCGCGCAGTGCGAAAGAACAGCTGGGCAGGGGCGTCGATATAAAACTTATAGTAAGTTTTGTGCTGGCATTGCTCGGATATGCCGTTTTGACGGTATTGTGCTTTGTATTCGATGACGACGACGAAGTGATTGCCGCATTTATGATATTCGTTCCGCCTATGATTTTTGCCATAGTGCTTGTAATATTCGAATTCATCAATGATTTGAAAGATAAAGAGAACGGACGCGGCGGCTATAAACTTATATGGTCGATTGTTTTCGGGGTAATATTCGCCGCGGTAAATGTAACCGTGTATCTTATATTGTCTTTGTGCTTTGACAGATTCGGATATTATCTTGTGCTTCTCGTCATAGGCGCGGTGTCGTCGTTTACATTCGTAAGTCAATATATGTGGGGCGGCGTCGTGCGCGAAATATTCACTTGCGGCGGTTTTACGTTAAAATTGCCCGGCGTAATTTTTTCGCTCACACCTGAATCGGTAATCTTGATGATTTTGATAAAACTGTTTTTGGGAATTTTGGCGATAGCAATATTTTTGGCAACGACTGTTTTCTTCGCCGTCAATACGATTCTCGGTTCGGTCATACTGTTTATTCCCTGCATTATAAGCAAAGCGATTAAAGACAGTAAAGCGAAAGCCGAATTAAATAAGGCAAATGAGTAATCTTTCATAAAGATACGGCTATTATGAACCGGTCAAAGACCCTGCTTCGAAGCAGGGTTTTTATATTAAAATACTTGCAAAAAAGCGAAAAAATTTATATAATATAAGTGACGGCTTATTGTGTGTTTCCAAATTGATAGTAGGTGAAAAAATGGAACAGATAAAAAAGAAGCAAATATTGAAACGGGTGTTAATGTTTTTGTTTGTCGCTTTGGCAATCGCTTGCTGCTTTGTTATGCTGGGCTGCGGCAAAAAGCCGGACGGTGACACAAAACCCGGCGGAATCGAGGTCGAGGAGCCTGACAAAAAACCCGATGACGGCGGGGAAGAAAAACCCGATGAAAGTAAAAAATACGTCGATTATACTTTGGACGGATTTTTGTGTACCGTAACTGGTCAGGACGATGTTTACATAGACGTCGACAATATGTCCGAAACCGACCGTGCAACTTACGAAGTGGTAATTTTGATGTACGGAAAACACGTAAAAATTTCACCGAATAAAATCAAGTTTGTGGACGGCACGGCTTTTATCGCTTTAGGCGAAATCGATTATGTTCTGCAGGGGGATACGGTGGTATTCTCCCAAGAAGCGCTTTCTTCGACGTTCAATTATGTAAAATTGTCAAACGGCGTATTTTCGATAGGCGTACAGCAGTCGCTTATGGGAACGACGATAGCATATTCATTCGATTATTATGCCGACGGAGCGACGGCGCCGTCTTATAAGGTAGATTTCGAAACCAATGGCGGCAATGCAATCGAACAGCAGACCGTCAAGAAAGGCGGAACGGCGCAAGTGCCGCAGACGCCGGAAAAGAAAGGTTATACTTTCGGCGGCTGGTATGCGGATAAAAATTTCAATCGGCGTTATGATTTTTCCAACAAAGTGTTCGAAAATATTACGATTTATGCCAAGTGGACTCCTGTTTCCCATACGGTGAAATTCTTAAGCAATGGCGGAACTTCGGTAAAAGAGCAGTATGTATACAGCGGCAATACGATAAAAATTCCGACGTCGCCTAAAAAAGACGGCTATGAATTCGTGGGCTGGTGCAAAGATTACGGTTTAACGGAGTCTTGGAATTTCGACGATGAAATTTTCGAAGACGTAACTCTTTACGCCAAATATTCGCCGTTGGTTTATACTATCAAATTCAATGCGTACGGCGGCGATTGCGATACGTCTTTTAAATCGGTGGTATACGACGCCGAAGTGGGCGAGCTTCCCGTCCCCGAAAGAGAAAACTTTACGTTCGGCGGCTGGTACGACAGAATGGACGGCGGCAAAGAATATACGGAAAACGACATATACCGCGTCGCAGGTGAGACCGAGCTTTATGCAAAGTGGATTACCGAAATTACGTTCGATATAGACGGATTGGGCAGTTTAAGCGAAAGCAAGATTAAGGCTGTTTACGGATGGGCGCAGGAAGGCGTGGAAGAATTACCCGTGCCGATAGCGCCGCAGGATGTGGAATGGAAAGGCTGGTATACGCAGCCGGCAGGTCGGGGCGAAAAATATTACGGCAATACGAAGTTTAATTTTGACGGACCGATTACACTGTATGCCGCGTGGGAGCTTACCGTAACCTATAACGGACGGGGCGGAAGCTCGCCTTCGAGTTCGACTGTGATAAGGGGAAATACGTTTACGCCGAAGCCGTCGACGCGCCCGGGATATACTTTTGAAGGGTGGAGCACTCGTGTCGGCGGCGGCGGTGACAAAATCGACGAAACCACGGTTATAAACTATAACTCTTCGTTTGAATTGTATGCGGCTTGGACGGCGAACGAAATAGAATTTAAATTCGATTCCCAGGGCGGAACAGCGGTGAGTTCAAGAAAATATGTATATGATTCGCCTTTGGGAGAGCTTCCTATTCCCCAAAGAGAAAATTTTGTGTTCGGCGGCTGGTTCACAAAGACCTCGGGCGCAGGGACGCGCTATGAAGCCGACACCGTTTGTTCGGTTGTGTCGAGTATCACGCTGTATGCAAAATGGACCGCCGACGTAATTTTCGAATACGGCGGAGCGACAAGCGGAAACTCGGTGGAAAAAATCAATTTCACTTATAATCAGGCAATAAGCGTAAGTCTTCCGCAGCCATATAAAGACGGTTGGTCTTTCGAGGGCTGGTTTGCGGGCGAAAACGGAACGGGAAGCAGGCTGACAAATAACGGCATAAAGGACCCCGATTCTTCGGTATGGAATCTTGACGGCAATACGCATTTTTACGCATATTGGGTTAAAGGTACTGATAAGCGTTTCTTGAGATATTTCAATGACGGAAAAGGCGTGACGATAAAAGGATTGGAAAACGATTCCGTCACTCATTTGCCGAATGATTCTATAACTCATCTCGAAATACCTGCGGTGATAGATTTAACTCCCGTAACTTCCGTTTTGGGCAACGCTTTCACAGGCAGAAAGCTTGTTACGGTAATTTTGCCCGATTCGGTGCAGAGCATAGGGCAGGGCGCATTCAAGGACTGTCCGCTTACGGAAATAAGGTTATCCGAGAATTTGCAGAGTATAGGCGATTATGCTTTTTGTAATACGGGACTGACGTCGGTAACCGTACCCGACTCGGTGCAGAGCATAGGGGAAGGGGCGTTCAAAGGCTGTCGGTTTACTGAAATAACGTTGCCGTTTGTGGGCAGGAGCAGAAACGAAGAAGGAATATACTCGGTACTCGGTTATATATTCGGCTATATATCGAGTATAGGTAATATAGATGGAGCGACATTACAATACACGGTAAACAACACCTATAAATATTGGTATTATATACCGCAGACGCTCGAGAAAGTGACGGTGACGGATATGCAGGCGTTGCCGAAGAATGCATTCGGCAATTGTGTTATGCTGAAAGAAGTGGACCTGTGCGGAAAGGTGCAGACCATAGGCGGCAGTGCGTTCGAAGGGTGTACGGGTTTGATTACGTTGAAAGGAATTGAAAATTTGGTAAATATTCCCGAATATGCTTTCAGCAGATGCAGTAATTTGATTTCCTTTCCCGTGAAGCCTTTGGAAGCTGTGGGCAGGTATGCTTTTTATAACTGTGCAAATTTGACGGAGATAGCGTTTGCGGAAAGCCTGCTCGAGATAGGCGACTATGCGTTCGCTAATACGGGGCTGACGACGGTATCTGTTCCCGATTCGGTACAGAGAATAGAAACAGGCGCGTTTAGGGGCTGTCTGTTGACTGAAATAACGGTGCCGTTTGTGGGCAGAAGCAGAGACGAAGAAGGGATATACTCGGTATTCGGATATATATTCGGTTATAAGGCGGATGTATTCTCTGTGGAAGGAGCGGTATTGCAATACGAAATAAACAGCACTAAATATTGGTACTATGTACCGCAGACGCTTGAGAAAGTGACGGTGACGGATATGCAGGCGTTGCCGATAAATGCATTCGTCAACTGCGTTATGTTAAAAGAAGTGGACCTGTGCGGAAAGGTGCAGACAATAGGCGGCAGTGCATTTAAAGCGTGTACGGGCTTGATTACGCTGAAAGGAATAGAGAACTTGGTAAATATTCCCGAGTATGCTTTCAGCAATTGCAGTAAGCTTATCTGTTTCCCCGAGAAGCCTTTGGAAGCAGTAGGCAGATATGCTTTCTATAACTGCGTCAATCTGACGGAGATAACGTTTGCGGAAAGTCTGACCGAGATAGGCGACTATGCGTTTTACGGATGTGCAAATCTGACGGAGATAACATACCCCGAGAATTTGCAGAGAATAGGCGTGCTTTCATTTGCCAATACGGGGCTGACGTCGGTAACCGTTCCCGATTCGGTGCAGAGCATAGAAGCAGGCGCGTTTAAAGGCTGTCGGTTGACTGAAATAACGATGCCGTTTGTGGGCAGGAGCAGAAACGAAGAAGGGATATACTCGGTATTCGGATATATATTCGGTTATGAAACAAATGTATTTTCTGTAGAGGGAGCGGTATTGCAATACGAAACAAACAGCACTAAATATTGGTGCTATGTACCGCAGACGCTTGAGAAAGTTACGGTGACGGATATGCATACGTTGCCCGAGAATGCATTCGTAAACTGCGTTATGTTGAAAGAAGTGGACCTGTGCGGAAAAGTGCAAACAATAGGCGGCAGTGCATTTAAAGCGTGTACGGGCTTGATTACGCTGAAAGGAATTGAAAATTTGGTGAATATTCCCGAGTATGCTTTCAGCGGCTGCAATAGTTTGACTTCCTTTCCCGTGAAGCCTTTGGAAGCTGTGGGCAGGTATGCTTTCTATAACTGCGTCAATCTGACGGAGATAATGTTTGCGGAAAGTCTGACCGAAATAGGCGACTATGCATTCTGCGGATGTGCAAATCTGACGGAAATAGCGTTCCCAGAGAATTTGCAGAGTATAGGCGGTTATGCTTTTTGTAATACGGGGCTGACGTCGGTAACCGTTCCCGACTCGGTGCAGAGCATAGAAGTGGGTGCGTTTAAAGGCTGTCGGTTGACTGAAATAACGGTGCCGTTTGTGGGCAGGAGCAGAAATGCAGAAGGGATATATTCTGTATTCGGATATATATTCGGTTATAAGTCGGATGTATTTTCTGTAGAAGGAGCTGTATTGCAGTACGAAATAAACAACTCCAAATATTGGTACTATGTACCGCAGACGCTCGAGAAAGTGACGGTGACGGATATGCAGGCGTTGCCGATAAATGCATTCGTCAACT
>CAOJOK010000006.1 GCA_948440265.1 uncultured Clostridia bacterium
TTCGACGGGGAGTTTACTTCCCGTAAATGACCCGAGAAAAACCGCAGTTTGACACAGTATTTCGACGCGGATATGCCGTCAGTCAGTGGCGTTTGTACTTATTCTGCAACGCCGCCAACATATCCTCCAAAGACCGCTTATCGTTTTGGCGTCCTCTGTTATCTCTATTGTTATTGCCTTTATAGCCGCCGTTATTGCCGTCGCCGCGCTTATTGCCGCTGCGCATATCCCTTTTCTCGCCGTTCTGCGGTTTCTTGAACTCGGGCTTTTTGCGCTCGGGCTTGGGCGGGGCGCCGCTCGCCTGTTTCATAGACAGGTTGATGCGCTGTTTATCCACGTCCACGCCGATGACCTTGACTTTGACGGTATCGCCGACTTTGAGCGCTTCGGACGGGTGTTTGATATAGCCGTTGGATATTTCCGAAATATGCACAAGTCCGTCGTGATGCACGCCGATATCCACGAACGCGCCGAAGTCGATTACGTTTCTGACCGTGCCTTCGAGCTCCATACCCTCTTTCAAGTCTTTCAAGTCCAGAAGGTCGGCGCGCAGAACCACGGGCGGCAGGCTGTCGCGCACGTCTCTGCCCGGCTTCAAAAGCTCGGCAATCATATCGTCCAGCGTGATTTCGCCCACGCCGATTTCCGTCGCCACGCTCGCCTTACCGTCCGCCTTGACTTTTTCGGAAATGTCGCCTATCTTGCCTGCAATCACGTCTTCGTCCGTATAGCCGTATTTGGACAGCAGTTTTTCCGCCGCCGCATAGCTTTCGGGGTGAACCGCCGTATTATCCAGCACGGACTCGCCGCCGACTATTCTCAAAAAGCCTGCGCACTGCTCGAACGCTTTGGGTCCGAGTTTGGGGACGTTCAACAGCTGTGAGCGCGATTTGAACGGCTGTGCCTTTCTGAACTCGACGATGTTTTTCGCTACGCCCGAATTGAGTCCCGCCACTCTCGAAAGCAGGCTCTGCGACGCCGTGTTCAAGTCCACGCCGACGGAGTTGACGCAGTCTTCCACTACGCCGTCCAGCACTTCGGTCAGTCTTTTCTGCGGCATATCGTGCTGATACTGTCCGACGCCTATCGATTTGACGTCTATCTTTATGAGTTCCGCAAGCGGGTCGAGCAGTCGTCTTGCTATGGACACCGCGCTTCTTGTAGACACGTCGAGTTTGGGGAATTCTTCCGCGCCGAGCTTGCTTGCGCTGTACACGGACGCGCCTGCTTCGTTGACGATTACGTACGACACGGGGCGCGAACATTCCTTTATGAGTTCGGCAATGAATATTTCCGATTCCTTGCTTGCCGTGCCGTTGCCTATCGATATGACGTCGACGTTGTGTTTCTCAATCAGATTTTTCAGAATCTCTTTGGACTCCTCGATTTTGGCTTTGGGCGGCGTGGCGTATACTACCGTGTAGTCGAGCACGTTGCCCGCTTCGTCTATGACGGCAATCTTACAGCCCGTGCGGTATGCCGGGTCGAGACCCATTATGACCTTGCCTTTGAGAGGCGGCTGCATAAGAAGCGGACGAAGGTTCACTTCGAACATCTTTATCGCCTGTTCGCAAGCCCTGTCGGTCAGTTCGCTTCTGACTTCCCTTTCCACAGACGGGAATATCAGTCTTTCGTAAGAGTCGATTACGGCTTCTTCCATTATGTTATCGAATATCGATTCCTTTTTCACGGCGTCGCGCACTTTCTGCAACGCGACGTCGGTGTCCGCGCTTATGCCCACCTTGAGACATTCGTCGGCTTCGCCGCGGTTCAGCGCAAGTATGCGGTGCGGCGGTACGGAATTGACTTTTTCGTTGAACTGCGTATACGTTTCGTACACCTTGATTTTTTCGGGGTCGGCGTCCTTTGTCGCCGCGGCGGTTATGCTGCCGTCGCTTGTCAGATAGGCGCGCAGGGTTTTACGCAGAGCGGCGTCGTCGGATATTCTTTCGGCGATTATGTCGAGCGCGCCCTTGACCGCTTCTTTCGCGCTGTTTACGCCCTTTTCGGGATTTACATACCGTTCGGCAATCTCAAACGGCGAACCCTCTTTGAGCTCCTGCGCCCAGATGACGTCGGCAAGCGGTTCCAGACCTTTTTCCACGGCAACCGACGCGCGCGTCTTTTTCTTCTGCTTATACGGGCGGTATATGTCTTCCACTTCGGTCAGCGTCTGCGCGTTTTCCAAAGCCGCGCCTATCTCGTCCGTGTATTTGCCCTGCCCTTCTATGGCGGACTTGACTTCGCCCTTGCGCTTTTCGAGATTGGTCAGATATGCCAGTCTGTCGGCGACTTCGCGCAATACCTGGTCGTTGCACGCGCCGTGCATTTCCTTGCGGTAACGCGCGATAAACGGAATGGTATTGCCTTCGTTTATCAAGTTCACGATGTTTTTTACGTGGTCGGGTTTGAGGGAAAATTCCTCGCTCAATTTCTGATTTATATCCATTTAAGACCTATCCTTTCGCCGCCCTTCTCCTTTTAAAGCGGCGGCTTGTTATGTGCTTTCGCGCTTTGAACGCGCTTATATAATTTTACTATAAACGGCGCAAAAAAGCAACCGTTTGACGGCTGTTTGCTTTCCCGAAAAAAGCATAATCCAAACTTAAACCGCATATCTATTATATGACAATATCGCACAAAACGGAGATGTTTTATGAACGGCACTCAAACCGAAATCAGACACGCCATAACCTTGAACTCGCGCAGAGACGGCACGGTGGAGGGCGTGTCCAAAGTGGTCAGCGCATACCCCGACGCAATCAACATAGTCACGTCCAAGGGCGCGCTTTGCATAAGCGGCAAAGAGCTTAAAATCTTGAAGTACGACGTCGACAGCGGCAAGCTCGTGTTCGAGGGCGAAGTGGCGGCAATCAAGTATGACGGCGGCAAAAAGCCGCTTTTGAAGCGCATATTCAAATGAGCGACGTCGCTCTGTTTTTCACCGCTCTCGGCTTCGGCTGTCTGCTTGCGCCTGTGTATTTTCTGCTGTCCTTTCTCCGAAAAACGGGCGGCATTATCGGCACGGTGATAACCGACGTCGTATTCGCCGTCCTGCTGTTCGCGCCCCTTATTCTGCTTGCCGTACTGTGCACGGACGGGGCGATAACTCCGTATACGGTTATCGGGCTTATGTTCGGCTTTTTCGCGTTTAAGACCCTTTTGACGGCGTTATATAACAAGGCGAAAAACAAATTGCGCAAAAAGCGCGGCAAAAAGATTGACGGAAAGGCGGAAACGGAAGTATAATACGGTTATGTTCAACATTGTTTTATACGAACCCGAAATTCCGCAGAACACGGGAAACATAGCGCGGACCTGCGCCTGCACGGGGACGGCTCTGCATCTGATTAAGCCGCTCGGTTTCGACATTTCCGAGAGCGCGATTAAGCGTGCCGGACTCGACTATTGGGACAAGGTGAAGATTTGCCAGTACGAAAACTGGGACGATTTTCTGCGCCTGAATCCGAATGCGAAATGCTATTTCTTTTCCAAAAAAGCCGAGAGAGTTTACACCGACGTAAAGTTTGAAAACGGCGATTTTCTCGTGTTCGGCAAGGAGACGAAGGGTCTGCCCGACGAGCTTTTGCAGGCGAATTTTTCCTATGCCCTGCGGCTTCCTATGCGCGAAGGCGTGCGCTGTCTGAATCTTTCCAACTCTGCGGCAATCGCGCTTTACGAGGCTCTGCGCCAGACGGGGTTCGACATTTGAAAATCGGCGTATAAAACTTTGCAAACGGTAATAAACTTATATATATCATAAAGGAGAAAACTGTTATGAATCTTAAAGGTACGAAGACGGAAGCCAACCTTATGGCGGCATTTTCCGGAGAGTCGATGGCAAGAAACAAGTACGACTACTATGCGTCCAAAGCCAGAAAGGACGGCTATGAGCAGGTGGCGAATATCTTTGCCGAGACTGCCGCAAACGAAAAGGAACACGCCAAGCTTTGGTTTAAAATTCTGCACGAAGGCGTGCCCGACACCGAAACCAATCTGAAAGACGCGGCGGCAGGCGAAAACTTCGAGTGGACGGATATGTATGCGAAGTTTGCCAAGGAAGCCGAGGAAGAAGGCTTCACCGACATTGCCAGACTGTTTCGCGGCGTGGCGGCAATCGAGAGTCATCACGAACAGCGGTATCTCAAACTCTTGGAGAATATCGAAAACGGTTCGGCTTTCAAAAAGGACGAGGAAATCGTTTGGGTATGCTTAAACTGCGGTCACGTCCACAAGGGCAAGAACGCGCCGAAGGTATGCCCCGTCTGCGCTCATCCGCAGAGCTATTTCCAGCAAAAGTGCGAAAATTATTAAAAAAAACGACTGCAAACAAACAAGAGAGAAGCGCGATATTGCGTTTCTCTCTTTTCCTTTACTGTAATATTTTTAAAGCTGTGCGCCGTATTTTGCCTATTACATCAAGAGCGCGGCGGCACCGATTATGCCAGCGTCGTTTCCGAGCGAGGCTATGAGCAGTTCCACTTTGGGCGTGCCCTGATAGCCGTAATGCATTGCTTTCATTCTCGTCTTTAAGCGGTTCAAAAGATTGTCGCCCTGCGCGCACACGCCGCCGCCGAGCATTATCGCCTGCGGACGGAATTCGTTGCAGATATTAAGCAGTCCTTCGCTTAAATACAGCACATAGTTATTGACCACGAGCTTTGCCATTGCGTCGCCCTGTTTTTCCGTTTCGAACGCCGTTCTGCCGTCCACCTTGTCGATGTCGCCGCCGACGAAGTCCCACATTTTGCTTGCTCTGTCGCGCATCATAGCGTCCTTGGTTTCGCGTATCAGCGCGGTCGCCGAAGCATACGCTTCCAGACAGCCCCGTCTGCCGCACGCGCACGGCTCGCCGTTTACGCAGATTACCGAGTGACCGAGCTCCGCGCCCTTGGACTCGTTGCCCTCAAACAGTTTGCCGCCGATTACTATGCCGCCGCCCACGCCCGTTCCGAGCGTGATGAGCACGGTGTCCGTATAGCCCTTGCCTGCGCCGAACAGCGTTTCTCCGAGCGCCGCGACGTTTGCGTCGTTGCTGACCTTGACGGGCTTTTTTATTCTTTTGAGAATAAGCTCGGCTATCGGCACGTTATACCAGCCGAGATTGGGCGAATAGTCGACTATGCCTGCGCCGCTGTTTATTGCGCCGGGGCTTCCCACGCCCACGCCCACGATTTCGTCCAGACTGATTTTCGAGCTTTTTGCCAGATTGAGCACTTCGACAGCCATATCGAACGCCACTTCGTCCGCCGGTCTGTCCGCCTTGGTCGGGATAGACGATTTCGCTACGATTTTGCCGTCCTTGCTTACGATACCCGTCTTAATGTTCGTGCCGCCGAGGTCGATTCCTACATAATACATTCTTTTCTCTCCTTATTTCCCTTCTATATTCGCGCGCCCTTTTTCGGGGCGGAAACGACTATTTGATTATTATGGTGTTTATACTGCTCTCTATGCGCGCCTTTTCGTCTTCGCTCTTGGACTTCAAATAGTCGCTGAACATATTGACGACGTTGCGCCTGTTTAATAGCACGTGGCGTTTTTTAATCGGCAGACCGCTTTCCATAGGTCGAACTTCGCGCGCCGCTTCGTCCGACGCCGCGCGCACAATCGTGCGCGTGCCCAAGTGAGGAGCTTCCCTACGCTCTTTCCCCACTTCCTTGAAGTCGTCTATCTCTCTCTGCGCCGCCTTGCGCTTGAAATCGGTTTTGACCTTTTCCGCAGTCATTGCCGCGATTTCCTGTTCGCTTTCGTTATCCTGCGGCGGTTCGTCTTCTTCTTCGTCTTTCGTTTCTTCGTCGATTGTTTCTTCGTCCGTTTCGTCTATGTCCGCAGGTCGATTGTCCGTTTCTTCGAGCTCGTCCGACATATCGGTTTCTTCCGCTTCTTCTTCGGGCGCGTCGTACTGCGCTTCGGGTTCTTCTTCGGGGATATTGTTATCCTGCGTTTCGCTCTGTTCGTCGTCGAGCGGAAAATCGAGGCTGTCCACCAAGCCCGATATTTCGTCCATAATGGAGCGAACGTCCGTCATTTCGAAGTCTTTCTTTTCTTCGCCCGTTTTTTCGGCAGGTATGCTTTCGCCCTGTTTTTCCGCAGGCGTTTCTTCTTTTTCGTCCGCCATTTGCAAGTCCGCGGTCGCCGCGACTTCGCTCTGCGCCGCAATTCGCTCTTTCCTTATGCAGGCGAATATCACGAGCAGCAGCGACAGCAGGAAAAACAAGCCCGTGAAGCCGTATGTAATATAATATGTGAAAAGCAAGGCAAATTCCGCAATCGCGGGAATTTTCAACGACGCGATTACGACGCTTGTCCCTTCCACCGTCATCAGCCCTGCCGCAAAACCGATTATTACCGCCGCAAACAGCGCGCTTAAAACGAGACCGATTATGCCGCACGTCATACAGGCGGCTTTCAAAGCCTTTTTCGGTTTGCGGGCGGCGATTATGTCGATAGTCAAAAACAGCCAAACGACGCAGAGCGCGACGCAGGCGGCGAAAAATATCAAATTATAAGTTACCGACAAATCGTACATAATATAATTATACACTTTAAAAATCGCTATGTCAAGACCTTGTGCGAAAAATATCGTTATATGCCGCCCTGCCCCTTGCGTCGCTTGGAAAGTTTGCAAATTTTTCCGTTATTTTTCGAAAACGGCGTGCAATCGGTTGACTTTGCGTCTTTTCGGGTGTAATATGGATATACAATTCAATCCGTAAAAGGGAGTAGAAAGCATTTCCTGTAAATGTGCGTGCGGCCGTCAGTACGGCGTTTGAAACGCTCGGCGACGCTTGATTTTCGAGACTTTTACCGAATTTTTCTGTATTCGGCAAAAAGTCTTTTATTTTTTTCGGGAGCGGTTATGGTTTTCAGCATTATTTTCTTGATAATCGGTTTTGTCCTGCTTGTCAAAGGCGCGGACTTTTTCGTCGGCGGTTCCAGCCGCATTGCAACGGCTTTGAAAGTGCCGCCGCTGATTATAGGTCTGACCCTTGTGTCGTTCGGGACAAGCGCGCCCGAGGCTTCCGTCAGTATCATAAGCGCGATTAACGGCTTGAACGATATGGTCTTCGGAAATATTGTCGGCTCGAACATCTTTAACACTCTGCTAATCTGCGGCGTAAGCTCCCTGCTCGTCCCCATTTTCATAGAAAAGTCGGTCAAGAAATTCGACCTTCCCGTTATGGTCGGGATATACGGCGTGCTGGCGCTGTTCGTGCTTGTCATAACGCCGTTTAAAATCGACCGCTGGGAGGCTATCGTCGTGCTGGCGCTGTTTGCCGCATATCTGACTATGCTGCTGCTGCGCGCGAAAAAGACAAAGCCGCCCCTTCCCCTGCCGAAAAAAGAGGACAACAATTTCCCCGTATGGTTCAGTCCGATAATGCTCGGCGTCGGGCTTTGGGGCATTATCGTCGGAGGCAATCTCGTCGTGGACAGCGCGACAAACATCGCCACGGCTCTGGGGATGAGTCAGTCTTTGGTGGCATTGACAATCGTCGCCGTCGGCACGTCTTTGCCCGAGCTTGTGACCAGCGTCGTCGCCGGCATCAAGAAGGAAAACGACATAGCCATAGGAAACATCATAGGCTCCAATATTTTCAACGTATTCATACTCGCGCTGTCGGCGACGTTAAATCCCGTATCGCTCGCGTTTGCGTCCGCAGCCGACGTTGCCGTGCTGATAGGTTCGGCGTGCGTTCTGCTTTTCATCTCTTTGAGAAGCGACAAATGCGGCAGAGCGCACGGCGCGCTTATGGTCGTTTTATACGCGCTCTATCTCGCATACATCATAGCGCGCAATTAGTCCGCGCTTTTTTTACATTCTCTTATAAATTCTGCCGCACAGCACCGTCATATCGTCGCGCTGAACTCCGCCGAGTTTTTTAAGCGCTTCGTCGAGTACGGTGCGCGAAAGCGTCTGCGGATTGAGCGTGTTTGTCTTTTCGACAAGGCGTTCCATTTCGCCGACGTCGAAGCAGTCGCACACGCCGTCGCTTGCCATAACGACGATATCGTCGAGCGCAAGCGTGACGCTCTCTATATACGGCGTGAGTTCTTCCACCGCTCCGAGCGGCAGGCTTCCGCCGCCGAACAGCGCGACCTTGCCCTCTCTTTTTATAAGCGTCTGCGGACTGCCGACCTTGATTATGTCGGCGCGCAAATCCGACAGGTCCAAGACGAGCGCGTCCATTGCGCTGAACGCTTCGTCCTTTTTGAGCGACAGAAATCTGTTGACCGACGCCAGAACGAAGTCGGAATCGAAACCCGCCCTGTAATAGTTCTCCACGAGCGACAGGGCGGTTTCGCTTATTTCGTTGGCTCTGCCGCCGCCGCTCCCCATACCGTCGGACAGCGCCATCATAAAGCCGTCCGCGCCCACTCTCGTAAAAGAATAGGAATCGCCGCTTTTGCCCGAGCCGTCGCGCGCCACGTTCGACACGCCGAACGTCACGTCGAAAGCCGCGCCCGAGCGAAAGCGCGCCGACAAAAAGCCGTTCACGTCGCTTTCCGTCGCGCCGAGAAAGCGGAACGGGCGTTTGTAAATCTTTTTCAAAATATCTGCGGCTTTCGTTTCGTCGAAGTCTTCGCCGCGCACCGCGACCGACACTTCCCATTCCTGCCCGTCGCGCGTTATGAATGCGCCGAGCGCGCGTATTCCGCCGTATGTAAGTTCTTCTTCAAACTTTTTTGCGCCCTTGACGTCGGCTTCGGCGTCGCTTGTCAGTTTAGCCGCGAACCTGCGCATTATGTCGCGCGCGCCCGAGAGCTGTTCCGACACGAGAGCGGACGCGCTTTTGAGCGCGCGATTTACGACTTCGTCTTCCCTGTTTTTATCCACAAAGACGTTGGTCTTGTTTATTAGCTGTGCCATACCCCTGCAATTGTCCAGCACGTCCTTGGGCAGACCGCCCACGCTGGTGTGACCGTCTTCGAACGCGGTGGACACGAGCCGCGTCATAGTGTCTATGTTTTTGCAGTCGCAGTTTTCCCTGTGCGGGCAGTATGCGCACACTTCGTCTATCAGTCTTTCGGCGTACACCTTCGCATCCGTACCGTCGAAGCAGGCGCGGTTCATCACTTCGCTCATACTGCCGAAAATCTCCGCCGTTTCGTTTATCCTGCCGCCCGTGCGGCGGCGTTCTTCGTTCAGCGACGACACGAGCGACAGCGGCAGTGCGTCGGAAGCGGAGATATCTTTCAGCGTGTTTAAGCGTTTTATCGGTATCGCGGCGTACAGCGTCACGCCTATCAGTGCGGAAAGCAAGGACAGCAACATTCCGCTGTCCGAATAGTTGCCGCCGACGAACAGAAAGGAAGCGGCGACAAGTCCGAGCATATACCCTGCGCAGTTGAGCAGTCTGTGACCGTTTAAAAACACGACGGACAGCGCGGCGGCGAAAACGGTCACGGCGACGGGCATAGGCGAAAGCGTATACAGTGACGCTCCGCAGCCTATGGTAACGGACAAAATCAGTCCCGCGCCCGCGCCCTTGACGTACAGCGCAAAGAGCGTGCACGCCGCCGACAGCATCCACACGAAAGAGAATTTGCCGAAAAGCGGCCGAGTGAGCGCAAGAGAGAAAGCGCACATAAGGCAGCAACCGCACACGAGCTCTATCTCGGTCAGCTTGATTTTTCCGCTTGTTTCGAAAAGCGGCCCTGCAAACGTGTGCGTGACGAGCATAAACAGCAGAGAAAACAGCAGGGAGAGTATGACGTTGAGCGGCGTCAGGTCCTTTATTATTACCGCATAGATAAAGCCGCAGAACGAAACAAGCGCCGCGAGCGCCGCCGCCCAGAGCGGAATATTTCTTTTAAAGCGCGCAAAAATCAGCTTCATTACGACAAACAGCAGGCAGACGGCGAGATAGCCCCACATCTCGGCGGTCGTCGTGCACATAAGTCCGCTCACAATCAGATATACGGGTGCGATTACATATACGGGTACGGACGTACAGATAAGCGCGATATACGCGCCCGTGCCGAACGGACGCATATTGTATACTTCCGCCGTGCAAAGGGCGGCGAGAACGAGTGCCGCCGCGGCGGTAAAAATCAATTTTTTTACTTTCCGCATACAAAAAAACCTGCCTTATACGCCATACATTATACCACCGCGCAGGCTGTGTTTCGGCGTACTATTGCGGTTATTTTGTCTGTTAATGCCGAAAACGGCAAAAGAAAAGGCGGCTCATTTAAAGCCGCCCGTATCTCTATCTGTCTTTGTCCTTTCTCGCCGTCTTTATCTTGGCTTCGTCCGACATTCTCGACATTGCTCCGCCGCAAATGCCGTACTCCCCGACCGTCCTGCTCTTTTTGGCAATCGCCTTTTCCGCCGCCGCCACTGCTTTTGAGTCAGCCTGTCTGTCATATGCTCCAATCGGCGCGCCGAGCTCCTTTTCCACTTCGGTTTCGTCGAACGTGACTTTGCCGTTTCCTGCGATAAAGTACGGGGCTTTGACGTCCGCCTTTTCGCCCTTGACCTTTCTTTCCGCGGTCGCCCTTTCTCCGTCGACCAAAAGCGTAAATTCGTACCTGCCGCCTATGCGCTTAAATTCGCCGCTCTCTTTGTCGTACACGTCGAACGCGCCGTCCGGCGAGCAGAGAGAGTAAGTCTTAAACTCCGCGTCCAGCTCTATTCTGCCGAAAGCCGCCGCCCTGCCGCTTATGCCGAGTCTGTCGTCCGAAAGCAGACAGTCGATTATGACCGTGCTTTGCCTTTTCGCGCCGTTTGCGCTTCTTGCCGCGAACTCGAAAATCAGTCCGCCCGACTTTTCCTTGACGGAAAAATCCTTTATTTCCGCGCCGCCGTAAGACAGTCCGAAGCCGCGGTCGAACATAAGCTCCGCGCCGTTGTTTTTGAAGTACCGACTTGCGCCGTACACCGATTCGCCGACATAGAAGCTGCGGCTGTCGAAAGCGGCAAAGGGATAGTCTGCGCGCGTTTTAGCCCAACAGCGCGACAGTCTGCCCGAAAAGTCAACTTCCCCTTTCAGCAGTCTTTTCAACGGCTCTTTCATCCGAGCGAAGCTCATCGGCAGGTATACCGCGGCGCTTACCTTTTCCAGCCAGGGCATTTCAAAATACGCGTCGGACGCCGCCACCGCGATGACTTTGACATTTTGCGAAAGCCGCTCTATAAACGTATTCAGCGCGTCGGGGTCGAAATCCGCCGCCGAGCTTAAAAACACTATGGCTTTATTTTTGCCTACCGCCGCGCGCGCAAGTTTTTCGGCTTTTCTGCGCGCCGACTTTTCGTCGAACTTTACCGCCTTTTCGGTCAGCACGCCTGCTCCGTATTCGACTGTCGTATCGGCGTCGGTTATGGGAAGGACGCCGTCGTTTTTCAAGAGAACGGCGCTTTTTAAGAAAAGCTCCGACACAAGCTCCGCTTCGTCAATTTCTCTTTCGTCCGCCGCCGAAAGACCTTTCATAGTTTCATAGCCCACCGCCGCGCCGTATACCGTTCTTTCCACGCAGGCGTTGAGTTTGCGCTCGTACAGCAAGCCGTTTGCCACGGCGTTATCCAGCCGCGCGCAGTCCGACTTATGTCCGTCTATGTCCAGACAGACGCCGCAAGCCACTTCTTCGGCTTTGTCCACGCCAGAGCCCGATTCGGTGAAAATCACGCCGTCGAAGCCGCTTGTTATCTTATTCATAAAAAAGCGGTTCTCGCCGACGGGAACGCCGTCCAGCTCTCCCGACGGCACCGCCGCGCCGCCCAATCTTTCGCGGTTGTCGGCAAACGGTTTCAAATACACTTCGTTCAGCGCGCGCTCGCCGATATATCTCCGACAGCCTTCCACGCCGAGCAGGTCGCACCCCACGCCGGGCAGTTTCAAGCCGTCCATAAAGCTCGACGCAAGCGCGGACACGACAAGCGGGTCGTCGGAAAAAGAGCGGCACGCCGACTTGTCGAACGGGTCTCTCGTCACTCCGAGCGGCACGGCTCCGCCGAAGGTTTCGCCGCGCGCAATCGCCTGTCTGCTTCTATATTCGCCGAACGAGCGAATAAGACTGCGGTCGAAAGTATGTCCGAGAGCGCCTGCAAGCGGCGGCTCGGCATATTCCGCAAATGCCGAAAACTCCTGCGGCAGGCGCAGGGACGGCACTTTGAGCCGCGGCAAAGGCGTGCTTCTCATATCCGAACCTATGTTCGTAAGCTCCACTTTCTCCGCAAGCGTCATAAGTTTTACGACGTTCTTAACTCTTTCTTTATCCAAGATTCTCTCCCGTTTATTTTTTTCGGCGTTCGACTATATCCATAAGCCGCATATCGCCGCTTCTCGTTCTGCGGTAGATTTGCAATCTGTCTTCATACTCGTATATGAATACGTTTTCGTCCCGACGCGAACGGAACACGAGCGGACGCTCGTCGTCCTCCCTTATGGCTTTCAGACGTTTCTGCGCCGCGCTTTCATAATCGTAATTATAGTCCCTGTACAACGTTATGCCGTCGTTTTCGAAATACTTTCTGCGAAGCTCCGTTTCGTCTTCGTACGTTTCGCGCATATCTTTTACGGGCGGCGGTTCGCTTTTCACCGTATCGAATGCAGGCTCTTTCGGCGCGGACACGGGGATTTCCGCCACGCCGACGGCAAAGCTCTCGTCCAAACCTGCCGGCGGCTCGTCATAGCCGTTGCGGCTCTGAACAGTGGTCTGAACTTCTTCGCGCTCGTTTTCACGCTCCGCTTCTTTCGCCGCCCTTGCCGCTTCCTTTGCCGCGCGCTTTCTCTCGCGCTTTTCGTCGCGCAGGCTCTTTCTCACAACCTGCTTGCGCTCTTTCTTATACCTTTCTATGAAGTACGAAGCGGCTATGCCGACGACGGCGCTGAATATCATTCCGACGATGAAAGTCTGCATAACGTCGGATAGCGGCGTTCCCGTGCAGGCGCAGACGATTAAAAACACTATGAAGTACAGCGACGGCAGCCACAGACCCAAAACGAAAAGCAGCCACGCCGCCACCTTTACGACGCCGCCTATCAGCGTTTTGAAAAATCCGATTATGCCGTTTATCAACATTTTACTTTATTACTTTTATTCCGCCCATATACGGCACGAGCGCGTCGGGCACGGTTATGCTCGAGTCGGCGTTCTGGTAGTTTTCCAGCACCGCCGCCGTCGTTCTGCCCACCGCAAGTCCGCTTCCGTTCAGCGTGTGAACAAGCTCCGTCTTGCCGTCGGCGCGGCGGTATTTGATGTTCATTCTGCGCGCCTGATAGTCGGTATAGTTCGAGCAGGAGGAAATCTCCACATATCGGTTATAGCTGGGCATCCACACTTCTATATCGTACGTCTTTGCCGCCGAAAAGCCCAAGTCGCCGCTGCACAGCAGGACTATTCTATACGGGATTTTCAGTTCTTTCAATATGCTTTCCGCCTGCGCGGTGAGTTCTTCGTGTTCTCTTTCCGAGTCTTCGGGTTTTGTGAACTTGACAAGCTCCACCTTATTGAACTGGTGCTGGCGTATGAGTCCGCGCGTATCTCTGCCCGCGCTTCCCGCTTCGCCCCTGAAACAGGCGGTGTAAGCGCAGTATTTGATGGGCAGCTGCTTTTCGGGAATTATCTCGCCGCGGTGCAGATTGGTGACGGGAACTTCCGCTGTCGGCACCAAAAAATAGTCGGTGTTTTTGACGGCGAACGCGTCTTCTTCGAACTTCGGCAACTGACCCGTGCCCGTCATAGATTCGCGGTTCACCATAAACGGCGGAAATATCTCCGTATAGCCGTTTGCTATATGTCTGTCCAGCATAAAGTTATACAGCGCGCGCTCTAACCTTGCGCCCAAGCCGCGGTATACCGTAAAGCGCGTGCCCGTGATTTTCGCGGCGGTCGGCGCGTCCAAAATGCCGAGCTTTTCGCCTATCTCCCAATGGGGCTTCGGCTGAAAATCGAATTTCGTCGGCGACATAAACTTTCTCTGTTCCACGTTGTCGGAGTCGTCTTTTCCGAGCGGCACGGACTTGTCGGGAATGTTCGGGATATTCAAAAGAGCGTTTTTCAAATCCCTTTCCACAGCCGAAAGTTCGTCGTCCAGCTCCTTTATGATTTGGTTGTCCGCCTTTACCCTTGCTATCGTTTCCGACGCGTCGCCGCCGCTCTTTTTGAGCTTTGCCACTTCTTCGGTGGCGCGGTTGCGTTCGGCTTTCATAGCTTCCGTCTTTTTGATTAGTTCCTTGCGTTTTGCGTGAAGGTCCAGCACGGCGTCCACGTCGTAGCTTCCGCTTCGCGTCGCCATTGCCGCCTTGACTTTATCGGGGTTTTCGGTTACGAATTTAACGTCCAACATAAAGAAAATTTCTCCTTGCGTATCGATAGGGTCCGTCAATCGATTTATTGCCGAACTCATAATCTATTATAACTCCGCCGCAAGAAAAAATCAAGCGTCTAACCGTCTTTTTTCGCGTCCACGAAAAGCTCTATCTCCTCTCTTTTTACGCCCTTTAACAGAGCGGTCAAGGCAAGGTATGCGCCTGCCGCAAAAACAAGCGACGCTATCAGGGCGACAGAGAGCGGCAGAAAGGCTTTTAACAACAGGTAAAGCAATTTGCCTGCCGCAACAAACGCCGCCCCTGCAAGCGTCACGCTTTTGAAAAGCCGCTTTAAATCGAGATTGGTTTCGGCGCATTTTTTCATTGCGCGCACGTTTAAAACGCAGGTCAGCGCGAAGCAGGAAACGGTGGCGACCGACGCGCCGTAAATGCCTATCACGCGTATCAATATGACGGTCAGCGCGGCTTTGAGCACGGCGCCCTTCAACAGGTTCACCGCCGGTTTATATGCCTTGTCACAACCTTGAAGCACCGCCGCGGCAGGTTGAAGAAGGCTCATATACAGCACGGAAAGCGCGCTTATTTTAAGCAGCGACGAGCCGACGTTCAGAAGGTCGGCGCTTAAAGTGCGCCTGTAAAGCACGGACAGAATCTCGTCGGAAAACAGTATCAGAGCGAGCGCGCAGGGCACGGCAATGAGCAGGGATATTCTTATGAACTTTTCGGCAAGCTCGCCTGCGTTCTTTTTCTTTTTCACCATTCGGCTGATTTTGGGCAGTAAAAGGACGGACAGCGAAGTGGTTATGACCGTGGGCATATTCACGAGACTGCCGACGGGACCGTTCAGTATTCCGTAAAGTCTGGTTGCCTGCGACGTGCTTTCCCCCATTGCCGTCAACAGGTTTATCACGAGTATGCTGTCTATGACCGACGACAGCGGCAGTACGAGAGAGCCGAGCGTTATCGGGAAAGCCACGGCAAGCACGCGTTTTAAAAGCGTCTTATACGGCAGGGGCGCCGCCTGCTCTATGCACAGTTCCGCCGACTGCTCGGACGCGAACCTGCCTATGCTTACGAAATTTTTTCGACGAAAGCGCACGGTATCGTATGCGTACTGCACAAGCAGTACCGCCGTCGCCGCCGCTTCCGAGACGGTGACTCCGAGCAGTGCGCCGAACGCGGCATACGCCACGCCGTACTTCATAAAGCGCGAACACAAAATAAGTCCCGCAATCATTTTCACGACCTGTTCCACGACCTGACTTATGCCGCTGGGCAGCATATCGAGCTTGCCCTGAAAGTAGCCGCGGAAGCACGATATGACTGCGACGAACGCGACTGCCGGCGCGATGCCGAGATATGCCGTCGCCGCCAGCGGATTGCCTTGAAGCGCCGCTATCTTTTCCCTGAACACTATCAAAAGCACGGTGCCTGCAAGTCCTGCCAGCGTCAGCGCAAGCAGAGATATTTTCAGCGTGCGGCGCGCGTTCTCGCTGTCGCCGCCTGCCGAAAACGAGGACACGGTTTTGGATATCGCGCTCGGCAGTCCGCCGCCCGATACCGTCAAAAGCACGCTGTACAGCGGAAATACCATTTGATACAGACCTATGCCCTCCGCACCCATTATATTGGTCAGCGGTATGCGGTACAGCGCGCCTATGCCTTTGGCAATCAGGCAGAGCACGGCGAAAAACGCACCGCCGCCGAAAAACGTTTTCATCTTCCCCTTCATCGAAGGTAGTATGCCGCACTTAAACTATTTTCTTTCCTTTTATGGGATTTTACCGCCTATCGGGCGCTCACGCTTTTTATCCGTGCCGCATATAAAAAATATGCCGCGTATCCTTTCGACACACGGCATACCGTTTATTTTTTTACTTCGAAATACTCGTCCAGATTGAGTTTGAATGAACCCATTATATCGCTTAAAAAATACTCGACCGATTTGAGACTGCTCTTTTTCAGTTCGGCAAGCGTGCTTTCTTTCGCCGCGTCGAACTCGGTGTTCCCCGAGCGGCTCTCCTCGTCGCACTTTATGAGTGCGGCAAGTTTGTCGGCGGCTTTCACCACCGCGCCTATCTTGCCTTGCCTGTCCTGCTTTATGTATCCGCACAGGTCGGCTTTGAGCAGTTCGGGCAGAGCTTCGCAGATTTTTTCTTCCGCCTTATGCTCTATGTCCTTATATGCGCGCGTGATTTCGGCGTTGTAGTATTTTACGGGCGTGGGCAAATCTCCCGTCAGCACTTCCGCCGCTTCGTGATACAGCCCCATAAGCGCCGCCTGCTTTTCGTCCACTTTCTCGTCGGACAGTTTGTTTTCCAAGAGCGCGAGCGAGTGTGCGAGCATTGCCGTCATAAGGCTGTGTTCGGCGACGTTTTCGCCCCTTGTGCGGTGCATAAGTCCCCACCGTTCTATAAACCGCATACGGTTCATAAGCGCGTAAAACTCGTTCATTTATTGGCTCTCAATACTTTGGTTGCGACCTTGACGATATTGTCCGTCGTAAAGCCGTAAATCTCGAACAGTTTGTTTGCCGGCGCACTGCAGCCGAAGCCGTCCATACAGACGTACGCGCCGTCCAAGCCGACGTATTTGCCCCAGCACAGCGACGAGCCCGCTTCTATCGCCACTCTGGCTCTGACCGCGCTCGGCAGTACGCTCTCGCGGTATTTGGCGGTCTGCTGTTCGAACAGTTCCATACAGGGCATAGACACCACTCTTGCCGCCACGCCCGAGGCATTGAGCTGTTCGTATGCGTGCATAGCGACGCCCACTTCGCTGCCCGTGGCAATCAGTATGACGTCGGGAATTTCCTTGTCGCAGTCGGAGAACACATAGCCGCCCTTGAGCGGGTCGGCGTCGTCGGCGACCTTGAAATATTCGAGGTTCTGGCGCGAGCAGACAATGACCGTGGGTCCCTTGCCCGACAGTGCGCTGACGTACGCCGCCGCCGTTTCGCGGCAGTCGCACGGGCGGAACACCTTGACGTTTGGCGTGCTGCGCAGAGCGACGAGCTGTTCTATCGGCTGATGCGTGGGTCCGTCTTCTCCGACGCCTATCGAGTCGTGCGTCATTATGTAGGTTATCGGCAGGTTCATTATCGCGCTCATACGCATTGCGTTCTTCATATAGTCGGTGAACACGAAGAAGGTAGAGCAGAACACCGAGAAACCGCCGTGGAGCGCTATGCCGTTGCAGATTGCCGCCATTGCGTGTTCGCGGACGCCGAAATGAATGTTGCGTCCCGTTCTGTCCTGCGCGCCGTAATCGCCCTTGCCTTTCAGCGCCGTCTTATTGGACGGAGCAAGGTCCGCCGAACCGCCTATCAGGTTGGGCAGTGCGTCGGCGAGCTGATTCAATATCATTCCGCTGTAATTGCGGCTGGCGTCCACTTTATCCGTGGGTTTGACCGCCTTATAAAGCTGTTCGACGGACTGCGGTTTATTCTTTATCTCGGCGTTGAAGCGTTCGTAATCTTCGGGATATTTCGCCTTATACGCCTTTACAATCTTATTCCATTCCGACTCGCTCTTATTGAGCTCGTCGATAACGCCAGACATATGCTTTGTGACGTCGTTCGGCACTTCGAACGGCTTTGCCTTATAGCCGAGGTTGCTTTTTAAGGCTTCCACGCCTGCTTCGCCGAGCGGCGCACCGTGAGCGTCCGCGGTGCCTGCCTTGGGCGAACCGTATCCTATCGTGGTTCTGACGACGATTAGCGACGGTTTATTCTTCTCGTCCTTGGCGATTCTGATTGCCGCCTGTATGGCGTCCACGTCTTCGCCGTCGTTGACCTTTATGACCTGCCAGCCCTGCGCTTCGTGGCGCTTCATAACGTCTTCGGTGAATGCCACGCTTGTATCGCCTTCTATGGATATGTCGTTGCTGTCGTAAAGCACTATGAGTTTGCCGAGCTTCCAGGTGCCTGCAAGCGACGCCGCTTCCGACTCTATGCCCTCCATCATACAGCCGTCGCCGCACAGTGCGTATGTATAGTGGTCCACTATGTTCAAGCCGTCTTTATTGTACTTTGCGGCAAGCGCGCTTTCGGCAAGCGCGAAACCGACTGCGTTCGCCACGCCCTGTCCGAGCGGTCCCGTGGACGTTTCCACGCCGGGGGTACATTCGATTTCGGGGTGTCCCGGGGTGCGCGAACGGAGCTGACGGAAGTTCATCAAGTCTTCCTTGGTTACGCCGTAGCCGAATACGTGAAGCAGCGAATACAACAGCGAGGAGCCGTGACCCGCGCTCAAAACAAAGCGGTCGCGGTTGAAGAAGTCGGGGTTTTTGGGGCAGTGCGTCATACTCTCCCAAAGCGCGTATGCCATAGGCGCCGCGCCGAGCGCTATGCCCGGGTGTCCGCTGTTTGCCCTTTGCACCGTTTCCGCCGCCAAAACTCTTATTGCCGAAATTGTCTGTGCCTGTGCTTTATCCATTTTATATCTCTCTCCTAAAAGTATTTTTACGTTTTTTGTTATGCCTGCTCTTTCAGCGCCGTGCAGTCGAGCAGAGAATAGGAACCGAAGAACGCCTGCAAAAAGCCAGCAATCTTTTTGACACCGCCGTAATTGTTCGATTCTATATTGATGACGATTACGGGGTCGTGAACGCTGACGCGCGCCAGAAAGAAGCCGTCGGCGAAACTCATTTCCGCCCTTACGCCCTCGGCGCTGTCCTTTGCCAAAGCGCACATACCGCCGTTTTCCAGCTCTCTGCACACGCTTTCCAGCTGCGAAAGAATTTGAAGCGCCATAGGTCTGAAATCATTGCTCTTTATTTTAAGCCGTATCTCCGTGCTTTCGACGGGCTGTTTCAAATCGGCTATCAAATCGGTCAACTGCCTGCCCTCTCTTTTGAGCTGTGCCGCCTTGACTGCCAGACGCAGCGAAAGGTATGCCCCGTCGTCGAGATAGAAGTTCTCTTTGAGTGCGGCGTGACCGCTTGTTTCTATCGCAAGCGGAACATAGTTGCCGAGCTTTTCCAATCTCTGCGCTTCGCCGATGACGTTGCGGTAACCGCGCTTGAAACGCCTGTGAGTGCCGCCCTTTGCCGCGATAAATTCGGTAAGCCCCGAACTCGTTACGCTGTCCGTAACTATGGTTGCGCCGCTCTCCTCCGAAAGCAGTATCGCGCTTATGAGCGCTATCAGTCTGTTGCGGTTTATTTCGCTTCCGTCCGACGACGCCACCGCCGCCCTGTCCACGTCCGCGTCGAAGATTATGCCGAGGTCGGCGCCGTACGCCGTCACTCTGTCCGTGAGCGAGCGCATTGCCGTTTCGTTTTCCGGATTGGGGATATGCCCCGAAAAGCTTCCGTCGGGTGTAAGATACTGCGAACTCGAAATATCCGCGCCGAGCGGCATAAGCACTCTTTCGGCGAAAAAGCCGCCTGCGCCGCCACCTGCGTCCACGCAAATCTTCATTCCCGAAAGCGGCGTTTCGTCTCCGCCCAGCGCCCTTGCCTTGCTTATGAGAAAATCGCAGTACAGCGCCATAAAGTCCTTGCGGTATATCTTGCTTTCGGTTGCAGTCAGCGCCTTATCCGCCGCCGCGTATTCTATTATCTTATCGAGGTCGGACGAATCTATGCCGCCGCTTTTCGTAAAAAATTTCAGTCCGTTTCTGTCGCTCGGGTGGTGCGAAGCCGTTATCATAACGGCGCCGTCGCAGTCCGTTTCGGCGAACTTCGTCATCATAAACGCGGACGGCGTGGAGCAAAGTCCTATGTCATATATTTCGCAGCCGCTCTCTTTAAGCGCCTGCTCCGCCGCCGCCGCTATGCGCGGCGCGCTTAAACGCGAGTCGTGGCCGAGCGCCACCTTATTGCCCGCTCCGCCTGCCGCCCTTTCTTTAAGCCAATATGCGTATGCCTTTACCGCCGCCATAACGTCTTCGTCGGTGAGTTCGACGTTTTCCCCGAGAGCGACTCCGCGCAAGTCGGTTCCGCTTTTCAAAGCACTTATATCCATAGACCTTGACCGTTTCCTTTAACCGAATCCGCAGTGATTTTTTAAGCGCGGTTTCGACCTATATAATTATAACCCAAACACGGCTTTTTGTAAAGGAATTTATGCGGTCAATCTACGGACGTTTATACACTGTATTCGGACATTTTGCCCTATTCGTTTATAAATACGGCGCACGGCGGTATAAAACCGCGGCGGTCGGCGATAATTACTAAAAAAAGAGAGAGGTTGCTTTTATGTCGGTTAATTATTGCATAGGAAGTATCGGAGTGAAAAGAAACAAATTTCTGGCGTGCGGAGAAAATTCGGTCTGCGCCGACAACGACGACGTTTTGGGGTTCTTTTCCCTTTCCGGAAAGCTGTACTGTCTGCCCGGCAAGCTCCCGTTCGGGGACTTGTCCGTCAAGAGCTATATCTGTTATCGGCGTTCGCTCTTAAACGAAAAGTGCCGACCTATGACTTTAAACGAAATGAAATTTCTTTTGCGCGCGGTGGGCTGTAAGTTCTCCTTAAACCGCAAGGTCAAGACTTTGACGCGCATAGAGTTTCGTCTGCTGTCGCTTGCGGCGAAGTGGGCGCCCGACTGCAAGACGATTTTTCTGAACTTCGACGGTTTGGACTATTGCTATGCGAGAAAGCGCGAAATGAGAAAGGCGCTTAACCGTCTGTCCAAAAAGTACGAAGTGTTTGCCGCGGTGTCCGACAGCAGGTTTATTCCCAAAAAGGCGCGGATACTGACCTATTCTTCGGACGGTATCGTCAAGGTCGACAAGCCGCAGAAACAAAAAAGCGTGCCCGTTTCCAGCCGCGCTTTAAAAAAGTTTTTAAAGACGCGCCCGTACTTCGGGTCGCTTCTCAAAGACGCGCAAAAGACCGTGCTTATAACCACAAAATAGTCACACGATTTTGCCGCCGTCCACTTTGAATCTTTTTACGCCGTTATCCCCGACGAGCTCGGGCAGTTCCGTGCAGGTGATTATGACCTGATAAGGGCGAATGAGTTTGAGCAGTCTTTCCCTGCGAACGCAGTCAAGCTCGCTCATCACGTCGTCCAAAAGAAGCACGGGGCTTTCCCCCGTAAACTCCGTCATAAGCCGCAAAAGCGCAAGCTGAAGCGACAGAGCGGCGGTGCGCTGCTGACCCTGCGACCCGAACGAGCGCAGGTCTATGCCGTCCGCCGTTATCTTCACGTCGTCCTTATGCGGACCTATATGCGTGAAGCCGAGCCGCAAATCGGACTCTCTGCTTCGCGCCAGTAGTTTTATCATATTTTCTTCTATCTCTTTGACGCTTTCGCCGTCCGCGCCTTCGTATGCAAGCGAAAACTCTTCTTTGCCGTCGGTTATGAAAGAGTGCACGTCTTTCGCGTGCGGCAGAAGGCGGTTCAAAAAGCCGCGGCGGGACTTGACTATACCCGCGCCTGCGGCGGCAAGCTGCATATCCCAGACGTCGAGCGCGGAAGAGTCTATCTTCTGCTGTTTCAGCAGTTTGTTTCTCTGCGCGAGAATTTTATTGTATCTATTGAGCGCGTAAAAATAGCTTTTCGACATCTGGCTTAACGCCACGTCCGCAAAGCGTCTGCGCTCCGACGGCGATTCCTTGACCGTCTTGATTTCTTCGGGCGAAAACAGTACGCCGAGAATGGTGCCCATAAGCTCGCCCAATCTCGTCAGCGGCAGAGAGTTTACCGACACGCACTTATTCACGTTCTTGCTCAACACTATTTCCACTTTGTCCGAGCCGTACTTTTTCTGCACTTCGGCGGCGACGTAAGCTCTTTCGCAGTCCCAGCGAATGAGCTCCTTGTCTCTCGGCGTGCGCTGTGACTTTCCGACGCAAGTCACATACAGCGCTTCCAAAAGGTTGGTCTTGCCCTGTGCGTTGCGCCCTTCGAACACGTTGACGCCGTCCGACAGCTCTATCGTCGAACCCTGCCAATTGCGGAAGTCTTTAAGTGTCAGCTTGTTTACGTACATACCTGTATTTTACCACATCGGCAAAAAAAATGCGAGCGTTTTGCCCGCATTTTTCTTTTACCCGTATCTCAAAGATTGGAAAAGTCGAACTGTGTTTCTATCGCGCCGACAGCGTGGCTTGTTTCTTCCGCCGTTTTGAAAGTCGCGCTTTCGTACTGTTTGAGAATGTCGAGAGATTCCTGCACGGTGGAGGCTATCGCTTCTCCGTCGCCGCTTATTCCCGCCATTGCGAACAGCACCGCCTGTTCCTGTTTCGAAAGCGCGTTTATACGCACAGGCGCGGCGGCTTTCATCGTGGACAAATCGACGTACAGCGTGACGAAAATCTTTTCGGGCAGTATTGCGCCCAGCACGCCTGAACTGCCGCCCGATATCTTCGAGAAGTCTACTTCCACGACAAGGCGCATATAGTTTTTATCCGTATCGACCGTGCCGCCCATTGCGCTCAATTCGTCGTAATACTTCTGCGCGTTTTCATAGCCGCTTGCTATGACGGTCAGCTCTTTCAGATTCGCGTGTTTTTCTTCGAACTGTCCCGAAATATATCCCGCGAAGTATTTGTCCGCCATTCTGCCGACAAAGCCGTTTGCCGCGCTCGGCACGCTTTCGAAAGAATTCTCCATATCCGTCTTATCGAAAGGCACGGCGGCGTTGGTTATCAATTCGTTTTCGGAATAGTTGTTTTCGTTGTTGTTTTCTCCGCGCGCGTACAGTCCCTGCAAGGCGCCCTTGACGTTTTCAATCGCCTGCTCTTTGTTGACGCCGTACTCGGGATTTGCCGTATCCACGCTTGTGGCTTTTGCCAGGAAAGAGTAGAAGTCCGTGAGCTTTATGCCGCCGTTTACGAACTCGTAACCGTCTTCGCCGAGGCTGTCGGTGAGCACCTTGAAGCTGTCATATACGGCTTTGCCGAGCTCGTCGGCTTTTTCGTCGAGGTTGAGAGCGTCGCTTCCCGACAGGTGGTTCAGCATTTTCTGCAACGTCTGTTTCTCGTCGTCGCCCATAAGATTTACCGTTATTTCCGTTTCATAACCGTTGCCCGACGCGTTTTTCCGCTCCGTATAGCAGGTTGCGACGACGTAAACGGTTTTGACGGGCAGCAGAGAGGAGATACTCTCTCCGAAGCTTTCCAGACTTATCTGCGCCGCCAGCCTTATATATCTGCCGTTTGCGTCCTCTCCTATCTTTATACCTGCGATTGTGCCGAGCTGTGTGCTCTCGCCCATTGCTTCGGCGAATATTTTGGCAAGCTCGCTTTCCGTTATCACGGGAGCCAAGTCCTGCGCCGCTCTCGTATCCGTCTTTAATTTGTCGATATCGAAGCTGTCGGCATCGAAGTTGTTTATATCGACGATTCGGAATATGGCGTTAAAGTCCGCAAGCTCGCCGACGTTGAGATAATACTTGCTTCTTATTTCTTCCGTGAATTTTTCATAGTTCTCTGCCGATTTGTTTATTCCGAGCTTATCGGTCAGATAGCCGCTCTCGTCCGAACCCGTCAGTTTTTTCAGCATATTCTTTATTTCGTCGGGCTCCACCACGCGATTGCCGCCGTCGTCTTTGAACACGGTGTCGGATATGACGGTGAACATATCGGGAAGCAGGACTTTGGACGTCGTAAACTCTATGGTATCCAAAGTTTCGTACATACTGTCGAGAGTCTGCCGAAGCGGAGTTTCCAACTGGCTTATTACGGAGTCCATATCCAGCGACTTGACGAGCTTGCCTATGACTTTTAGCGTTTCTTCCGTCTGCTGTGCGCTTAAATCGTTATAGCGTATCTGCGTTTTGACGTAACTGTCGTCACTTAAACCCTTGGTTATGTCCACGACGGCGGTTATCATTATGCGCTCCGGCAAGAACGACGAGATAATCGAGCCTATGTCTGCGCCCGCGCTTTCGGTGAGCGAACTTAAACTTACGGACACGCCGAACTCCATAAACTGACGAATATCGCCTGCGCCGTTTATAGACTCTCTGCGAAGCGCAAGCTGTTCGGCGCGTATGTCGTAAGCGGCAAGCTCGCTGTCGCCCAAAACGGAGCCGAGCGTTTCGGAAATTATCGCGCCCATCATTCTGTCGTTTATTACCACTTTGAGCTTGTCGGCATTTTCTTCGCCAAGCAGTTCTTCCATTCGGCTGCCGTCTATGAGTGCGGTTATGTCCTTGATTTTATCGGACTCGCCTATGCCGAAAAGCGCCATAAAGTCTTCGAACTCGATTTCGTCGCCGCTGTCGGGGACTTTGTCGGGGTCGAGATTTATGAGATATTTCGCGGCGATTTCCTTTAAAAATTCATCCTTATAGTCGATAAGTTTTTTGCCGCTTATGTCGGCGGGCTTATAGACCGTGCCGTACACGGCGTTATAGTTTTCTTCGCCTGCGCCTGCGGCATACTGATTGTTGAACGTATAATCGGGGTTTATCGCGTGTTCGTAATCGCTTGTGCAGACGTTTTTAAGCGTATTCAAAAGCTCTTTGCTCGTGACCTTGTCGGCTTCTTCCGCGCCTTCGTTTATCTTGGCGAACGATATTACCGTGTCGAACGCGTCTATCTTCATAGAGCCGTCCTTGACGTTGGAAAGGTCGGCAAGCTCCGTGACGGTGTTCAGCACGGGGCGGACGTTGGTCGACACGATTTCGTCGAGCATCTGTCTTACGCCCTTAAACTCCCCGTCCGTCATTTTCATTATCGAGTCGATGAGTTTTATCGCGCTGTTCAACTTCTTTTCGTCGTCGATACGGTTTATCTTTATGTCCATATCGGTTGCCGCGTCCAGACCCAAGCCGAGCGTCAGATAGAGATTGTTCGGCAAGAGCGCCTTGACGGCAAAATGCGCGGCGCCTGCTCCGTACTTATCCAGCACGGGCTTTATAGCATCGGTGACTTTGACCTGCACGGTCAGATTCAGCATAGTCACGTCTTTTTTCTCTTTGCTCATATCGCCGTTTTCCGCCGTGACGGTGACTTCGCGCGACTCGCGCGAGAGTATTATCTGGCGAAGCGATATGTAATCGCCGACGTTTTCTATGCCGTATTCTTTGAGCGGCTCGGTAAACTCCAATCCGTCGGACAATATTTTGCCGAGCATTTTATCGACGAACGCCGCCAATCCCTTATCCTTGATTGTCAGCAGATATTCGTCGTGCTTGGACTCGTCGTAATTTTCCAGCCGCGACAGGTCCACGTTTTCCTTTGTGAACAGCGCGGATATGTATTCCATAAACGCGTTTTTGTCCGCGCCGCCGCTTTCCTCTCCGCCGCCGGCGACATCAGAGCCGCTTTCCTCTTCGCCGCCAGCGGAACCGTCCGTCATACGGCTGTTTTGCTCCGACTGCGGCTGACCCGACTTTATGAGTTCGTAAATCGTATCCACGTCTATGTCGGCTTCGTCGTTTAAAAACAGCGACTTTTTGAGGTCGGCATAAAAAGCGTTCAAATCGGCTTCTTCATAGCCGTTTGTGACTATCTTCTTTTCGTCGGGGGCATAGAGATTTGCCACCACGGAAAAACATTCCGACAGCGACATATCGAGATTGTTTTTCGTATATTCGTTGCCGAAATACCAGCCTGCGCCCACGCCCACGGCAAGCACGACTACGGCCACTATCGCAAAAGTCAGCAGACAGCTGCAACAACAGCTTTTCTTTTTCTTCTTCTTGACAGGTTTGGTCTTTCTGTTCTTTTCGTCGAGTACAACGCGTTTTTCGCCCATAAGACGCCTCCCCGAAATTTGCTCCGATTGAGCATTACTTTACACTATATATTTTACTGTGCAAACGGGAAAATGTCAATAGCAAGCGGACGCGCTCGCGCAATTCTAATGTGATTTTAATATTTCGAAAAAGTCCTGCCAAGGGTCGGGCTGTTTCAGACGTTTCAGCGCCGCGTCCATATCGGCGAAGTCGGGCGGCAGTTTTTTTATCTCCTGCCAGAAAATCGGCACTGCCGCCCTTGCCCCTTCCCTTGCGCGCAGAGAGTACGGACACACGCTTGTGGCGCCCTTTATGTTTCTCATCCAGTCGATGAACTGTCTGCCCTTTCTTGCCGCTTTGCGGATATTGGACGTATAAAGGTCGGGGTGTTTCTTTTCGAGATACTGCGCCGCCGCCTTGCAGAACGCTTTCACCTGTTCATAGTCTGCTTCGGCTTTGGTCGGCACGGTGACGTGATAGCCCTTGCCGCCGCTTGTCTTGACAAAGGACTTCAAGCCGATTTCGTCCAGCATAGCTTTCAAATCGAGCGCCGCTCTCTGCACCTTTTCGAGCGACACGCCGCCGTCGGGGTCGATGTCGAAAACGAGTATGTCGGGGCGGTCGAAGCTGTCCGCTCTGCTTCCGCTTATATGAAATTCCAGACTGCCGAGCTGTACCTGTTTTATCAGAGATTCTATGTCGTCTATCGCAATGAACCGCTCCTTGTCTTCTCCGACGGCAATGCTTTTTTCGTCATCCGCCGTCGGGTGCTTTTTGAAAAAGCACTGTTTGTCCGCGCCGTCATAGCACCGCACGACGGACAGCGCTCTGCCCTTGAGAAACGGCAGCATACGCTCTGCCGCCGCTTCGTAATACTCGGCGACTTTTCTCTTGGTTATCGGCACGGGAAAGCCGAACACCACGCGCGAAGGACTGCTTATCTTTACGCCGCATATCTCTATTTCGCCGTCATTTGCGCTCTTTCGGGCGTTTTTCTTCGTCCCGACCGTTTTCCCGTCCGAGCCGTCCCCGTCCTTGGCAGAGCCGCCGTTTCGACTTTTTTCGCCGTCGGCACATTCGATTTCGCTCTTTTCGAGAGTGATTTCTTTCGGCGTTTTATCGTCCCTGAAACCCTTGAAACTCGGCTGGCGCAGGACGCTTGTATCCGTGATTTCCGCGTATTCGACTTCGGCTATGACGTGCGGCGAAAGCCAGAACACCTGCTCTCCGCCGCCGATTTTCGGAGCGTTTTCCGGCGGCTCGCCCTGCTTAATTTTCCGCAGAATTTCGGGAATTTCCGCTCTCTGCCGCTCGGAAAAGCCCGTGCCGACCTTGCCGACGTAAGTGATTTTTCCGTCCTTATATGCGGCGAGCAGTAAGCTTTTCAAAAGTCCGCTCTCGTTTAAAAGATATCCTATTACTATAAATTCGTCGCTTTTTCTGCACTTGACCTTGACCCAATCGGCGTTTCTGCCGCCGCGGTAGCGCGAAAAAACGTCCTTGGCGACAATGCCTTCCAGACCCATTTTTTCGGCGGCTTTCAGCAGTCTGTCCCCGTCCGCCGCCGCAGTCTGCTCGCTTAAAGACAGATATTTTTCGACCGACAAATCGACAAGGCGGCGCCTGCGCTCCCGAAGCGGCAAGCCGCGCAGGTCATTCCCGTCCAGCGCGAGAAGGTCGAACGCAACGTATTCCGCTCTGCCCTTGCCGCTCTGCAACGCCTTGAACGACGCCCTGCCCTTTTCGTCCTTTACCACAGTTTCGCCGTCGAGCACCATTGCTCTGCCGCCTGCAAGACGGCGCACATTTTCGGCGATTAGAGCAAATCGGTCGGTGCAGTCTATGCCGCCGCGGCTGATAAGTCTTACTCTGCCGCTTTCGCAGAAAGCCATTGTGCGGTAGCCGTCGTACTTTATTTCATAGACGTAGTTTGCGCCTTCGGGCAGGGCTTCGCGCTTTTCGGCAAGCTGAGGCTGTGCCGTTTCAAAGGGGTTTTTCTCTGCCGTAAGGTCGGCTCCGCACTCTATTTCGCGCATACTCCTGCCGCTTTTTATGCTTGTGAAAAAGTCGTTTACGTCAAGTTCGCCGACTTCTTCTTTCTCCTTTTCCTTTATCAGCAGCCAATTTTTTTCGTCCGTTTTCACGAGAGCGTATCTGCCCTTCATACGCCTGCCGAAAAGACGGAATTTGAGATTGCCGTCTTTCAAGCCCGTTTCGAGGTCGGCGCACGGCTCGTATTCGCCGAAGTCCCACAGCTGAACGGTGCCGCCGCCGTACTGTCCTTTTGCTATCACGCCCTCGAAATCGGCATAGTCGAGCGGATGATTTTCCACGCGCACCGCCAGTCGTTTTACGTTATATGCGAAAGACGGCCCTTTCGGGACCGCCCAACTCAAAAGCTCGCCGCCGTACGACAGTCGAAAATCGAAGTGGTCGCGGCTCGCGATATGGTGCTGTACGGCAAAAATATTGCCGCTCTCTTTTTTGTCCGAGCCCTGCGGCTCGGGAGTCTTTTCGAAATTGCGTTTGTTTTTGTATTCGTCCAACATACCGATAGTATGTGAAAGACGAACCGCATATATATCGGGCTATACCTTTTCGCGGCGTTTCTGCTCTATCTGGCGGAAAAGCTCGGACGCTATGTCCGCGTTTTCGACAAGACCTGCGTCGCGCTCGGCAAGCATATTCTTGATTTCTTCGCACACCCAATTCAGGTCTCTGCCCGAAAAACCGTCCGTCATTGCCGCCGCCCGTTTCAAATCCAGACTCTTATAGTCCGCGGCGGAAATCTTGCCTTTGAGCTTCAGTTCCAGCAGACGCTCTCTGTCTTCTTCGGTCGGCAAAGGTATGTGTATCTTATTGCGGAAGCGCGACAGCACGGCGGAATCTATGTTTTCTTTCAGGTTCGTGGACGCCAGAATTATCAGTCCGCGGTTGTCCGTGTCGAATCCGTCCATTTGTCTTATCAGCGACGGCACGGCTTCGTCGGCGGTCTTATTCTCGCCGCCGCGCTTTTTGGCTATCGCGTCGAACTCGTCCAAAAACAGCACTGCGGGCGTGCCGCTTTTCTTTATCAGTTCTCTTGCCGACTCGAACATCTTATCTATGTTTTTGCCCGTTTTGCCGATATAGCTGTCCACGAGCGAATTGGTGTCCACGACGACGAACGGCACGGAAAGCTCCTTTGCCGCCGCCTTGGCGAACGTGGTTTTGCCCGTCCCCGGAGGTCCTTCCAAAAGGATATATCCGCCCGGTTCGAGTTTGTAACGCTTATAAACTTCGGGGTTTTTCAGCGGATTTATCAGCATACGGTGTATGGCTTTTTTGGCTTCCTGCAATCCCACGATGTCGTCGAAGGTCAAGCCTGCGTTGGGCACGGAGAATCTCAAAGAGCCGTCCGCGCTCGTGCTTTCCGCTTTCTTTTCCGTCTCTCCCAGACTTTCCACGGCGTCCAAAAGCATACGCACGCGCTTTAAGTGCGCACGCTTCTGCTCTCCGCTCGACAACGCCGCAATCTTGTTCAGCGCGTCCGCCGCTTGCAGCAGTTCCCGACGCGCGGTGCGTATATCGCCGCTTTCCTTTGCCGCCACGCCCTTGTCGTAACAGCGGTTGAACTCGTCGTACAGTTGGCTTTTTGTCGGCATAGTTATTTCGTTTCCTGCGGCAGAAGGGCGAAAGAAAATTCCGTGGACGCGCAGAGTTCTCCGTTCACCTTTGCCGTGCCGCGACAGAAGTGGAACGGTCCCTTGCTCTTTTCCACGACGACGTTTGTCGTTATCGTTTCGCCGGGGACGACCGGTCTTTTGAACTTGGCGTTGTTCAGTCCCGTCAGCAGTGTGCGGCAGGCAGGCTTATCCTTGAAAATCACGCAAGCCGTCTGCGCCATCATTTCGCAGAGTATGACTCCCGGCACAATGGGGCTACCCGGGAAATGTCCCTGCACGAAATATTCGTCGCCGCGCACCTTATATGTGCCTATCGCTTCGCCGCCGTCCGTGAGTTCCACCGTTTCCACAAGCAGCATAGGGTCTCTGTGCGGCAGTAATTTTTTGATTTCTTCCTTGTTCAGTTTCATTTTATTTGCTCCTTTGCGGCAAGCCGCTTCTGCTTTTTATATTGCGAATATCTTTTTGCCCGATTATATTATTTCGAAAGCGCCGTCCGATATGACCGTTTCATAGCATATCGCGTCATAGCCCGTCGCCTTTTTATATTCGGCGCAGACCTGCTTTACGAAGTCCTTTACTTTTTCCCTTTTCACGAGCGACACGGTGCAACCGCCGAAGCCGCCGCCCGTCATTCGGCTTCCGATACAGCCGTCGAACGAGCGCGCCGCCTGCGTCAGCGCGTCCAGCTCTCTGCCCGTCACTTCGTATTTGTCGCGCAGAGAATAGTGCGACTCGTTCAACAGCTTTCCGAACAGTTTTACGTCGCCGCTTTTCATCGCCTTGACGGCGGCGTTCACCCTTTCACATTCCGTTATTACGTGCAGTGCCCTGTCGTATATCTTTCCGCTCAAAACCCCCGACTTTTCATCAAACTCCGCCTTTGTCACGTCGGCAAGGCAGGTTATGTGCGGCAGTTCTTTTTTCAAAAGTTCGAGCGCAATTTCGCACTCATCTCTCCGCTCGTTGTATTTGGAGTCGACGAGCGAATGGGGTTTATTGCTGTTTATAATCACAAGCTCGTAATCGCCGAAGTCCATAGGCGCGTATTCATACTGCAACGTGGAGCAGTCCAAGAGTATGGCGTTGCCCTTTTTGCCGCAAGCCGACGCGAACTGGTCCATAATGCCGCAGTTGACTCCGCAGTACGAATTTTCCGCCATTTGCGACAGCACGGCAAGTTCTTCCCTGCCTGCCGATTTGCCGCCGTTTTCCGCAGAAAACGTCGCAAAGCACAGCGCCGTTGCGACTTCAATCGCCGCCGAGCTGGACAGCCCGGACCCGAAAGGCACTGTGCAGTCCACGAGCATATCGCACCCGACTATGTCGAACCCGGCTTCTTTCATCACGAAAGCCACGCCTGCCTGATAGCTGCCCCAGCGCAGATTGCGGTATGAGTCCAGCTTGTTTATATCGAGCTCGGCGGTCAAGTCTATCGTGGTCGCCGCCATTCTGACGATATTGTCCTTTCTCTTTCTCGCCGCCACCACGCAGCGGAGATTGAGCGCCGCCGGCAGTACCTTGCCGCCGCAGTAATCGACGTGTTCCCCTATCAGATTGACCCTGCCTGCCGCCGAGAAAAATCTGACTTCGCCTGCTCCGTAAAGGCTTTCGAACCTTTCTTTAAGCTCTTTCAATTCCATTTATGTACTCCTTCAATTCGGCGTTGCACTTTTGCATAAGTTCGCCGTCCGCCGCTTTTACGCCTGCAAGCGGATAGGGCATATTCAGCTTTTCCCACTTGTGCACTCCCATTGTGTGATACGGCAGAAGCTCCACCTTTTCCGCCCCCGACGACAGCGAAGCCAGCGCTTTCAGATTTTCCGACCCGTCGGTTATGTTCGGAACAATCACCTGTCTTATCCAGAACGGTATTTTTTTGCGCTTTAAAAACTGCAATGTTTTCAGCGTATTGTCCATTTTGTATCCGCACAGCTTTTCGAACTCTCTTTCGTCCGTGTGCTTTATGTCGAGTATGACGAGCCCCGCAAGCTCGAGCGCGGCTTCGTCGTATACGCTTCCTGCCGTGTCGAGCGCGGTATGCACGCGCTTTTTTCTCAACAGGCGCAGTATCTCGCGCGTGAACTCGCCCTGTGCAAGCGGCTCTCCGCCCGAGAGCGTGACACCGCTTGTGAACGCTCTGTCTTTGAGACAGCGTTCCGCGACCTGACTGGCGCTTTTTCTCTCGCCGCCGCCGAAGGACAGCGCGTCGGGGTTATGGCAGTATTTGCACCGCATAGGACAGCCCGACAGAAACACCACCGACCGAAGTCCCGGTCCGTCGTGCGTGCCCACGGGCTCGAACGAATGGACATAGCCGTAAACTTCTTTTTCCGTAGCCTGCTTTAAGGTCATACCTGTTCGAAGAAAGTTCTTTTCAAAACTTCTTCCCTGTGCTTTCTGCTCAATACTCCGAAACGCACGGCATAGCCCGACACTCTTATCGTGAGGTTGGGATATTTTTCGGGATGTTCGTGCGCGTCCAAAAGCACGCTCTTGTCATAGACGTTGACGTTTAAGTGATGTCCGCCCTTTTTGAAGTAGCCGTCTATTATCGAAACGAGATTGTGCTTTCTGTCCTCCAGTGTGTTTCCGAGCATATTCGGCACCATACCGAACGTATTGGATATGCCGTCTCTGCACGACTTATACGAGAGTTTGGACACCGACGACAGCGAAGCCAGCGCGCCGCTGTGCTCTCGGTTATGCAACGGATTTGCGCCCGGGGCGAACGGCTCTCCCGCCTTTCTTCCGCAGGGCGTTGCGCCCGTCTTTTTACCGTATACGACGTTGGACGTTATCGTCAAGAGCGACAGCGTATGCTTCGCGCCCCTGTAAGTCTTGGTCTTTTTCAGCATACGCGAGAACTCGTTTACGACAAGCTCGGCAATGGAGTCCACTCTGTCGTCGTCGTTTCCGTATTTGGGGTATTCCCCTTCCGTCTTATAGTCCACGACAAGTCCCGTATCGTCGGTGACCGTCGTCACCTTGCCGTATTTAATCGCCGACAGCGAATCCGCGACGACGCTTATGCCTGCCGCGCCGAAAGCCATAAGGCGTTCCACGTTCGTGTCGTGCAATGCCATTTGCAGTTTTTCGTAAGCATACTTATCGTGCATATAGTGAATTATGTTCATAGTATTCACATAGGTGCGCGACAGCCACTGCATATATTCGAGATATCTTTTCAGCACGGCGTCATAGTCGAGCTTGCCCGTCATAGGTTCCGACTTCGGTCCTATCTGTACGCCGCTGACTTCGTCTCTGCCGCCGTTTATCGAGAGCAGCAGCAGTTTGGCAAGGTTGCACCTTGCGCCGAAAAACTGCATCTGCTTGCCTATCTTCATTGCCGACACGCAGCAGGCGATACCGTAATCGTCGCCGTAGAGCGGACGCATAACGTCGTCGTTTTCGTACTGTATGGACGAGGTCTGAACGGACACTTTCGCGCAGTACGTCTTGAAGTTTTCGGGCAGTTTTTTCGACCACAGCACGGTGAGATTGGGCTCGGGCGAAGTGCCGAGCGTGTAGAGCGTGTGCAGAATTCTGAACGAGTTTTTGGTGACGAGCGGACGCTTGTCCTGACCCATTCCGCCGATTGACTCCGTAACCCAGGTCGGGTCGCCTGCGAAAAGCTCGTTATATTCGGGCGTGCGCAACTGTTTGCCGAGACGCAGTTTCATCACGAGCTGGTCCATTATCTCCTGCGCCTGACTTTCGGTTATCGCGCCCTCTTTCAAGTCGCGCTCTATATATATGTCTATGAACGTGCTTGTTCTGCCGATGGACATCGCCGCGCCGTTCTGTTCCTTTATCGCGCCGAGATAGCCGTAATACACCCACTGCGCCGCTTCCCTTGCGCTACTTGCCGGCTTTGTGATGTCGTCGCCGTATGCCGCCGCCATCTGCGCGAGCTTGCCGAGGAAGTCTATCTGTCTGAAAACGTCTTCGCGCAGTCTTATCACGTCTTCCGTCATATCGCCGACCGCAAGCGCCTGAAAGTCCTTTTTCTTTTCGGCAATCAGTCTGTCCGTTCCGTACAGCGCCACTCTGCGGTAGTCGCCGATTATTCTGCCCCTGCCGTATGCGTCGGGCAGACCCGTGAGTATGCCGTATTTGCGCAGAGCGCGCATTTCGTCGGTGTACACTCTGAATACGCCGTCGTTGTGAGTCGTCTTATACTCGAAGTTCGCCTTTATCTTGTCGCCCAGAGTATAGCCGTAGGCTTCGCACGCCTGCTTTGCCATTCTCATTCCGCCGAACGGATTGACCGTGCGTTTGAGCGGAGCGTCGGTCTGCAAGCCGAAAATTATTTCGTTGTCCTTATCCACATAGCCGGGAGCGTAAGACAGAAGGGAGCTGACCCTTTCGGTATCCACGTCGAGCACGCCGCCCTTTTCCCTTTCCTGTCTGAACAGGTCTTCTATCTTATCGTTGAGCGCTTTCGTTCTCGGCGTCGCGTCCGCCAAAAAGGACTCGTCGCCCTCGTACGGCGTATAGTTTTTCTGAATGAAATCCCGTACGTCTATCTGCTCCGTCCAGCTGCCTTCCTTAAAGTTCCTCCACTCGTTCACGAGCCACCTCCAAATCCAATACTTCCGTGCCGTATGCCGACTGTACGCTTATTCTCGCGCTGCCGTCGTACGGCGTTGTCATTACCATAAATCCGACTGCGCCGCCTTTGAGAGAAATCGTGCTTTCTCCGACAAGCCGCAGTTCGCCTTCCACCGATATGCTTATCGGCGAGAAATCATAGTTGAGCACGTTGCCTGCCGAGTCCGTGCTTTCCACGGTCACGAGCGCCGTTTCGTAACTCGACCCCGGGCGCAGTACCCTGTCCGACACTTTCAGGCGCAAACGCTTTTTGCCGTCGGGCGGCGTGACGTATCTTTCGACCGCGACTTTGCCGTCGACAATGCCTTCTGCTTTGAACACGCTCGGCGCATACGCGTATTTATGCACGAGCTTTTTAAATGCCGCGTTTGTCAGTTTCAGCATTTTTCTCAAAACGAACGCCGCAAACTTCCACGGTGCGGAAAGGTTGAATATGCCGCTCTTTTGTTTGACCTTCGCCACTATATACTTGAACAGTTTTGCCTGTTTGGCGCTCATACCCTCTTTTTCCTGCGGCAGTCCGCCTATCAAGTCGTCCGCTTCTATCGGAGGGTGCGGCAGATATTTATACTTCTTTTTATCGGGGAAAAACTCTCCGACAAGCGCGTCGTCGCGGTACAGTTTCACGCTGTCGCAGTTCGTATAAAAGGACAGCTTGCCGCAGAATTCGTCGCTCGACAGCGTGGACGTCGGATACAGAAACTTTTCTTTCGACAGCGTTTTATACGCATACGCCGCCGTCTTTTCTATGCGGTAGCCGTCCAGCACGCCGTAATACGCGATATTGTTCTCGCTTCCCCAGACCGACAGAAAGTCGGCGTAAGACATTCCGGCGCAGCCGCAGACCGTCTTCATTTTGAACGCGTCGTCGATGGCTTTCAGGTGTCTCTGCGCCTGCTCGTTGCGGCGCGCCTCTATATCGAAGCGCTTTGTGGGAAGCACTCTGCCCGTATGCTCGGAAACGAAGTAAGGCACGAAAAGCCGACAGGTTTTTTTCAGCCCCGACAGTCCGCCCTTTTCGTTGTAGTCGTTGTATGCGAACACGTCTTCGTAAAGGCGGCTGCCCATAAAGTTGCGCGTGCCGAACGCCGGACGCGTCGGGTCGTTGTCCCGAGCCGTCTTGCTTGTCTTGAAATAGAGCTCGTCGCAATCGGGAGAGTTGTTCACTCTGACGCCCCAGGCGATTACCGACGGGTTGTTTCTGTCTCTTTTGACGGTGTCTTCCACCGTGCGCACAAGCGCGTCCTTCCACGCCGAGCCGCCTATATAGCCGTCGCCCGAAATGCCGGACACGACGAGCAGTCCTATCCTGTCGCACTCGTCTATAAAGCTCTTTTCGGCAAGACCGTGCGTTCGCACGACGTTGCACCCGAGCTCCTTTATCTTCCGCGCGTCATAGCGCTGCAACGCTTCCGTCGCCGCTCTGCCGACAAGCGGAAAGCTGTCTATTCTGTTCAGACCTATGAGTTTGATTTTTTCGCCGTTTAAATAGAAGCCGTCGCGCTTGAAAGCTAGCGTGCGGAAACCGAAAGTAACGGAATGAAAATCCATTATCGTATCTTCGTATTTCAGCGTCGCCACCGCTCTGTAAAGCGCGGGCTTGTCCAAGCTCCATTCTTCCACGCCGTGTATGACGCCTTTTAGAGCCACTTCACGGCTCAAAACGGCTTTCGGCGGCAAACTCCCCACCTCTTTTCCGCTTGCGTCTTCTATGCTTATGCAAAGCTGTGTTTCGGGGTAAAAATCGCCGAGCGTGACGGCAACGTCCATCTCGCAGGCGCCGTCTGAAACCGCGCTCGTCCTTATGAAAATATCGGATATTTCCACGCCGTCGGACACGTTGAGCCACACCCGTCTGTGGATACCGCCGTACGACGGCATAGGTCCCAGCCCCGTCGTCAGCGGCGCATCCTTTTTGAGGCGGGAGTCCACCTTGACGATTATCATATTCTGAAAGCCTGCTTTCAGCGGCGCGGTGGCGTCCACCGTGAACGGAGTATCGCCCTTATGCGACGTCACGAACGTGCCGTTTATATACACTTCGGCATACGACGACACGCCGTCGAAAACCAGCTGCAAGCGGCTTCCGTTATACTTTTCGTCGAGCGCAAGCAGATATGCGTAAGTATAAACCGCCGTTTCCGTCTTGTCGAAATAGCCGTCTTCGCGCCGTTTGGCGTTGTGCGGCAAAGACACGGGATAGAAGTTCCCGAACTCGAAGTCGGGTTCCAGACAGCTTCTCGAAAAGCCTTCGGCAAACAGCCAGCCGTCGTTTATAGGTATGATTTTTTTCATTTAAGCCCTGCCCCTTTTACGACTTCTTTTCTTTTGCCGCCGCCAGCTTTTTCTTTTCGGCGGACTCCTGCGTGAGCGCAAGCACGCCTGCTTTGTTTATTATGCTCATTACTATCGTGACGACGAAATAGGACGCCAAAACGACGGTGAGTACGAACAGTATACAGGTCAGCGGCAAAGGCGAAAGTCCGAACATAGACGGCAAAACGAACATTGCCACCACTATGAGTATGAAGCTCGCCACCGCGACGACTATTCTGTATGCGTCGAACGGCTCGCACAGTTTGCACAGCACCATCCAGCCCGTAAGCGTCAAGCCGATGACCATCATAGATACGACGTGGTCCTGCGTTATCGCGATAAGCACGGCTTCTCCGCCGTCGCCCGTCATTGCCACCTGCGGCACCAGCTGTTTGAACAGCACCATACTCATTACCGTCACGACGAGCGCCAGTCCGCCCGGCAGACAGCGCGATATGACGTTTGTGATGAACTTGCCCTGTATGCGGTTTTTATTCGTCTGCATTGCCAAGAAGAACGACGGAATACCGATGACGAACACTTCCAAAAGCATAAGGTTTTTGGGCTGCAGAGGATATTCCAGACCGCTTGTGAACGACAGCACGAGATATATTATCGACAGCGCTATCGACATAAACGTCTTCATCAAAAACAGCGAACTCGATTTTTGGATATTGTTTATGACCCGTCTGCCTTCCTGCACGACGCTGGGCATAGACGAGAAATTATTGTTCAGCAGCACCAAGTGTCCGACTTTCTGCGCCGCTTCCGCGCCCGACGCCATTGCGACCGCGCAGTCGGCTTCGCGCATTGCGAGTATGTCGTTCACGCCGTCGCCCGTCATAGCCACGGTGTGTCCGCCCGCCTTTATCGCCTTTACCAGAATACTTTTCTGCTCGGGCGTCACTCTGCCGAAAACGGTGTATTTATTCGCCGCTTCTATGACTTCCTGATTGGACAGCCCTTCCAGCGATATATAGAGCTCGGCATTTTCTATGCCCACTCTCTTTGCCACTTCGGAAACGGTTATCGGGTTGTCGCCGCTTATCACTTTGACGGCGACGTCGTTGCTTTTGAACCACTTGATTGTGTCCACGGCGTCTTCCCTTATATGGTCTTCTATGACTATAAGGCAGACGGGACGGCGGACGGCAGGCAGTTTTTCGCCCACTATCTCCGCAGGAGAGTGCGCAAGCACCATTACTCTGTATCCGTTGGACGCGTTTTCGTTCACTATCTTTTCTATTCTCGCGCCCACGTCTTTGAGCACGAACTCGGGCGCGCCGAGCATATACGTTCCCGCGCCTTCGAACGTCACGGCGGACATCTTTCTCTGCGATGAGAACGGAATTATCTTCGTCGGTTTCAGCGCCTGCGAATATCCGAACTTATTGGCAAGAGCCATAGCCGTCTGGTTGTTGTCTTCGGTTGCCGTCAGCATAGAGCCTATGGCTTCGGCAATCGTGCAGTCGCCTGCGCCGCCTTTGAGCTCTATTACGTCGTGAACCTGCATACTGCCGTCGGTTATCGTGCCCGTCTTATCCAGACACAGCACGTCCACGCGCGCCAGCATTTCTATACAGTACAGGTCCTGTACGAGCGTCTTCTGCTTGGCAAGTCTTATGACGCTCATTGCAAGGGCAATCGACGTCAGCAGAAACATACCCGACGGAATCATACCTATGACCATACCCGCGATGTTCGGCACAGCCGACACCCAGCCTGCCCAGCCGCCGCCGTTGTTCATAAGCGCGCGCACGAGCATTATGACCGTTATCGGCACGATAAAGAACGATATCGCATATATAATCGCCTTTATCGAGCGGAACAGCTCGCTCTTGGGTTTCTTGTACTTTTTGGCATACGAGGTCAGCGCCTGAACATAGCACGCGCCGCCCACTTTATCCACTCTCGCATAGCACGCGCCGCCGCTGACGAAACTGCCTGCGTACAGCTCGCTGCCCTTTGTCTTTTTCATAGGCACGGACTCGCCCGTCAGCATAGCTTCGTTGACTTCGCACTCGCCCTTGACGACAATGGCGTCCGCAGGAATCTGCTTGCCCGTTTCTATATAGAGTATATCGTCCAGCACGACTTCCCCGACGGGTATCGCCTGCTTTTCGCCGTCGCGCACGACAATGGCGCTCGGCGCGTTCATAATACTCAATTTGTCGACCGTCCATTTGGAGCGGATTTCCTGTATTATGCCTATGACTATATTCAGCGTTATTATTATCAGAAAGAAAAGGTTGGACAAGCCTGCGCCGACGGCAATGAGCGCGCCGGCTATCGTGAAGGTGAGCAGGTTGAAAAACGTGAAGATATTGGAAAAGAATATGCTTCTGTACGTTTTTCCGTTCTGCTTGGGCGGCGTGTTTATCAGTCCGTCCGTATTGCGCTTTTCCACCTGCTGTGCAGACAGTCCGCCTTCCACCGTGGGGTCGTATCTTTCGGCGTCCGCTATGTCCGACGCAAGCACTTTTTTGCGTCTGGTCTTTAACGTACGGCTCTTTTTCGTGCGCTCGCGCGAAAGAAAACTGCCGTCTATCGTCACCGACTTGGAGATAGTCGAAACGGTTTCGGGAACGTCCTTGTACTTTTCGTCGTCGAACACGCCTGCGTCGATTACGGGCGGCGCGGACTCTATGACGGACAACGGGTCGACGACGGTGTTCTTCACTCCGCTGTCGTTCGTGTCTTTGGTCACAAGGCGCGGCGTACGGCGTTTCGTCGTCGCGGAAGTTTTCTTCGAAGTCTTTTTTTCCATAAGTACTCCCGTAAAGATATTTTTACAGTTTAGAGTATATCACATACACAAAGCTATGTCAAGCGACAAGCCGCAAATGAGAGCAACGATAAAGGAGCGGACGCATTTGTGCGCTCGCTCCCTGCTCTGTTTTATTTCAATTGCGTAAGTTTCAAAACCGAATTATTCCCAAGTCTTTTCAAGATGCGCGCCGTACGCTTCGCCGTCTTCTTCCAAAATGAACTCGTGATACAAGTTTTCGAACTTGGTGTTGTTGCCGCCGACGTTGGCGTCTATGCACTCGGTGAAGATTATCTTGTTGCCGTCCATTTCGTACTTCATCGTGAACGTATCGGTGTTGCCGCCGTTCCAATATTTGTATGTGAGCATACACTGCTGTTTCTCCTCGTCCACATACAGGAAGCGCTGTTCGGTGTTGCCCCCAGGCGGGTTGGTCTTTACGACTTCGAAAGTAGCGCGGTCGTTGGGAACGCCGTCCTTATAGGTCGGGATTTCGTAGACCTTTACATAGAAGGGTTCCGCCGCGAACGTTTCGCCGTTCAGAGCATAGCTCTTATGGAATTTAGCCCACACTTCTTCGGTTACGTCCAGAGTGAAATCGTCGTCTTCCGTCGGCGCAACGAGTTCGCTGACCGAAGTACCCATAACCGTTCTCTTGACGTACTTACACTTCGTCGTGTTATCGCCGAAGGTTACTTCACACTCCGACGCAGACGTGACTTTTATCTTGACGTCAACGTCCTGTCCGTCGTATTTGCCCTTGCCGTTATACTCTGGCGCGATTACCTTGACGTTGAAAGACGTTACTCTGTCTCTGTATCTGACGATGATTTTGCTCTCGTCGGTTGCGACGTTGTTGTCGAAGCCCAAGAAACGCACGCCGTTTAAAGACGTCAGGTTGTCGAGCTGCGTGCTCTTGCCGTTCTCTCTCGTTATCGTCAGCTTTATGCCTTCGGTGTCGAGATTTTCGCCCAGCAGATATTCGGTCTTGGCATCGGTCGTATCGACTTCTATGCTCTTGACGGGCGAATAGCGGTAACCGAATATCAGCACGCTGCGGATACCCCAGCCTCTGTTCCAGACAAAGCTGGAAGAATATTCGTAATAGTCGCCTTCGTCTTCGATTTTTTCGGCAAGCATATCGTAGTCGCCGTTGTTGTATTCCGAGTTGCCGTGGCGCAGAATGTGCAATACGAACTGCTCTCTGCCGCGCCTGTCGCGGTTGGTCCAATATCCGTAAATATTCTGGTTGCTCAACGTGCCGTACAACAGTCCGTCTTCATAGCAGTTGAGATAGAGATATTCGCGGGAGTAGTCGCCCTGATACGCTTCGCTGTACGAGCCTTCGAACTGGTATACTATCGGAGAGCTGACTTCGTTTAAAGTAAGGTTTCCGAAGCTGCCGAACTGCTGCCAAGTGAAATCCGCATAGGGATTCGTGTCTTCCGAGTATATGACTTCCGTCGCCGTGTTTGCGGGCGTTTTATCGCAGGCGCAGAGCGCGACTGCCGCCGAAAGAGCCAATAACAAGGAAAGACCTATGATTGACAATTTTTTCTTCATACATTCCTCCTTAAATTATATAATCGTTTTACCGTCCTTCGTCTGTGCAAAGAAGCAGGCAACGAGAGCGATTAACGCCACTGCAAGTACGGCTACGGCATAGAACATACACATTCCGAAGTTGCCGCCCGTGTAAGCTACTTTATTGAAGTAGTCTGCCACCGCATTGGGTATTTTATTTGCGACCACGCCGAATGCCGCCGTGTAGCAAATCACGCTTATTACCGACGCGAAGCGGATAGGCAGGAAAGTCACAGCCACCTGAACCGCAACGCCGATTAACAGTACGAGTCCTATCACCCAGCCGTTGCTCACCGTATTCGGAAGCGCCGTTTCCGACGTCGCGAACACTATTATCGCGGTGACGAGCGCAAGCAGCGACGCGCCGCAGGTCAGCCAATAGCCGAGTCCTTTATTCTTTATAAGTTCCTTTACGTTCATATCATTCCGCCTCCTTTGAGGTATCTTTCTTGACATAGCCCGTCACTACATACATCGCAACAGCACCTGCGGCAGCCACGCCGAATATCACGTTGAGAGCTATGAGCAGAGACTGCCACCACATAAGTCCGCCGTCGAACTTGTCGCCTGCGGTTATCGAGCCGCCCATAGAGGAGCGAAGCAGAGAGTAGAATATTCTCTTATTCGCGTCCTGCAGTTCTTTAAGCAGGTTGCCGTCGTCGGTCTTGGTTATGAGCTCTTTCATCTGCTTTGCACGGTTGCCGTCCAAGCAGAAGATGTTCGTGCCGCCAACCAGCATATCCGCCGTCGAGCAGTAATACTGGCTTTGAGACAGTGCGTCGTCGATTATCGAGCCTTCGTATGCCCATTCGCCGCGCATAACGTCCTGCATAAGCACTTTATGGGTTGCGGCATATTCCAAACCGATTCTGTTGTACGAGGTCATTATGCCGAGACCCGTGCCGCGCGTCAACGCGCCCTCGAACGGTTTGAGGTAAATTTCTCTTATGGACTGTTCGTTTGCGAACGTCGAAACACCCTGACGGTTGGTTTCCTGGTTGTTCAAAGCGCAGTGCTTGACGTTGCAGATAAGTCCCTTGCTTCTCATTGCCTTGATTATATTCGATACCGAATAGTAAGACAGGACTGCGTCTTCCGACAGATATTCCGAAGCACGGCTGCCGTAAGGCGTTCTTATTATGTTACAGCCGGGTGCGTTGACCATTGCCACGCCCGAGAACAGAGCTTCTTCTCCGTACAGCTGTCCGAACTTGGTCTGCATTTCGTGGTCCCAAGTTGCGGTCACGGTGGGCAGAGTCGCGAAGCCCGTGCAGCAGCGTTTGTCGCCGAACTTGAACTTTGCAAGCAGTCCTTCCGGTCCTTCGGCGATGGAGTTCATAGGTTTGTTTACCGTTGCGACCGCCGCGATACCTCTGGAGTCGGCAATCGAGATGCACAGGTCGGAAAGGCTCATCTGCGAGATGAACGTATCCCACTTCGGGTCGTCGTACGGAACGTCTTTCATATCGATGAAGTCGATGGGTTCATCCAACAGAACGTCGTGCGTCTTGCCCTTGTTCGCCTTTACCGAAGGCGCGTCTTCGGGTTTTTTATATCTGTCCATACGCAAGCCCTTGACTATTCTTTCGTTTGCGTGAAGCGTAGTAACCTCGGTCGGGAAAGTGCCTTCCCAATCCTTTCTCGTAAGATAGGTTATCTTCTGGTCTTCGTCAGCCCAGTAGTTGAGGTCGGCGTCGGCAAACTTATTGTTTACCGTCACTTCCTTATCGTACGGCGATTTCTTATACGTGTTCGTATCCGTCGCCGAAAGTGCGGGGTCATACTCGGCTACGCAAGCCGTGTCGCCCGTCGTTTCCTTTCCGTTGTGGTCGTACAAGCCCGTCGCGCCCTTCTTTGCAAGCACGTTGTTCAACGCTTCGTGAGCGCCGTTGCCGATTGCAAAGTAGTATTTGCCTGCGTCGAGAATGTATCCGCCCGCGTTGTCGTTTGCCGTTATGTCGTAGGACGCCATAAGGTAACGGTCGAACGTAACTTCCGTTGTTACCGTTCCGTTTGCGGGAACGTCCACTTTCGTATAACCGACAAGCTGGATTGCGGCTTTCTCCACGCCGTGGTCCTTGTCATAGTCGGTGTACGGGGTCTGGACATAGAGCTGAACTACTTCCTTGCCCGCCATATTGTTCGTATTCTTCACGGTTACTTTTGCGGTGAACGTATCTTTCGCCGCATCGTACGTCACGCTGTCGAGTTTCTGCGTGTAGGTCGAGTAAGACAGACCGAAGCCGAACGGGAAGGAAACTTCTTTCGCGTAGTTCCATTCCGTCTCGCCGTCGGTTGCGCCTGCCGTCGATTTTGCGTTGCCTGCATTCAATATGCAGTCTTCATAACGCGTTTCGTAATATTTATATCCCACATAGATGCCTTCTTTGTATACGACGTACTTGGTTCCGTACGTTCTGTCCACGGGGTTGCCGTCGAACGTGTATGTATAGTCGCCGAAGTTTCTCATTGCGGGAGAGTTGAGCGTGTTGTTTGCAAACGTCTCGACGGTGTGTCCCGACGGGTTTGCAGCGCCCGTCAAGATGTTCACCGCGCCGGGCAGTCCGTAATAACCGGGGTTGCCGTACCACAGGCAGGCGTTTACGTTGTACTTATCCAAGAAGTCGAGCTCCATAGGAAGCACGCCGTTGAGCATTACGACAATCTTATCGAACTTGCCGGAGTCGTTTATCATCTGAAGCAGCGCTTCTTCGTTGGGTCCCAACGCAAGATACGGTCTGCCGTTCACCACTTTGCTCGGGTCGGTGTTCTCCGTGCCGTAACGGGCAAACGTGACGATTGCGACGTCGCTGTACGAATCGAAAGTGGCTTTGAGTTCGTCGGTGTAGAAGCCTATGTTGACTTCGCCTCTCGTTTGAAGTCCGACTTCCGTGCCGCTTCTCTTATAAGCGTCGTACAGCTTCTGATTTATGCTGAAACCGCCGTCCTTGAACGCCTTTTCCAAATCCACCTGAAATTCGGGGTTCGGAGTGGGTCCGCCTGCGCCGCTGCGATAAATCGTGTGCGCGCTGTTGTTGCCGAAGAGAGTGACGTTGCGTTCGTCTGCCGCAAGCGGAAGTGCGCCGTCGTTTTTCAAAAGTACCGCACCCTCCTCCAATTCGTCGACGCAGAAGTCGTAGGAATCTTTTATCAGTTTCCAATACCCCTCGTCGTTCATACCGTACGCGCTGCCTTGCAACACAAGTCCGCTCGTGGACAAGCCGAGAGCGTCGTTGATATACATCGCGTTGTTATTGGCGAGAATGGTCAGCGAGAGAAGGAGCGTAAAAACAAATACGCCCACGCCGGACAATCCAAGCCATAACTTGCTTTTTTTCATTTCATTTAACCTCCTGTTATTTCTGTGTAGTCTTTAATACTACCATAACCATAGTAACCCATATAGAACGCTCATTCAATACAAAAGTTTGGGTAAACACCCAAAAATTTTGTCTATTTTATCCAAAAGCTTAGAAAACGGTGTTTAGGCGGCTTTTTTGAGCATACAAAAAAAAGACGGGAAACATATTTCTCGTCTTTTTATTTTTGCTCTGTTTTTTCCGTCAGCCTTTCTTTGCCGCCGACTGCCGTCTGAATTCCGTCGGCGTTATGCCGTATATATCCTTAAACTGCAAATTCAGCGTCTTGATATTGTTGAATCCGCAATAGGAGCTTATGCGCCCGATACCGTAATCGGTGGTTCGCAGAAGCTCGGCGGCGTCCTCCACTTTCAGTCTGTTTACGAACTTGGAAAAGCCGCAACCGAAAACTCTGTTGAACACGTCGGAGAGATAGGAATAGTTATACCCCAAATCTTCCGCCATCTGTTTCAAGCCTATTCCCTTGTCGTAATTCAGTCGGATATAGTCTATGAGCTTGACTTCCAGCTCGCCGCCGTCAAAGCGTCCCCCCCCCCCCACGCACCTCTCGAAAGATGCTTGAACGCAAGCGCGCAGATACGGTATAAGGCGGAACGCACGAGATACTTGCTCGCGCTTTCGTCGCGGAGTATATCTATTTCGCCGCAGTCGGTATAATCGAAAACGGAATTGACGAAGCCCGAGGATTTCGTATCGTTATAAAAATCTATCACATAGTCGGGAGAAAACACGCACAGAAAGCTTTTGGATTTGACCGATTCGTAACGGTGAACGTGGTTGGGCATTATCAGCATACCCTTGCCTGCCTGCAACGTGTATCGCTTTTCGTACACCATACAGTCCATACTGCCTTCCGTGACCGTTATAAATTCGAAACTGTTGTGTATATGTCCGACGAAATTCAGGTTTTCGTCGGTCTGCGTATACAGGTAGTTTTTTCCGACCGAGCGTTTGGTTTCTACAAACATTGTCTTTCTCCGACGACTGTATCAATCAGTCTTCCAATCCGTCGATTGCAATTTCCGTTTCGACGTCCGCGTCATAGTCCACGCCGTCCAAGCCGAAGCCGAACAGTCTCAAAAAGTCCGCGTCGTAACCTTTCAGGTCGGCGATTTCGTCGAGCGGAGTCTGCCCCACTTCTTTCCACAGTCTTGCGATTTCGTTCTGCGTGGGCTCGTCCATTTCCAAATCGTCGAGGCGGATAAACTCTTTTTCGTCGGTCACCGCGCCCGAGAGCAGGCGTTTTTGTCCGAACAGTCTTTGCATCTGACCTATCGTCGTTTCGTGGGTGCCGCGCTCTTTCATCACTTTATAGAGCAGGGATATGTACAGCGGCACGACGGGTATCGCAGAGCTGGACTGCGTGACGAGCGCCTTATTGACGGACACGAACGCGCGCAAGCCGAGTCTGCGCATTGCTTCGGCTTTGGCGTTCAAATCTTTTTTCGCCTGACCTATCGAGCCGTCCTTATATATGGCGTGGGTAAGTTCCGGTCCTATATACGAGAATGCGACGGTGACGGCGTCGTTTTTCAGCAGACCTTCTTTTTTCAGGCGCATTATCCATTCCTGCCAATCCTCGCCGCCCATAACCTTGATTGTGTTTTCCACTTCTTCGTCGGTCGCGGGCTCTATCGTCGCCGTCGTGATTTCGCGCGTTCTCAAATCTATCGTCTTTTCGGTGTACGGTTTGTCCGTCGTCTTTAACACGGAGCTCACCTGCGTGCCGTCTTTCAGCGTTCTTCTCGGCGCGGCGACGGAATACACGACGCAATCGAGAATCATACCGTCGCGCTTTAAAATCTCCACCACCTTATCTTTTACCTGCTCCGAAAAAGCGTCGCCGTTTACGGTCTTGGCGTAAAGTCCAGCTTCGTGCGCTCTCTTATGGAAGGCGGCGGTGTTATACCAGCCTGCGGACGCCGTTCTTATGCCGCCTGCGGGGCGGTCGAAAATCACTCCGAGAGTGGCGGCGCCGCCGCCGAAAGCCGCGGCTATTCTCGCCGAAAGTCCGTATCCCATAGACGCGCCTATCACAAGCACGTTTTTGCCCGTTTCTATCTTTCCCTTTTTCCTGACGAAAGCGATATCTTCGTCCACCGCTTTTGCCAATCCCTGCGGGTGCGCCGTCGTACATATAAATCCTCTGACTTTGGGTTGCACTATCATAATACGTTCTCCTTTTTTCGGTGCGTGCCTTCGCGCCGTCATAAAATATCCGTTTTTATTATACAATATACAAAAGCGTCAAAGCAACCGTTTGACGCAGATTTTTCGCAAGGAGACTTTTTTAATGGCAAACAACGCCGCCGATTTCACTATTGCCGCAAACGACGAGTACGGTATTCCGCCCTGCCGCTCGCCCGTTATGCCCTACATAAACAGGAGTATTTACGCAGGCGAGTTCACGACCGCCGTCAAGCTCCGCTTTCTGCAAGCTCTGCTTCGAATTGGGTTCAACGTATTCGACGCGCACCCCGAACCCGTCAATTTAAGCGACGGCGCGATTGCGTCGAGAGTAAACGCCGCCCGTCCCGAAAGGCTGGTCACGTTCGGTTACAACTTTTACGGCAGCGGCAACGTGTTCACTCGGGCAAGCGGTTTCGTCACGCAGTATATGCCGCACACTTCTTTCTCGCACGACAGCCGCGCTTTCTGCGAGGACATTGCCTTTTCGCTCGAAGAAAACACCTTGACGGGAAGCTGCGGTCCGGAAAGCGACACCGACATAATCCGTCTGTCGAACTGCGTCTGCGCGCGGCTGCTGGCAGGATATGCGAGCGACTATTCGGAAGCGGCGCGTATGCTCGACCCCGACTTTCAGATTTTCGTTGCCGAAAGCGCGGCGAAAGCCGTCTGTCTCAATCTCGACGTGCCCTATCTTCCGAGAGAAAAGCTCTCCGCGTACAAGACGCTTCGCGTCGGCGATATGGGAAAGGGCGTTCGGCTTTTGCAGTACCTGCTGTCGTTCGAAGGATACGAGCTTACCGTCGACGGATATTTCGGCAAGCAGACGGAAGGCGCGCTTATATCTTTCAAAAAGGACAATGCGCTCGACGGCGGCAATGCGGCGGACGAGGACGCATACCGCAGTCTGCTGTATCTGAACTTATGCGAGAATGCGGCGAAGGGCGGCTCCCGCCCCGTATCCGCGCTATACGTTCAGAGAAAGCTGTCGGCAAAGCTGTATGACGTCAAGTGCGGCGGAGTGTTCGACGAAAAGACCGCCGCCGCCCTATCCGACTTTCAAAAGAGCCACTCTTTGAAAGAGACGGGGGCGATAGACGCCGAAACGCTTGCCGCTTTAAAAACCGCTCCGCCCCGTCCGCGGTTATATTGATAAAACGCAAAACCGCCCGTTTCGAGGCGGTTTTTGATAGGAATTAAAAAGCTAAAATCTACCCGAGATACATCTTAATAGGCGAGTCAATTAAAAAACTGAACTTTTTTAAGACGTTGCTTTTAATCGACTATAGTTTTCATTACCAATTCTCTACTATAATCCGAAATGTCGGTAACATAGTTTTTAACATTATCATCAATAATTATTTTGATGTCGCTCGGGTCCAGATTGGAAAAATAATCTTTACAATAATTACGTAACTTCTTGATATCGTCTATTGTACGACTTAACCATTTGGAATTATTTTTCAAAAACCAAATCCCGTTATCGATGTCAACTAAAATCAAATGTGTTGACGTGTTTTCCAAACGCGCAATTTCATTATCCGAAAGAAAAAAATAACCGTTTTTAATATTTTTGATTTCCAAACCGACGTCAAAAAATCTAACATCGTATCCATAATTCTTGTTGTTTGCAACATCAAAAAAGTCCTGATTCTTTCTAAAACCCAAATCCGTTAAAAACGATATAAAATATTTCTCGGCTTTTCTCCCGCTGCAAATTCTTTTATAAGATTCTTTGACTGTTCCCGATATTCGCCTAACATTATAATTATGAACTACTTTCTCGGCAATTGGCAATTCGTGTCTCAATCTGTCTTTCGAATAATCAGCTACTACTTTATTATCTTTGATTTCCTGTAATAAAACTACATCGTCGGCATCTTGAAAAAGATACGTATCGGAAAATTTAAAAAGAATCGGTAATGCAGCTTTCAAAAACCCTTTTTCAAGATAAGAGCTTCTTCCTGTTGAGGTATAAAATTTTTCCAAATCTCCATAAAAAATACTGTCGGAGTCTCTTATATCGGGTTCCAAACTTCTGATTTCCAAAATCAAAGCATTAGAAATTTCCGAAGAATTCATAAATTCAAAAAGGTACTTAACGGCATTTGCGTATGAAACTGCTGTACCCGTTTTGGAAGAAAATCGCTGTTGACAATAAGTTTTAAATTGTGCGATAAATGCATCTATTCCCATTATTGTACTCCATATTTCGTTCGATTTTCGGTATCCAAAAATCTTGTCTGACTTTGAAATCTTTTTTACGATAACGCAAACCTTTCTGCCATAACGCCTGTCGAAGCAACAATTCTATTTCAGAGTCCTTGCATTTGATACGTTGCATATTGTAATGTATTTGTTCTCGTGTTTTAGACATTTTCAATCTCGGGTATGACAGTTGTAAATTACAGGTCGTTGCAGGCGATGTGCGCGGGAGCGACATAGAGTTTTTTCTTTTCCAGATGAAGCAGTATGGGTTCGACGATTATGCCTGCCTGCACGAGCACGACGCACAGCGCAAGAAGCGGCGCAAACACCAGCGCCATCGACAGAAAAGCAAAGTTACACCCCGGAATGAGCGCCAGAAGCAGAAAGAACGAGACGCCCATCAAAGTATTTCTGAACACATAAGACAGTCCGAAAAAAAACAGTGCGTATTTTATTATCGACACCGCAATCGCCGCGCCGTATTTGCGCCTTTTGACGAGCATAATTTCGACAATATACTCTACGGCGAACAGACTGCCCGTGCCTATCGGAGCAAAAGCGCCGCACGCAAGATTCTTGCCGCGCTCCAACATCAGATAACCTGCCGTCATTGCCGCAATCAGCACGGCGCCTATTATTATTGGGAATATATAATTATATTTTCGTCTCATTATGCGTTCCCGTCCGAAATTTATATATTCGGTATATATAAATTATATCACTTTGATTTTTCATTGTCAAACGTAAAATCAAAACCGATTTTTTTCGGCGCACAGTCGGTTGACTTGCCGCCGCGATAGTGTTATAATATGTTCATTGTCACCCGAAAAAAAAGCAGAGTTCGATAATGAGAATAGACAAGTTTTTGAAAGTATCGCGAATATTGAAAAGGCGCAGCGTGGCGGCGTCGGCGTGCGGTTCTTCCCGCGTGTCGGTCGGCGGCAAACCCGTCAAGCCTGCCTACCGCGTCAAAATCGGCGACGTCGTTACCGTGGAGTTCGGCAACCGAAAACTTGTGTTCGAGGTCAAGTCTTTAAACGAGAAAGCCTCGAAGGAGGAAGCCGCAACGCTGTATGAAATCAGAGAAGAAATCTGACAAGCCCGTCGTCCGCGCCGTTTTATTATGCGCGGGCAGCGGCGTCCGCACGGGACTTCGTTACAACAAGCTTTTGCACGTCATAGGGCGCAAGAGCATTTTGGAAACGGCGGCGGAAAGTCTTATTGCCGCGGGCATATCCGACATCACGGCGGTCGTTTCCGAAACGGACGAGGGTGCGGTATCCGCGCTGTTACAGCCGTACGGCATAAAGCTGTGCCGCGGCGGAAGCACGCGCACGCAAAGCGCGAAAAACGGTTTGAACGCCGTCTCTCCGTGCGACATAGTCGTCATTCACGACGGAGCGCGGCCGTTCGCTTCCCCCGACATATTCAAGCGCGCTATCGACTCCGCCCTGCTTTACGGCAGCGGTATTGCCGCCCTGCCCGTCACCGACACCGTCAAGGAGGTTTCGGACGGAAGCGTGCGCACTTTGAACCGCGACGGGCTTTACAGAGTGCAGACTCCGCAGGCGTTCGACTATCGCAGGATTAAAGCGGCATACGACGCTTTCGAGGGTTCGGCGTTCGACGATTCGCAGGTTTACGAGGCAAGCGGATATGTTCCCCGTTTCGTGGACGGCAGCGAAACAAACAAAAAGATTACCACTGCCGCCGACCTGTACGCCCTGCCAGAAGGTCTGAAAATCGGTATCGGTTACGACGTGCACGCGCTGGGCGAAAACAGAAAGCTCATACTCGGCGGCGAGCAAATCGCGCACGACAAGGGGCTTATCGGTCACAGCGACGCGGACGTGCTTGTCCACGCGATTATGGACGCACTGCTTTCCGCCGCAGGACTGCCCGACATCGGCGTGCTGTTTCCCGACACGGACGGCAGGTACGCCGGCGCAGACAGCATAGAGCTCTTAAAGCAGGTGCGCGGCTTTTTGCGCGACGGCGGCTATGATATTGTTAATATCTCGGCGCTGATAGCGGCGCAAAAGCCCAAGCTTATGTCCTATATCCCCCGAATGAGACAGAACATAGCTTCGGCGGTCGGCATATCGGCGGACGCGGTCAACGTGTCGGCGACGACGACGGAGGGCTTGGGGATAGTCGGAGAGGAAAAGGGAATCTCCGCAAGCGCAAGCTGTCTTATCACACACACGAGAGGCAAGGAAAATTGACGGAAAAGTCGAAGAAAAACAAATATATGCGCAAGCCGCGTCTGCGCCCCGCTCACATAATCGTGCTGGGCTTTTTCGGCGTCATATCGGTCGGCGCGCTTTTGTTGAGTCTGCCGATTAGCTCCAACGAGTTCAAGTGGATGAGCTTTGTAGACGCGTACTTTACGGCGACGAGCGCGGTGTCCACGACGGGGCTTTCCGTCATAAGCGACACGGCGGCGTATTTCAGCGTGTTCGGGCAAATCGTTCTGCTCATTCTGATACAGTTCGGCGGCGTCGGCTTTATGTGCATAACCACGCTGTTTATGATGCTTCTTCGGCGCAAGATAACGCTTAAAGACCGAATGGTTATGCAGATGGAATTCAATCAGGACGAGGGTCGCGGTATGGTGCGGCTCGGGCGCAACATTATGCTTGTGACGCTGGCGATTGAGGGCGCGGGCTTTCTGCTTCTGCTCACGCCGTTCTGCCTTGCCAACGGCGCGTACGGCATTTGGCAGGCGCTGTTCATTTCCGTTTCGTCGTTCTGCAACGCGGGCTTCGACATTATGGGAATGACGCAGGGGCTGGGCTCGTCGCTGTCGGGTTTTGCCGGCGACGTTATGGTCAATCTTTCCGTTTCCCTGCTCATAATACTCGGCGGCTTCGGCTTTACCGTGCTTATGGATATCGGAAAAAACAAGTGGCATTTCAAAAAACTGACCCTGCACTCCAAGCTTGTATTGATAACTTCGGGCGTGCTTATTCTGCTCGGCTGGGTGTTCTTCTTCGGCGCGGAATTCAATAACCCCGCCACTATGGGAAATATGTCGGTCGGCGGCAAGCTGCTGGCGTCGCTGTTTCAATCCATTTCTCCGCGCAGTACGGGCTTTGCCACGGTCGACCAGGCAGGTCTGACATCTGGCAGTAAGTTTATGACCATATTCCTTATGTTCATAGGTGCCTCCCCCGGCTCTACGGGCGGCGGCATACGCACCACCACGCTCACCGTGCTTTTGCTCGTTATGGTGGCAGGTCTGCGCGAAACCGACGACATAGCCGCAGGCAAGCACAAGCTGACGCGGCAGAGTACGCGCAAAGCCGTCAGCGTGCTTATGATGAGCCTGCTTATAGTTTTGGCGTCCACATTCATTCTGCTGTTCAGCGAAAAAAGCAGCGGCGCGACTTTCGAGGACATACTGTTCGAATGTTTCTCCGCGTACACGACTTCGGGTCTGACCTGCGGACTTACGGGTTCGCTGTCCGTCGTCGGTAAAATAGTGCTTATGCTGAATATGTTTCTCGGGCGTGTGGGAACAATTACAATCGGACTTATGTTCGTTTCCAAAAAGGGCGGCGACAACAATATAAAATATCCCGAAGGCAACGTCGCGATAGGGTAAAATAATTTTTCGGAAGGTATAACACAAATGGCAAAAGCGGTCAAAAAAGAATTCGTGGTCATCGGTCTGGGGCTGTTCGGCACTTCGCTGACAAAGAAGCTGTATGAAGAAGGCGCGTCGGTTATGGTCATCGACAAGGACCCCGACAAGATAAACGAGATAGACGCGTACTGCACGCAGGCGGTCTGTACGGACGCCACGGACGAGCGCGCGCTGGAAAAGCTCGGCATAAAGAATATGGACGTCGCCGTCGTATGTATCGCCAGCGAAATAGAAGCCAGCGTCTTTATCACGCTCACGCTCAAACAGATGGGGCTGCCGCTCGTCATTGCCAAGGCGCAGAACGAGAAGCACAAGCACATTCTCAAAAAGATAGGCGCGGACGTCGTTTTGGTCCCCGAAGAAGAAATGGGAACCAAAATCGGCGGCAATCTCACCAAGCCGAATATGATTGAGATTCTCTCTCTTAACGAAAAATTCCGCATTATCGAAATCAAAACTCCGACGAAGTGGCAGAACAAGACGCTCATTCAGCTCCGCCTCACCGTGACCGAGAAAGTCACCATTCTCCTTATCAAGCGCGGCGAGGAAATCATCGTCACGCCCGACGGCACCTGCACCCTGCTTCCCGACGACATTCTCGTGCTGTCCGGCACGGTTGCCGACACCAAGCGCGTGGCAGGCAAAGCTACGGACAATATACTCGACGAGTTCGACGCCGAGTAAGCCGAAGAAAAGCCGCCGCACAAACTCATATCAAACACAAAAAGCGCAGAGATTGTCTTTGCGCTTTTGTTTTTGCGGCGCTCCCCTGCCCCGAGAGAGCGCAAAAGCCGTTTGCCGCATATTTTTACAGACGGCAAAATACCCCGTCTTTTAGACAGGGTATTTAAATTCCGTGACTGTTACTTATCCGTTGCGAGTTCGGGTAAGAAAGTTGCGGGGTCTACGAGCTTGCCGTCCTTCGTCATTTCGAAATGCAGGTGCGCGCCGTCGTTCTGCTCGGTCATCATATTTTCCGAGACCTTGCCCAAAACGGTGCCGCCCGTGACGGAATCGCCTTCTTTTACGCTCACGTCGGAAAGTCCCTTATAGATACTCACGACGCCGTCTTCGTGCGATACGGTCACGACCACGCCTTCCAAAATGGTGTCTTTGACGCTCTCCACCTTGCCCACTCCGACGCACTTGACTTCCGAGCCTGCCGACGTCAGAAGGTCTATGCCGTTATGTGTGCGCCACTGGTTCAGCGTGGACGAATATACGAGCTTGGTCAAGGACGCTTCCTTGCCTACCGTATAATCGACGAGCGGCGCCGAGTATGTGGGCGCAGGCGGCGGTCCGTCCACACCGATGTCTCCGCCGGGCTTGTTGTCTACGGGCGCTCTGCGCGCGTTCAGCACCAGCGTCAGCGTTATTATTGCCGCGACTACGAGCAACGTGATACCGAAAATAAATCCGTATATATTCCTCATAAAAAAGTTCTTTTTCGTCTTTTTGTCTTTGGTGGGGCTTTGATAAGTTTTCATACCTTTTATACCTCCGTGCCTACGATTATTGCCTATTGCGGTTTTTATATACACCGTTTCGAAAAAATTTTTTTCTAATAGCTTCCCGTCAAAAGCGGTATGCCGACGGCGGTGTATTCTTCTCTCTGCGCTATCATTATATTGACTTTTTTTCCGCACACGACTTCATAGCCGTTTACAAAGTCGCTGTAACAGTAATATACGGTCACGCCGTCGAACTGCTCCGTCCACAAAAGCGTCGCGCCCATTCTCGACTGCACGGCTTCTGCCGATATGTGCGTATCGGCGCGCACGCAGCCGCCCTCGCGCGTGACCGAATACGGGCTCAGTCTTTCGACGTCGCCGCGCATACTCAATCCGAACAGTATCAATAAGACGGCAATCAACGCCGCAAATGCTTTTTTCATTTATCCGACTCCTTTTTCTTTCACGGCGGATTATGGACGATAATGCGGAAAATAAACGTATGATTTAAAAAAATATACGATTGAGGATATTGTAAAACGAAGCAATGTTTTGTCGATTTTGCCGAGTATATCGCCTGACACAGAACTGTTTTTACGGTGTTATCCCACGCAAAAAACCGTACCGCCTGTCTTTCGAAAGGCGGTACGATTCGTTTGGAGAAAAATGAGTGTTATCGTTCGGCTTTAGTGTAAGGTCTGCCGAACGACCGTTTTAGGCATTACGTTTTTTGAAGCCGAGTATTACGGTTATCACCGTCCAGGCTACGCCTGCCACAAGCAGTACGCCGAATATGACGTCGAACGCGATGAGCGTTGCCTGCCACCAGGGCATTATCTTGACTATGCGCGTCGTGGAACCGATGCCGTTCATAGCCGACGAATTGGCAACCATATAGCAGACGCGTTTTGCGGCAAGTCTCATAGCCCAAGCCATATCGGCATAGTCGCCCTCGCCTGCGGAATTCGGCTTATACGCGTTGAACTGCGCTTCGTGGCCCGAGCCGTCTGGAATGTCGCAGCCGCCCGTGTAAACGCCGTATGCCAGCTCGAAGTACGGGGAGTTATCCTGTTTGCCGTTCATATCCGTATACATATCGGTGACGATTACGCCTTTCATTCCGCACTCGCCGCGCAAGAAGTCCTGACCCAATACGCCGTCCGACGGTCCTGCCATAGTGCCGAGTCTGGCGAACGAAGCCATCGTATTGAATGCTCCGCCTATCGTTATCGGCAGCTCGAACGCGCGCAGGTATATCTCTCTCAAAGCCTGTTCCGTAACCCAGACGCCGACGCCGTGGCGCGCGTTTTCCTGGTCGTTTACGACGCAGTGCTTATTGTAGACGTGCACGCCCTTTTCTTCGATACCCAAGGATTCGTGCGCCGCGATGAGACCCGTCAACATTCCGCATTCGCTGTAATACTCCGCCGTTCTGCCGAGGTACGGGCTGCGGTGAATGTTCGCGCCTATGCCGTACAGACCGGAGCAGCCGCACCATATACCGTCTTCGCCGATTATGTTGCCGACCTTGCGCGCCAAATCTCTGTTGAAGGTTGCCGCGATTATTCCGTTTGCGGGGAATGCCGTCGTCTTCTTGTTATAGTTGGGGTCGGTGGTCTTGCCGTCGATGGGATTGCCCTTCTCGTCGAGGTTGCCCGCTTTGATTTCCTTACGGGTAGCCAAACCTTCCTTGTCCTGACTGTATTTTCTGTTGAAGCCGTTGGGTCCGTTCTCGTCGTTGGTTTCGGGTTTGACGATGGACTCCACAAGCGCGGTGTTGTGATAGCCCGTGCTTACCAGCGTCGCAATCTCGTCCCAGGTGAGCTGGTCCATAAACGTATCCCAGGCAGGGTCGTCTATTTCTATGTGTTTGCCCTCGCTGTCATAGCGCATATTGACAAGCACTAGTCCGGCGCTCTTGCCGTAAGTCGGGTACGCTTTCTTTTCCTTATCCTTTGCTATCGGCTTTTTATATTCGACGGGGCACTGTTTGAGAATGTCGTCCGCCATTGTCTGCGTCGCGGTGAGCTTCGGCACGCCGTTTACTCTGTCCAAAGATACCGTGCCTTCCCAATCGCTTCTGTCATAGTATTTGACGGAGTTGTTTCCCCTGCCTTCATAGCGGTTGATGTCCGCATAGCCGAACAGGTTGCCTATCTGCTGTCCCGTTGCGTCGGAGTATGCGTATCTCTGGTCGTTGAAGGTCAGAGATATTTTTTCCGTCATACCTGCGGTTGCCGTGCCGACGAGTTTGGACTCTGCCGCGCCCTTGGCTTTAAGCACGTTGTTCACTGCGTTGTGCGCGTCGGTTGCCGCGGTAAGGTAATAATCGCCGGGCATTATGACGTACGTTCCGGAGCCGTACACGTCATAGGACGTGAAGTATTTTTCGTCGACGGGTATCGTCAAGGTCTGGCTTGCGCCGGGCGCCAAAACGTCCGTCTTGCCGAACTCGACAAGCTCTACCGACGGAACCTGTATTTGGTTCTTCTTCGCGTATTCGCCGTAGGGCTTGGAAACGTATATCTGAACGGTTTCCTTGCCGCTGTACGTCTTACCCGTATTCTTTACGGTTACCGTCACATTGTATGTGCGCGAACCGCTCTTGCTTACTTTGAAGTTCGAATACTCGAACTCGGTGTACGACTTGCCGTATCCGAAGGGATATGCGACGACTTTGGAGTAATCGTAATTGCCGACTTTTGCCGCGCCGAGCACGCTGTCTTCATATCTGGTTTCCGTGTAACGGTAGCCGAGATACATACCTTCCTGATATACGACGTATGCGTGAAGGGTAGGTTCGGGAACGAACATATTGCCCTTCTGGCTTTCGATGCCGTACTTTGCCGCATCGGCGTATTCCCAATAACCGTAGTTTACGTTTACGGGGTTCATAGTGTGGTCCATCCAGAACGTGTCGGAGAGTTTGCCCGACGGAACGTATTCGCCCGTGAGCAGTTTTGCCACTGCCGTCGCGCCGTTCTGTCCGAGTGCGCCCACCCACAAAGCCGCGTCGACGCCGTACTGACTGTCGTATAAAAAGTCTGCCGCAATCGTGCTGGCGGAGTTTATTATGAGCACGACTTTCTTGAAGGTGCCGCTGTCTTTAAGCGCTTTCAAGCCTTTCAGCGTGTCCATTTCTTTCTGCGTCAAGTGCAGATAATCGCCGTTATAGCCGTCGGAAGCGCCCGTCATTTTGAGGTCGCTGCCTTCGCCGCCGACACGGGCGATGATGAACACAGCCGCATCGCCGTATTGTGCGAACGTGCTTTCTTCCGTCTTGACTACGTTCCAGGGCACGCCGCCGATGTATACGCCGCCGCTTCCTGCCCAACCGCTGCTGTATCTGCGGTAGTCGGTTTCGGGGTTATACGAGCCTGCGCTGCCCCAGGAGCTGCTGTTGGGACCGGTGTACCACTTGTCCTTGCTTGTATAGTTGGTTTTAAGCGTGGGGTTCACCGTTATGCCCGCCGCCTCGAAAGCGTCGTAAAAGTTTACCGCTTTCGACGTATCGACGGAGCCGCTGCCCGTGCCGCCGTATATGGGGTCGCCGCTGGCAATACCGAACACGCTGACGTTTCTGTTTCCCGAAGTGAGCGGCAGAGCGTTGTTCTCGTTCTTCAAGAGAACGGCGCCCTCTTTCATCGCTTCTTCCGTCATCTTCGCGCCTGCTTCTATGAGCTGACCGAGATTGTCGTATTCGGACTTATAATATTCGGTATCTTCGTCCTTTGCGTTCTCGTCCGTTATCGTTTTAAACGACTGGCAGCCGAGCGCGCTGTTTATTGCGGACGCGTTTTCGGTGGCGATTATCGTGCCGACAAGGCAGATTCCGAATAATACGGTAAACGCCACAATTGCTATCCTCTGTAACAGAGCCGTTAATTTTTTTGACATAATTTATCTCCCTTTATTCGTTTTCCGTCTTTTCCTGTTTCAAAAATACGTTCGCGATATTTAACACGAGCAGAATTGCGAACAGCGACGTGCAAGCCAAGAACTGCGGGCTGAACGTCGACGCCTGTATGCCCACCATAACTACGGAAACGTAGAAATAGATATTGTAGGCGTACAGCAGTAAAGCTATGAAGTCGGCAAGCGCAATCACGCAGCACGACCACTTTGCCTGTTTCAAAAAGGGCAGTACCGCCGCCACGGCGACGCCGACGAGCACGACGGCGAATGCGCCCCAGGACATATATCTCGACATATGAAACAGCGACGCATAGACGATTGCCGTCACGAGTGACAGCACAGCCAACCCTATCGAAACATAAAAGCCGTAGCTTTTGCTTTCGAAGAATTTTTTCACCTTATCCATTATTTCCTCCACATAAATTTCTTTCGGCAGTCTTCTTTCCGGACAGAAGTCTCCCTTTGCGTCTATAATAACACTTGCAAAAAGAAAAAAGCAGCTTACAGAATAAACTGCTTTTTTTACAGAACAAACTGAATTTATCCAATTTTAAGGGCATACGGGCTATTTGCCCGTTCTTGTAAGATAGGCGGAAAGCGTAAACGTATCCTTATCCGCCGCAACGCTTATACTGCCGTGATATTTCCCCGCTATCATCTTCATACTCTTAAACCCGAACCCGTGATAGCCGCTGTCGCCCGTCTTTTTGGTCTGCGGCGTGCCCTGCACTATTTCCAGCTCGCCGTCGTAATAGTTCATTATATTCACAAACGCCACTTCGCCCCTGTTTTCCACGGTCACGCTCACGGTGCGTTTTTCCACGTCGGAAAGTTTGGCTACGGCTTCTATAGCATTGTCGAGCGCGTTGCCGAACAGAGAGTATATGTCGCCCGCCTCCATAAAGTCCAGCGCCTTGCCGTCCGCCATACAGGAGAGCTTTATCCCGAGACCGTCGCATTTCAGGCTTTTTTCCGAAAGCACTACGTCCAGAACTTCGTTGCCCGTTTTGAAATCGGTGTCGTAAAAGTTTATGGCGCGCAATATTTCCTGCATTTCCTGCTGCGGCAGTTTACCGCCGCAAGACGCAAGGCGGTATTTCAAATCGTGGCACTTGACGTTTATGAGGTCTATATTTTCCTTGCTCATCTGATAGCGCTTTCTTTCCTGCTGCAAGATGCTTTTAACGACGCTGTTTTCTTCGCGGAGTTTATACGCGCGCTGCAGAGTTATCTGCACCAAAAGCGCGAATATGCACAGAGCCACCGCATACAAATGTCGGCTCACGTTGGACGGGAAGCGGCTCAAACCGACGCAGATTATCACCATAACGATGGAAATTACGTTTTGCAGCCAGCCGCTGTTTTCATAGAACTTGTTTTTTGCCGCGTATCTTCCGAACACGAAGTATGCTATCGTATACGGTATCGGAAAGAATATGAATTCTGCCAGTATGACCGCCCATTCGCCGTGCGGCGATATGAACCGCCACAGATTAAAGATATTGCCTATTGCGAGAAGCAGACGCGACGAGGCGTGCTGAACCGCATAGCCTGCCGAGCAGGCGGCAAGGAGCGGAAAGAATTTAACGTCGAAGCAAAACCGCATTGCAGCGACGGATACGGCGAACAGTCCGACATATCTCACGAAAGTATAGAGCCCCGTCCAAAAAGTCGACTGCGCCGAAACGGCGTCGGGTATGAACACGACGACCGCAAGGCTGACCATTATGCACAGCGTATAGCGCATAACGAATTTTTTGCGTTTGGGCAGAGAGTACAGAAACAGCATTTCCGCCGCGAAAATCTGAATGAGCGTGGCGACATTGCTCAACGAAAACATTTATCTCCCCCCCCGACGAATCTCGAATATGCCGCAAGAAACTCCTTTTTCTGCGGACGGGATATGGAAAGTTCGTCGCCGTCCACGACCACGCTGTCGCGTTTTATTTCGTCTATATATTTCATATTCACGAGATAACAGCGGTTGCATCTCGCGAAAAAGCTTCTGTTTATCTTCTTTTCCGCATTTATGAGAGTATCGTATTCCATATAATCGCCGCCGACGGTATGCCACACGCAATAGTGTCCGCTCACTTCGAGATAGCGTACGGACGATATGCCGACCGTTCTTATATCCCTGCCGACCTTGATTTCCACGACGTCGTCCAGACGTTTGGCGGTGCGCGATATTGCTCTGCGCATTTTCATTGCGAAGTCGTATTTATTGACGGGCTTCACTATGAAATCGAGCGCTTCCACTTCATAGCCGCGTATGGCGTACTGCGCCATATTTGTTATGAACATTATTATGGCGTGTCTGTCTATCTCACGAAATTTTTTCGCCGCTTCCAGACCGCTCATTCCCGGCATATCTATGTCAAACAAAACTATATCGTAAACGGGGTTTGCTTTCAACAGGAACGTTTCCGCCTTTTCGAACTCGTCTGCCGTATAAGCAATATCTTCCTGCTTGAAAACGTAATCGAGATATTCTCTCGTCAACGCTCTGTCCTTCGAATTATCCTCGACAATGGCAATCCTTATCATATCGTTTTTCCCGTCCCGTTATAAACTATACCGATATATTATACCACATACGGCATTTTTGTTTTCGCCGCACAGAACGAACTGTCGTTTTCACAGAATAAACTGCAAAAACAAAGGCGAAGCTTTTTCAGCCTCGCCGTATTATTACTCTTGCGCTTTGTCGTCTATATTGCATCTTTTGGGTTTCAGTCGGTCGTACACCACGTTCACGGTATCGCCCTCGTCAAGCGGTGCGGTACCGCTCGCGCAGTCCGACGCCTTAACCTTTATATCAATAGGCTTTTTCACTCCGTCGATTGACAGGGATACTTTGAAAACCGAAGCGGGATTGCGGCTTACGCGCCCCACTCCGAAATTGCTCACGCCTGCGGATTTGACTTTCAGCACTCTGCCCTCGGAGTGCGCTTCGTTTTCCGATTTTATCTTATATATTCTGCAGCTTGTTACGACAGACATAACTCGTCTCCTATTTCGGCTACCGCTTATTTTTCGTCCGCACGGGCTTTAAGAAGGTCGCGTATTTCCGAAAGCAGCTGCTCGCTTGTGGCGGGAGCGTTCGCCTTTGCTTCGGCGGCTTTTCTCTCCTCCTCGGCTTTCGCTGCGGCGGTAAGTTCTTCTTCTTTGAGTATGATTGCTTTTTTGATTTCGGCTTTGGTTTTTCCCTGCGCTTTCAGTTCCTTTTTCAACGCTTTATATTCTTTTTTATTCAGCGTCTTATAGCCTGCCTGCGCCTTTTCCATTTTGGACTTCGCCGCCATAAATATGCGCAGGACGGTGAATATGCACAGCGCTATTATCAAAAAGTTCAAAATGCATTGCAGGAAGTTACCCCAATGCAGAGCGCACTCGGCGCGTGTTACGCCGTCTATGACTTCTTCGGGACGTATGACCCATTTCCAGTCGCTGATGTCAAGTCCGCCCGTCGCAAGCGATACGAGCGGCATAATGATATCGTTGACAAGGCTGGTTACGATTGCGCCGAACGCCGTACCTATGACGACGCCGACAGCCATATCCACGATATTGCCCTTGGTGATAAATGCTTTAAAGTCGCTGAAAAACTTTTTCATACCTATCTTCTCCTTTTGTTCTCAACATCGAAATTATATCACACGGTATGAAAATTATCAACAATTTTCACAGGGTTTTCACAAAAGGAATAAAACGGTAACCGTTATTTACGGGCTATAAGAAGTAAATCTCTATCGCCCGTCGTCTTCTCTTTATAATTTTCAAACGTGTTCACGACCGTAAGTCCTGCTTCCGACAGTAGAGTGTGAACTTCTTTCGTATCCAGCGCGCTGTAATAAAACGTCTCGCCGTACATATCCCCCGCGACTTCGCCGAGGCGGTTTCCGTGCGTGAACAGAAGATATGCGCCTTCTTTCATAAGCGCCGAGAGTTTTTTATACAAGCCGTACTGCTCGTCCAAAGAGATATGCCACAGACTGTCGAATGCGATTATGCCGTCAAACTTTTCCTGCGATTGAAAATTCAATATGTTTGCCTCTTGAAAATCGGCATTGTCCAATTTGAGCGACTCGGCTTTTTTTATCATTCCGGGCGATATATCTATTCCGAGAACTTTAAACCCTTTTGCCGACAAAAAGCTGTCAATCGGATAGCCCGTGCCGCAACCGATATCCAATATTTTTCCGCCCGATTTTATATGCCGTGCGAACTCCGCTATGCAGGTATTTACCTTTGTTTTGGACCGAAACGCCTGCCAATCGTCACAGATTTTGTCATACGCCTTTTTATTTTTTTCCGAATAGTTCATACTCGATTCCTTTTACGCCGATTTCGGGTTACAGTATTTTTATCTATTTACTTTCTTGTCCTTCGGAGCGGACTTGGCGTTCGCGGTTTTTGAATACTTTCGGAAAAGTCGGGAACAGTACTGCGGCGGTTATTATTCCCGCCAAAAGGTCGGCGATTCCTTCCGACATATACACGCCTTCGAATCCGAGAAAATGCGTGAGCGCAAAGCACAGCGGAATGAGAATTATTACCTTGCGCAGCACCGCGAGAAAGAGCGCCGATTTCGCTCTGCCCAGCGCCAGGTTTATATTCTGCAACGTCATTTGTACGAAAAACATTATCGACCCCATCAGAAACAGCGGCGAATACCTTTTGACTATTTGCCGCACGGTTTCGCTTGCCGAAAACAGATAGGCATACACTTGCGGAAAAGCCATTGAAACCGACCACATCACCGCCGCAAAAACAAAGGCAATTACCGTGACGCAATTTACGCCGCGTTTCAATCTATCCGCATTTCCCTTGCCGTAATTATAACTGACAAAAGGCTGCATCCCGTAACCGAGTCCGTTCAGCGGCAGAGCAATCAACTGCAAGGCGCTTAACATTATCGTGAGCGCCGCCGTATAGTCCTTATCGCCGCCCGTCGCCATTTTAAGGTTTATATTGAACACTATCTGTATGGCGCACTCGGTTATCGTCATTATAAACGGGGACAGACCGAGCGAAACAATGGACAGTATTCTTTTTCGGCTCGGCTTCATTTCTTTGAACCGCAATTTAAACGTGCTTTTCTTGGAACAGAAAAACACCAGAATCCACACGAACGAAAGCGACTGCGAAATCACGGTCGCCAGACTGGCGCCCTTTACGCCCATACCGAATACGAAAATAAACAGCGGGTCCAGCGCTATGTTAGCCACGGCGCCTATGAGCACAGAAAGCATTGCCATAAGCGAATAGCCCTGCGCGTTGATAAACGGATTGAGACCCTGCGCCAGCAATACGAAAATCGTGCCCAGCGAATATATTTTCAAATACGATTCCGCAAAGTCCACCGCACTTTCGGGGCAGCCGAACAGCACGACGATTTGTCTTGCCGCGAAAAAAGTCGCTATACTTATCGCAACGCCCGTCACAAGCAGCAAAGCAAAAGACGTATTGAAAATTCTGCCTGCTTCTTCCCTATCGCCTTCGCCGAGTTTCATACTCGCTCTCGGCGCGCCGCCCAATCCGATTAAATTGGAAAACGCCTGTATTATCAATGTTATCGGCAGCACTATTCCCAGCGCCGCCAGAGCGTTCATACCCGCGCCGTCGATTTTCGCGACATACATTCTGTCGACGATATTGTACAAAAACGTGATGAGTTGAGCTATCACGGCGGGAATCGTCAATTTCAAAATCAACGGCAGTATTTTTTCTTTTTCCAATCGTTCGGTAGATGTCATATAGTTATGCACGCGCGCAATTTTTTTATTGCTTCCTTGCAAATCGGTACGCCGTTTATTATATCACAGACCACCCGAAAAATCAATGATTTCCGCCGCGAATAAGAAAGCGGACAGCTTCCCAAAGTAAAATTACAGCTCGATGATTTGCGTCGCGACCGAATCGCGAAAGGCTTTATCGTGCTCTATAAAAATCATAGTCGGGTTAAATTCTTTTATCAGTCGTTCAATCTGAATACGGCAGTACACGTCTATATAATTCAGCGGTTCGTCCCAGATATAGATATGCGCTTTTTCGCACAGGCTTTTGGCAATCAGCACTTTCTTTTTCTGACCTTCGGAAAGCTCCGACATATCTCTGTCGAGCAGATATTCCGCCACGCCCATTTTAAACATAACCGACATAAAGCGGCTGACGTCGATATTGTACGTCTGTAATAAGTCTGCCACTTTTCCCGAAAGCCCGGAAACGTCTTGCGGCACATAAGAAACGACCAAGTCATTACCGAGCGATATTTCGCCAGTATAATCGATATTTTGACCCGAAAACAATTTAACCAAACTGCTTTTGCCGCTGCCGTTACCGCCGCTCAAAGCCGTTCTGCCGCCTTTCTCCACCGTAAACGAAACGGGTTTATTGACGCAAACGCCGTCGTATTTCACACATAAGTCCTTGACGCTCATAAGCACTTTTTGGCGGTATTCCAATGCGTATATCGCCAATTTATCCGACATCTCGGTATTCTGCAAAAGCGATACTTTTTCCTGTATCAGCCGCTGCTTCCTGTCTTCTATAATCTTCGAGTGCTTCATCATTTTGGCGGCTTTGTGACCGATATAACCGCGGTCGACGGGACCGCCGCCCTTCTTTTTGTTTTCGGTCTTTCTCGCCCAGTTAGCGCTTTGCGCGGCGGACTGTTTCAGTCTCTTGATTTCCTTTTGCAGTTTGGTATTCTGCTCCTGCTCGGCGAGCTGTCTGTCTTCGAAGTCGTTCAGCCAGGAAGTAAAATTGCCGCTTCGGATTTCTATATTCGCTCTGTTTAACGACATTATATGGTCCACGCAACCGTCCAAAAAATCCCTGTCGTGCGAAACCAATATAAAGCCCTTCTTCCTGTTCAGGTACTTTGCGACCTGCGCTCTTGCCGAAGCGTCGAGATGATTTGTCGGCTCGTCAATCAACAGAAAATGACCTTCGTTAAGAAACAGAGCGGCAAGCAATATCTTTGTCTGTTCCCCGCCCGACAGATATTCGAACGGCATATATAGCGCATCCGCGCTCACGTCCAGATAGGAAAGCTCTCTTATAAATTCCCATTCTTCGCAATTCGGACAGACGTCTTCGATGATTTCCGATACCGTCTTGCTCTTATCTTTCACGGCATAGGGAAAGTAATCAAACCGCACGCTGCTTTTGATTGAGCCGTTATATTCGTATTTTCCGAGCAGCAGTTTTAGCAATGTGGTTTTGCCCCTGCCATTCCTGCCGGTCAGTCCCAGCTTCCAATCGGAATCGATTGTGGCGTCGAGATTTTCGAACACGTTTTCCGAGCCGTTCGGATAGCAGAATGTGAGATTTTCAATTTTTATCATTGACATAATGCACCTCGCTTTGCACAAAAAAACCGTAAGAAAATAAATTTCTCACGGCTTCCGAATGTGCGGATATATTTTGGAAATAAGTGATTTTTATTTTTCTTGCTTTTTGACGGCTTTCACCGATTTATTAAATTTTCTGCAAGAAACAAAAATCATTTCTAACCTCTCTCGATTGATAAACACATTATAGCAAATATTTTATCGTCTGTCAAGGGTAAATTATTGCTTATAGATATTGTACGCTTAACCGTTGAACAATGGAAACAGAATCACTCGGGTAAACGAATGTGATTATTTTTATAAAGCGGCAACGATTTTTTTATGGGCTTTTAATTTTTTCAGCGCCCATTCGTAGTGCGCTATTGTAGTGGAAATGAAATACTGTCCCAACGTGCTGCCGCCCACCCAAGGGAAAACATTTCTGCCGAATAACTGTTCCGTATCGTACTTTTGCATTAAAGTCATTATATCGCTATGGGACTGCGACAATAATTCCTTTGCCCGTTCAAGAGATACTTTTTGCGCTCTTTCAAAAAACAGCATATTCATATCACCGTAATTTGCCCACGAATATCCGTCCATTAAAAACTGTCGTCCCTTGCCCTGTTCGTTTTCCGATACCCAATGCAGCATTAGCCGCTGCCATTCGTACAGGTGCATTAAAACGTCACGCAAATTTTTATCGCGTTTCCAATGAGCTTCACTCTTATTCAGGCTTGAAAAATCAAATTCGGTATCGAGCTCTTTTTCCGTCAAAGAAGCAATAAAATCAAGAAGATTGTCATAGCTTTTTGTGTTTTCGGATATTAAATCTTCTTTTGTTCTCGGTCTTGCCATTATATTCCCTCACTGCATTGTTTATTGCTCTGTTAAAGCAAAAATATTATATCACAAACGACGTGCGTTTTCAAGCATATGAAACTATTATATAACAATCCGCTTGACAAGCGCACCGATTTTATGTATACTGAACAATGTTCAAAACTGTGTTCAATAGGAGTGCTTAAAGTGGAAATCAAGGATAAAATAATCGACGTTGCAATTGACTTGATAAAGGAAACGGACGGCGATATCGGTAAAATTACAATAAGGGAAATCGCGCAAAGAGCGGAAATCGGAGTCGGGCTTATCAACTATCATTTCCAAAGCAAGCAGAATCTGATAGATTTGTGCGTGCAACGGATTATAGGCGACGTAATCGGTAAATCGAAGCCGAATACGGAAGGGCTCTCCCCTATGGAAAAGTTAAAGCGTTCGGTCAAGGTGCCGATTGATTTTTTAATGGAGCACCCCGAAATATCCAAAATTTCGATTTTAGACGACCTGCGGCAAGGTCAGGCAAACGACAATACTTTTAAGACGCTGGCGCGATATTACTTCCACGCGAACAATTTAAGTTCTTGCGAAGATACTTTTTTCAATGCCGCACTTTTGATTCACGGGCTGCAAGGCATATTTTTGCGTTGGGAATTATACAAAGACCAATTTGATTTTTCCGACAAAACACAGAGAGACAAGCTAATCGATAATCTGGTCGAAAAGCTGTTCGGAGCGGAAAATGAATAAGAAAATCGGATTTGTTTCTTCCCTTGCAATGAGCGGCGCCGTTGCGATATTTTTGATTTGTTTAGTCGTCGCGCTGTTTGCACAAAACATTTTCACGGAAAATTTGAGTTACGGCGTATGCGCCGTCCTTTCGTGGGCGTGGGTGGCTTCGGCTTGCGTCCATTCCTGCTATGCAAAGAGCGAGCGCTCCGCCGCGGCGAAAATCGGAGTGGCCTTGGGCGTAATTTACTCCACGATTATCAGCATCGTATACTTTACCCAAATAACGACCGTTTTGCACAAGTCCGTTGACGAAAAAATCCTGCAGGCATTTTCGTTTACTTCTGCCGGCAGTTGGCTGTTTAATCTCGACTTACTTGGTTACGGGCTGCTTGCGCTATCCACATTTTTTGTGGGTTTGACTTTGCACGCGGAAAACAAGGCGGATAAAGCATTGAAAATTCTTTTAATGTTACACGGAGCGTTCTTTGTCTGTATGTTTGTCCCCGTTCTGCCCCTGCCTGCGACCAATCAAGGCAACGGCGGAACGATAGCGCTAATCGGCTGGTGCTTATTCTTTTTGCCGATTTGCATATTATCCTGTTTGCACTATAAAAATTTGAAAGAGACTGAAAAAAATTGATAATTATTTGGGTGTCGAATTTCGCAGAATTTTTGTATGCTTTGCCAAGTAGATTTTTTACCCACCAATCATCGTCTTCATCAAGCTTATTGCTTTACAGTAAGCATAGTTTACACAGTTATTCATAGAAACCAATTCGATTTCTTTTTTCAGTTCCTACATTTTGTTGTGTATGTTTACAACGTGGATAATTATGACAGCCAAAAAAAGTTCCATATTTACCTTTTCTTAAAACAAGAAAATCCCCACATTCCGGACAACGATTGTTATGATATACCGATTTCATTTCATTATTTGAATATGTACAATATGGAAAATTCGAGCAACCATAGAAAGATTTTCCGTTAACATCAGACTTTCTTACAACCAAATACCCTGATTTACACCAAGGGCAAAGATATTCATTTTCTTCTTTTGTCTCGCTTTCATCTTCCATAATATAGCATTTGTTTTTAATTTCTTGTATGAAATCAGATGATTTTCTTTTGTCGGAAAGCAAATAAACAACGGATTTCGTTCTTGTTAATGCAACATAAAACAAACGACGCTCCTCGGCATATTCAAAGCTATTTTTCTTACCAAGTATAAGATTTAAAACATTGTCATCTTCAGTTTTATTTGGAAAACCGTTTGGCGCATCTTCTCCACTAATCAAAATAACAAAATCACTTTCTAAACCTTTCGAGCCGTGAACTGTGCTATATGATATTTCGAGGTGCGGATAATCGTAATGTGTTATTTTTTTAAAGTCAAAAACTTGAATTTTTTTACAAACAAATGGGACTATATCTCGCCTATTTCGACCTAACACTAAAACCTTTGCGTTAGAATTTATAGTCGATATATCTTCCAATGCTTTGGTAAGAGCCATCACCTTATTTCCTTTATGATAAATTATTCTTACCGGTTTTTCTTGGTGTTTGTTTGATTTTATATGTTTTTTATATTGACTTGGATTTGCCGTAATAAATGGCTCCACTATTTGCTGAAGTTCTGCAGAATTCCTATGCGTAGAGGTTATATAATTAAGTTTTGCCCCCTCAAAAATATTTTCAAAATCTAAAAAAACATTTATATCACAGCCGGCGAAACGATAAATTGCTTGCCAATCATCTCCTACTGCAAAAAGTTTTGAATTGCCGTGTTTGATAAGTTTTTGCAAAAATTTTGTTCTGCTTTGTGATATATCTTGAAATTCATCAACGATAATGTACTTATATTTAAAATTAGGCATAGAATCAAGCAGGTCTATCGACTGCAATATCATATCGTCAAAATCTATCTTGTCTGCCCCTCTCAAATTTTGCATATAGTAATTATATACATTTTTACATATGTCCAAGAACAAGCGAGCGCGACTTGTATCATAAAGACAATCATTTAATTGCGTTTTTAAATCATCGAAGCCTGTATCATCCGTTATTTGGGCTTTATACAAGGAAATAAACGTCATTATTAAATTAAAAAATGAACTAAAATCCTTACCTGTGTAAACATTATGTAAAGCGTTAAAAACTTCAGTCTGAGATAATGGCTTAAACTTCACGCCATTTTCTATTAAACGAGCTTTAAGACTATCAAAAATAATACCTTCTTTAAATTCATAAGAAAACGTTTCTATACATTTAGTTTGATTTTCTTTGTGAATCTGGCGTTTCCAATGCATTGAACGAACATATTCATCACTTGCCTTTTTATCATATTGAGGAGCATTTCCGTTTCTATCTATGCCATAATGTTCTACATATATGTCATAATCGGGCAAATAAAAATCGGGAGTATATTGACGTTTATCAATGGTACTCGTTTCTATTTCATAAGGCTTTTCGTACTCATAATTTATTCCATTTGTGAAAAGATAATTTGCAATTACAAGTTCCTCATTACTTTTTACAAATTCATTTTTCAGCGTTTCGTGTTTATCCTTATTTACAGATAACTTACCTAAGCGGTCTTTTAATGTTCTAAAATCCAGGGTTTTTAATTCCTTGAAAATTTCACCATCATTTTTATATTTCTTTTTAAATGTAGGGGCAGCATAAAAATATAAAGCAATATATTGGAAAATTTCATTCGCAATTTTAGGATTTTTTTCCAACTCTTCCTCAAAAAACTGCGTTATGTATGCTTTCAACTGTTCTTCAATGGCTTTTTTCTTTCCACTTGCTTCAGTTAAAATTTTAAGTCCTAAAGCGTGAAACGTTTCAACCTCTAAACCGGTCGTAACATTATTTATTTTACGGTCTAAATCATCAGCAGAGGCTTTCGAATAAGATAACAATAGGATTTCTTCTTTTTTCGCCAATCCCATCTCCAACAAATACTTAACCTTACCGCAAATTGTTAAAGTTTTTCCAGAGCCAGCACCTGCTATTGTTAAGTTGGACTTAGCATTACAAAGCACCGCACGCCTTTGCTCATTATCAAGGCATTTTCCGTTTACATTATCGAAAACCGTATCAGATAAGTGCCTTGAAATAAACTTTTCATTATGATTCTCTATAGTATCAGCATTGACAATGGGTACTTGATAATACTTATGTTCATAAGTATTATACTTTTCCACTCCTTTCAACGCTTTTTCTAATACAGTAGGTATATTTTCACTATCAATATAAATATCAGGCAAATGGTCAATCTCACTGATTATTGTTAAAATCAAACTTTTTTGCTCTTTAATTAAATTATAGTTGCAAAGAATTTCTTCAATTTTTTGCTTGTATGTATCATATTGTTTTTTGTGATTAAAAGAGTTTGGAATAACGTATGCATAAACACATTCAACCGTTGAATAGATTTCCTCAATTTTTTCTCTACTGTATTCTAAAATATTATCTAAAATATTTGTAATAGGATATGTTTGTAAAAGAGTGTTATAGGCAAACGTTAGTGATTGTATTTCCTTATTGTGCTGTTCGATTTTTTGTATGCAAACATTATACCTTGAAACAACATCTGCATATAATTTTTTCTTTGATAAAGAGCGAATAAGTTTTACATTTTTATCTTCGCTATTATCAATGCTATTAAATAGAGTTAACGCCGTTTCAACGCTTTCAATATATGATAATATTTTTTTTGCTTTATTTTTCAAGAATAGGTTTTTTATAAAAGCAAACATTAGATTAACTCATCTCCTCTTGAAAATAGGTAAAATAATTATAGCATATATTCATAAAACATTCAATCTCTTTTATTATGCAGAAAAAATATACGGCGAGTAAAATTAATTTGCTGTGGTGGATGCGCGGATTGTGTACTTATTTTAATCATATTACTTGACAAAACTAATCACATTAGTTAAAATACATAATGAATTAGTTATTCTATATCATAAGGAGTTAATTATGTCAAGAATAGGTTTAACAAAAGATGTGCTCTTACAGTCTGCTATGGAGATAGTTGACGCAGAAGGCGCACAACATCTAACGCTGAAAGCCTTGGCGTATAAATTCAATGTGCAGCCGCCGTCATTATACAATTATTTTGGCAGTGTAGCGGAATTACATACTTCACTTATGTTATATGGTTGGAAGCTACTCGAAAACCAAGTAATGCGTGCCGCTGTCGGAAAAACAAAGGACGACGCTATTAAATCTATGTGTTCGGCTTATTTGGAATTTTCAATGAAACATACAGGTATGTTTGATATTATGCAATCTTATAATCAGCATAATACGCAAGAAGCAAAGGCGGCAACTAGCGGCTTAATATCAACATTGCGTCAAGTATTATCGGCTTATAATTTAAGCGCGGAAAATGAAGTTCATATTATAAGAATATTCCGCAGTTTTTTACAAGGATATGTCTATTTGATTAAGAACGACAGTTTCGGCAAATCGGTATCCGTGCAAGATAGTTTTAATGTGGCGGTTGATGTGCTTTTGAATGGGCTTACAGCATTGAAAGGATAAAATATGAAAAATCGCAATTCCGCTTTTATCGAACAATTAAATTTTACCGTATCGGGATTGGAAAATAATCGAAAATTCCCAATCGAATATACGGGACGAGGAGACGATATTTCTCCCGAATTTTTAATCGAGAATTTGTCGCCCGATGCCAAAACCATTGCAATTATACTCGAAGATTTAAGTCATTTTATTAAGGAATTTACGCATTGGTGTATTTGGAATATTCCCCCAACTCAAAAAATAAATTCCTGCATCCCCAAAGGTAAAATCGTAAACGAATTAAGTGGTGCCGTGCAAGGAGTTGCATATGGACTGCACCGCTATGCAGGACCCAAACCGCCAAAAGGCAAGATACATATTTACCGCTTTACCGTTTATGCTTTGGACTGTAAAATAAAATTATCTCCGTTAAAAGGTAAAAAATCTTTCTTAAAAACTGCTGAAAACCATATTTTGCAAAAAGGCAGCCTTATAGGTCAATTCGAATAAATAAGTTATCTATGAAAATTATCAATCTGGGCAACAGAATAGTAAATAATTATTTAGTCGAGTTAAATGACGGGTATTTACTCATAGACACTGGGTATTCTAACGGCTACACCCTATTTCTTAAAAATTTAGCCAAGCATAAAATTCAAAAAGAACAAATTAAATATGTATTTATAACGCACGCACACGACGACCATATCGGTTTTTTAAATGAATTATTGCAGGAGCTTCCTCAAATAACCGTAATAACGAACTCGTTAAGCAAAGAAAGATTTGCCGAAGGCCATAACCGCTTTATCGGCGGATGTTCAAGTTTGCGGGCTTATTTCGTTTGCAAATTTATGGGCTTAATCGGAAAAGGAAAACACGAGTTCCCTATTGTGGATTTGACAAACCGCAAAACTATCTATTGCGATAATATTGACAGTTTACGGGCTTGCGGCATAAACGCCGACATTGTTTTTCTGCCAGGTCATACGGGCGACCAAATGGGCTTATTGTTTGACGACGGGACTTTCTTTTGCGGCGATATGGCAATGAACGGTTTTCCGAGTAAACACAAAATTATTATTTTTATTGAGAATTTGAAAGATTACAAACAATCTTGGGAAAAAGCAATTGACAATGTAAAGATAAAAACGCTCTACCCTTCACACGGAAGACCATTTGATATATCTTTGATTCAAAAAAATATACGCCATCTCGAAAAGATTAAATTGCGGGAATTAAAACATTAATGAGCGGCTTGGGTTGGCGTTTGACGATTCGGGGCAATGTGCGACGAAATGGGCGTACCGGATAAAATAATACAGGCGTGGCTCGGTCATACCACGTTCAAAACCACCAAACAGCACTACATAAAACTCAACGAAGACTATGTAAATGCCGAGTTTGAAAAAGCACTCAAAAAAGTGTCGAAAAACGGGTAAAAAACAGGGGTTGAGCGTGTGCCACTTTTTTGCCCCAGTGGTCAAAAAGTATTGAAAAACGACATAAAAATACCCCCAAGGGGTCAAGCTCGGGTGTTTGGCGGGCGAGTGGAAATTGCGTTTGAACACTTGCGCCGTATATTTGCTCCAAAAGTGCTTTCACTTCCGACAGCCGCACGTTTTCCGTTTCCTTGCCGCTCTGTATTGTCAATATCGGGTTTATGTAATCGTCGGCAACGAACACCTTATACACAAGATTATCAATGAGTTGCTTTTGGTAGTCCTTGTCGGCGGGGTCACCTTTCAATAGTTCGGCAATATAGTCCGTCAAATCGCTTTCGCTTACTTGCAAACCGCGTTCATATTCCAACTGCGTTTTTTGCTTTTCTAAATCGTCTATCAGTTTTTCGTAATCGGTCATTCGCTTTTCTATGCTTTCCCGCAACAATGCGCTTTTCGCCTCGATAAACGCCGTTGTCATTTGTTCAATGTCCTTTCTGACTTTTGCTATGCGGCTGTCAAGGCTTTTTATATTTTCCGTGCCCGTGCGTTTGTCGTAATATGCCAAAGTGTCACGCACGGCTTTTCGCACGTTCTCTTTATCGCTCAAAAAGTCGTGTACCATTTGCGTAACGTAAAATTCCAACCTGTCTTTTTCTTCGCGCGTTTTGTCGCACTCGCCCTTTTTCTTGCGCTTGCAAGCATAGTATAAGTGGGTTTTGCCCGTTTTGCTCGTGCCGCCGTCGGCAACCATAGGCGTTTCGCAATGAGCGCAAAACGCTTTTCCCGTCAAAAGGTACGGCACGCGCGCCGTTGCCATACCGCCCGCAAAATAGCGGTTTGCCGCAAGCCGTTTTTGCACCCGTTCAAATAATGACTTGTCGATTATAGCGGGGTATGTGTTTTTGCACAGTCTGTCGCCAAAATAAAATTCGCCCGTATATTTTGGGTTGACTATGTATTTATCAAACGATTTGCCCGTGAACGGCTTGCCGTTCATACGCTTGCCTTGTGCGTTGAGCGCGGCGGCAATTTCCTTTTTCGTTACGCCCTTGTCGTATTCGGTAAACACATAGCGTATAATTTCCGCTTGCTCCTCGTCGATTTCCACATACTTTATAAACTTGTCGCGTTTGCCTGCTATCGGCTCTTTGCGTATCTTGTAGCCGTAAATCAAAAAACCGCCGCAGAAAGTGCCGTTTTCTACGCTCGTGTCAAGTCCGTTGCGCACACGCTTGGAAAGTCGCTTGCTATATTTCTCGTCGTTCCACTCCAAAAACATTTCATAGAACTCGCCGCCTTCGTCGTCGCTGATGGGCTGTGTTGCCGATATTACCCGTATGCCGTAATCTTGTTTGAGCATTTCTTTATAAAATATACTGTCGCGGCGGTTGCGGGCGAAGCGGTCAAACATATAAACGATTATGTACTGAAACTGTCCGCTTGCCGCGTCGTGTATCATTTTTTGAAACGCTGGGCGGCTGTCGTTCGTTCCCGTCCTTGCTTTTTCGGGGTATATGCCTACCACGTTATAGCCTTGACTTTCGGCATACTCGCGGCAAATGCGAATTTGACTTTCGATAGACTGTTCATTTTGCCCCGACGAACTGAAACGGGGGTATATAACGGCGTTATTGTTCATAGTGATTTGCTCCTTTGCGCGGTCTGCTTTTTGTGTGGACTGCGCCTTAATTTTTTAAGGCGATTATGCTTAATCGCCTCTTAATTAGCACACCCCGCCGATAGCGGAAAACCGTCAAGGGTGTAACCGCGCCACGCGCGGCGGCGTTTTATGCCTTACGGGAGATAAATAGCCGCCCTTGACTGTTTTCCGCAGAGGTGGTACACAAGCCTCGATTACCGCGCAAGTTTGTATAAATGAGTTTCGGCAATTTCTCAAAACCTCTTGACAAACTTTACTGTAAGTATTATAATTTAACTGTTAGTAAAAAGTCAAGGAGATTTGCTTATGAATACACGCACGGAAAGGACTATTTCATTTAACCGCAAAAACATACTTGAAGCGGCAGATAAACTATTTACGCAAAACGGCATTGAAAAAACAACTATGGATATGATAGCCGTTGAAGCGGGTTATAGCAAGCCTACCTTATACGGCTATTTCAAAGATAAAAACGAGGTCTATTTTGCGCTTGTTTTGGACTTTATGCAAAAAATTACAAAGCAAGTTAATTCTATTGCCGCAAAAGAATTGCCGTTTATAGATACCTATAAAAAAATATGTGAGTTTGTTTTTCGGCTTGCCGTTCGCTATCCTCTGTATTTCGAGGGCTTAATCGGGAAAATAAATGTCGATATATCTAATTCGGACACCCCGAAAATCTATAAAGAATTATACGAGCGCGGCGAAGAATTAACCGGCACTATCGAGCAACTTATTCAAAAAGGTAAAGATGAAAATATCATAAATAGCGACCTTGAAAACGCCGCCGTTATTCTTTATCTGTGGAGTTCTGTATCGGGCATTATCAGAATGTGCTTATTAAAAAAAGATTATATAAAAATTCTAAAACTGAACGAAAACGATTTTAGCGGCTTTTGTTTTGAAAGGCTATTACTCTCTTTGAAATGAGGAAAAAACAATGACAAGGAAAAAGAAAATTATGATTACTGTGTTTTCAATTTTAGGTGCGGTTATTATCGCTTTATCCGCCGTATTGATTACTGCGGCTGTTATGGGTAAGCGGTTAAAAGTTAGTCCGTCGCGTTACCTCGAAGGTGTAAGCGAGGAAATACAAGATATTTTGTGGTATTCTTCTATCTCTGCAAACTCGCATAATTCACAGGCTTGGACAGTAAAATTGCGCCCCGACGAAAACAAGTTGCAAATAGCGGTTGACGATAAAAGAACGCTTGCCGTTGTTGATGCGACTAAACGCGAGGCTTATATATCGCTTGGCTGTTACATAGAAACAATGAATACGGCATTTAGTGCCTACGGGTATGAAACGCAAATTATATGCAATGAAAACACCGTCGAATTTACATACAGTAAGGTTCAGTCTATCGTGAATAAAGATAAACTGAATTTAATTGACAAACGCCATACAGACAAATCTGCCTATTCCACCAAAAAAATAAATGATACTATTGCAAACGCTTTTCTTGCAAAATATAACGGTTTGCATATCTATCAGAACGGCGAGGAAAATTTTGCATATTTGAAACAAGCAACGCTCGACGCGGTAACGCTGCAATCTGCCGACCAAAATTACCGTAACGAATTAGCCGAGTGGTTGCGATTTTCCGATAAAGAGGCAAGCGAAAAATTAGACGGTATCACTGCCGAAATGATAGGCTTAAAAGGAATGGTAAAAACTTTCTATTATTGGACTACCTCACGCGAAAGTGCAAAAGGCGATAAATTTGCACAACAAGGCATAGACACCGCAAAAAAGCAAGTAAATAATTGCGGCGCATTTGCCATTATAACGGGTGGAAACACTTTTCCCGAACTTATCAATACGGGCAGAGTTACACAAGCATTTTGGTTTGACTGTGCCGAAAATAATATAGCCGTGCAACCGCTTTCCGCCGCGCTTGAAACGCAACCGTTTTCAAATTCAATTCAAAACGATTTAGGTGTAACCGCTCCCGTGCAAATGATATTACGACTTGGTTATGTGGACGAATACGGCAATAATTTAGGACTGCGCCGTAACCTATCCGACTACATAGAGGTCGTAAAATGACATATTACACGGTATGCCCCGATTGTGGGTACAAATTGTTAAAAGCAAGCGACGGCTCGCAAATTGAAATATACTGTCCGAAATGCAAAGCAAAACTGCTTATCGAAATAAAAGACGGAAATATAAAAATACATAAAGCCGCCGATAAAAAAGACGCTTAATATGGACGAACAAGAACAGCATAAAAAGCCTATCCCCGCAAGAAAATATGTGAGTTGTCCTATATGTTCAAAAGTATTATTGCAAGGCGAACTCGTAAAGAATACACTTGTAAAATGCGAGAATTGCCATAGACGAATTTTTGTGGAAATAGAAAACGGCAGAACTATCGCAAATATCTATAATGCGGAAAAGGAATAACTAATTATCAGTATTACTTTTATATTCCACCCCGTAACGTGTAACAAAATAAAATATTAGGAGCGCAGTTTATGGAAAAAGAAAACTATCAAAAAGTTGCGTACATAGCATTACGCAAACAAGACGGCTCACTAATGATAAACGTACCATTATATGTAAAGGTATCTGAATTAAACGAAAACGGTATGACGGAAACGCAAGAAAGCGTTATGCAACGAATATCGGAAATAATGAATAAACGCTACGAAAAGCAAATAAGCGAATATTACGCAAGCCTTAAAAAGTCGAAATAAAAAATACGCAGTGCCGATAAGTTACTATAACTTTATTGGCACTGCGGAACACGGAACATAAACGGCAATGGGTGCGGGCGGCGACAGCCGCCCGCACAGTGGCGTATAGTATTACCTACGCCACCCCGTCACACTGTAACACTTTTGGCGTAAAAAACAAAGAATAATGTAAAACTATGCCGAAAATATTGTATTGTGATTTATGCCCATAGGGTGGGTTTCTCTCGGGTGGGAATAGAAAAAGCACAAGCCTGTTAGCCTTGTGCTTTTTCCTTTTAGCGCGTTTTAACAAACTTTCCGTTTTCCCGAACATTGTAGTTATTTTCATAAGTTAGCGGCTTGGGTTGCCATTTGGCGATAAAGCCCACAAGTCCGTTTATGAAAATGTACTGCATATTGTCGGCGTTAGAACGCGACTGCTCTTGGCGGGCAGTCATCACCCGAATTTGAACTTTTTATGTATAAAGACCATTTCAT
>CAOJOK010000007.1 GCA_948440265.1 uncultured Clostridia bacterium
TGGAAAAAAGAAATGACAAGGAAAGTGCGTGCAGAGTACGAAAGCCCTGACGGCATAGAAACAAGTAGTTCAAGGAAAGCAATGGCTTTGAGTAAGAGTTTGTAATCGTTCTAATGCAGGGGATTTCTCCGCTTCGCGTGCATAAAGCACGCTTCGGTCGAAATGACATTGGAAAAGAGAAATGACAAGGAATGTGCGTGCAGAGTACGAAAGCCCTGACGGCAGAGAAACGAGCAGTTCAAGGAAAGCAATGGCTTTGAGTAAGAGTTTGTTATCGTTCTGATGCAGGGGATTTCTCCGCTCGCTGACGCTCGGTCGAAATGACATTGGAAAAAAATAGGTCGAAAGAAATTGATTGAAGTTGTCGGAAGTAACAATTAAATAAGCGGATACGACGTAAAAGGAATAGTGCGTAAAAGGAACGAAAGCCCTGACGGCATAGAAACGAGTAGTTCAAGGAAAGCAAGCATTTTAGAAAGGGCGTGTACTTTGATGTACACGCCCCGAAAAAATGCGTAGCTTGACGATGAAATACGCCGTTTATATGCCGTCAGATTAGAAGCGAATGTCGAGCGACACAACCTTCCCCGCCGGCAGCTCCAATCCGCTGACCGTTCCGCTTTCCAAATCGACTTTCTCTTTGCCGACGGTCTTGAACTTCTTTGCGCCGTACGGCAGTTTCAAATCTATCTGCTTGCTCTTTTTGGACTTCAATTTGACAAGGCATACGCCCTTTTTCTTATCCCAGCCCATAGACACGATTTCCGCGCCCGTGCGCGTGGCTATGCCGGAAATTTCTCCCCTATCCAACTTGGACGGCAGAGCCGGCAGAAGTTTTACCGTATTTTTGGACGACTGCGCCAGCATTTCCTGCAAAGCGTTTGTCAAGCCCATATTCGCCACTACGGAATATGTAGCCCAAACGTCTATATCGGTTATACCCATTCCGCGCCAATCGGACGCCGCAAGAATCAAGTTGTTCATAGACATCGTGCGCACCATAGCCGTCAATATATCCAGCACAAGGTCGCCCTCTCCGAAGCAGGCGAATATCGACGCGAACTGCGAAAGCGACAGCGAATTCTGTTTCTCCGAGCCGAGAGCGCATTTCTTTTTAGCCGCCGCCAAAAACGCCTTGAACAGTTCGGGCTTGTTCTCGTCAATCTCGTATGCCGGAAAGACGGGATAGAACATTGCCGTGGAGGGCCGAGCATAGTTGTCGGCGAACTTGCCGTCTATATACTCTCTGACCGTGCCGTCTTCGTTCATTTTATATGCAGGTATTCTAGTAAGCATATCTTTCCACATACCTATTTCGTTTTTGTATACGCCTGCCGCCTCACTGCCTTCTATCAAGTTGGTCAGAAGGTCTTTTGCTATCGCAAAGTCCACGGTACTGTTTCTCGCAATCTTCAAGCCGTCGCCTTCGGCATAGTTGCCGGGGCAGGACGCAGGGCTGAACGACGGACTGCTTTCGTACAAGCCGTCGCCTTTCACCTTGAAAAATTCGCCGTAGAACATAGCCGTTTCGCGCATAAACGGCAGAGCTTTTTCCTTTAAGAACTTTACGTCGTCGGTGTACAGGTAGTAATCGTAGAACAGGCGGCATATCCAGCCTGCCACGCCCGTGAAGTGCAAGGTCTGCCCTTCTATATCTCCGAACGCGCCCGTTCCGTGCGCCATTTCGCTCGGCACCAGCAAGCCGCGGCAACCGTATATACGCGACGAGTTCTTTCTCAAATCGTCTATCACGCTGTCATAATAAGTGAACACGCTTTTGACGTACTCGCCGAGACCGCCTGCACAGACGTGGCTGTATGTGGTCTGCAATGCGCCGTCCGCCGTTATCGCGCTGTTCTCCGCCTTGAAATCGCCGCACCACACTCCGTACGGGGGCATAGGCTGAGACTGCGGAGAGGAGCCGGTTATCATCAAAAATCTGCCGAACGCCCAGAGCTTTTCCAAGAGCGTGGCGGAAAGCTCGCCGCTTCTGAACGCGTCGTCGAGCAGTGTGTCCGCGAACTCGTCGCGCTGTTCTCCGCCCAAGTCTATATCCGCAGTGCCGAACCACTTCGCGTGAAGGGCGGTATGCTCTTTAAGCAGTTTGTCGTAAGTGGATTTCGCAATCGTCGAAAGGCGCGGCTTCAGGTTCTTCCACTCCTTTTCGCGCTGACTGCTTATAAACGGTTTGATTATCACCCAGACACGGTCCGCGCCCTTTATGGTTATGCCCTTTTGAGCGTCCACAGTCTGCGAGCCGCCGTAAGGACGGATATGCGCCACTGCGCCGAATTCCGTTCCGTCGTCGCTGCGCGCGGAAAAATACATAAAGTAATCTTCGTACTTCACGTTTACGCCGTCGGGCAGTTTGGACACCGCATTCAGCGTCCTTGCGTTGAACTTGTCGTGCATATCGAACGAGAAGTTGACCGTTATCGTCTTTTGTCCGACCTTGGTTATCTCATACACGAGAGCGTCCACTTCGGGCACGCGGGACACGAAAAGCTGACGTTCGTATTTCGTATAGCCGTCTTTATAGGAAACGCCGACTTCGCCGTTTTCCATATTGAGCGTTCTCACATACTCTTTCGGAGCTTTGTCTATCGGCATTTTGACGTGGAAATCGCAGAGCGGCAACGGATATGCCTTTCTGGGATGATAGCCCTTTTGCATAAGCGCGTTGGAAAAAATGTTTTCCGCGTCGGCAAAAGAGTTTTCGTCCATCTTCTTGCGCACGTCTTTCAGTTTATCCGCAACGTCCTGCAATACGCCGACGTGACCCTGCCACCACAGGTCGCTGTGGTTTATCATTATTACGTCGTGACCTGCGCCGCCGTATACGGACGCGCCTATGACGCCGTTGCCCGTCGGCAACGCTTCGCGCCAAGTACTGCCCCACCAGCTTGCCGGACGGGAGAATTTCAAAAAGTTCTTCGTTTTCTTTACGGTTGCCATATACCTCGTTTAAAGCTCCTATAAAAAAATTGTTTCTCGAAATATTATACCATTTAAAAGGCAAATTGTCTACCGTTAAACCCGAGTTTTCCCGCTTTTTTGTAAAAAACACCTATAAAAACACTGAAAATACCGCATAAAATATGCCCGCCGCTTCAAAAACGACGGGCATATATCGGGTTGCCTGTTTTTTCTTACAACGTAAGCGTGTAATCGAGAACGATGCCTGCGCGCAGATTGCCGTTGAGTTCGGGATATTTTTCGGCGATATAGGTCTTGACGGCGTTCCATTCTCTCAAGTTGTTTATATTGCCGTCGCTTCCCGCCCTATGCTCTACATAGTGAATATTCAGCGTGTTCACGCCTACGGCTTTCATCGTGAACGTATTTCCGTATCCGTACGGCAAATGAACGGTGAGCGTTTCGTTGCCGTCGTTTTCCACGGTGTATTCGTTGTCGCCGCTCTTGAACGTCAGCTCGCTCACGCTTGCCGCGCCGCCGAGCGTTATCGTTATTTCGCTTCTCGCGCCGCCGTAAGTATTGAACGTATATTCTTCGCCGCTCTTGGTTACGGTCGGTTCCTGTCCGCTTAACACGACGTTGTTTGCCGTGTCGGTCTTGACGTACGCGCTCTTGTCCGAATCCCAATCGAAGCCGTCCAGCGACGCGCGCATATACTTATACGCAAGCTGGTCGTGCACTTCTATCGTGCGCTTTACCGTGGAATTGGTCTTTGTCCAGACGTACACCACGGAGTCGTTGTAAATGGCGTTGCGGTATCCGTAGCCGCCTGCGACTGCCGAACTGAACCCTGCGTTGAACGAGGAGAACAGTATTATCATAACCACGGAAATTGTCACGAGCAGGGTCACGCCCGCATAGTTTTTATATCTCCAAGGCACGGGCTCTTTCGTGACTTCCTTGACCTTTTGTTTCGTGAATTTGCCCTTTTTGGCTCTGTCTTCCACGTCCTTGACGACGGTGCGCTCGAAGCGTATCTTTCTGGGCGGAAGCTTCTGTGCCAAGCCGTCCAGCACGGGTACGAGCTGTGTGAAGTACGGAGCGATGAAGCCTGCCGCAAGCAGGAACAGCGCCATTATCACGGGAAGATATACCGCGTTCAAAACGGTGGCGGCAATCATTATCACGGGGATAATCATAGGCAGTGTGAAAATCAAGGGCACGGCGTACAGAAGCAGAGAGTCCATTGCGTCGCCCGTCTTTTCCCTGTACATTTCTTTAAGCAGCGTTACGGCAAGCATTACCGCCGCTTCGCCGATTGCCGTTATCGCAAAGAAGTATGCCAGCGTGGGCGCCGCAAACGAGAGTACCGCGCCGAGCACGCCCCAAATGAATGCGGTGCCGCGCGCGATGTCCGCCGACCTTACCGCAAAGAGTTTTTTAAACAGATTGTAGAAGGCGAACGATATGGCAAGCGTGCCTATCATTGCCGAAATCACGAGACCGACCGACGCATAGCGCACCGTCGTCAGCGCGTGTATGGGAAGTACGCCGAAGCCGACGAGCAGCAGGGCTATCAAAAAGTATGCCGCGAACGACACCGCAAGCGTCGCAATCAGCGTCAAGAGCTGTGCGGCGACGCCGCTTCCCATTTTCTTCATAGAAAATCCGCTTTTGGCGTCTTTCTTTCTCTTTATGATATTCACCGTCACGGTGCCTGCAAGCAGAAGCAGTATCAGTACGCCCATAACATAGGACACGGCTTTGGGATAGTGCGCGACGCCCATATCGAGATAACTGAAATACACGGAATCGTCCTTGCCTTCCAGCGTGCTCAAATCGATTGCGCCGAAGGACTTGGCATAGCGTTCCATCATAGAATACTGCTGCTCCACCGAACCTTTCTTTACGTTTTCGGGGCTGTCGAGATAAGTATGGTATATATCCGTGCCGCCGACGTTGGCAAAGTCGAGCGCCGTTTTATCGTCGTAAATTTCGAAGTCTGTGAAGTTGCTCATCATACCGTATACGAAATTGGCAATCGAGCTTGTGAACGCGCCGCCGTTTATTTTCGAATACTGTCCGATGAGAGCGGAGTTCTTGTCCGAAGTCTGGAACATAACGAGCGAACCTTTATTTCCGAGGTTGTCGAAATTGGCGCCCAGCCCCACTCTTTCGTATACGTTGTCGAAGCCTTTGAACTGATACTTGAACGCATAGGCTCCGTACATATGTTCTTCTTCCGCGTCGGTGAATACGAACACGAGGTCGTTTTTGTACGGGGAGTCGCCCTCGCCCATTTCCGTCATAACGGTGTTTATTACGCCGAGCATACTTGCCACGGCAACGGCGTTGTCGCTTGCTCCGCCGCCTTCGGGACGGCTGTCGTAGTGCGCCATAAGCATTACCGCGTCGCCCTTATTGCCTGCCAGCGTATCCGTTCCCGGAATGACCGCGACTATATTATGCACGGTTTTGGAAACGACGATTGTACCCTTGTCCAAACTCTCTATCGACTGAACGGTTTCGGGGGTCAGCGTGCTTTCCTGTATGGTAAAGCTCGGCTGAACCTTTCCCGATTTGGTATGGAAATTCACGTTGAAATTTCCGTCGTCGTCGGTCTCGCCGTTTACCTGCGTCAAATCGCTCTTACTCAAAACGTCGGCTATATAATTACGCGCTTCCTGCATATTCGCCGCGTTGTGCGAATTGTGCGAAGCGGACGCTATCGCCGTGATGTGCCCGTTGACACTCTCCCACGCGCCTGCGAAAGTCTTGCTTCCGCCGCCGCCGTAAGTCGCGTCGGCAAAGCCGAGAGCGAGCGCGAGTATCAATAGCGCGCAAAGCACGGGATAATAGATACGTTTAAACAGTTTCATTAAAAACTCCTCTATGGTACGTTATACTCGATTATTTTACCACATTATAAATAAAATTACAAACATTTTACGCCTTATTACGGAATTTTTTTGCCGCGCGGTTTCACGGCTGTTCCGCCGCTATGCCATTCTCATACTGCAAGAGCGCGCGCTTCAATTCCACGCGCAACTCTTCCGCGACGAACGACGGCGAAAGCACCTTGACGTGACTGCCGAGCGAAAGCAGTTTTTTAAGCAGCAGGTCTTCCGAATAGACATACGCCGCCGCCGTGTATCCGTCCTGCGCCTGCCGTATGCAGTTTATGCCGAGCCACTCCTCCACCGCAGGCAGAGCGTCGCCGTCGAAAGCTATTTCTATGTATACCTTTTCGCGGTCGATAAATTCTTCGCGCAGTTTCTCGTACACGTCGCCGCCGTCGCGCAGTTCGAAGTTCTCGTTTTTGAGCGACAGCTCCTTTATTCTCGACAGCTTGAACAGACGGAAGTCGTTTCTGCTTCGGCAAAAGCCGTATACATACCACACGCCCTCTTTAAGCACCAGCGTGTACGGCTCGAAGTCGCGTTCCGTCTTGGAGCCGAGCTTGTCCACATAGGACATTCTCGTCACCCTGCTCTCGTCGATTGCGCGGTTTATCGCTTTCATTGTTCCGCGGTAATCGTTTGCGTTATGCCACGCCGAGCTGTCTATTATAAGGCGGTCGTTTTTGACGAGATATTTCTCGCTTTCGCTGTCGGCGCGCAGGCAGGATATTTTGTTCCTTATAGAGTCGGTGACGCCGTCGCTTAATTCCTTTTCCACGGCGGACAGCGCGGTGAGCAGTCTGTCGTATTCGTCGGTCGTGAAAAACGCGCTGTTTAAGCGGTAGTTGTCGGCAATGGAATATCCGCCGCCGTAACCGAACGACGTGACGACGGGTATGCCGCAGTCCGCGCTCATAGCGTCTATATAGCGCGATACGGTGCGCTCGCTTATCTCGAACTTGGCGGCAAGCACTTCGCGTTTTATCGGTTTATCCGAGTTCAGCAGGGTTATGAGTATCCCGAACATTCCGCGCAGCATCTGCATTTGTAAAAGTCCTCCGAAAAAAATTTTTAAAATTTCATAATTATTTTAAAATAAGTGACAGGCATTGTCAACCTTTATGTAGTATAATATGAGTACAAAATGAATTTCGGAGGTAAAAACAATGTACATAGCTATCTGCACAATGAAAAAAATCAAATGCGGCGAACCGCTCATAATCAAAAAGGACAGTTTATTCGACGAGCCGGGCGCGTTCACCGTCGGCGGCGAATTTTTGGGATACGTCTCGCAGGAGCAGCCCGACGGCTGTCTCGGCTATGAAACGGTATGCGGCTGCATCGGCGCAAACAGAGTGTTTGCCAAAGGCGCGGTGGCGTTTGACAATCTGCTTGTCGTTTCCACGGACAGTCCCGTGTTCAACACGACAAAATACGTCCGCAAGGAAATCGAGGGTTACGGACTGCTTATGCCCGTCTATTAAGGCAGGCTATTTATACAAAAAGGAATACAGACCCTTATACAGTTTTACTCTTTTCACATAGTCGGCGGTTTCCTTTATCGGGAAGCCGTCGATATTTTCGTTCAGCCACAGCCGCACCTTGCCTTCCCCCGCATTGTATGCGGCGTACACATAGTCGCCGTCGAAGCGCTGTTTCAGATATGAGAGATAGTAACAGCCGAGGCGGATATTTACTTCGGGGTCGAAAATATCCTTGTCGTCGAACTTCTCGCCGATTACGTCCGCGCAGAATCTTGCCGTGGACGGCATAAGCTGCATAAGACCCTTTGCGCCCGCCCTGCTTTCGGCATTGGGGTCGAAGCCGCTTTCCGCCTTTATGACGGCGTACACTTCGGCTTTATCGAGAGAGAAGCGTTCCGCCGCGCTCTGCACCTGCTCCGCGTATTTTTCGGGGAACGCGCTTTTGAGAAACAAAAACAGCAGCGCGATTGCAAGCACCGCCGTACACACAGGCAGAAAAAAAGCGCGCAGAGAAAACGAGCAGGTTTTACGCCTGCCCTTTACCGTCGATTGACTCCGTTCGATTTTCGTAACCGACACTTTTCCTCCCCTTGCCGAAACATTATAATATTTTAGCTCTGTTTTATTCTTTCGCAAATCTCGTTGTAGACCACGGACGCTCTGTCGCGGAGCTGTTTTATATCGCCGTTGTTGTAAATGACGATATCGCTTTTCGCTTCGCGCTCGGCGTCGGTGAGCTGGGAATTTATGACCGCCGCCGCCGTCTGCAAAGACGACCCGTCGCGGCTCAAAATACGTTTTAGTCGCGTGTCCGTATCCGCCGATACGGTGACGGTTACGTCGACGATTTCGTCCAAGCCGCTCTCGAACAGCAACGGCGCGACGAGCAGTGCTATATCGCCGCCGTCAAAGTCCGCCAGACGTTTTTCTATCTCGGCGCGAATGAGCGGCTGCATAATCGCGTCCAGCTTTTCCCTTTCCGATTTCTCCGCAAAAACCCTTTCGCGCAGAGCGCGTCTATTCAGGTTGTCGCCGTCGAAAAAAGGTTCGAATACCGTTTTAAGCCGTTTAAAGCCCGTCGTGCCCGGCTTTATCACGTCGCGCGCAATGACGTCGGCGTCGACAACCGCGGCTCCCAGCGTTTCGAAAATCGCTCCGACAGCAGTCTTTCCCGACGCTATTCCGCCCGTCAAACCTATTATATACGGCTTCATTATCTTTTATTACCTGCCTTTACCGTTATGCCATTGCCGACTTTTGTACGGCGAAAAAGTCACTGTTTTCTCAACCGAACGCCGCGTTTTCAGCAGTCCAGCCAGCTCTTGCCGACGCCTATATCCACGATGAGCGGCACTTTCAGTTTGACTGCGTTTTCCATACAGTCGCGCAAAATTTCCTTTACTTCGTCGACTTCTTCTTCCGCCGCTTCCACAATGAGCTCGTCGTGAATCTGCAAAATGAGTTTGGACTTCTTTGCTTTCAGGCGGTTATGAACGGCTATCATCGCCGCTTTTATTATATCCGCCGCGCCGCCCTGCAAGGGCGTGTTCATAGCCACTCTTTCGCCGAACTGACGAACGGTATACTGCGACGAAAACAGCTCGGGTATCTTTCTGCGCCTGCCCATAAGAGTCACCGCATAGCCGCGTTCTTTCGCAAGGCGCACGGACTCGTCGAGATATTCGGCGACGGTGGGAAAGCGTTTGAAATATTCGTCGATATACTTCTTCGCTCCCGCCCTGCTTATATTTATATTCTGAGACAGACCGAAGTCGCTTATGCCGTATATTATTCCGAAATTTACCGCCTTGGCCTCCCTGCGCATTTTGGAAGTCACTTCGGCGAGCGGCACGCCGAACACCATAGACGCCGTTATCGCGTGCACGTCGTCGCCGTCATAATATGCCTTGACCAACGTATCGTCGCCCGAAAGGTGCGCGAGTAGGCGCAGTTCTATCTGCGAGTAGTCCGCCGACACCAGCGTTCTGCCCTCTCTTGCCGCAAACAGCGCGCGCAGTTTCTTGCCGCGTTCTTCGCGCACGGGAATATTCTGCAAGTTGGGCTCCACGGAGGAAAGTCTGCCCGTCGCCGTGGAGGTCTGGCGAAATTCCGTCCTTACCACGCCGTCCTTATCGGCAAGCTTCAACAGCCCTTCTATATACGTCGAGTTGAGTTTGCTTACCGTGCGGTAAGTCAATATTTTCTCTATTACGGGGTGCTGATTTATTATCTGCTGCAACACGTCCGCGCCCGTGGACACCGCGCCCTTTCGCGGATAATTCAGACCCATATCTTCGAACAGCACTTTGCCGAGCTGTTTGGGGCTGTTTATATTGAACTCCGTGCCGCACATTGCGTATATTTCTTCCGTCAGTTTTTCTATCTCCGCGGTATACTCGGCGGAAAACTCTTTCAGTCTTTCGACGTCCAAACGGAAGCCTTCCTTTTCCATTCCGTACAGCACGTCCACAAGCGGCATTTCCAAATCATAAAACACCTTATGCAAGCCGAATTTTTCTATTTCTTCGGTCAGCATTTTGTCCAGCCGCATAAGCCCCGCCGCTATCGCTTCGGTCGGGATATCGTAATTTTTCAGCAGTTTTTCCGCCGTTTCGTTCGGCACGCTCACGTCGGCGACATACTGTTCGAGCTTGACGTCGCGGCAGTTTACGGCAGACACGGAAAGTCTGTCGAGATACTTTTTCAGTTTCTTCAAGTCGTACACGACTTTGGTTATTTGTTCGTCTTCGAACAGCTCCTTTATCGCCGCCGCGCACTCGGTATAGCTTATACCGACGTCGTCGAGGCGGACGGCAACCGTCGCCCTGTACTCGTTTTCGCCGTCGACGGCAAGTTTGAGTCCGTTATCGTCCGCTTCCACCGCCGCCGCGCCTTTTTTTCTCATCTCGGCGAACAGCTCTTTGAGCGATTTATAATCGGTTATGTTATGAAGCAGGGGTTGAGAGTGCGACACGCTTTTGCTCTTATCGTCCGAAACGGCAAAAATCTCGTCCCTTTTCACAAGGCTTTTGAAGCCCGTTTCTATGAAAAATTCCTTTACCCTGTAATCGAACGGATATGAGAGCAGGCACTCGGACAGCTCGCAGTCTATCGGAGCGTTCGTATCTATCGTGGCGAGCTCTTTGGACAGATACGCCTGTTCCTTTCCGGCAATCAGGCGCTCTTTCAGTTTGCCGCCTATTTTGTCTATATTGGCGTACACGCCGTCGAGGCTTTCGTACTCTTTCAACAGCGAGTGCGCGCCCTTGTCGCCTATGCCGGTAACGCCCGAGATACAGTCGGACGAGTCGCCTGCAATCGCCTTATATTCTATTATCTGCGCTGGGGTCAGGTCGAATTCTCTTTTCAGACCCTCCTCGTCGAGTTCCAGCGTTTCGGTTATGCCGCGCTTGGTGAGCACGACTCTGGTCGTATCGTCTATGAGTTGCAGGCTGTCTCTGTCGCCCGTGACTATATAGGTCTGCGCGCTGCTTCTGCGCGAGAGCGTGCCTATCAGGTCGTCCGCCTCATAGCCTTCCTTTTCTATCATTTTTATGCCCATACGGGACAGCATTGTTTTCAGCGTCGGCATTTGCACGGCAAGGTCGGGCGGCATTCCCTTTCTCGTCGCCTTATAGCCGTCATAGCGTTTATGGCGGAAAGTCGGCGCAGGCAAATCGAAAGCCACCGCCATATATTTCGGCGAGTAGTCCTGTATCATCTTTATCAGCATTGTAGCAAACCCGTATACCGCCTGCGTCGGTTTGCCGTCGTTGAGCATAGGCGGCAGTGCGTAAAACGCGCGGTTGACGAGAGAATTGCCGTCGATGATTATCAGTCTATCCATTCTTTTTCTCCTTGCCCGACGCCTTTTCTTTTTTCGGTATCAATTTTGCGACGACGTCGCCGAAAACGGGATTGACCTGCTTGACGGAATCGATTATCTTTTTGACGTCGCTTTCTCCCGTTCCGTCTTTTTTATACGTCATTATTGCGTTTAAACGGTTTTTATATTCTTCGTGCTGACTGCCGAGTCTACCCGTCAAGCTCGTTTCGAAATCGGCATAGTGCTTTTCGGCTTCGGCAATATCGCCGTCGATTAGCGAAAAGACGGTCAGCCAATAGTGCTTCGCATACAGGCTCTTTTTGTTTTGTATGCCGTCCAGCATACGCAGACAGCCGTCTTTATCGTTCATAGCGTACGTCAAGACGGCGGACATTATGGTCATTGCCGCGCGTTTCAACGGCGAAATCGTCTGCGCTCTCACCGCCTTGCACGCCTTAAATGCGGCAATGGAGTCGCGCTCGAACAGGCTGTTTTGCAGTTTTTTCAAACGGGAATAGTATATCCCCGCCCACACTATCACCAGCACTGCCGCGACGACGACAGCCGCAAGCACGACCCAAAATACTGTCAATTCCGCACTACACAGCATCATAACATCTCCTTGAAACAATTTCAAAGTTCAGTATAACACATAGGCAGGCTTTAAGTCAAGCGCGATACGCGGATATCGCTATAGCGTTTCGCCGACGGTGTTCTCCGTTTCGGTATCGGACAGCGTTTCGGTCATTTCGAGCGGCGGCGGTTCGACGGCTTTTTCGGCGGTTGCGGTTTCTTCCGACGGCGAAGCCGACTTTCTTTCGGAAGGTATTTCCCCCGCTTTTTTGAACGCGACTTTGGCGAGTATGACGGCTATGACTTCGTTTATTATCGCCGCGGCGACTATCGTCCCCGAAATAACGGCAGCCGAAGACGGGTCTATCGCCGACAGCGTATTTACCGCTATGCCCGTGAACACCAGCGACACGCCCGAATGCGGCAGCAGAGTGAAGCCCAGCCACTTGGTCACGCGGGAATCGGCTTTGGTTATTTTGCCGCCTATGCAGGCGCAACCGACTTTGCCGACCGCTCTCGACAGAATGTATATGACGGTGAAAATTCCCGCGCCGGCAATGAGACGGTAGTCGAGCGGCATTCCCAAATTGACGATTACGATTACAAGGGATATATTGAGTATCGGTCCGTATTTTTTCATCATTTCGTTCAGCTTTTGTTCGTCAATCAGATTGGCGACGGCGGCGGAAAACGACATTCCGATAAGCAAATAATTCAGCGTGAACGCGCGGAAAACGAAACAGTCTATCACGACGCCTATGCCGATGCAGAAAACCAACCCCGTCAAAAAGACGGCAAAGCAACCTATGCCGTTCTTGATTTTGCGCAGTACAAAGCCCGTCGCCGCGCCCAGCGCTATTCCTATGACGAACGGCAGAACAATCATTCCGACGGTGGAAAGCACGGACGCCGACTGTCCGCCTTTGACCGCGCCTATTACCGTTATCGTCGTGAAAAACACTATGACGCCTATTACGTCGTCTATTGCCGCAAGCGGTATGAGCGTCCTTGTGACGGGTCCGTCGGTGCGGTATTCGTTGACTATGGACAGTGCCGGAGCAGGCGCGGTGGCAAGCGCGATACCGCCCATTACGAACGCAAGATAGACGGGTATTTTTGCAATAAGGAAAGTCACCGCAAACGCGAGCGTTACGAACGCAAACGTGCCCAGCGCCTGTATTACGGTTATGCCGATTATCTGTTTGCCCGAGCGCGCGATTTTTTTGAAGATGATTTCCCTGCCTATCATAACGCCGGCAAAGCACTCGAACACTTTGACGAATATCTTATACCACAGCGATTCGGTTATTTGTAAAGTGACGACACCTACCAGATACGGACCGAACACTATGCCCGTTATCAGCCAGCCCAAAATGGCGGGCAGTTTGATTTTCGACACCAATTTGCCCACGACGAATGCTATACATATAATGGCAAACACCTTTAAAATATCCACTGCTATCATATCAAACGCTCCAATTTTTCGGCTATCGGCGGAGTCAGCGGACGACCGTTGAGTTTTTCGAACACGCCGTCTATTATGAACACGACCGCTTCCCCGTCGTCGGTCGGCAGTACGGCTTTTAATTTGTTTTTCACTTCGCCGTGTTTTGCCGCGGCAAGTTTTTTTACGGCTTCGTTCAGAGCAAATTTATTGAATACGTCTTCCCGTATCATACAGTATGACGTATAGTACAAATCGAGCCATTCGAAAAAACCGGCGTCAATACTTTTTTCGGAAAGTCCGTCGATTTTTTTACCGATTTCTTCGTAAAACTTTTCATAAACCGCCACAGCCAAATCTTCCTTGCTCGGGAAAAATTTGTATACGGTCTTTTTGGATATCTTCAATTCTTTGGCAATAGTATCGACGGAAAAGCGCAAGCCGTCTTTTTGCAAGCCGCGTATCGACACTTCCAAAATCTTTGTCTTCATACAAGCATAACTCCTATAATGTATTTTCTCCAAACAATTAAACGGCTGCGGAACTTATTTGCGGACGCTGTGGAAACAAGTTGCGGACGCTGTGGAAACAAAATTTAATATGTTTCGTTTCCATTATATAATATATTTATTCGAAATGCAACCGAATTGCAAAGAAAAAATAAGTTGTTTTAGAAAGTCGCGCAAATAGCGTTTTATATACAAAAACAAACGTCCCGACAGAATATATCGGGACGGGGAAATTACGATAATTTCGAAATTATTTCGGCGGAGATTTTGCGGCAAAGGCGTTTTTTAGGCATTTCGTCGAACTGGCTGTAAAACACGTCGGATATGATTTTATTCAAAGCGCGCTCGCTCGCGCTTGCGGCGGCATCGAACTTTTCTTCGATAAGCCGAGCTTCGGCGGAGTATTCGTCGCTCGGACAGCCCAAAGCCAGCAGTCCCATAGGGTCGTTCATATCCAATACTTCTTTAATGATTTCGTATCTCTTTTCCCTTGTCATAACGGAGTCCTTTTCAATGTATGTGCGGACGGCAAAAAAAAGCAATCCGCTTGCCGCTTATTTCTTGAACCGATTGTCGAACTCTTTCAAATCGGCTTTTGTTTCTTCCGACAGGCGGTTGTAATCGACATTATCGACGGCGCCCTGCAAAACATATAAAAACACCAAACAAATTTCGGGATATTGCGCTTTCAGTCTTAAATAGGCTTCCTTACTGCCGACTGCAAGCAAATCTTCCGCCGTGTTTATATCCACCGATTTTAGCTTTCTCGACATTTCCGCGCCGATATTTTTCAAAGAAATCAATTCACTCATATGATAATTTTTAATCGGCTATCCATTTTGCACACAGCGTAATATTGCCCGTTACTTTATCGGTTTCGAAATTCCACTGTGTTTCGTAATCTTCGTCAAACCAGCCTGCAAACGTATAGCCTTCTTTTGTCGGCGGTATCGGGCTTTCAATCACGGTGTTCTTTGCCACAACGTAAGCATACGTCGTCTGCTCTCCGCCGTCGGCATAAAACCCGACCTCTACTTTCTGCCGCTCAACGTCGTCGGTCCAATTATATTTCCACAGTCTCGACCACGTTTTTAAGTCGGTCAAATACTGAAAATCGATATTGAACTTTATAAGCTTGCTGGTGGTATTGTCGCCTCTCGGTACAAATTGAGAGACGGATGACGTTCGAACGTCGGCATTTATCTCCAATTCTCCGCCGAAATTATCAAAACAATATTTGTTTAAATAGCACGAATGATTGATTACGATTTTACCGATATTTTTGCAGTCTATGGAATAAAGACGGTCTTGCCCTTCAATCGGCTTATAATATTCGCCTATTTGCTTTACGGGGAATCCGCCGAGTTCTTTCGGGATAACCAGCTCGTCGATGATTTCATCGTTGTTTACCCGTCCCAATATAATCGCCCAGTCGGCTTTTTTTTCGGACTTGGTCAATTCTCCGTTTTCACTGCAAAGAGCGTAATAGTAGCCGTCCGCTTCTTTCTTTATATCCCACGGGTCTGTGCAACCGCCCAATAAAAAGGAAAGGCAAGTCAAGACACACGCCAATGCAATGATTAAAAACTTTTTCGCTTTCATAAGCATCACCCCTTACCGTTTATTCTGCGCGAAGGACTGCTTCGTACGCTTATATTATATCACATACGCCGAGCGATTGCAAGCCATTAACGATTCAAAGTCGCTCGTTGCTTTTATCGAATGTGAACCAGCCGTGATATGTATCGGCAAACAAATAGTATTTGCGTCCGCACTCGGGACACTGTATCCTATACGATATACAGTCGTCTATCCAGCATCCGTTTGCGTCCCGACAAGGTTCGAAAACGGAATACTCGCTTTCGACGGAAACAAAACCGTCTTTTTCAATCAATTCTTTTACATACTCTCTGTACAGCATATACAGTTTTAAGTCGCCGCACTGCTTGATTATTCCCAATCTGCCGCATTTTTCACATTTTTTCATTTTCCAAAACATATTTTTTTATTTTCCGTAAATAAATCTAAAGCGGTTGTTTCGTAATGCCCTATTCTAATACGGATATTATAGCACATTACGATATGAAAATCAACGCTTTAAGGCATTTACCGCAAATCAGGCAATCGGAAGGCGGCTGTCAAGGACGGTTTGCCGTATTGGCAAACGGCTTAAATCATTGTTTTTCGTCCGCAGTCGCATTGTCGTGCGGTTCGGGCATAGGAATTTCGAAAGTCGGTTTTTTATAATACTTACCCTTGATAAAAACAATTAAGACGATTATAAAGGAAATCGTTTGCGCTATTGCTATTCTCACGGTTTGCAATTCGTCAATGCCGCTTGTCGAGCCGATATGCAGAATATTGATTATCGTATTATTTATAAAGTGGTCGGTCATTGGCAGCCATAACGAACCCGTGATTTTTGTCAATAAACAAAACTTTGCTCCCGTAATTCCCGTCGTAAAAAAAAGCATTAACATCATCATAAACATACCGCCGAGACTGCGCTCGCCGTCGATATAACTGCGAATAGGCGCAATTAAATGCCATAAGCCGAACAGTACGGAAGATATAATTACAGCAATTAAAAAGTTATATTTCTTTTCCGACAGTTTCAAAAACAGTCCGCGAAAGACTCCTTCTTCCATAACTACATTTATAATGTTTCCTACAATACAGAGAACGAAAAACCAAAAGCCTGTTTGATTTCCCATATTGCCGTCAACGGAATAACTTGTTACATAAAACTGCAACGACGGCGATTTGCCCATAGCGGCAAGAATTACCAATTCAACGCCATAGGCTAATACATAAACCGATATTCCGAGTATTGCCCCGTATAGCAAAAATTTAGGCGCACGGCGAACACTAAAACCCGCTTCGGACGGTTTAATATGCAAAAAGAATAACGATAAAAAACAAAACGCTATGCCTAACAATTTATGTATAAAGGCTTCCCCGAAAAATGTTTGGTCGGTTCGTATCAAGAAATATTCCAAACAACGCAGCAGCAGGCAGACCGCGTAAACGGCAATAACGGATAAAATAATTTTAACACCGCTCCTGTTTTTGTCAGTCAACGTATTCATACAAATTGCTCCTTTTAAAATCGTTTCGATAATTATAATTGCTATTGCATTTAAAAGCAATACTTCCAATACCGAGTTGCAAAAGCGGAATACCGAGTTACAAAAAAAAGGCTGTGAAATTCACAGCCTTTAAAACTTACTCTGTTTTATCGTTGTTATCTATTCTATTTCTCAATCTGTCCAAACTTGCGTTTATTTCCTTTGCGTCCCGATTGATTTTTATAATGTCCATAACGATTGCAAGAACGAAAACTATAACGCCGACCACGCATACAATCCAAATTTCGTTTACGGCAAACCAATCGAACAGAAAACCGAAACCCAAAATTATACCGATTAAATAAACGAGCATTACAGCATAATTTATTATTCTATATTTCATATTTATTTTGTCAAATACTATGAAACCGATATGCGCCAATAAATTCGCGAGCAATATCTGAAAAGGCACGGCTATTGCCATTAAAGTAAACCCCTTTATTATAGCAACGATGCACATTAAAAAGATGCTCAATGCGGTTGTCGCAAGTGTATTTATCAGCAAATGCTTAACAAACCTAAATATCTGTTTTTTCATAACATTTTCTCCAATCGCTTTTTAATTGACGGAATAAAATTCCTTGATATAATTACCTTTTCGCCGTTTTCCAGCATTGCTTCCATTTTCGAGTTGAAAATTGCTTTAACGCCGACCATAGTGTTTAAGTTCAAAACACACGATTTACTTATTTGTTCAAACCCGAAATTATATAGTTTTTCCGCAAATTGATATAGCGGCGAATCCGAACTATAAACTTTATCTTTCGTATAAATATAAACTTGCTTTTCTACACTTTCAATATAAAAAATTTCCGATACGCGCACAAAGCAAATCTTTCCGTCGTCATCTTGACAACGGACTATATTATCAACCGATTTTATTACCGTTTCTATGCGGCGCACGGTTTCCGACATTTCGGGGTATTCTATAAGAATCTCGATATCATTCTTATTTTTGTTTTCTTTTAAGTTGATTTTCATTACGGTTATTATACCAAAAAACAACGCAAATTGCAATTAAACGATTTTACAAATTGACAAATTATAAAGGGTGACGATTATCTATAATACATTTTGGTGCGGTCGACAGGACGCGTGCCGTGCGCAAAAAAGGCACCCGCAAGGGGTGCCTTGGTGCACCGTTTAAAAACAAGGTCGAACTTTCGAGTTCTTCAAGCGATGCCGGTGCATTATAGACGATATATTTTGTGAATATCTCATCACTTGCAAAAAATTTGGGTTTTTTGTATAATATTAAATATGAACGAAACTTTTTTAACAATTCTTAACAAGCACGAGTCCGACGATAAAAGGCAAGCGGATACCGAAAAACTATTTTTGGCGGCAATAGAAAACGAGTTTGCGAATAGTAAAGAAATTTTTGATGCAGTTAAGCAATCGAATTTGTCCGTTCGGGATTTTTTATCGGAGCGTTTAAAAGAATTTCCTATCGTACCTATTAGACAAAGCGATAAATTTTATATAAAAAAGCATACCGAAAGCCAGATACCGTATTTCCATTCGCATACGTTTTATGAACTTGTTTATGTTCATCGCGGCAAATGCGTACAACATTTTAATGACGGTACCGAACTTTTATTAACCGCAGGTAAATGTTTATTGATTTTTCCGGGTTGCGTTCATAAAATAGAAAAGTGTAATAGCTACGACATTATATTGAAATATGTAATACCGCTTAATATATTTGACTCAACCGGCGGTAACATCATAGATGATTGCGCACGTCAATCAAAAATATTATTTGAAAACGTTAATGAAACAGCAGAATTTGCAATTTTAAAATTACTGCAAGAGCAATCTTACAATAATAAATTTAAAAATTTGCTTATTCAAAGTTATCTTACTATAATTTTTGCGGAATTAACCGATACGAAAAAAACCGATATTGCCATTGAAACAAAACTCGACGAATACTTCGTCGAAAATATAAAAACTGCGTCGCTTGCTGACTTTGCCGCAAAACAAGGCTATAACTCTAATTACATCGGTAGGTTGATAAAAAACAAAACAGGTAAAAGCTTTTCGGAGCTATTTACTGTATATAGAATAGCCCGTGCGAAACAGCTTTTAATTGAAAGTAATTTTACAATAGAAGATATAGCTTATGAAATCGGGTATTCCAATGCTTCCGGTTTTTATAAGCAATTTTTTTCTGTTGTCGGAATAAAGCCTAATGAATATAGAAATTTATTAAAGTAAATGTCATTTATGGATACTATTCGGTCATTTACCGATATTGTAATTATGCTTTCGATTATGTATAATAGAAAAAAATTTAAGGGGCATTATATGAAAGTAGAAAGAGTATTGGCAATTCCGCTCGATAAATACACGGCAAAAAAATATTCGGCGGATATTGTAAGAGAGCAATTCAAGCAAAGACCCGAAAAGGTAAAGTATCTCGGTGGCGGTTCGTTCGGGCGGGTTTTCGGTGTTTGGCTTAAAGACGGAAGTAAGTTTGTAATCAAATTTTTGAGAGCAAAAGATATGCTCGCAAAAGAAGTAAACGACTTAAAATTGCTTGCGGATAACTGTTCGGTCAAAATACCGAAAGTATTGCTTGTGAGAAATGCAGATAAAGCGATACCGGTCGACTGCTACGCAATGGAATATATTGACGGCAAAAATGCGCTTATAGCACTCGGTATGTTGATTAAAAGCAGACGCAAACGGCTTGAATTCGCGGATAAGGTAACAACTGCTTTACACAAAATTCATAAGCATAAAAACGATAAATTCGGCGATACGCTATCCCCCGATTACCCGACGTGGGTAGATTATTACAAACCGTTTGCAAAAGCCGTTTTGGAAAAAGCCGAAGAATTGTATAAAGCTAATTCGCTTGCCGAAAAAATTATAGTTGCAATGCGCGCGGCTTGGAGTAAGTTCGATATAATCTTTTCGGAAGAAGTAAAGGATGCGTGTCTTATACACGGCGACTTGAATATAGCTAACATAATGGTAAGCAAAAAGTATGAAGTCAGCGGCTTTATCGACCCGCTTAATTCTATGTATGCAGATAGAGAGTACGATTTGTTTCAGTTCGACAATTTGACGGGAAAAAGATTTTATTTGCGAGAAACCTATATCAGCAAATACGGCGCAAGTAAATATTGCGACATAAAATGCGCTTTCTACGGTTTATGGAATGAGGTCTATTGCTATATCAAATCGGGCGTGTTTGTAAATATTATAATGAATCCGCTTGTAAAGAATATGCAAAAAAGGCTTTCAGAATTATGATTTCGTTAGGTGCGAAAATCACGGCTTTGTTGCTTCGCATATATACTTATCCGTATCGAAAAAATCATAGGTCGTTATCCCGTAGCGTCAAGTTTAAGCATAAGCCGTATAATCCGCCAAAAAACTGTAATTATGAAATTTTAAATATCAACGATACTAAAGTTGAAATGCTAAAACCGTCCTGTTCAGACGATGCAATGTGTATTGTACAGTTTCACGGTGGCGGACATACGCAGGCAATGAACGGAATGTACAGAAAAGTTGCCGAGCACCTTTGTAAATTAACCGAATGTCCGATTTATTCCATAGATTATAAGGTCAGTAGCGAGCTTGTTTTTCCTTCCGTGCATAACGAAGTTTATTCCGCGTACGTCGAACTTTACCGGAAACTGAAAGGGAAAGGAATAATTGCAATAGGCGATAGTTTCGGCGCAAATTTGATGTTGTCGACTTGTTTGCAACTAAGGAATGATGGTATTCCGTTGCCCAAAGCATTGATTGCAATATCACCGTATATAGATTTGGCGGCGATTGGGGATTCGTATAAAAAGAATTGCTATCGCGACCCGCTTTATTCTTTGCCCAAAAATCAAAGATTCGAAGATTACGAACAATTTATACGGCGTAAAACACCTTATTGCGGATACGCATCGCCGTTTGACAGCAAACTATCGCCCGCATATGCGGAATACTATGATTTTCCCGATATGCTTATACAGTGCGGAGAGCTTGAAACTTCCGCAAGCGATAGCGAAACATTATATCTTAAAGCAAAATCGGCGGGAATCAAAGTTGAGCTTTCGGAATATGGCGGTATGTGGCACGATTTTTTATATTTAACGCCCTTTTTGAAAGAAAGCAAAATTGCTTGGAAAGAAATACAACAATTTATTTTTAGTCTTAAAAATAAATTGCCTTTCGATAAAATTTTTAATAAAAGATAAAGAGGTTTGCAGCAAGTTCTTTACACTTGCGGCGGCTCTCTGTTCTTCCATAAAACAAAATAGCCCGAACGTCTTTTTTACGATAAAGAAGTTCAAGCTATTAAGACTTGGTCGGTCGACAGGACGCGCTTTGCTTCGCAATTCGCCGACTTCGCGGCATTGCCGCTCGTCCGCTCGCTGAAAACAGCACACCGTGCTGTTTTCTTAACGCTCGCGCCTTCTTAATGTTCAAGTCCTGCGAACCGTAAAAAAGGCACCCTCAATGGGTGCCTTGGTGCGGTCGACAGGACGCGCTTTGCTTCGCAATTCGCCGACTTCGCGGCATTGCCGCTCGTCCGCTCGCTGAAAACAGCACACCGTGCTGTTTTCTTAACGCTCGCGCCTTCTTAATGTTCAAGTCCTTCAGACCGCAAAAAAGGCACCCTCAAGGGTGCCTTGGTGCGGTCGACAGGACTTGAACCTGCATGGTCGCCCACAAGATCCTTAGTCTTGCGTGTCTGCCAATTCCACCACGACCGCATAGATAGTTATTTAATTGAAGTGGTGCCGAAGGTGGGACTTTGGTCTCACACGGTATCGCCTGCCACTCGGGTTTCGAGCTTCGCATTTCTTTCGATTTGCGTAGGCTCTTGAAGTGGTGCCGAAGGTGGGACTCGAACCCACACGGTATCGCTACCACCGGATTTTGAGTCCGGCGCGTCTGCCATTCCACCACTTCGGCAAATGTTCGCTCTGTTTCGGGCAACCGAAAAAAGCGGTCACGCACATTATAATATCACATTATAATTATTTTGACAAGCGATTTGCTCGATGTTTTAAAAAATCGTAAGAAAATTTTTATTGACAAACTCCCCTGCCGTTTGATATAATATTTTCAGCGTATAAGATATGCTGAAACAGAATAATGAGGCGGTGCAAAAATTATGAATTACAAAAAACCCAATTACAAACCCGTTTGCATTACGGGTGCGGTGCTTCTCGCAATCGGCGTAGGATTTCTCATAGCCAGATTCGTTACAAACGAGCCCTGGACGTTGCTTGTAACCGTTATATGCGGATTTGCAGGCTTTATAACTCTCCTGCTCGGCTTAATCAATCTCTCGCAAGCCAAAAAAGCTTCCGCGAACGTCGAAAACCCGTCTTCTATCGCCCACCGTACTTACGGCGGCAGTGAGAGCTATAAGCACTTTTCCGTCATTCTCGACCGAAAAGGTCAAGCCGCAAGAAATGCCGCGGTCAACGCTCTCGGCGTGGTCGGTATGATTTTCGGCGGCGGCGGAGTGTTTGTCAGCGGAACCAATTATCACGACGCATTCGTCAACGACAAAGAGCTTGTTTTAAACAGCACTTCCAACAACAAGGTTTTGAACGATTCCAAATTCAGCGTCATTCCGGCAAACTGCGTATCCGACGTCAAATTCCAATCGGAAAAGAAGTTCGAACGCGTCATTGTGTCCTATGACGACAGTGCGCTCTCCTTCGACGTGCGTGTGGCAAATGAAAACGACAGGCAAATCGTACGCGATTCGTTCTCCCTTCTTCTTCCGAAGAAAGCAGAAGGCGAAGTTTTCGAGGGCTATTCCGAAACCGCGCAAGCCGAATAAAAATTTACGAAATCTATCAAAAACAGCCGAAACGATTTCACCGTTTCGGCTGTTTTGTTTTATTATATCCGAATGTCATTCGGCGTTGCGAACGAACTCCGCGAGCGCCTGTACCGTGCCATCCACGCCGAGTCTTGCCGAATTGATACAAATATCGTAGTTTGCCGCTTCGCCCCAATTTCTCGAAGTGTAGAAGTTGTAATAATTGGCTCTGCGTTTGTCCGTCTTTTTAATCAGCGTGGTCGCCGCCTTTTCGCTTAAATCATACAGCTCGCAGATACGCTTTACGCGCACGGACAAATCGGCGTATATGAACACGCGCAGGATATCTTCGTCGCGCAATATATCGTCCGCGCACCGCCCCACTATCAGGCAGGGCTGTTTTGCCATTTCCTTGACCGTTTCCGCCGTGTAAATGAAAAGTTTGTCGTCGGTTATTATGTCGTCGAGACGAACGGGGGTCGCCGTTCCGCCGTAATGCGCGGAGACCAGCGAAAACAAAAAGCTGTTCGTTCGGCGTTCGTCCGCCTTTTCGAAGTGCTCCTTGGCTATACCGCTCTTTTCCGCCGCCTGCTCTATGACGTGCTTGTCGTAAAAGGGTATTTTCAACTCGTCGGCGAGTTTTCTGCCTATTTCCGCTCCGCCGCTTCCGAACTGTCTTGACAGCGTTATCACTCTGTTCATCTTCCTTATACCTCCTTAACCGAAATCTTACACAACAATTATATCACTCTTTCAGAGAAAAATCCAGCATTTTTTTGATTTCTTTTTCGGTGATTATTCCGCTCTCGCGCATTGTCGCAGACGCGGTAAGCTCTATGAGCTTTGCTTCGAAACGCATATCGCAAGCAGGGTTGTACGCGCAGTTTTCCGTGCCTATGCCGAGCGTCAGTCCGCGCCGCAGATACGTCGCCGTTTCGGGTATGCCGTTGCCCGTTCCCATATCGTAAGAGGGTGTTATTATCAGCGGACAGCCGCACTGCGCCATTATGTCTACGTCGTCCCTATCCAGCCACACGCCGCCTACCAGGGCGTCTACGCGCTCCAACAGCCCGAGCTTATGCAAATACATCACGGGGCTTAACCCGTATTTCTTATCGAAAGCGCCGACTTCTTCCAGCGTTCTCGACACGCTTATCATCACTCTGCTTTTGCCCTCGAACACGCGGTCGGCTATGCTTTCCGTCACCGTTTCGTCCGCGCTCATATCGGCAAGATAGAGCCTTTGAAAGTCGATATTCAAGTCGTCTTTATCGACGATTTTATATGCTCCGTCGGCGTCGGTTTTGCCTGCAAGAATGTACTTTCCCTTTGACGGGCGGACGTAAGTCAGTGCGTTCACAGCGTCTTTGCCAATCCTTTGATATACTCTCTCATTTCGTCCTTGAAAGCGCCTTTGAGCGCGAACTCGACGGTTGCCTGCACTGCGCCGAATTTATCGCCCATATCATAGCGTTTGCCTTCGAAGTCATAGACGTGCATTTTGCCGCCGTCGCACATCATATTCAGCGTGTCGGTGAGTTGCAGTTCGCCGCCCTTGCCGACGGGGGTTTTCTCTATATAGTCGTACACGTCCGCCGTCAGCACATACCGACCCAACGCGGCAAGGCGCGAGGGCAGTTTGTCTATCGGCGGCTTTTCCACGATGCCGCGGCACTTATACAGTCTGCCGTCGTACTTCTTTTCCTTGTCGATATCTGCGACTCCGTAACGCACTATGTCGTCTCCCGCCCAGCTCTGCACGCCGATTATGCTCGTCGCGCAGTTTGCGTATGCGCCGATAAGCTGTCCCATAACCGGCTTCTGCGCGCAAATCAGGTCGTCGCCCCAGGCAAGGCAGAAAGGTTCTTTGCCCGTGAAAGATTTTGCCTTTGCGACGGCGTCCGCGCTTCCGAGCGGTTTTTCCTGCAAGCCGAACACTATGTTTGCCGACGAGTACGTCTTTCTGACAATCTCGGCGAACTCCGTCTTGCCTGCCTTTACGAGCGCGTCTTCCAGCTGCGGATTGGGTGCGAAATACTCCTTTATCGCCGCTTTACCGTTCGGAAGTACAATCATTATATCCGTTATTCCGCTCTCTACCGCTTCGTTTACGATATGCGCAAGCACGGGGGTGTCTATTACGGGAAGTATTTCTTTGGGCACGGCTTTGGTTATCGGCAAAAACCGCGTTCCCATTCCGCCGCAGGGAATTACCGCTTTGGTTATCTTCATTTCCTTTACTCCTTTTTGAAATCGTACTGCATTATATTGTAAATTATATCATACCGTTACCGAAAATTCAACCGTTTTACGACATTTATAATTGTTTTATCGCTTTATCACAGAAAATCGGTTGATTTTTTTTCGGCTTTATGTTATAAATATAAGCAATAAATATATCAAGAGGCATTTTATGAACCTACTCGACAGATACGTCAATCGAACGGAATTCACAGACTATGACGATTTGAAGAAGAATTACCGCGTCACCGTCCCCGAAAACTTCAATTTCGGGCGCGATATCGTGGACGAGTATGCAAGGCTCTGTCCCGACAAGAAAGCGCTTGTATGGTGCGACGACCGCGGCGAGGAAAAAATCATTACCTTCAAAGACGTTTCCGAAAACTCCAACCGCATTGCCAACGCGCTCTACCGCGCAGGCATACGCAAGGGCGATTCCGTGCTTGTTATGCTTATGTCGCGATTCGAATATTGGTATACGGTCGTGGCGCTGCACAAGCTGGGGGCGATTGCCATTCCCGCAACGGCGCAGCTCACCTACAAGGACATTATTTACCGCTGCAATTACGCGAGCGTGAAAGCCATTATTTCCGTCACGGCAAAGGGCGTTTCGGGCTATATAAAGGCTTCTCTGCCGCAGTGCCCCACCGTCAAGCTCGTTTTGACGATAGGCGAAAAGACAGACTTTTCCAAAGACTTTTCGACGTTTTACGAAGACGCGCGCGCGGACGGCTTGGACTTCGAAGTATCCAACAAATCCACCGACCCTATGATTTCCTATTTCACGTCGGGCACGACGGGTATGCCGAAGATGGTCACGCACAACTATGCCTATCCCCTTGCGCACGCTTTGACGGCGTTTTGGTGGCACCGCTGCCGCGACGACGGTCTGCACTTTACCGCCGCCGACACGGGCTGGGCAAAGGCGAGCTGGGGCAAGATTTACGGCGAATGGATTTCGGGCTGTGCGGTGTTTGCATACGACTATTACGGGCGTTACACTCCGCTCGACCTTTTGCCGCTTCTCGTCAAGTACAAGGTCACGTCGCTGTGCGCGCCGCCGACTATGTACCGCTTTTTGATTAAGGAGGACTTGACGAAGTTCGACCTTTCGGCAATAGAGCATTACTGTACTGCCGGCGAAGCGTTGAACCCCGAAGTGTACAAGCGCATTATGGAGAAGCTGGACAGGCCTGTATTCGAAGGTTACGGGCAGACGGAGACCGTCTTATGTATGGGTACTTTCCCCGATATGCAGCCCCGTCCCGGCTCTATGGGCAAGCCCTCCCCGCTCTATGAAGTCGTACTGCTCGACGACGAAGGCAAGGTCATCGACGACAACCGCGAAGGCGAAATCTGCATAAAGTACCGCGACGGGCAAATCGGACTTTTAATCGGATATTACACCGCGGACGGCAACATCCGCTCCGTATGGAAGGACGGATATTATCACACGGGCGACGTGGCGTACCGCGATGACGACGGTTATTACTGGTTTGTGGGGCGCGACGACGACATAATCAAGAGCAGCGGATACCGCATAGGACCGTTCGAAGTGGAGAGCGCGCTTATGGAACACCCTGCAGTTATGGAATGTGCCATTACCGCCGTGGACGACGACGTGCGCGGACAGGTCATCAAAGCCACGATTGTGCTCGCGAAAAACTATTTCCCGAGCGAGGAGTTGAAAAAGGAATTGCAGGACCACGTCAAGCACACTACCGCGCCCTATAAATATCCGCGCATTGTGGAGTTTGTGAGCAAGCTGCCGAAAACCATTTCCGACAAAATCAGGCGCGTGGAGATACGCGAAAACGACTCCAACAAGTAAATATGCCACTCTGAAAAAAAAGAGCGCGGAGACTGAACTCTCTGCGCTCTTATTGTTTTGTTTTACTTCTTGGCTTTTGCACCCTGCGGCATATAAATCACTCTGCGGCAGTTGTCGCACCTGCACACGCCCTTGTCGGTCAGCTCGCTCCTGCCTGCCTGCGACAGCTGCAAGCCGCAGCCGCGGCAGGACAGCGAATCTCTTTCGCCGATATGAGCTTCGACGACGGGCGGAAATTTTCTCTCCGCGGCAAGTCCGTCGTACACTTTCATAAGCTCCTTGTCTATATTCGGGCGAAGCTCGTCGAGCTGTCTTTTGAGCTCGGACAAGTCCTTTTCCTTGTCCTGTCTGTCCTTGTCGACTTTTTCTTTGGACGCGTTGTATATGTCGCGCATTTTCTTTGCGTGGGTCTGCTGTTTCGTGTATTCGTCCACAATCTTTTCGCCCTTCTTCTTTGTCGGCTCCACTTTCTTTTCGTTTTCCGAAAGCTTCGCCTTTATCGCTTCGAGTTCCGAAATGAGCTGTTTTCTCTCTTTGGACGTGAGCTCCTTATCTTTCACGCGCTCTGCCGCGGCGGCGACTTTCGCCTGTGCGTCTTTGGTTGCGCCCGTCACGGCGTTCACCGTTTCCACGACGTCGCTTGCGTTGCGCTCCGTTTCTTCCATACTCTTTTTCGCCGCTTCGAACTCGTTTCTCGCCAGCGCGCCGCGCTTTGCGGTTTCGCTCTTTTCTATCGAGTCCGTCAGCCGTCTCAACTTCAAATCGATGTCCTGATATTTCAATATCGTTTTCAAATCTGCCATACAAGTCTCCTTATATTCCCCTGCCGTCGCTTTCGGCAGTGATGTCTTGGTTATTTGCGTGTTCGGCGCTTTTCAGCACCCGTTCTATTTCCGCAAGCAGTTTTTCCGACTGCTCGGTCGGTTTAAACGCCGAATATTTCTTTTTCAGCATTTCGCACATTTTTATCAGCCCGTCCGTCGGGTTGTGCGCGTGCAGTCCGAACGCAAGCTGTAAGTCGTCCAAACCGCCGCCGCCTTTCTCGAAGCGCATAACGGGATAATAACGGTTTCTCTCGCACGCCGTGATTTCTTCTATCAAGCGGTAGCCGAGCTTTTCGGTCAGCGTCTTTCGGACTTCTTTCGCCTGCGTCTGCGGCTGTAATATCAGCGTTGCCGCCCCGTCGTATTCCGACAGTATTCCGAGCATTGTTTCCGCGCCCATACCGCAAACGGTTACTGCGGTGAAGTCGCGCGGCACGTTTTTAAGTCCGTCGCTTACTATGCACTCCGCGTTTTTATCTTTCAGCGCGCGCCGTGCCTTTTCCAGCGATTTGGCGCTTATATCGCAGGCGTATACCTTTTTCGCCTTGCCCGACTGCAATGCGGCAAGGCACAGCAAGCCGTGGTCGCACCCGACGTCCGCCAGCACGCAGTCGTTCGGAACGAGCGACAGCGCGGCTTCCAGACGTTTCATTGGTCTATATAGTCCTTCAATTTCTTGCTTCTTGCCGGATGGCGGAGCTTACGCAGTGCCTTTGCTTCTATCTGGCGCACTCTCTCTCGCGTTACGCCGAACTCCTTGCCGACGTCTTCCAGCGTGCGCGGTCTGCCGTCGTCCAGTCCGTACCTGCGGCGCAAAACCATTTCTTCGCGCGGGTCCAAAGTATTGAGCGTATCGAGCAGCTGCTGTTTCAACAGCGAATACGCCGCCGCTTCCTGCGGAGTCGCCGTATTGTCGTCGGCGATAAAGTCGCCGAGGTGGCTGTCGTCGTCGTCGCCGACCGGGGTGTCCCACGGCAGAGGGGTGCGGGATATGCGCTGTATTTCGCGCACGCGCTCCTCGCTGACGCCCATTTCCCTGCTTATTTCGGCGGTGGTGGGCACTCTGCCGAGACGCTGTTCGAGCGCCTGCGACGCGTGCTTTTCCTTGTTTATCATTTCGCCCATATGCACGGGGATTCTTATCGTTCTTGCCTGGTCGGCAACCGCGCGCGTTATCGCCTGACGTATCCACCAGGTCGCGTACGTCGAAAACCGAAAGCCCTTCGTATAGTCGAACTTGTCCACGGCTTTCATAAGTCCCATATTGCCTTCCTGTATCAAATCCAGAAACTGCAAGCCCCTGCCCACGTATCTCTTTGCCACCGACACCACGAGGCGCAAGTTGGCTTCCGAAAGCCTTTGTTTTGCCGTTTCGTCGCCGTCCAGCACTCTGCGCGCAAGCTCCACTTCTTCGTCGCCCGTAAGCAGCGGCACTTTGCCGATGTCTTTCAAGTATACCTTGACGGGGTCGTCCGCCGCGGCGTCGGAAACCAGACTTTCCAGAGAATCTTTGACGTCAATCTGCGTGTAGATTATCTCTATGTTTTCCTTTTCCAGCACGCGGAAAACTTCGTCCATTTCCTGTGCCGTCGCTTCGCAGACGGGCACCAGCCTTTCGCCGACTTCGTCATAGGTAAGATGTCCGCGCTTCGTGCCGACACGGATAAGGCGTTTGACTTCCTTATCAATCATTCCGCGTCTGCGAATTTCTTCCGCCGAAGTCTCCTGCTTGCTTTTAACTGTTTTTTCTTCTTTCTTCGCCATATCTTCGTCCTCTAACGTACTCTCTATTCTTCCACATACTCTTTTAACTTCTTGCTTCTCGACGGGTGGCGCAGTTTACGCAGCGCCTTTGCTTCTATCTGACGTATTCTCTCTCTCGTTACTCCGAACTCCGTTCCCACTTCTTCCAGCGTGCGCGGATGTCCGTCGTCGAGACCGTATCGCAGTCTGATTACCTTTTCTTCTCTCGGCGACAGCGTGTCCAATATTCCGAAAAGCTGACGGCGCAGCAGTGCGAACGCCGCCGCGTCCTGCGGAGACATCGCCCTTTCGTCTTCTATAAAGTCGCCGAGGCGCGTGTCGTCTTCTTCGCCGACGGGCGTTTCCAGCGATACGGGGTCCATAGCTATGCGCTGAATTTCCACGACGCGCTGAACGGGCAGTCCCATTTCCTTGCTTATCTCCTCGACGGACGGTTCTCTGCCGAGCTTCTGGCTCAATGCGCGCGTGGTTCTCAAGAGCTTGTTTATCGTTTCCACCATATGCACGGGGATTCTTATCGTCCTTGCCTGGTCGGCGATGGCGCGTGTTATCGCCTGACGTATCCACCAGGTAGCGTACGTCGAAAACCGAAAGCCCTTCGTATAGTCGAACTTGTCCACGGCTTTCATAAGTCCCATATTGCCTTCCTGTATCAAGTCCAGAAACTGCAAGCCCCTGCCCACGTATCTTTTTGCCACAGACACCACAAGGCGCAGATTGGCTTCCGAAAGCCTTTGTTTCGCCGTTTCGTCGCCGTCCAGCATTTTGAGAGCGAGGTCGTATTCTTCGTCGCCGGAAAGCAACGGCACTTTGCCGATGTCTTTCAAGTATACCTTGACGGGGTCGTCCGTGGACACTTCGGACACTATCTTTTCGAAGCTGTCCGTTTTGGCGTCGTCGCCGTAAGTCACCTTTATGCCCTCTTCGGAAATGATGCGGAACACTTCTTCCATTTGCTCGGCGTTGGCTTCGCAGACGGGGACCAGTCTTGCTCCGATTTCGTCATAGGTAAGGCTGCCCCTTTTCCTGCCCACGCCTATAAGTCTGCGCATTTCCTTTTCTATGCTTGCAGTCAGTGCGGCGTGCTTCGGCTTTTTCTCCACGGTTATCTTTGCGTCTTCCAGACGGCGCAGGACTTCTTCCATTTCTTCGGCGCCGGCTTCGCAGTTTATCGCGAGCTTTTCGCCGATTTCGTCGTACGACAGACGACCGCCGTTTTTTTTCGCGGCTTTTGTCAGCTGTGCATACGCTTTTTCTATTTTCTCGTTTGTCTTTGTCACTTAAATCGACTTCCTTTTTAATTACCGCTGTTTATCTCTTTGAGCTTTTTGGACAGTATGCCTATCTGTTTCAGTATCCGTCCTTTTTCCGTGCCGTCCGCCGCACCGTAAGACGAGTTCAGCCTGTCCATTTCTTCCTTTATCCTGCTTGTCTGCAATTCCCGAAGGCAATCGAGATATTCCCGTCTTTCGTCGCCGCCGATAAACTCGTAATCGGCGATTCTGTGAAGCAGGCTTGCGCCTTCGTCGTCGAGCAGGGAAAACAGAGAATCTATGCGAACCGTTCCGCTCTCGTTCTTATATCTTTCTATCGCTTCGTACACGCTTCTGTACGCGCCCGTTTCCGGCAGAAAGTCCGAGTTTTCCATAAACTCCGCATACACCTTTTCGTATGCCAGCGACGCCAGCACGCACAGCGCCGCTTTATCGGTCGCGCTTGAACGCGTTTCCTTGGCTCCCGTAGGCTCCGGCGGTATTGCCGCTTCTTCTTCCTGCGAGAGCAGTTCCGCCTGTTTCATCAAAACGTGCTTGCTGTACCCCGTCAGGCTCTGCACCAGGTTTATGTACTCCTCCTGTTCCGCGGCGCTCGGGCGGCGTCTTATGACGTCGATTGCGGCTTTGGCAAAGCCCGCCTTGCCTTCCGAGTCCGTCAAATCATAGGACTTTTTCAGCGTTTTTATCTTGAACGACGTCAGCGTTTCGGCTTCGTCCAGCAGCTTTTTATAAGCCGCCGCGCCCTGCTTTTTGATTACGTCGTCGGGGTCCATTCCTTCGGGAAGCGACACCACTCTGACCGACAGCCCTGCGTTTTCCAGAATGTCCAATCCGCGCATTGTGGCTTTCTGCCCCGCGCCGTCGCCGTCATAGCTTATGTACACCCTGTCGGCATAGTTCTTCAAAAGCTTTGCCTGCGTGGACGTCAGCGCCGTGCCCATCGACGCGACGGCGGTGTCGAAGCCGCCCTTATGCAGGGCTATGACGTCCATATAGCCTTCGGTCATTATTATGCTGTCGAAGTTCTCGCGCTGTTTCTTTTTCTTCAAAAGGTTTATGCCGTAGATATTGCGCGATTTATCGAATATCGGGGTCTGCGACGAGTTGCGGTATTTGGCGAACTCGTAATCGGCTTTCAGCGTTCTGCCGCCGAATGCCACGACGTTGCGGAAGTTGTCTATTATCGGGAAAATCAGTCTGCCGTAAAACACGTCGTAATAGGAATCGGCGCGCTGTTCTATGAGTCCGACTTCCTTCATTTCGGCTTTCGTATAGCCCTTCTTCGTCAGAAAGTCTATCATTTCGCCGCCGTTCAAGCTGTACCCGAGTCCGAACTTTACAATCAGATTGCCGTCTATTTCGCGCTTTTCGAGATACTGTCTTGCGACTTCCGCCTGCGGCAGATGCAGGTTTTCGTGGTAGTGCCGCGCCGCGTCTTTCATCAGCGCGTACAGCCGTTTCTTTTTATCGGGGTCATAGCCGCTCTTTTTGCCGCCCTTGAACTGCGGTATTTCCATATGCGCCGCTTCGGCAAGTATTCTCACGGCGTCCATAAAGTCGACGCTCTCCATTTTCTGCACGAAGGTTATCGCGTTGCCGCTTTCCTTGCAGCCGAAGCAGTGGTAGAACTGTTTTGCCTGATTGACGGCGAACGACGGGTCTTTTTCGTGGTGAAACGGACAACAGCCCCAGTGGGTATTGCCCTTTTGCTTCAACGGCACGTAACGCGATATGACCTGCACCACGTCCGTGCGGTTTAAAAGCTCGTCTATAAACTCTCTGAAATCGTCGTTCAACTAAACCCGTTTCCTTTACAGCACCGACCAGCCGCGCGGTACGGTTATATCTTCGAACACGCGCGTGGCGTAGTTGTCGCTCATAGACGCGACGAAGTCCGCCGCCGCCTGTTTTACGTTGCCTTCCGACAACGAAAGTAATTCGCGCGGCAGTTTGTCCGTATGCTTCTCGAAATATTCGAAAAGGTATTCTATCATACTCTCCGCCTTGCTTTCTTCCGTTTTAGCCGCGCCTGCCGTGTACACTCTTTCGAACAAAAATGCCCGCAATCCCATTATGTTTTCTTTCATAGCCGCACTCGGTTCGACGACATTTTTTCCGCAGCTGTTATTTATTATATCCATTATCATAGTATCGATACGCGCGCCGTGCGTGACGCCGAATACGCGGGAATACTTTTCGGGTATGTCGCTCGGCATTATCACTTTTCCGCGTAGCGCGTCGTCTATGTCGTGGCTTATGTAGGCTATTTTGTCGCTCCAACGCACGGTTTCGCCTTCCAGCGTTTCAGGCTTGCCTGCCGTCGTGTGATTGACTATTCCGTCTCTGACTTCATAGGTAAGATTGAGCCCTTGCCCGTCGTTTTCCAAAACGTCTACCACGCGAAGCGAATGGACGTTGTGGGAAAAGTCGAGATGACGGCGAAGCGCGCGCTCGCCTGCGTGTCCGAACGGAGTGTGTCCCAAGTCGTGCCCCAGCGCAATAGCTTCCGTCAAGTCGCAGTTGAGCCGCAGAGCGAAAGCTATCGTTCGGGCAATCTGACTGACTTCCAGCGTGTGAGTCAGGCGCGTGCGGTAATAGTCGCCTTCTGGTGCGAGAAAGACCTGCGTCTTGTGTTTCAGCCTGCGGAACGCCTTGCAGTGCAGAATTCTGTCCCTGTCGCGCTGATATTCGGTGCGCAACTCGCAGGGCGAAATAGGACGAAGCCGACCCTTGCTGTCCGCACTGTGCGCGGCGAATCGGCTTAAAAACTCTTTTTCGTAATTCAGCGCATTTTCTTTAAAGTTCATTCTTCCGTGGGTAAAGTTTATCACATTCCCCCGCGTTTGTCAAGTCTTTTGGCATTATGATTATTCAAGGGCGAAAAAGCAGACATTTTAAAATGGGCGCGCACTTTGCGTACAAAAAGAAAGGGCGCGCAAAGCACGAAAGTCCTGCCGCAGAAAAAGTTCAAAGAAAGAGTTTGTAAGCGTTCTGATGCAGGGGATTTCTCCGCTTCGCACACTGACGTGTGCTTCGGTCGAAATGACATTGGGAAAAGAAAAGCGCGCTTCGGTCGAAATGGTTTGACAGAGCGCGCTTCAAAAGAATAGTGCGTGAAAAGTATAGAGCGTCCTGACGGCATAGAAACGAGCAGTTCAAGGAAAGCAAGCATTTTCGAGCGGGAGCGTACTTCTTGTACGTGACCCGAGAAAATGCGCCGCTTGACGCCGAAATGCGACGTTTATATGCCGTCAGGCGAGATGGCAGGCGACAAAATGTCCCCCACCCACATCCCTAAACTCCGGTTCAGACTCCTTGCAGACGTCGGTGCATTTATTGCAACGCGTATGGAATTTACAGCCTTTCGGAGGATTGGCAGGCGACGGGATATCGCCTTTGAGAGTTATGCGGTTCATTTTTACATTCGGGTCCGGCATAGGCACGGCGGAGAGCAGGGCTTCCGTATACGGGTGCATAGGGTTTTTGAACAGCTCCCTTTTCGGCGCGAACTCCACCATATTGCCGAGATACATTACGCCGACGTCGTCGGAAATATGTTCCACGACCGACAAATCGTGCGAAATGAACACATAGGCAAGGTTGTTCTTTTCCTGCAAGTCCTTGAACAGATTTATTATCTGCGCCTGTATGGACACGTCGAGCGCGGAAACGGGCTCGTCGCAAATCACGAGCTTGGGCTTTAATGCCAGCACTTTGGCAATGCAGATACGCTGACGCTGACCGCCCGAAAACTCGTGCGGATAGCGTTCGAAATAGTGCGTTTGAAGTCCGCACTTCTGCATTACGTCGTATATGTAGTCCTTATAGTCTTCTTTCGGGACTATCTTATGCACTTTGACCGCTTCGCCTATTATCTCGCCGACGGGCAGTCTGGGTGACAGCGACGAATACGGGTCCTGAAATATCATTTGAAACTGCGGACGGAGTTTGCGAAGCGTCTCGCCTTTGAGCTTGGCAAGGTCCACTCCGTCGAAAAGTATCTTTCCGTCCGTGACGTCGGTAAGCCGCAGTATGGTTCTGCCCATTGTCGTTTTGCCGCAGCCGCTCTCCCCGACTATTCCTATGGTCTTTCCCGCTTCCAGCGAAAAGGATACGCCGTCTACGGCGCGCAGGTATTTGCGGTTTTCCTTTTTGAAAGCCTTGTTTATCAGAAAGTATTTTTTCAGATTCTCGACTTTGAGCAGGGGTTCTTTATTGATTGCGGTGTCTACAGAGTCGCTCATTTATTCTCTCCTTCCTTATACAGATAGCAAGCCACGCTGTGCGTATCCGATACCTTTATCATAGGCGGAAAGTCGCCCGTGCATTTTTCGCAACGGCGATTGCACCTATCCGCGAAGTAGCAGGTGGACGGCATATTTATGGGGTTGGGGACGTTGCCCGGGATATTGTAAAGGCGGTCTACGTCCTTGCCGACTACGGGTTTGCTCTTTTGCAGTCCGACCGTGTAGGGGTGCAGAGGGTTGTCGAATATCTCCTGCACGGTGCCTTTCTCCACTATTCTGCCTGCGTACATTACCACCACATAGTCCACCATTTCCGCTATGACGCCCAAATCGTGCGTTATGAGCATTATGCTTCCGCTTATCTTATGCTTGACTTCGCGCAGTAAATCGAGTATCTGCGCCTGAATGGTGACGTCGAGCGCGGTGGTCGGCTCGTCCGCGATTATCAGCTTGGGGTTGCAGCACAGCGCCATTGCAATCATAACGCGCTGTCTCATACCGCCCGACAGTTCGTGCGGATAGGACTTATAAACGTGCTCCGGCATTGCTATGCCGACCAGCGACAGCATTTCTATGCTCTTTGCCTTTGCCTGTTCTTTGGTTGCGCCGTTGACGTGCAAGAGCGTCACTTCGTCGAGCTGGTAGCCGACCGTGAACACGGGGTTCAGGCTGGTCATAGGCTCTTGGAAAATCATTGCTATTTCCCGACCGCGTATGTGCGACATCTCCGACATCGGCAGTTTGGCTATGTCCAGCACTTCGTCGTGCTGTTCGTATTTATTCACCATTTTGGGCTTGCCCGACTTTGTGAGCACAGTCTCTCTCGTCACGTTGCCGTCGGCGTCCGTGACCTCTCTCGTCATAGGCTCTTTGCCGACGAGTTTTCTGACATTGGAACGGAAGCGGATACTGCCGTCCACAATCTGCCCCATAGGCGCCTGTATGAGCCGCATAAGCGACATACTCGTGACCGACTTTCCGCAGCCGCTTTCTCCGACTATGCCGACGGTGGAGCCTTGCGGTATTTCGAAAGAAACGCCGTTGACTGCCTTGACCACGCCGCGGTCGGTGTAGAAATAAGTATGCAGGTTTTCGAACTCCACGACGTTGTCGGGGTTTTTCATTTCCGTGACATAGTCGTCCCTTGTATACGCCTTATTGCGCTTATTCAGCTCCTTTATGGCTTTGGCGTTGTCTTTGGCGATTTGGTTGGACTCCTGTCCCGATATGTAATGTTTGTTCTTTTCTTTCTTCATAATCACTTACTCGATTTCGGGTCGAACGCGTCGCGCAGTCCGTCGCCGATAAAGTTAAACGCCAGCACGGCTATTATTATACAGATACCCGGCGCTATCCAAAGGTTCGGATAGTAGTTCAGCACGGTATTGTTTGCCGCTCCGCTTATCATATTGCCCCAGGTGGCGTATGCGTTCGGCAAGCCGATTCCGAGATAGCCGAGCGTGGCTTCCGTCAGTATTATTCCGCCGAGTCCGAGCGTCATAGACACTATCAACTGCGGCATTACGTTGGGTATCAGATGTTTGATTATCTTATGCCGCACGGGCAAGCCGCTGGCTTCCGCGCTTAACATAAACTCCTGCTCGCGCAGTGACAGAATCTGTCCGCGCACGAGCCGCGCCGTGCCCGACCAGCCGAACAGCGTCAGCATTGCCATCATTGTGTATAGTCGCGGCACGTCTGCCATTCCCTGCTGTTGCAGGGCGACGCCGACTATCATCAGCATAGGGAACGTGGGAATACAGTTGAACACGTCCACTATACGCATTATTATCTGGTCCACCCACTTGCCGAAATAGCCCGCAAGTCCGCCGAAAAGTACGCCGAGCAGAGTTTCCAATATGACGACGACAAAGCCTATCGTAAGCGATATTCTGCCGCCGTACATCAGTCTGCTGAACACGTCGTATCCCATAGAGTCGGTGCCGAGCCAGTGTCTGCCCGACGGCGGCAGGTAGGTCACTTTCGGCGTGAACGTCACGACGTATATCGTTATCGGATTTCCGTCTTCGTCCAGCACGTCTTTGCCGTTTTCGTCGGTCAGCGTTATCGGCGTGGTGTATTCGGTTATGACCGCGTGAGCTTCGTCTTCTTTCTCCTGCTCTCCCCACACGAACGGCAGAAATTGCAGGCACGGTCCCAAAAAGGAAAATGCAAAGAGCACTATCAGCATTATCAGTCCCGTCATAGACAGCTTGGAACGGAAGAACCGTTTGAGCACAAGTCTGGTCGGCGACAGCGAACGCGACGTGACCGTTTCTATATCCACGGCGTCCGTTTTTTCGCCGCCGTCCTGCGTTATATTCGCGGTTTCGGCCTGCGCGGTCGTTTCTCCGTTTGCGGCTTCTATCGCCGCGGTTTCGGTTGCGGCTTCGGGTTGAGCCTGTGTTTCTTTTGCCGTTTCAACGGTTTCCGCCGCCGCAATTTCGGCTGTCGCCGTCTGCTCGGCTGAAAGTACGGTCTTGTCCGTTTCGGGCGTTTGAGGCTCGATTTCGGGCGTTTGCACCGTGTTTGCCGTTTCGGGTTCTGCGGTTTTCACCGACGGCTCTTTTGCCGCAGTCTTTGCCGAGGTCGACTTTGCGGTTCTTGTCTGCGTTGTTTTCTTCGCGGCTGTCGTTTTGGCGGCGGTTGTTTTCGCCGCAGTCTTTGCCGTTGTTTTCGACGTTGTTTTCTTCGTGCCGTCCGCTTTTGCCGAAGCGGCGGAAGCCGTCTTTTTCGCGGACGAAGTCTTTGCCGCAGACGCGGTTTTTTTCGTCGCCGTGCCTGTCGACGCCGTCTTTTTCGCGGCGGTCGTTTTCGCGCCCGACGACTTTGCCGTCGTCTTTTTCGCGGCGGTCGTTTTCGGCGTTTTTGCCGCAGGCGTTTTTTCCTCGGCCGAAGGAATTATGTCTTTGTTTTCTTTCTCTTCCATTTCTTCCTCCTTTGTCACCTACCGAGTTTGACGCGCGGGTCTACCGCGGCATACATCAGGTCGCTTAACAGCGTGCCCAAAACCGTGAGTATGGCTATGAACATATTGTAGCCCATTATGAAAGGTATGTCGGCGACCATAAGCGCGTCGTACGCCATTTTGCCGATACCGGGGATACTGAATACCGTTTCGGTTATCATAGCTCCGCCGAACAGGCTCGGCAATATTCCTGCGAGCATTGTCACGAGCGGTATCAATGTGTTTCTGAAAGCGTGCTTGTATATGACGGTATGTTCGCTTACGCCCTTGGCGCGCGCCGTCCTTATATAGTCGGTGTTCAGCACTTCCAAAGTATTGGTTCTCGTATAGCGCATCAAGCCGCCGATTGACAGTATTACGAGTACGGTCATCGGCAGTACCATATGCCACAGAAGGTCGAGCGCGGACATTATCCAAGGCGTGCCGACGGGCAGTGACCCGACTGCGCCCGATACGGGGAACCAGCCGAACTGCACGGCGAACACCCTGATAAACAGCGACGCCAAGAAGAACGTCGGCAGGCTTATGCCTATCATAGCGAACACGGTGACCGTGTAATCTATTACGCCGTATTGGTTTGTAGCCGCCTTTATTCCGAGCGGTATGGCAATCAGAAACTGCAATATCGTGGCGACGAGCGCGATGCCGAAGGACAGTCCCATATTCTTCATTATGACTTCGCCGACGGGGCGTTTATACTTGAACGACATTCCCAAATCGCCGCGAATCAGATTGAACAGCCAAGTGAAGTAGCCGACGAACATTGCGCCGAGTTTGTCCCAGAAGGAAGCGACGCGGTAATTCAGCGACGCCGCCGCGGTCTTTCCGTCCGTGGACAGGGTTATCGCCGCATTGCCCGCGGCGTCCACTTCGAGCGTGAACGTGCCTTTTTCTTTCAGCGTGAGTTCTTCGTCCAGCGTTATTATCTTGTCGGATTCTTCTTCGCTCTCTTCTCCGTCTTCTCCCACGTCGGTTACGGTGCTTCCCCTTTCCACGACGGTGTATATCTCATAGCCGCCGTCCGCACGGAAATACAGGCGCAAATTTCCTTTAGCGTCGTAAGAGTCGACCAGCCAATTCATATACGCTTCTTTCAGCGCGTCGGCGGTCGCGTCGCTCATCGTTCCGTCTTCTTCGAAAATCTTGTAGATATCGACGTCGTTTTTATCTTCCTGCGTGGTCTTTTTCGTAAAGCGCGTGCCGCTGTATGCGCTGCTTTCGCCCGGGGTGACATATAGATAGGCGTCGGGCATAGACAGTCCGTATATCTCCTTTATTCTGTCCACGTCCGCCTGCGTCATCGTGCCCTGCGCGAGTGCGCCCGAATATTGATTGTCGATGAAATTCGTGGGCATCATTCGCGCAAGCAGATAGATTATGACAGACACGCCGAACAGAATGAATACGGAAAGCAGTAGGCGTTTTACTATGTACTTGAAAGTCTGCAATGTGTTTCCTTCCTTTTATTTATCCGCCCTATCCGCCCCCCTTTTAAACGAGAGAGCGGACAAGTCGGAAAGCGTCAGATTTATCAGTTATAGTTTACTTCCCAGATACGAGAGAACAGACCGTTATACGGCGAGCGTTCCTTTTCGGGAGTGAGCGTGGTTTCGTCTATGAGTTCCGCGTTGTAAGCCGTCATATCCTTTCTCTGATAAGTCGGCATTTCCACGGCAAGCTCCATAACGATGTCCAGCGCCGTCTTGTATATGTCCTTGCGCTCGTCTTCGTCGTCGGTGTCTCTGCCTGCGTCTATGTAACGGCTCAATTCTTCGATGAGCGACTGTTCGGTGGAGTACACGTTGGCGTTCGCCTTTATCTGCTTATAGCCCCAGTTGTTGACCGAAGTAGCCTTGGAATCCTTATGGTAGACCTGATACATATCGGGGTCGACGGTGGACGACCAAGCGGCTGCCCACACTTCGAGTTTGCCCGTCGTCAAGTCGCTCAACGCCGTTTCGGACTTAACGACTTTGACGGCGAAGCCGTGGTCGTTCAGCACCTTCATTGCGTTTAAGAACATATTGTATGCGGGGTGGTCGTCGCTTTTGCCTGCTATCGTGAACTTATAGTCCAGCTTATCTTCGCCGAAGCCCGCTATCGTCTTTGTGTATACGCCGTCGCTGCCCTTGACATAGCCTGCGTCTTCCACGAGCTTTTCTATCTCCGTGCCGAGCTGGTCATAGTTGTACTTCGTGCCGTCGCGGCTGGTGTATACCGTTGCGCCCTTGGGGTATGCCCAGGACGTCGTGGACATCGGGCGGTATATGAGTTCGGCAAGGTTATTCTGGTAGTACTCGTTGGTGATTATCTTCGTATTCATTGCCTTCATTATCGCGCGGCGGACGTTGATGTTGGGAACGAAACGGGGGTTTATGCCCACATAGCCGTAACCGTTTGTGTAAATCTCCTTGTGCGCTATGCCGGAGTCGTCCAGTTTTTTGATGTTTTCCACGGTGCCGTTGGGGTCGCCCACGTCGATTTCCTTGGTGGAAATGGAGTTGATGACCTGGTCGGTGTCTACGACGCGATAACGGAAATATTTGATTTTGGCGTTTTCTATGCCCTTTCCGAGCGTGTTGTAATAGGGGTTGCGCTCGTAATAAATCATATTAAGGTTGTCGAATTCCGAACCGCTCTTTGCCGCGCCGCCGTTTTTCGTGGACGCCATATAGACGCCTGCGCCGAGAGGCAGGTCGATTTTATCGGAGGAGTTGAGCACCTTGTTCATAAAGTCGATGTCGCTGAACTCCAAGCCGAATTCGCCCTTGTCCGCGTCGAAGGTTTCGACATAGTTTTTCGTTTCGCCTTTCTTGTTCTTGTACACGCCGGAATAGTAATGAAGCGGAGCGACGGTGAACGCGAAGTTCCATATCGCTTTCGGGTCTATTCCGTTTATCGTTATCGACAGCACGGAGTGTGCTTCGCCGAGGCTGTTGCCGTGATAGTCGCTTGTCACGCTGTCTTCGACCTTTATGCCGCTTATGCTTTTGACCGCTCTGCCCTGCGCCGCGAAATAGTCGGACTTGGCGTCCGCCGCGAACGTGTTGAGCATTTTGTCGGCGGTCTGCCAATAGCGGATTACGCGCTCGAAGCTGTTGGCTTCGGTCTTGGCAATCGAGTTGTCTATGCGGTCGGCGTCGAACGCGTGCTCGTCATAGTCGAATATATCGGTCACTGCCGTCGGGAAATAGGAATAATAAACGAAGTTGACCGCCCATTCCTTTACGGCTTCGACGTCGGTCGCCTGCTTGTTATGCAAGGTCAGATATTCGTCCAAAATCTCCTTGTACTGCGCGGCGCTGTCTGCGTCGAGCTGGAAATTGCCGTCCTTATCCTTTATGTATTTGCCGTCGACGTCGGTTGCGAGAAGCTCCGTAAATCCGCCGTCGTTGAGCAAAAACACCTGCCAAGCTTCGGTGAACTTCCAATCCTTGTAGGACTCCATACTGCCCGTCGTGGAGTTCCAATCGCTGTACAGCTCTTCGCGGAACTCTTTGGCGACAGCCGTATAGTCGGCTTTGAATTCTTTTTTCTCGTCGTCCGTCCAACGGTCGGTCGGCTTCGGCGACGTGGACGTGCCGACATAGGAGCCGAATGCACGCATAAACTCTACGATATTGTCCACGCGCGTTCTCGCGTCGTTGACGAAGCTTTCTTCGAACGTTTCATAGAATTTGTCGGTTGCGTTCGGGTTTTGCGTGCGATATTCTTTAAGACCGACTATATCGGTGGAATAAATCGTCGCGGAGCCTGTGTAAACGGGGTCGAGATAGACATACAGATTGAACAGCACGTCTTTTATCGTGAGCGGCTCTCCGTCCGAAAACTTTATGCCGTTCTTGATTATAAATTCGTATTTGGTCGTGTCGTCCTTATCGTTGTAGGTCTTCTGCCAATCCTTTACGACGACGGGCTCGTTATCGCCGCAGACGGGCGAACCCTCCTTATCGGTGTTTAACATCGATATCTGCGTCATTCCGAGCACGGTGCTGTCGTAACCCGAAGTCGAGAAAAACGGGTTATACACGCCGTCGGGCTGGGAAATGCTCATAACAAGCGGTCTGGTTTCGGGGTCATATTTCTGCTCTTTGGGTCCCGGCGTCGGCTCGGGCGTTTTGCCGCAAGCCGCAACGGCGGTCAGCATAAGCACTGCCAAAAGTGCGGAAACTATTGCCGTCAAACATTTTCTTAACGATTTCATTATTCTTCTCCTTTTTAAGGCTCTTGTTCTATATCGATTGTATCGAAGTCACATTCCGTCAGCGTTACGCCCGAAAGCGACTTTTGCGTGCAAAGTCCGTATAACACGGCTTCACTGCCTTCGAAGATAGTGCCGCGCCGAATTCTGCCGTTTACCACTTTTACCCTTTCCAGCTTCGCGCCCGAGTCTATTCGCCAAGCAAACAGAGCCGCCTGCGTCGGAAGTTTGGCAACGGTATTTACCGTTACGGTCATATTTTCGAACGTCAAATCTCTTATGTGAGAGCGTGCGCCCAACCGTCCGAAAAAGCCCATCATTTCGCCGCTGTTTATTTCGGTGGACAGCGCGACGTCGAGATTTTTCAGTTTGTGTTTATTGCCGTTGATTTCGCCGTTGAACGCGAGCTTGGTCTTTGTAAACTTATAGTCCGTGAAGTCTATGTCGGCGTCCACATAAATCTTTGCTGTCGCGTGGTAAGCCTTATGGAACTCGTCCGCGGTACTCACTATCGACCAATTTTCGCCGTCTATGAAACGGGCGTATATCACGACGTCCTGCTCCCCCAACGTGAACGGGAAAGAGAACGGCTCGGTCATATTTTCGTCCTTGTAATAGCCGTAAAACGTATGTCCCGACCAAGTAGGCGGCACGGGCAGAAAGCGCTGCTGCGTGACCTTTGTGCCTTTCGTGTAGTTGCTTGTCTTCTGAACTTTTCCGTCGTACACGAGCGAGACGGACGGTTTGACTTCCAGCAATGCATACAGCGTTATATCCGAAGTCACGACGTCTACGTTGAAATTCCAGCGTCTGTCCAGAACGGGTCTGCCGTCGGGCGTCTTTTGCACGTTTCCGTCGGCATCGGTCTTTGCGGTGTACCAGCCCACCACTTCATAGCGGTTTATCTGCCGCTCCTTGAAGTCGGAGCTGTTGTAGAGCTTATTGCTCGGCTTTACGGGCTGCATTATCTTTTTGCCTTCAAACGCGCCGAGATATTGGTCTTCGTAAACTTCGCCCTGCACGTCGAGACCGACGGTGTTATAGTTGAAAGTCACGAGATAATCATAGTGCGCCGCATTGGACGACGAGCACCCCGAACAGCCCGTCAAAACAAGCGACAGGCAGGCAACGGAGCTTATTATCAATAGCAGTGTAAACAGTTTTCTTTTCATTCGATATCCGATTTAAATTTGAAATATAATTTCAGTGCAACCAAAGAAATATCAGCAGTGCGGTTATGCCGAAGCCTGCCACAATCAGCAAAAGACGCGGCAGCATTACGGCGAACATTGCCTTTCTCATAGCGCGCCTTTCGGCTTTCGTAACTTCGACCTTGGCTTTCTTTTCCGTCCGTTTGGACGCGAAAATACGGCGGTAGAACGGCAATTCGTCCCCGTTCATAGGAGCGATTACTCTGCCGTCGTCCCAATCGTCGCGACTGACCTTTTTCTTCTTCATTGCACCTGTTTCCTTTCGGGATAAATTTTTGCCGCGCGGCGGCGGCATTACCGCCGCCTTGACGACAAACTGTGTTTTTGCATTTAAATTCTATATCAGCCCACGCCGAGTTCGGTCTGCCAAACTACGCTTCTGGTGTATGTTCCGTCCTTGAAAGACAACTGAACTTTGCTGTCCTTGCAAGCGGTTACGGTGAACACCGTCGTGCCGATTGTTATCGTATCGCCGAGACCGACGTTTACGCTGGTTTCTTCGCCGCCGTTTACCGAGTAAGTTATCTTCGCAACGCCGCAACCTTCGTAAATCGTATAGCACTCGGTCTTGAACGAAATTTTGAGCGCAGCCAGCGCTTCTTTGGCGCTGTTTCCGGTCTTGTAAACTTCTTTTCCTGCAACGTCTTTGGTTACGTCCGTTGTTTCGGTTACGACGGTCAACGCGTTGTTCTCGCCTATCGAGTATACGCCCGTAATCTGTCCGTCTTCATAGATACCGAAGCCGCTTGCGCCCGCAACGTATTTACCAGAAGCACCGCCCTTTGTGTAGGTGCCGAAGCCGTCGAGCACTATCGTATCGGAGCCGAGCGTGTACGTTCCCGCAGTGCCGACAGGGTCGAGACACTTGGAGTTTGCGCCGTTTTCGCCTGCTACGACCTTGTAAATCGCAGACGTCGGTGTGCTTCCCGTATACTTTATGCTATACACATTGCCTTCGTTTTCGAACGAGCCGAGTTTGCCGCTTGTCGTACCCGTCTGATAGAACGCCACGTTATTCGTATAGAGATAGAGTTTGGACGTAGAACTCGACGAAGGTACGGCATAGCCGCCCGTTATGTCGGAAGTCAGCGTAAGCGCATTCTTGGACAGGACGACCATAACGCTCTTACCGCCGATTTTAAAGCTCGTACCGAAAATTACATCGTTTACTATATATCCCGTGAACGGAGCGCTTGCAGAAGGAACTATGGACAGCTTGTCGTTCTTTCTCGTCACGGAGAACTCAGCCGTTGTAGAATCTTTCGTCAGCGTAAGCTTGTAACCGTCGCCGCTTGCCGTGATTTGCGCCGTAACAGAGCTGTCGAGATTGTTTACATACGAACCCGTTTCGATTGTCGTCACAGGGGGCGGGTCGCCCGTTATGACGGCAGGTTTGCCGTTAAGCGTATAGTAGTAAGTGGTGGTTTCCTGCGCTTCATAATCTTCCACTTTAACCGTGAACTGCTGATTCGTTGCGTCGAATTTGATGTCGGCAGAGAAATCGCCCACCATTATAGCTGTCTCTCCGTCGATTGTTACGGACGCATTGCCCACCGTCTTGGTGGTTATGCCGACAAGGTTTCCGCCGTTGTAGTAAATTCTGTCAATTACGTCGGTGCCCGAAGGGAGCTTATACTCGCCCGAGTTTGCCGCCGTCATAGTGACGATGTCACTGCCGGAGATTTCGAAAATGCCGCTCGTCAAATTTTCCGTATCGTTTAAGAACACCATTTTAGCCGTATCGTTTACAAACGGAATATATGTGCCGTTTTCCCAATTGCCGAAGCCGTCGAAATTGACTTTGCTTCCGCTGTAGGTATATTCGCCTATAAGAGAGTCAGCCTTATCGAACGTCTGCATATAACTCTGTATATTAAGTTTATAACTTACGGGAATGGATTCGCCTTCATAGGTCACCGTATAAAGTCCGTTCTTAATCGTGAATGTTCCAACCTTAAATACCGACTGTGCATTCCAAGTGGAAGCATATTGATGTACCGCCATTTTGTTGGAATAGAAACAGACGCTTTCCTGAATCTCAAAATCGGAATTCGTAACGCGGGGACCGTTCAAACCCGACGCAGGAGAAAGCTCTCCTTCGGACAGTATCATATTCTGAAACTGCGGTGCATATCCCGTCGTAACGGGCAGAGAAGCTATTATTACGCCGTTTACGTTGATTCCCGTATACTTCTTTCCGACATAATCTTCGGAACCCTGACAGTCAATCGATTTAAGCGTAAATTCAACGGTGTTACCCGTCTTTTCCGCCATCGTATAAACGGTGCTGTATGTGACATCTTGCCAACTTGCATAATAGTCGAAGATAAGCTCGTCTTTCACGACTTTTGCGCCCTTTATCATTGCACTGCTGTCAAAGTAATTTACATATTCGACGGGGGTTTGGAATACCGCAGTCAGCGTGACAGTTCCGTTTACGGTGTATTCGGCGCCGCCGTCATAGGTGTTTTTGCCGTCCGTCCAGCCGACGAACACGTCGCCTTCTTTGCTCAACGCGCTTCCGTCGTCCAGCGTTATCTTTTCGCCTTTCTTCTTTTTGACCGCCGCAGGCACGTCGCCCGTCACGTCCGTACCTTTTGCGAAAGTTACGGTATATTCGTTTGCCGCCCACTGTGCGGTGAAGGTTACGTCTTTGCTGCCGACGGTATATTCACTGCCTGCCTGATATGTGGTTGCACCGTCCGACCAGCCCGTAAACGTATGTTCTTCTTTCGTGAACGTGTTTTCGGGAAGGGTGATTTTTTCGCCTTCCTGCTTGCTTTGAGCGGCGGGAGCAGTTCCCGACGCCCCCTCGCCCCCGACAAAAGTAACCGTGTACTGCGTCGGCTTGGGCTGATTACATCCCGTGACTCCGAACGACAGGCACAGAGCCAGCACGAGAGCAATCGTGACAACCAAGGTTGTCGGTTTCCTGTTCTTCATATTTCTTCTCCTTTTAAGGTTTATTGATTGAGTTGACTTCTTATACTTATCTTTATCAACCGACCGACAAGCCGCCGTACGTATACATTACGATTGCGTTGCCCCTGTCGATTATCATAAACGCCTTTTGCGTTTCCGTTTCGGGGAAATAGGTGCCCGTATTCGTCAGCTCGATTATTCCGAGCAGAGCATAGGTTATTGAAATCTCGCCGTCTTCATAGCAGACAATCGTTATGTCATTCATCGATTTCTGATACCAATACTTAAAGTTCTTCGTATCTATCAGCGTATCCGAATATTCGCTTTTGGTGTTCTCGACAGGTCTGCCCTTAGAGTCGGCGCGGACCGAATAGCCGTGCAAGTCGCAGGTGTAATCGTCGTCGGCAGACGCGGGATAGTACACCGTGGCGGCATAGTCGCCTTCTTTCGGCATTATTGCCGCATAGGAGTTTTCCACCGTGTAAGTGCCTGCCGTTTCGTTCAGCGTCATAACGTATTTTCTGTCGTCGAAACGGAAGGTGTATTTGCCAGTCTTTTCGTCGACTTCGTACTTGCCCACGTTATACGTCTGATTTGCGGCGTCGTAACGTCCGACATAGTTATCCTTATACAGCGTGAATTTTTCCGCGCTTCCCGTGAAGTCTTTCGGGAACTCGCTTTCGGGGTCTGCCTTTATGAAGTTGTCGACCTTGGTCGAACCGTCGGTAAGCGACAGTCTTACTATGCCTGCGGATATGTCTATCGAGCCCGTATACGTCGTATTGCCCACTTTATAGTTGAGCGGATAGCGCGTCATAGCAAGTTTGCCTTCGTCGACGGACTCGTACTCTGCGGTATGAACCACGGTTCCGCTTGCGTCTTTAAGCGTTGCGCCGCCCAAGCCGTCCAATTCCAGCGTATAGCCGTTGGGAGCGGTGTATACGCCCTTTTCTTCTCTCGACGGCATAAGGCTCATTTCTTTGAGCTCGGGAGCCAAGTCGCCCGTTATCAGCATTGCGGCGGGAGCTTTCCACCACAAGTCGTATTCGGGGGTCAGTTCCATTACATAAGCCGCGGTGCGCGATATTTCGCCGCCGACATAGCCCATTATCTTTTTATCGCTTGCCGTCCAGACAAAGAAGCCGAGACCGAGACCGTTTTTCAGGCGGTATACGGGTTTGCCGTCCTGCTCGTCTATCACTTCGTAGTACGCATACGTTGCGCCCGGCGCGAAGTAGGTGTTGTCTATGCCGACCGCCTGGTTTGTCTTGGGGTTGACCATAAGGAAGAACAAGCCGCGTCCGTAACCGTCGGACTGGAATACGCCCGTACAAACTCTCTTGTTTTCGAACACGCGGTACATATTTCCGCGGGTGGCGTCGGGACGGAGCATTTCGCCTTTCTTCATACTGCCGTCGTACGCGTCGTGGAAAACGGGTACGAAATATTCGGTTATTTCGCCGTCTTCGGAGCGGAACACATATTCGAGCAGATTGAAGTACGTTCTTTCGCTTACATACACTTCGGTGACGGGCTCGTCGGAAACGACGTTGTACACGCCTTTCGTTTCGTTGCCCTTCTCGTCCTTTAACGTAGCCGTGCCGTAACCGCTTAACGTAATGCTTATCTTGCCGTCGGTGAACGTCTGGTTTTCTTCGTCCACGAAGTACGGAGCATAATTGCGGCTGGCGCCCGTGTCGCCCACTTCGGCATTGAACGTGCCTATGAACTCGTCTGTGACAACGGCTTGATATTCCTTGCCGCCCTGCGTCTTGAACGTATACATCGGCTTACCGCTTGTTTCCACGTCGTATATATAGGTGAGAATATCGCAGTAGTCCGTCGTGCCTACCGTATAATAATGCTCGCCGAAACCGGGATACATAAGCATTACGTCGGCGGTTTCGCCCTCGCCCACTTCGAGGCGCTGTTCGTACTGCATAAGCACATAATAGTCGTTGTCGAACGGAGTGCCGTTGGCTCTTATAGCGTTGGCAGTCGTGTGAGAGCGGTATCTCGTGTTATACAGCGTATAGGTTTTGCCGTCGATTTGCACGGTGCAACGCGCGTATATATTGCGCAGGAAGTTGTCGTCCACGGTGTTCTCCAAGAAGTCGGAGAATGTGACGGTGAACGTCTTATCCGCGGAAGTAACGGTGAGCGTATAGTTCTTATAGTTTTTGACCTGCTCGCCGTCCGTGCCTGCTTCCGTCGTGTATGCGCCGAACGTATCGGAAGTTGCATAGGTACCTTTGGCAAGCGTGGTTTCGCCTTTCTTTATCGACACGCTCTTTACCTTTTCGTCCACGGCGATTGTGACGCTTTTGTCGCTGCTCTCATACGCGCCGAACAGCATTTTCTGTTCGCTCTCGTCGAGATAGAGCGTTCCGTAATAGGTCATAAGTTCGTCTTTGGCGTTCTCGTCGGGAACGTACACGAAGTCGTAAGAGAATACTTCTTCGAAATACTCGTTGCCCTGACGGTATACGAACGTGCGAATGGTTCTGTCGTCGTAATACTGCGATATGCCGCCGACAACGTACGTTGCGCCCATATCCGTCTTTATTTCCACCATTTCGCCGTTATGCCACAGTCCTATCTGACCGTATTTATTCTCTTCGAGATACCACTCGTCGTCCGCCTTATTGCCTATCTTGAAGCCGCTCTGCGTTTCGGCTATGACTTCTTTCATAGTGAACGTATCGACTTTATAGATATAGTAATGCGTTTGAGCCGCGGACAGATAATAGTCGAGCTTGACCGTGAAATCGACGTCGAGCAATATTCTCAACGTATACACTTCCACGCCGTACCAAGCGTCCGTCGCTTTCGTATAAGTGCCGACGACGGTGGGAAGTCCGATACCCGAGCGGTAATAGGGGTCGGAAATTATCATTGTATGGCCTGCGGAGAATTTCATTGTGAATTCGTATTTTCCGCTGCTGCCGACATAGTAATACAGTCCGCTCTCCTTGCCTGCCTTTTTGACCTGAGAGGACGGGCAGTGCGTTTTGAGAATGGTCTCCGCGCCCGTCGGCACTTCGCCGTTGAAGTAGAACACGAAGCCCTTGTTGCAGTCGTTCTCCACGGGGCGCATTTGTTCGTCGCCGTTTCCGTCGGTGTATATCTGCAAGCCGTGGAACGCATCCTGCGCAAGGTCGGTCGGCAGTGCGCCGTTGAAGAATACTTCGGTCAGTCCGGCGCTCAAAGCAAACGCTTCCTTGCCGATATACTCCACGTTTGCGCCTATCGTGACGCTGGTCAGATATATACACTGTTCGAACGCGTAATCGCCTATGTAGGTGCAGGAATCGGGAATTATCACTTGCTGGAGAAGATTGACGCTTTTGAACGCGCCTTCTTCTATTCTCTGCAGGTTCTCGCCGAACACGACGCTTCCGAGACCGTTGTTATAAGCGAACGCCTCCTTGCCGACTGTCTTTATATTTGTGAGCTCGCCGAGCGTTCTCATTTTGCTCGTGAAATAGTCGTTGTTTGCGATATAGCCCTTGAAAGCCGATTCTCCTATCGTTTCCACTCCCGACAGCCACGGCATTGCGTACTCGACGTCGGCTTTCGTGTCGTAGCCTATTCTATGGCAGCCCTCGAACGCGCTCTTGCCGACCGTCTTTATTCTGTAAGTATACTCGCTGTCTATGTCAGGAATCTCGTCGTCGGTGAAGCGGTATGCCAGCACTTTTTCCAGACCGAAAGCGTAATAGAACGCGCCTTCGGGTATCTCGTCTATTTCGGTGTTTACGGTGACGATGCGCAGGGACTGCGGAATGAAGAAGCTGCCCGTCAGCGTATTCATATCGATTTCGCTTCCGCCCGAACCGCCGATGTTGGTCAGGTTGTATGCGAACGTATTGTCCTTATAGGTAGCCGCGCCGAAGATGTAAGCCAAAAAGGCGTTTTCGTCGCTTCCGCCGCCGATGAACGGCACGGATATCGCTTCCAAACTGTTGCAGCCCTCGAATGCGCCGAAGCCGATTTCGGTGTAGTTTTCGGGAATTATGACTTCTCTCAAAGTCGTATTCTCGGCGAACGCGCGCTCGCCTATTTTGGAATAGTTTTTCGGCAGGGATATCGACTCGTCGGTTCCGACATAGGCGATTATCGTGTCGCCCTCGACAACGAAGTCGCCTTCCGCAGGAAGCGGATTGTAATAGCCGTACAGCGTCACTTTGGCGTCTTTTTCCGTCGTCAGATTGAGAAGGCTGTCGTTTACGTTATAGTCCGCCGCTTCGGCGTCTCTCGTCTTTGCCCAGCCCGCAAGCTCGAAGCCCGTTCTCGTGAACTGCTTTGCCGATTCGGGCACTGCCACGGGGGCGTCGTAAGTCGCGTTTACCGTCACGGGCAGTCCGCTGCCCTTGCCTGCGTTGAATTCCACGCTGTACGGATTGGGCGTGAACGCCGCGTACACGGTCGTACTCTTATCGGGCAGAGTGGTCTGCGTGAACGCTTCGCCCTTGCCGTCCTTCCAGCCCGTAAACTCGTAACCCGTTTTTTCGGGCGCAGTCTGCAGCGCTATCTCGTCGCCCGGCAGTCCTTTCACCGTGCTGTGCACGGCGTCGCCGTTCATAAACGTCAGAACAACGTCTTTACTGCAACCTGCGAACGCAAGCATTGTCGCAAGCGTGGTCACAGCCAAAACCGTTATCAGTATTATACCGAATTTTCTGCTTTTTTTCATTTCTTACTCCTTATCGCTCTTACCGTCTTCTATCTTCTCTGCTACTTCTTTTTTATCCGTTTTGCCTTTCTTTTTGGCTTGGAGCAGAAAGTACACTCCTGCGCAAGCGCCTGCCGCGACAACTACGCAGGCAATCACTATGCCTGCAATTGCGCCGCCGCTTAAACCGTCTTTCTTCGTCCATTTCGCCGTCAGCGTTACGTCGGTCGTTACCGCCTTGTCGAAATCGTAAACTTCGCCGTCCAAAAGCCAGCCGTCGAAACGGTAGCCGCTCTTTTTGGGCGCGCTCGGTATTTCCGCCTTTCTGCCTTCCAGCACCTTGACGGTGAACTCGGTTATGAATTCGCCGGTGAACGTCAGCGTGCAATAGGTCGGTTCTTCGACGGCAATCGCAAGTTTCGTGCTTACGCCGTTGTAAGTCACCGTCACGGCGTTGTCTGCCGTTGTAAGCTTTGTCTTATCCACGGTGTAATCGGTCACTTCTTCTTCCGAAGTGTCGTCGTACACGGCTATGACCTTCATACCCGTTTTATCGAACGTTTCGCCGTCGTAATATCTCAAATTTGGCATTTCGGCAATCTTCAGCGACGCCACGCGCGCAGGTGAACCCAAACGGCTTCTTGCCGCTCTCACCGCGCTTTCGGCACTCTTTAACGTATCGTAATCGACGAGTTCGAGCTGTCTGGAATCGCTCACCGTATTATAGAGTTTTCTTGCCGAGCGCACGCTTTCGCTCAATTCTTCGAGCGCGGACAGGTTTGCCGCCGCGTTTATCTGCGACGCCGCAGGCATTGCCGCAATCGCCTTGTTGACGCTTATGGTCAGAGAGTCCGCCGCGTAAGCCGATTTTTCCGACGTTTCGAAGAAGCCTTCCCAAACGAGGTTATCGTATCCGTAACCGTTTTCGGGATAGGTTATTTTAAGTCCGAAAGAGGGCGCTTTATAGTTGTGTCCGCTTTCGTTGAGTTTTCTCTCCTCCGTTCTCTTTGCGACGTAATCGTAGAAGTTTGCATAGAATACCTGCGAGCCGAGCTGCAAGTTGCCCGTCGTCGCGAACAGAGTATACATTATGTCTTTCGTGTTCAAGCCGCTCACGTCGACGTATTCGGAGTCGAGCACGGGGGCGTTGACGGACACGAAGTTATATTCCTTGACCGAAGAACGGTAGAACGCGCGTGCGCCTATCGAAACCACATCTGCCGGCAGGGATACTTTTTTCAGATTTTGGACGCTGTTGAACGCGTCGTCTTCTATGCGGACGGTGCCGCTCTTTATCTCATAGCTTTCGCTTGTCTTTCCCGCAGGGTACTGCACGAGGGTGTAGCCGTTTGCCACCTTGGCATAAAGCACTCCGTCTTCGGCGAAGAAGGTTTCGTTGCCTGCCGCCACGGTTATTGCCGTCAGCGTGGGGATACCCGAGAATGCGCCGCTTCCGACGCTGGGTGCGAACACCTGTTTATCTTCCCACTTGCCCGACGACTGCAAGTACAGCGTAAGCGTTTTTTCGTAAGCATATTTCGAAAGCGTTTCGGGCAGGGCTATCGTCGTCAGGCGCGTGTCGGTGAACGCGTTTGCGCCCACGGTCTTGACGCCGTTTAAGCTGACAGAGCGGATACCCGAACCGAAGAACGCTCCGACGCCGATATTCTGCGCGCCGTCGATTTTCGCTTCTTCGAGCGACTTACAGCCGTAGAAAGCCAAGTCGCCGATTGCCGTCGCCGACGTATCAATTTTCGTAAGTCCGCTTGCATAGAATGCCGCCGTGCCTATCTTTTCCGCGCCTTTCAAGTTTACCGTTTTGAGCGACGAACAGTTATAGAAAGCTCCGTCGCCTATCGTCTTTACGCTGTCGGGGATATTTACCGTTTTGAGCGGAGAGGGCGACGCGTTGAGACCGGACGGGGTCCAGGCAAACGCCCTTTCGCCTATCACGGTTGCGCCGTCGGCTATCGTTACGGACGAGAGCACGGAGCAGTTGGCGAACGCTTCGGCGCCCATTTTCGTCACGGCGGAGATATTGACCGACTGCAGCGACGGTATGCGCGCAAACGCGCCCGAGCCTATCTCTTTTACGCTTGACGGCAGTATCAAATTTACCAATCTGGTCTTGGCAAAGGCGTTGTCGCCTATCGACGCTATCGGTGCGCCGCCGAACGCTATCGACTGCAGCGGCGTATCTTCGAACGCGCTTGCCCCGATTGCGGTCACGCCGCTCGGGAGCGTTATGGTTTTGAGAGAGTCGCAGGAGCGGAACGCGGAATCGGACAGAGCGTCTATCTTTGTATCCGCTATGTTCGCGCTTGCGAGATTGACGCAGCCTTCGAACGCGCCCTTGCCGACGTACTCCACGCTTGCGGGCAGAGTGACGGACGTCAAGCCGCTTCCTGCAAACGCATAGTCGCCTATCTCGGTTATGCCGCCGAAATTAAACGATTTGAGCGAGGTCTTGCCTGCAAACACGTTGTTGCCTATCTTCGTAACCGACGAGGGCACGCTCACGCTTGCCACCGCTTCGGGCACGAATACGATTTGCGTTTTGGCGGCGTTGTAGAGTATGCCGCCGTCCACGGAGTATTCGGCGTTACCGCTTACCGCGAACTTCGTGAATTTTTCGCAGCCGTCGAACGGTTTCATTCCGACGAAGTTCAATCTTGCGTTTGCGCCAATCGTGAACGTCGTCAGCTGTTTATTGTTTTTGAAAGCATATGCACCTATTCTTACGTCGCCGCCGTTTATCGCGATGGAGGTCAGCGAAGTGTCAGCAAAAGCGTTCGCGCCGACGTAAGACAGGTTTTGGGTAAACGTGATTGTTTTGAGTTTCGTGCAGCCCGAGAACATACCGTCGGACACCGAACCCATAGGATAGGTCACCGTTTCGAGCGCGGTGCAGCCCTTGAACATATCCACAGCCGGCGCGGTGAACGACGACAGCTTCAAATCGGTGAGCGAAACACAGCCCTCGAACGCGCTGTCGTACGACATCGCAAGTCCCGTTACGTCCAGCGTTTCAAGCGACGCACAGCCCTTGAACGCCTCTCTGCCGACCGTCGTCAAGCGCGTGGGGTTTTCTATCTCTTTAAGCGATATGCAGTTATAGAAGCCGCGGTTGCCCACTGTGAGAGCGCCCGTCATAGGCTCGTCGCCCGGCTGGTCTTCGTCTATGAACTGTTTGAGCACTATCTTTTTGAGCGATACGCAGCCTTCGAACGCGCTCTTTCCGACAATGGTGGTTTCGGAAGGAATGACGACGGTCTGCAAGCCCGTGCAGTTCTTGAAGCAGTTCTCTCCTATTTCGGCAAGCGTCTTGGGCAGGGTCACCGACGTTATCGTGCGGTCGCCCGAGAAGCAGTCTTCGTCTATCGCCATTACGTTCAAATCGTCGGGAATGACGACGTCGGAACTGCCGTGATATTCGTACAGCACATAGTTGACTATTCTGAACTCGCTGACGACGCTGACGCGCAGCATTGCGCTGACGCGGTCGTAACCGTCGGCGGATACCGTTATGGACGCTATGCCCTTCTTCTTCGTCGTGAGCACGCCGTTTTCGTCGACGGACGCGACGTCGGGGTTGGAGCTGTTCCAATTGAGTTTGAGTCCGCCCGTCAGATACCACGGGTCGGCGTCCACTTTGAGTTCGAGCACGGTGTTCGGATAGAGCTCTATCGTCGTGCCGTTCTGCTCCAAAGACTGGACGTTGTTATCCTTATTTATCGCGGGGCGGAAAGTCAGTCTGTCGGGCGAAGGTTTGTTTTGCTCCGTGCCAGCCACTTTGACGTTTATCTGCGCCTTGGTCAAGCCGTTTCCGTCCTTTACGGAAATGACCGCACTGCCCGATTTCTTGGCGAAAATCTCGTTCTCGCTTGCGACGGCAACCGAAGAATTGCTGGTCTGCCAATCGAGCTTATAGGCATAGGTGTCCGACGGAGACGTCGCCGCCGTCATTTTATACGCTTCGTTCGGGGCAAGGGTCAGGCTGTATACGCCGTATTCGCTCCTTACCGTTTCGCCGTTTATTATGCTTGTGCTCGTGCGCGTGTCGGTCTGCACGAACTTGCCGTCCTGCTGTTCGTATTCGAGCTTGTCGCAGTATTTGGTTGCGTTTTTCAAGTTCAGATGATACAGGCTCTGGTTCATCGCATAGTCTTCCACGCCGAGGTAGATTTCGTCGTAATAATCGTCGTAGAAGTCGGTTATTTCAAACGACACCTTTGTAATAGAGTTCGGCATAGAATCGACGGGTATGACATACTCCGTCAAAAGCATAAGCTTATTGTCCTTTACATAGCAGGGCAATAAAGACGCGACGTATCTGTTGTCGTACACGTTGACATCCAGCCAGATGCGGTATTTGGTTTCCTTATTCTCTGTGTAAGGCTCGAAACGGACGGAGTAGGATTCTATGCTCGGCGCTTCGTAATCGACGTGGAAATTGAATTCGAACTCGTCGTTATTCGCCTTGCCGTCCTTCCAGTCCAGCGTGCCTTTCATTTTGAATATGTATTCGCGGTTGTTTGTAAGTCCCCAATCATAGGGGTTCATTTCTATCATTATGGGAGAACCGACGTTGCTTCCGCCGTTGGCGTATGCCTTGCGGACGTTGTTTTCCGTCTTGTCGAACACGACTTCGCCCGTGACGGCGTCGGTTATCGTTATGTGCAGGGTCTTGGCTCCGCGCAGCAGTCCGCCGTATATCATATACAGCTCGTATACCGTGCGTCTTGCTTCGGTGTCGTACATCGATATGGACGCCTTGTCGCTGCTCGGGAATATCTCGACGTCTTCTTCGTTCTGGTTATACAGATAGCTTCCGAGCGGCATTATGTATTTGCCGTCGTTGAAAAGACCGAGCGGCGTGGTTTCGCGCGCGGACGCTTTGGGTTTGTCTTCTTCTTCTATCGTCTGGTCGGCGTCGGTTATCGCAAGGTCGTATATCGAATAGTCGAACATAGGAGCGGTCGACCAATCGCCGTAAAATGCAAGGAACGGCAAGCCCAGATTGCAGTATGCGTCGCCCTGTTTGAGCAGGCGGAAATAGCCTTCGACGTACATACCGTTTTCGAAGCTCGCGTCTATATATGCTTTATCCTGTTCTGTCAGCGTCACGGTTACGGTCATATCGACCTTGCCGTTTGCAGGCACGGTGACTGTGTCACCTTCGCCGCCGGTCACTCCGCCGATATCGAATGTGACGAGAGCGTCGTCGAGCATATACGCGTTTTCTTCCACCGTCTTTTTATTTATGGCAAGCGTTTCGGTGAACACATACGACGAGAACGTGTATTTCATTTCCTGCGCCGATTGGTTTACGACCGAGAATTTCGCCGTGTAAACGCCGTTCTTTTTGACGTCGTCGCCGAACTCGATTTTCGTCTTATCGAGATATCCGCCCTTACCGTCGGGCACGGCTATATACGCCTGCGTATGCACCGCGGAAAGGATATCGGCAAGACCTGCGCCCTGCTTTCTCGGAGAATACGGGTTGCCGTCGGGGTTGAGCGCGATTGTCGCGCTGCTCATCAAGAGTTGATTTATTCTCGCATTCAGAGCAATGCCCGTCAGACCCTCTTTCTTGACGTGCTGGCGCAGAAGGGCGACGGCTCCCGCCATATTCGGGGACGCCATACTCGTGCCGCTGTATTTATCGTAACCGCCCGGAACGGCGCTCAATATCTCGCCGCCGTGCGCCGTGATTTCGGGTTTGAGTTTCAAGTCGGGCGTGACGCCGAGACCGCTGAACGACGACATAAACGGACCTGCCGCATACTTCTTATTCAGCGTTATCGTGCCTTTGGACATCGTTGCGCCGTTTACCATTGCCGTACCTTCGTTCAGGCTTATCGAGCAGGTCGGCACGGGGTCTTCCACTTCGGCAAGCGACATTCTTATTTCGCCCGAAAGGTTGTTATAGACAATTACGCCGACCGCGCCGCGGCTCATAGCGTTCTGTACTTTTTCGGAGAAGGATATATCTCCGCGGCGAACGAGCGCAATCGTATTGCCCTTGTTCAGTTCGCGCGTTATTATCGGAGTGTAGTTGTTGGTTCTGCCTACGCCGCCGACTACCACATAGTTCAGGCGGAGATTGCCGTCGGCGTCTATCAGGCTCGGGTTTTCCGTTTCGTATTTTTCGAACAGCTCTTCCACGAACTTTATGTCGTTGGAGTACATATCCGCCGCGTTCGTGACGAATGCAGGCGTGCCGCCGTTATCGGCTTCGTTGGCGATAAAGTACGGCGATTTCTGTCCGTTTATGCTGGCAACCGAGAGCGCGGGCGCGTATGTGGACGGCGAACCGACGGTGCCGGAGTCGGGGTTGGACGAAAGGTTCATACCGTTGCCGCCGCCGTAACCCGAGCTCGATTCGTTGCCTGCCGCAACTATCAGGCTTATGCCGAGGTTTTCCACTTTTTGATAGACCTGCGACAAAAACTCGTTCGTGCTTTCCGAGGAAAAGCCGCCGGACGAGCCGAGACTCATATTTATTACGTCCACGCCGAGCACGGCGCAATCGTGAACCGCCGCAAGAATGTCGTCGGTGTCCGCGCCGCCGAGCAGCTGGCTGTCCAAATCGTCGGTGAACACTTTCATTATGACGAGTTGGGCTTCGGGCGCGACACCGATAAACGTTTCGTCTTCCCCCGTTTCTTCGTCCTTGCCGACAAGTTTGTCGTCGTCCCTGCCTGCGATTATGCCTGCGACGTGCGTGCCGTGCGTGGAATATGCAGGGTATACGTTGCAGTCGTTGTCCGCATAGTCGAACGCGTAAGGCACTTTTGCATTGACGTACACGTCGTCCGCGGTGGCAGACGGCATACGCACGGTCTTGGCAAGCGTTCCGCCGAAGCGGCTTTCGATATAGGACTTATCCCAGATGCCGTCGGTCTTTTTCGGCATATTCAAAAATGCCTTATGAGTGTAGTCGAGACCGGTATCCAAAACGGCGACGACCGTGCCTGCTCCGTCGTATTCGACGTCGGACGAATCGTATATGCCCGTCGAATATACGTTCGCGTCGTTTTCGGACACGGTAAATTCGGGCTGGGCGTATGTATTGCCGTAGTATACGCTTTCGACGCCGTTTATCTCTCTGATTTTATCGACGTCGGAATAATCGACTTCCACCGAAAAGGCATTAGTCAAAGCTGTGTACGAATATCTCAATTCGTACGCTATCCCCTTTCTTTTCATTGCGGCGAGAATTTTATGCTGTTTGTCCTTCAAGCCGCTTGTATAGCGTTTGCCCGCCGGCGACGACACGAAGTCGGAAAAGTTCGTTTTCGCGCCTTTATTCTCATAATAGTCGTACAGGTCGTCTCCGCCTATCTCGACGATGACGCTTCCCTTGCCCGTCAGATATTCGGGCTTTTCGGTGACGAGCGACTTATCGTACTGACTCTCCTTTATTTCGTCGAGAGAGTAAGCGCCCGTGACGTTTTCTAAGTCAGAACGTCCCCCCCCCGCGCTTTGCGGCGCGTCAGACGCCATACCGAAATCGGTTATTCCGATACCTGCGCCCAAAGCCAACGTCACGCATAACAGTAATGCCAATATTCTTGCCGATATTTTTCTGAACATTATGGGTTTGTCCTTTCGTCCGAACGACCTGCAATATCAATTTTTATCTATTAAAAAGCCGCTCCGAAAAATAGTAATTTGTTTTATTGTACACTTTTTTCGGCAAAAATGTCAAGTAAATATATAAAAAATTTGACGATTTAACTTGATAAAGGATTATTTTTTATGTTGCGGTCGGTTTTAGGCGGTGAAAAGAAGTGCGTGAAAGGTGCGGAGTGGCTTGGCGGATAAAAAAAAGGAAAACGGGGGTTTGGGGGAACATTTAAAAGAAAGAGTTTGTAAGCGTTCTGATGCAGGGGATTTCTCCGCTTCGCACGCTTTAAGGCGTGCTTCGGTCGAAATGACATTAAATAAATAGAGAAATGACAAGAAAGCGCGTGCAGAGTGTCCTGACGGCAGAGACGCGAGAAAGACAAGGAAAACAAGGTTTTTCGACGGGGAGTTTACTTCCCGTAAATGACCCGAGAAAAACCGAAGTTTGACACAGTATTTCGACGCGGATATGCCGTCAGGAAAAAAATGGAGACGAATAAACGTCTCCATTTTGTGTTAGTGTATTTTTTTAAGTTTTAGGATTTCTTTTTGGCGAGGATGTCGACGACGACTTTCCAAGCCGTTACGCCGAGTGCGAATGCCGCGCTCAAGCCGAACAGAACGTATACCGTTATGCTTATGGGCTGGACCAAAGCGTCGCGCGTTGCGTACCACAGCGGGTCGAACGTGTAAATCTTGACGTCGTCGCCGATGAAGTTCATTACGTTGCTGTTTGCCGTCGTATAGAGAATCTGAATAGCCGCGTCCACAAGTCTGTTATCGTATCTTGCGTCAACGCCTGCCGAATAGCCTTCCGCAGGTCCGTCGAGCAGGTCGGAACCTGCAAGTATGCCGTAGCCGAGCTGTTCGCCGTCGGACGGCGCCCAGTCGGAAACTGCAAAGCCTGCCATTCCTGCTTCTCCGTGCAGCCATCTTTCCATAAGGTTATAGTGGCTGCCCGTCCAAGCACTGCCGAGCTTATTGAACGCAATCATTACGTTCATTGCGTCGCCGATTTCGATTGCCATTTCAAACGGTCTCAAATATATCTGACGGAAGGTCTGTTCGTCCAACCAAGCGCTGAAGCCGCCGCGGTTGGTTTCCTGGTCGTTCAGAACAAAGTGCTTATTGTATACATACAAGCCCTTTTCCTGCGCGCCCTTTGTCGCATATCCGCCCATTATACCCGTAAGATAGGGGTCGTCGCTGTAATACTCGCCCGTTCTGCCGTGGTAGGGGTTTCTCTGCATACCCAAGCCGAAGCCGTACAAGCCGGACGCTCCCGTCCAGAGCGCGTCTTCGCCGATTGCCTGACCGACAAGATATGCCAATTCATAGTTGAACGTCGCGCCGACAGTGGACTCGCACGGATATCCCGTCGGGTAGCACGTTTTCGCCTTATCGTCGAACTTATTTCTGTAACCGTAGTTCGTCGAGCTGTCCTTGCCTACCGCAAACAGCCATTCGAAACCGTTGGAGGCGTTTTCGTCGCTGGTAGCGGGCTTACCTATACTCGGAACGGCAACCGTTCTTCTGCGGCCGTTGGAGAACAGCGTCTTCATATCGTTTGCGCTCATCTGTCCCACGAACTGACGCCACTTCTGAACGTCGGCATCGCTTGCGCCGCGGGCAGGGTCGTATTCCACGCCGATAAGGTCGGCAAGCTGATAGTCGGTGTCGCTCCATCCGAACGTGTATGCCGCGTCGTTGAAGTCGACATTGTAATACTGTTCGAATTTATCGATTTTAGCCGAGTTCAAAGTTCCCTTGCTGTGGAAGTCGCTCGTCTGTCCGTAAGCCGCGCCCGTCTTGTTTCTGCCGTCCTGACCGATATAGCTACCTTCTTTCTTCGCCGTCGTTTCCCAATCGTAACGGGAGAAATACAATACGTCGTTGGAAGTCAAGTCGTCCATATTCGGGTCTATGTCGGCGAACAGGTTGTGAACGTCGTCGGTGGTGCCCTGCGTCCAATATTTATAGCTTGCCGCGCGCGAATCGCTTACGCTTACGGTCTTGACGTTGGAGGCACTGCCTGCGCCGTAATCGTCGTCGAACTTCGCATTCGTCGTATCGCCGCCGTTTGCCTTGTAAAGGCTGTTTACGGCTTCGTGGCTGTTTCTCGCAACGACGAGTTTATAGTCGCCTGCGGTCAAGACATATCCGCCCTGTTTATTTTCGATACGGCTGTCGTATGCCGCGAACCACTTATTCGCGTCGATTTTGATTTCGACGGTGCCTTCCGCGCCTGCTTCCAAGATGTCGGTCTTGCCGAAGCCCACAAGCTGAACGGCAGGCTTCTGCACGCCGTGCTCGCGGTCGGTGTCCGATATAGGCTGCTGCAAGTATACCTGCACGATTTCCTTGCCTGCGACTTCGCCGTTGTTTTTGACGGTGACTTTCATAATCAAGTCGTCGCAGTCGCCGAGATTGTCGCCCGTTGCGCGAAGCTCTTCATTGGGGCGTTTCTTGCCGTAATTGCCCGTATAGTTGGGGTCGTTTGCCGCCATAAGTCCGCCCGTATAGTAATTCTTTTCGGGGTCTTCGTCTTTGACGAGTTCTATATTCGTGTATTCGAACGTCGTGTAAGACAAGCCGTAACCGAACGGATAGGACACGCTTGCGTCATAGTCGTAATCGCCTGCTTTGGAATTGCCGTAAAGGGTATCTTCATAGCGCGTTTCCGCATAGCGCCAGCCCATATACATACCCTCGACGTTTACGACGTTTGCCGTATTGAAGCCGAAGTTCTGCGAGGACGGGTTGTTTTCTCTTGCCGTATACCAGCCTGCGGACATACCGCCCGACGGGTTGATTTTGCCGCTCAATATGCGCGCAACAGAGCGTATGCCGTCACTGCCCGGGAAGCCTATCCAAAGGACGGCGTCCACGTTGTACTGTTCGAACAGCGCGGGCAAATCTTCCTGCGGAGCGTTTGCCTGATTGAGAATGACTATAAACTTATCATAGTTATTGCCGAGTTCTCTCATCAGGTTCTTTTCTTCGGCGGTAAACTTCAAATAATCGGTGTTGCCTTTTGTTCCGTCGTTATTCTTGTTTGCATCTGTTTTTGTACTTCCTGCACCTTCGCTGTTAAGGTCGAGAATTTCGTTGGTCATTCTGCCCGTAACGAATACCGCCGTCGTGTCCTTGCCGTAAGTGTCGGTATCTTTCACGTCTGCGGGAATCTCGCTCCAATCAGCTTCGGACAATGCGGGAATAATGCCGTTTCCTGCGTCGCTGCCCCAGAAGCCTATCGTATCGACTCTTCTGTAATACTTGCCCTCGTCGGAGTTGTACCACGCCTGCAGTTTCTCGTTTACCGTGAAGCCTTCGGCGATAAGCTCGTCATAGAAGAACTGTCTGCGGTTGATTTGCGACTTTGTTCCGCTATACGACTGCGGGTCGTTTATTTTGCTGTTGCCTGCGCCGTCCTGGCTGTACATAGGGTCGTAAGCCGTCACGCCGTACAGGCTTATCTTTTCGCCGTCCTTAAGCGGAAGCGCCTTGTCCTTATTCTTCAACAGCACGCTGCCTTCCGCCTGTACGAGACGGGCAATCTGCGCGTTGCCGTCAAGCTCGTTTTCCACCGACGAATACCAGGTCTTATAGCGCACGGGCTCTTTACCCGTGTTTACGACTACGTTGTCGGGTCTGTCTTTGAACACGAAGTCGGTGAGCAGTCCCGAAACGGATTCGTTGGTTATTATCACGCTTACCAATATCGTAAGACCGAGAATGACAGCCATTACGTTAAACACTATTTTGGAAACCAAATTAAGGGTTTTTTGAAGTTTCATATTATTCATTTTCCGTTTCCTCCGTTTTTAAAGCCGTTTCGGTTTCCGCCGCAGTTTCGTCCTGCGCGGTTGCCGATTCGGTTCCGTTTTGCTCGGGTGCGTCGTCTTTCGCCGCCGCTTTGGGCTTGGAGAGTTTCAGCCACGCCATTACGTTGACTGCTATCGAGCAGACGAGAAAGACTGCCACGCAAACAATCAATGCGACGATACCTTCGATTTCGAAGATATTGAAACCGCCCATTGCCTGGTCCTGAATGGCGCCGAGATAGAACTCGAACACTTCACAGACAAGCACGACAAGGGAGATGAAGCTCGCCAGCGATACCACGCCTGCGCCGAACTTTTCCAGTCCGATTACGGACAGTCCCAAAAATACGAGCAGTCCGAGCAGAGTAAACACCAAGGGCAGAGCGGTTGCTCCCGCGTCCGCAAGGGACGCGGTGGCAACTATGCCCATTATAAAAGCCAATACAGACAAGCCGAGAACAATGTAATAAGTTATCTTTCTCGTGGCTATAAAATCAGTGAAAAAACTTTTGATTTTTTCCATCAGTCTTCCCTCCTATTATCCATTACGTCGCACATAACATTTGCAGGTGCAACGGGCGTGCTTTCGTCGTCAACGGTCTTGCCGTCGCTTTCCAAAACCAAGCTCATAGAAACGCCGAGGCGGAGATTTTCCACTTCTGTTTTCATAGTGTAGAATATCATCCAGTTTTTGTTAGCATTACCGTTGTTGTAACTTACCGTGTAAGATATGCGCGTGCTTTCGCCCGGGGCAAGTTTGACATTCGTAATCACACCTTCGACGCTTGTTCCGGAATTAACACCCTGAACGTCGAAGTCTATCGCAGTTGCGCCGAAGTTTTCGAAATTCAGATATACCGTATGATTGACTTTAGTTTTTATTACAGCAGTGTTATCCGATACGACAGTGGCATAACGGAACTTCGCGCCGCTTACAAGGGTGCCTTTATAGCCGAACTCTATACCCATTTCGGCATATCCGTCGCCGCCGCCGACAGCCACGTCGTTTTCCCACTTGGCGTTTGCACCGTAGAAAGCTTCTACTGTGGTAACATCTCCGTTTACAAAGTTTTGCGGTTTACGGCTTCCCTGTTCGTTGCCGAACACCAAATCCTTACCGTTGTCGGCAGACGCTTTCATACCCTGCGTCTTTGCCGCTTCGCTTATACGAGTAAACACGGGAGCTATCGTGATTTGAGGTTCCCAAATCACAGTGTCGGCGTCTACGAGCTTATTGCCGTTTCCGACGACATACCAGCCGACCAGCTTTCTGCCGTTGTGAGCCGTGCCGGTAATCTGCGTATCGGTGGGAACAACGAGTTTGTCGCCCGTTTCCGCCGTCTTCTTGTAATCCGCCGCAAGCGTGTAGCCATTGGGCAGTTTGACCGTTATCGTCGCCGTCTGCGAAAGCTCGGGCTTGATTGTTATGTCTTTCTTCAAGACAGTGTCATTCGTCACCTGATTGCCGTTTGCATCCATCCAGCGGATGAGTTTATGTCCCGTATTGTTGGTAATCTGCGCGTCCGTCGGCAGGACGAGTTTATCACCCTCCTGCATAACTTTCGAGTAATCGCTGCTTACCGACAGGTTTGCAGGCAAATCCAAAGTTATATTTACGTCTTTCGTAAATACGGGTTGGAGCTTCATATTTTCCGTCAATATAAGTCCGTCGTTTACACGACCGCCTTCTTCATATTCCCAATACAGTAAGTGATGTCTTGTCGTATTCTTAATCTGCGCCGCAGTCGGAAGCACGAGAGAATCGCCCGTCTGTTTAATCGGGTTATAATCGGACAATACCGAGAAGCCTTCGGGCAGGTTGACGAACTCGATTTTGACGTCTTCGGTCAAAAGCGGTTCTATGGACATATTCGCATTTATAGTCACGCCTGCCTCAACGGGGGTATGGTTGGAGTTGCTGTATACCCAACGAATGAAGTTGTGACCCGTGTTATTCGTTATCTGCGCCGCAGTCGGAAGCACGAGTTTGTCGCCCGTGCGGACTTCGCGGTTATAGCTGTCCGCAACGGAGAAGCCTGCGGGCAAATTGAGAGTTATCGTAACGGGTTTTGTCGGCGTTACGTTCTCTCTGGACATCATTACACCCAGCGACAGCGCCTGCACGTCGCTGTCAAGCAGTATCGTCGTCAAGGAGTTCTTATCGTCTTTAAGGTTTCTCTCCTTTATGGACACGGTCTGCATTTCGCCTGCCGCAATCGTGACCGGATTTCCCTTTACGAACGTATTCGTATTGGTGATATCTCCGCCCGTACTCATCTGATATACGGTGAGCGATACTTCTTCGTCTCCGAAGTTCTTTATATCGTAATTATATACATAGGTCTGTCCGGAAACTCTCGCAAGAGGTGTGACCGAACGGAAATTTGTTCCTTTTTTAAGCGCGCCTGCGGCGGTTACTTTTCTTCCGATGAAGTTGTTAATAAGCAACGTTTCGCCCGTCAGCTTATAGTCGGGGTTCTTGGAAATATCGTTGCCTTCTTCATCGAAATACCAATCGCCCAAACTACCCGTTCCGTACAGAGCCAATTCGCCCTTGTCGGGTGCGAGATACGGTATTATCTCGGCATCTTCGAGCGGTATGAAGTCTTTCAAAAGCGTATAAGACTTCACGGTTCCGTCTTCGTTCAACGTCACGACACCGCCGACCTTATGTCCGCCCGTCGTGGTTTCGTCGAAGTCAGACTCTTTGAGCGGTTTGCCGATTTCCAGCTTAAACTCGCTCTGTCCGCCTTTGAACCGAATGTCGGAACTTTCCGCTATGGTCAGTCCGACCGACGTCGGAGGCAGTACCTCCGTGTAATCGTCGCCGAGGTTCGGACGATTCGAACCTGTCCCTTCCTCGTTCCAGTCGTAAGCGTCATTTATTGTGACCTTACCGCCTTCTTCGCTCGGGGGGGGGACAGGAGGGTGGGAGTTACGCCGCACGCGACAAACGTGAATGCAAGCGCACAAGCGAGCAATCCCGATACAAGAAATTTACTCAATTTTCTCATATTCCTTCTCCTTATACATATTATATTTTCCGACAAATATCGGATAATTAACCATAATATTGCTTTATTGTTACTTTCGCCGTGTTTTTTAGCGCGACAAAAGCTTCCTTACATCTTCTATATTGTACCATATAATTATAAATATGTACATTGCAATTTCTTTCGCAATCATTGCAAATTTAACAGTGTTTCGGGGTTTACGGCAATTTACAAAGCGGCGATTTAACGCGGTAAAGCGGCATTGTCGGGAGTGCGTGCGGCGGCAAAAGGGCAATAAAAAAAGGCGCGGCGTGCCCTGCCCTGCTTTGGTTTGGGTGTGCGCGGAGTGGAAAGGACAAGGAGAAAGGCGCGGAGCGGCTTGATGGGATAAAGAGAGAAAAAGGCGCGGCGTGCCCTGCCCTGCTTTTGGTTTGGGTGTGCGTGGAGTGGAAAGAGAATTGAAAAAGGGAGAAAGGGTTTTCAGAAAGAGCGTGTGCGCGCTTTGATGCAGGGGATTTCTCCGCTTCGCATACTTCGTATGCTTCGGTCGAAA
>CAOJOK010000008.1 GCA_948440265.1 uncultured Clostridia bacterium
TCGACCGAAGCATACGAAGTATGCGAAGCGGAGAAATCCCCTGCATCAGAACGATTACAAACTCCCCGTCGAAAGCCGCTCGGACTTCCTTGAACTGCTCGTTTCTATGCCGTCAGGGCTTTCGCGCCTTTCACGCGCTTTCTTTTTTCCCGCGCTAATCTCTTGTCATTTCTCTAATTTCCCAATGTTCTTTCGACCGAAGCGCGCCTTTCTTTTTCCAATGTCATTCATTCAAACTCTTACGCCGTCATTTTCGACCCATTTTTCCCTGTCATTTCGACCGAGCGTTAGCGAGCGGAGAAATCCCCTGCATCAGAACGAATACAAACTAACCCCATTTAATTATCCAAAAAACCCCGTTTTCTTTCTCTTTTTCCTTTCTATCCCCGTCACGCGCAATATACCCAATGCTTTCATTACTGTGCACGGTGGGGGGGGCGAAAACTCTTTTTCATTATAAGGCGGCAAAAACCTTCGCCGAACTCTTTTTAACTTTTCGCCGATTTCTTTTAAATTGAAAACGGTCGAAGCGCGTTTTGCGTTCCGACCGTGATTTTTTTCTTTTACAACTTCAATAACATAAGCAGTGCTTTGACGGCTTCCGAACCGCCGCCGCCGAATAAAGACTTGATTCTGCCGAACAGCCAGCGGAAGAAAGGGGAGATACCGAATTTTTCCAGCATATCCGCCGCAATGGTAATCGGGTTGAACTTGTCTACCATTATCCAGCAGACGATGAACACCGCAATCAAAGTCACGAGAACGAACACCGCAAGCATAATCAGACAGCCGCCGACCGACAGCGGACTTTTGAGTTTACGCAAACGGCTGGACGGGTCAAAGCTCTCCTGCAAAGCCTCGTCAAGCTGATACTGCGCCATCTGCTCGGCATTGAACTTGGACACGTCCACGTTTCTGGACACCGCGTGCTTGTTTTTCTTGCCGGCTTTCTGCTTCTTTTCCTTGACCTTCTTGCCCTTGCCGTCCGTAGCGGGAGCGACAGGGGGCGGAGTAGCGCCTACGACGCCCGTAGAATAAGTCTGTTGCGTAAAAGTCTGCTGACCTGCGACCATACCGGGATACATACCCGTAGAATTGACGCCGCCTACAGGGGGCGGGAACATACCCGTGGAGTTGACGCCGCCGACAGGGGGCGGATACATACCGGTGGAATTGACGCCGCCGACGGGAGGGGGATACATACCCGTGGAATTAACGCCGCCGACAGGGGGCGGAAACATACCCGTGGAGTTGACGCCGCCGACAGGCGGAACAACGCCCGCCGTATTGATATTCATTGCGGCGTCGGGCTGGTTCTTACCTTTTTTCTGTTTATCTTTCTTTGCCATTGTCAAACCTCTGCGGTATTATGCCGTGCGGAGCGCGGACAAAAAGCCGCCGTCCGTACAGGGATAGTATAACACATATAACTATTATATACTATTTTCCGCACAATTGCAAGCCTTTTCGCAATTTTTTTCGCCGCATAGAGCGGCTATTTGATTTTTTTAAGGCGGCAAACGGGATAAAAATAAAAGTTTTGCATTTTTATCGAAAAAAAGCCTTTAAAAAATTTGCGTTAAAACAAACTTTTATGTATAATATATACATAAGGAGTCGGAAAGCAAATGCAGGAAATCTGGAACCGAATAGTCACAGCTTTCACCGAAAACCCCGTACGACTCGCCGTAGACTTCGTTCTGACGGCGTTGCTTTTGTACGCGATTTTCGCGTTCGTAAAAAAGAACAACGCTTCGCGGCTCATAAAATACATCGTCGTATTGGCTGTGCTTGCCGTCGTGCTTTCGTCGGAAACGGTCGGACTGCCCGTCATAGGCAAGGTCGCAGGCTATGCGATAGTCATAACCACGCTCGTAATCGCCGTAATGTTTCCGCAGGAACTGCGCAGGGGACTGTGGAAGATTTCCAGCCATAAGACCGATACCGCGACGTTCAGCACGCATTACGATTGTAGCGACGAAGACTTGAACAACGCGATAGACTCGATAGTGCGCGCGGCGCAGAATATGGCAAAAAAGAATGTCGGCGCGCTTATGGTGATTGCGCCCAAAGACGTGCCGGAGCACATTCTGGAAAGCGGCACCGCGCTGGACAGCAAACTGTCCTGTCCGCTGCTGGAGTGCCTGTTCAATACGAAAGCGCCCCTGCACGACGGAGCGGTTTTCATAAAGGGCGACCGCATAATCGCGGCAGGCTGCTTTTTGCCGCTCACCGAATCCACGGACGTGGATAAAGAGCTCGGCACGCGCCACCGCGCAGGCATAGGCATAACGGAAAAACTCGACGTACTGACGATAATCGTGTCCGAAGAAACGGGCGTCATATCGGTTGCCAAGGGCGGCGAGCTCATAAGATATTACGACGCGGCAATGCTGACCGACACCCTGCAGCAGGTATACGGCTTGAAAGCGTCGGAACTGACGGCAGACAAGAAGTCCAAAAAAAGGAGACGGTAGGATATGAAAGAGAATACCGAACAGAAAAAGAAAGGCGCGGCGGCTTTTTTCAAGGCAGTGTTCGTGCATAACATAGGTCTGAAACTTCTTTCCATAGCTCTCGGAGCCGTGCTTGTCATATTGGCGGTGGCGCTGTGATAAGTCCCTTTATGTATGGCGGCATAATGCTGCCGAACGTAAGCATAGATTTGAATAAGTTTGCGACGGTTGCCTGCGACCAGTTCACGTCCGATATAAGCTATTGGGAAAAACTCGGCGAAACGGTGGGCAGTTCGCCGTCCGCTCTCCGGATAACCTATCCGGAAATTTTTTTAAACGACGAACCCGAAAAGCGTATCGCCGCCATATCGAAAGCTATGCGCGAATATCTGAACGACGGCGTATTCGAAGAAATTTACGCGCCTGCGGTTGTCGTCGACAGAAGCACGCCGTACACGAAAAGCCGTCTGGGACTCGTCGCGGCAATAAACTTGGACGCGTACACGACGGACGGGGAGAGCATAATCCGCGCCACCGAAGCCGTGGTCAAAGACCGCGTGCCGCCGAGAGTGGAAATACGCAAGGGCTGTCCGCTCGAACTGCCGCACATAATGTTGCTGTGCGAAGATAAGGACGGACTGCTTGTGGAAACGGCGTACGAATCGCGCGGAAAAAAACTGTACGATTTCGAACTGAATATGAACGGCGGACATATAAAAGGCTATGAGGTCGAAGATATATCGACGGTGGAAAGAGCGGTGCATAAGCTGACAAGCCTGTCCGAGCAGAAGTACGGCAAGCCCTTTCTGTTCGCGGTGGGCGACGGCAATCACTCTCTGGCGGCGGCAAAAAAACTGCACGAAGAAATGCCGAACGAAAGGAATAAATACGCTCTCGTAGAGATTGTCAACGTCTGCGGAAACGGCGTGACCTTCCACCCGATACATAGATTGGCGCAGGTGAAAAACCCGACCGACTTCATAAAATATATGCAGTCGAAAACGCGCTCTCTGCCGCGTAAAGCTACGCTTTTGCACGATAATATCGAGTACGGGTATAATCTGCCGCCCGACGCCGTGGACGGCGTAGAGCTCGTCCAGCGCCTTATAGACGAATACGGCTGCGAAAGCATAGACTATATCCACGGCGACGAGCAGTTGAAAATGCTGTCCGTCAAAGATAAAATCGGCGTAAAGCTGTACGCTCCTGCAAAGGACGAATTGTTCGCCACCGTGGCAAAAAGGGGCAGACTTCCCAAAAAGACTTTCTCGATAGGCGAGGGTGAAGAAAAGCGGTACTATCTCGAAGCGCGAAAAATCGTGTAACAGCGCGTCACGAAAGGACGGACGGGAAGCATATAATATCAGACAGGAGTATAAGAAATGAAAGTTCTCAAATTCGGCGGCACTTCGATGGCAAATGCCGACACCGTAAAGCGCGTCGCCGATATAGTGAAGTCGGAAAGCGTAAACCGCTTCATAGTGGTTTCCGCACCGGGCAAGCGCGACGGCAGGGATACCAAAGTAACCGATATGCTGTACGCGCTGTACGATTACCGCCGCACGCACGACGACTGTTCGGCGGCGTTTCAGCCTATCGCCGACCGCTTTGCCGAGATAGCCGACAGGTTGGGACTTTATAAAATAAAGGGCTTCGATTTGGACGGCGAGCTTGAAAAAATCAAGTACGACGTGGACGGCGGCGCCGATAAAGATTATACGGCAAGCCGCGGCGAATACCTGTCCGCATATATGCTGGCGCACCTTTTAAACCGCCCGTTTGTGGATGCAAAGGACATAATCCGCTTTAACGCAGACGGCAATTTCGACGAAAAGACGACGTTCGAGCTGTGCGGAAAAATATTGGATGCAAAGTCGGGCGCAGTCATTCCGGGGTTTTACGGCAGTATGCCGAGCGGCGCGATAAAGACTTTTTCGCGCGGCGGCTCCGACGTCACGGGCGCGATAATCGCAGGCGCTGTAGGCGCCAAGCTCTATGAGAATTGGACGGACGTGGACGGCTTTTTGTCGGGCGACCCGAAAGTCGTGGAAAATCCGCGCGTCATAGACGTGATTACATACCGCGAACTGCGCGAGTTGAGCTATATGGGCGCGGCGGTGCTTCACCCCGAATCCATTTTCCCCGTGCGTAAACGCGACATACCCATAAGGATAAGAAACACGTTCAATCCGCAGGCGAAAGGCACGCTGATTGTGCCGACCGAACAACTGCTCGGCGGCAAAATAAAGCGCGAAGAACTTCCGCTTACGGGCATTGCGGGCAAAAAAGACTTTCTGTCAGTGCAGATAGAAAAGTCGATGATGAACAACGAAAAGGGCTTTGCGAGAAAGGTGCTCTCTGTGCTCGAACAGTTCGACCTGTCGCTGGAACATATGCCGAGCGGCATAGACACGCTGTCCGTGGTCATAGATAAACACGACGTGAAAAGAGAGCAAATCGACGGAATGTTGAAAAGCCTGAAAGAGAGCGTCAACCCCGACCGAATGGAAATCATAGACAATATCGCGCTGATAGCCGTCGTCGGTCACGGAATGAACAGAAGAAAGGGTATGATGAGCGCGATAACGGGCGCGCTGTTTGATGCTGACGTGAACATAAGAATGATAGACCAGGGCTCGAGCGAGCTTAATATAATAATCGCCGTGGAAAACTGCGACTACGAAAAGGCGATACGCGCACTTCACGGACTCGATTTATAAGGCAATTAAGTTGCGAAAAAAGCGGAGATATAAATTCTCCGCTTTTTTGTTTTTCCGCCAAATTGCAGTTTATTGTTTATAGAACGGACAGCGGCTTTTAATACATTGCCGATTGAACGAGTTAAACTCGCACTCCGTATTCTCGGTCTGCATATCGACTCCGTATCTTGCCTTGACGAAATCCGCGGCAAGCGAAAGAGATAAAAAAGCGTTTCTCTTACAGCACCTCGGTCCGCCGATTTTACTCATAGCGGAAATCACGGAAGAAGTATACTCCATATGCTCTTTGTAAAAATCATCATCGGACAGCGGTCCCGTTTCGTGGATAACGGATAACGCCGCGCCGACTGCGGCGACAGAACCGCAGATACCCCATTGACCGCACATAGCGCCGGGCATTTTAACGGTTCTTTCGGCAAGCTCGTTCAAGGCGTAATCCAAATCGACAATGCCTCCTGCATTTTTGTAAGATACAAGAAAAGCCGCCCCGTCCAAAAAATGATGTTCCGGTCCGTGGATATTTATAAAGTCGCTGTGCATAATGCTTTTCACAATCTTAACGGGGTTTGCGGACGTTTCCCGTAAAATAAGTTTTTTAATACAATTATATTTTTCCTCTAATGTGTAAGCCATAAAGCCCTCCGATTGTCTTTCGGACATTATACAATAAACAGCGGAAAAAGTAAAATAAATAAGCGCGCTTGCCTTGCAAGGTAAGTGCGCCGTTTGGAATTTCTTTTGATACTGCGGCGAAACGCGGCGATTTTCAATTGCCGTAAATCATAAATATATGAAAGGCACGATATACACCGTTCCCAGCATAAAGACTTGAAGCAATATCGACACGATAAGCACGGCGGTCAAAATACCGCCTGCAATGACGGAAATCAAAGACGTCATATAAATGTTGCGCAAAAGCTCGGGGATACTGAAAAAGAAAACCAGCACCAGACAAATGCAGATAGGGTAGAACACGAGAGAATAGACGTATAAGCCGATATCGGGCACGGTGAAATACAGAATGAAGCACAAAAGCTCCATAACGCCCGCGCCGATTGCCGAAAGCAGAGTGATTAAATTGAACACTCTGTGCGAGAAAACGCATTTATCGTCCATTTGAATCGAATCGTCAATAAACTTCATAACTCTATCATACTATAATATGCCCGTTTTGTCAATGTTTATAAGCGTTGCAAATATGAATTTTCTGTGAAACCTGACGGCATATCCGCGTCGAAATACTGTGTCAAACTGCGGTTTTTCTCTGGTCACGTACGCAAAGTACGCTCCCTGTCGAAAAACCTTGTTTTCCTTGTCTTTCTCGCGTCTATGCCGTCAGTCTGACGAGCATATAAACTTCGCATTTCTGCGTAAAGCGGCGCAGTTTTTCGGGGCGAGTACACGAAGTACACGCCCTTTCAAAAATGCTTGCTTTCCTTGAACTGCTCGTTTCTATGCCGTCAGGGCTTCCGTATTCTGCACGCACTATGCTTTCGTCATTTCTCTAATTTTCCACTGCCATTCGTTCGAACTCTTACAACGTCATTCGACCCATTCTCTCCAATGTCATTTCGACCGAGCGTTAGCGAGCGGAGAAATCCCCTGCATCAGAACGATTACAAGCGTTTCCTGTGCACGCTCCCGTCGAAAGCCGCTCGGACTTCCTTGAACTGCTCGTTTCTATGCCGTCAGGACACTCTGCACGCACTTTCCTTGTCATTTCTCTATCTATTTAATGTCATTTCGACCGAGCGTTAGCGAGCGGAGAAATCCCCTGCTGACGAGCATATAAACTTCGCATTTCGGCGTCAGCCTTCGCGTTTTCTCGGTCACGTACGCGAAGTACGCTCCCGTCGAAAACCGCTCGGACTTCCTTGAACTGCTCGTTTCTATGCCGTCAGGACTCCCGCGCCCTTTACGCGCTCTCTTTCACCACTTGCTTTCCTTTTCCTTCTCGCGTCTTTCCCGTCAGTTCTGCCGTCAGTCCCAACATTCCAAGACCGCATTTTTCTCTCGGTGGGGGCGAACCCATAAAAACCGCGCCTGCCCGAAAAAAGACAAAACAAAAAGCGACTCGGTTTCAAGTCGCTTTCAATCGATGGGATAGGGGGGGGTCAGTCCTTTTTTTCTTCCGCCGCAGGGGCTTCTTCGGTTTTAGCCGTTTTCTTCTTTGCGGCAGGCTTCTTTTCCTTTACTTCCGTCTCGGCTTTTGCCGTTTCCTTCTTCGCGGTTTCTTTTTTTGCCGTCTCTTTCTTTGCGGGAGCCTTTTTCTCGGTCTTTTTGTCCGCGTCCTTCTTGGTCGTCTTTTTGGACTTGCCTTCGGCTTCGAGCTTGGCTTTCTCGGCTTCGAGTTTAGCGGCTTTGCGCTCTGCGGCTTTCTTCGCGTTTTCCTCTCTGACTGCCTCTCTCGCGGCTTGTGCGGCACGCGCCTTTTCTGCGGCAATCGTCTTGTTGTCCTTCTTAATCTTTATTTCGATTTTGCCGGACTTAACGTCGGAAAGCTTCTTTGCAAGAGCCGACTTTTTGTTTGCGGCATTGTTTTTATGAATAACGCCCTTGGAAACGGTTTTGTCGATAATGGACATCGTTTCGGGCAAAAGCTTTTCTGCGTCCTCGATTCTGTTGGTTTCGATAGCGGCGTTGAACTTCTTGATAGCGGTGTTCATACGCGAACGCAAAGCTCTGTTTTCTTCGTTTTTCTTAATCGTGACAAGCACGCGTTTTTTTGCAGATTTAATGTTAGGCATAATGTCTCCCAAAAATTTTGTATTTTATTCAATGCTTGTTTATTTTATCACATAATGATTTTAAAAGCAAGCGATTAAAACAGGTTTTTTGCACAAAATAAAAAGAAAAACCTTAAATCGGAGAAAGGCAATATGTCGCAAAACGAATACAACGCAAGAACGGATATGGCTGTGGAGTTCATAGGCAGAAAACAACGCGGCAGACAAATCGGAAAAGTGAAAAGAACGCAGGTCGTCGTGGACGAAAACCTGTCGAAAAAGCTCAAACGCCCGAAAGGAATATACGTAACCGTGGAAAGCTCTGCGGCAGTCGGCGCCGACAGAAGCGAGTATAAACCGCTGATAAGGGAGATATCCGCAACGCTGAAAACGCTGACGTCGGACTGTAAAAGCTTTCTTGCGGTCGGCGTCGGCAATCCGCTTTTGACCGCCGACGCGCTGGGCGCAAGAACGGTCGCGCTGTTAAAGGTCAACCGCGGATATACGGCGGCAGGGGAAAAAGAACTGTCCGCCTTTTCGCCCGGGGTGTCGGGAGTGACCGGCATAGAGAGCTTCGACTTTGCCGACAGCATAACGTCTCTCGTAAAGCCCGACTGCGTGATAATCATAGACTCTCTGGCGTCCGCCGCCGTATCAAGACTCGGAAGCGCGTTTCAGATTTGCGACAGCGGTCTTGTCCCGGGAAGCGGCGTGGGCGGCGGAAAACGCGCGCTCAACGCCCAAACGCTGAAAGTAAAGAAAGTAATATCCGTCGGCGTGCCGCTCGTCGTCCACGCCGAAACCATAATCCGCGACGCGATAGGCGACGGCGCGGACTATGAAATAAACGACTCCGTGCGCAATCTAATCGTCGCCCCCAAAGACGTGGACATAGTGATGAGCGAGTGCGCGCACATAATCGCCGAAAGCATAAATTCCGCTCTCGGGCTTTAAACGGAACATATCCGCGCCGCCGCTCATATATAATACAACTTGAAATCTACGGAGGCGAAGTATATGAGCGACGCGCCGATAGGCGTATTCGACAGCGGCGTGGGCGGCGTGAGCGTGCTCAAAGCCTGTCTGGACGTACTGCCGAGCGAAAATTTCGTGTATCTTGCCGACCGAAGCGGTATGCCGTACGGGAACAAAACGCACGAAGAAATAGAAAAGCGAGTGGAGCTGTGCGTGCAGACTCTGCAAAGCGAAGGCGTAAAGGCGATAGTCGCCGCCTGCAATACGGCGACCAACGTCGGCATAGCCTCTCTGCGGAAAAAGTACGATATGCCTTTCGTCGGTCTGGAACCGGCGGTAAAACCTGCGGCGGAAAACTGCGGCAGGGGCAATATCCTCGTACTTTTAACGCCGCTGACCGCAGCGCAGGAAAAGTTCAAAAAACTGAAAGAAAAGTACGACAACGGCAGACTGATAATCGCGCCGCAGGAAAATCTCGCCGAAGAAGTGGAAGAACACATAGACGACTATCGCGCGCTCAAAAAGCCCGTATACGACGTACTGCGCCGCTATAAGAACGTGGAAGGAGTCGTGCTCGGCTGTACGCACTATGTCTTTCTGCGACCGATAGTGGAAGAATTTTACGGCGGACGCATAAAGATATTCGACGGCAACGACGGCGCGGCTCGGCGTCTGAAAAGCGTGCTCGAAAGCGACAAGCTTTTGTCGTGCGGCTTGCGCCGCTCTTTGAAATTCATAGTCATATAAAAGCAGGTTGACATAGGGCGCGCCGTCGTGATACAATCTTGTTATGAAAGAAAATCACGAAACAAACATATTGCACGGACTGCCGCCGATTGTAAACGCCGACAGCAGGGTGCTCGTTCTCGGCTCTATGCCGGGCAAGCAGTCGCTGGAAAACAGCAGGTATTACGACTATCCTCAAAACCGCTTCTGGAAAATTATTTTCCGATTGGCAGAGCAGGAGTTTTGCGCCGATTACGAAGTCAAAAAACGCGCGCTCGAAAAATGCAGAATCGCGCTGTGGGACTCAATCGACAGCTGCGAAAGGGAAAATTCGTCGCTGGACAGCAAGATAAAGAACGCCGTCGCCAACGATATCCGCGGCTTTTTGGACAGGCACCCGTCCATAAAATACGTCGTGACAAACGGCAGAACCTCGGAAAAATATCTGACGAAGTACAACGCGGACGTAAAGTATACCTATCTTCCGTCCACGTCGCCTGCCAACGCTTCCGTCAAAGATACCGAAGAAATCTGGCTGAAAACCCTGCGCGGATTTCTGAAAGAATAAACCGATAACGCCTATAATAAAAGTTCCTCCGCGCTTACATACTAAACGTAAACAAGGGGGATTTTTTTTATGGCTTACAGTTTCAAAAGCTCCATATCTTTCGGACTCGTGTACATTCCCGTAAAGCTGACCGCGGCGGCAAAAAGCCGCGATATCGGGTTCAATATGCTGGAAAAAAAGACGGGCAAACGAGTGCGCTTCAAACGCGTCGCAGACGGCACGGACAGGGAAGTGAGCCTTTCGGACACCGTCAAAGGCTATGAGTACGAAAAGGATAAATACGTCGTTTTCGACGAGAGCGACTTCGAAAAGATAAAGACCAAAAGCGATAAGACGGTCAATATAACGGCGTTTGTCGGCTTAAACGAAATCGACCCCGTATACTATGAAAAGACGTATTACGTCACGCCGACGGGCGGCGAAAAAGCCTTCGCGCTCTTAATCGACGCTATGAGAGAAACGGGCAGAGTGGGCATAAGCAAGACCGTGCTGGGGACGAAAGAATGTCTTGTGGCAGTCCGCGCCGACGGCGAAAATATGCTGCTCTCCACGCTGTACTTCTATGACGAAATAACGCCCGCGCCCCGCCTTAACGCGCAGGATAAGCCGCAAAAGCGCGAAAGGGAGCTTGCCGTGTCTATGATAGACGCGCTGAACGCCCCGTTCGAGCCGCAGTCGTACCGCAACGAATACAACGACAGACTCAAAGCCGCGATAGAAGACAAGATAAACGGCAAAGAGATTGTGACGGCAAACGATACGGAAGAAAAGAGCACGGACTCCGACTCGCTTTTGGCGGCGCTGTTAAAGTCCGTGTCCGCGCTCGGCGGCGAGAACGCGTCCGTTTAAAAAGCATAAAATAGGTGTAAAATTATTCAAATACTTGACTGTTGCCGCCGTTTTATTGTATCATAGTTTAAAGCGTTTAAAACAGAAAAACCGACGCTTTGAAAGGGCGCAAAAGCCTTTTTGGCGCAAGCCGCCCGAAATCACATTACGACAGTCAAGGAGAAAAACAATGAGCAAATTCTATTGCGACTCGAACAGCGAACTCGACTATAAGATTTTCGACGAATTGGGCGCGACGCTGATAAAAATGCCGTATACGTTAAACGGCAAGGAAGCGTTCTACGATTTAGGCAGGGAAACGAACTGCCACGAATTTTTCGAAGCTATGCGCGGCGGCGCGGACGCCAAAACGCAGGCGCTCAACCAGTTCGACTATGTGCAGTATTTCGAACCGGCATTCGCCGCAGGCGAAGACATAATCTATGTGTCTTTCTCCCACGCGATGAGCGGCACGTTCAACAGCCTTAAAATCGCCGTCGACGAGCTGAAACAGAAATACCCCGAAAGAAAGTTCACGCTGTGCAACACTTACGGCATATCGATGGGCTGCGGCATCGTCGTGTACTACGCCGCAAAACAGCACGCAATGGGCAAGTCGGACGAAGAAGTCGCGGCTTTCGTGGACTCCTTCCGCAAGCGCGTGCGCTGCTATTTCACGGTCAAGGATTTGGTATACTTAAAGCGCGGCGGCAGACTTTCGGCATTCAAGGCGATGATGGGCAAACTGCTCGACTTAAAGCCGATAATCTCTATGCAGGAAGACGGCACGCTTGCCAATATCCAAAACGTCAAGGGCAGAAAGAAATCGCTTCATACTCTGGTGGAATATACCGATAAAGATACGATAGATTTAAACTACCCCTGCGTGGTAATGAACGGCGACACCGACGAAGACACCGCATATATAAAGGAAGTCATAAAGGAAAAATATCCCGAGCTGGAAATATGGGAACGCGAAGTCGGACCGGTAATCGGCAGCCACTGCGGACCGGATACGATAGGCTTCATTTTCATAGCCGAGGAGCATTAAGCGCGATTTGAAAAAACTGTTGGCAACTGTCTTAATAGCCGTTATGTGCCTGCCGCTCGCCGCCTGCGACGGCGGAACTTACAGCCGCGCCGAAGTCGTGCTGGGAGAAGCCGTGGCATTGAGCGTAACGGCAAAGGGCGGCAGTGCAAGGGCGGCGGTGGACGAAATGTTCGCGCTTGCCGCCGACGTGTTCGACGGTATGAACCTGTCGAAAAAAGACAGCCTGCTGTCCCGCTTCAACGCGCATAATTCGACGGAGCCCTTTGAAATAACGGAGCATATCTACAACGTACTCGCGCTGTCGAAAACGGCGTACGAAAAATCGGACGGGGCTTTCGACGTAACGTCGCTTCCGCTGTCGAAGCTGTGGCGCACGGACACGGACGGACTGCACGCGCTTCGCCCCGATATAGAAGACGTAATCGGAAGCGCCGTCAAATCGCTTCCGACAATGGAAGACGTGCAAAATACGCTCGAATACGTCGGAGCGGACAAGCTCGACTTTTACGAGAGCGGCGGCAGGTACTATGTGAAAAAGACCGACGGCAGAACGGAGATAGACCTCGGCGGCATAGCCAAAGGCTACTTCGTCGATTTGTGCAAAGCAATTGCCGATAAACACGCGCTCAAAAGCTGTCTTATAGACCTTTCGGGCAACCTGTATCTGTACGGCGGCGGATTGAAAAGCGGCGGAGATTGGACGGTCGGGATAAAAAATCCCAGACCGCGGTTGACGTACAGCGAGCATTTCCGCGACTATGCGGCGGCGGTGCAGACGTCGGGCGACCGCTCGTACGTCACGGGCGGCGACTATCAACGGTTCTACTATGCCGCATACGGCGACGTGAAAAGCGAAGACGAGCTCATTGCCGTCTGCCACATAATAAACCCGAAAAGCGGACTGCCCGTCGGAATGGAGTACGACGCGGAAAAAGCCGAGTTTAAAACCGATTATAATGCGGTCTGTATGGCGGTGGTGTCGGCGCAGAACTCCGCTCTGTGCGACGCATACTCCACGGCGGCGGCAGTGCTGGGCTTGGAAAAGGGCGCAGAGCTTTTAAGCGAAAACGGCTTCGACGGACTGATTTTCACGAACCCCGACGGCGGCAAGGGCAAGATAAAAGTTGTCGGCGAGTGGCGGTTTTTGGACGGTTACGACAAATATAAAACCGATTACGAGGCAGTATGACGTCGGCGGAAAGAGTGGACATAATCAAAAAAGCCAACCCGTTCAATAATCTCGACATCGTGGTGTTTTGCGCGGTCATACTCGTGATTGCACTGTCGGTAATGATTGCAGGCAGGGCGAAACAGGCAAGCGCCGTCGTGATAACGACGCCCGAGCAGAAGCTGACCTACCCGATAGACAAGGACAGGGAAGTGGAGGTCGAAGGCAAACTCACCGTCGTGATAAAGGACGGCAAGGTCTATGTCAAAAACGCCGTCTGCCCCGATAAAGTCTGCGAGCACAGCGGCGAGATAAGCAGAAGCGGAAGCGTAATTGCCTGTCTGCCGAGCGGCATTGTCATAACGGTGACGGGCGAAACCGATTTCATAGAAGTCGGATAAAGGAGATACATTGAGCGCGAAAAGAATTTGTAAAGACGCAATACTGACGGCAATCGCGCTGTTGGCGTTTATGGTGGAGAACCTCTTTCCGCCGCTGTTCTTTTTCGCCCCGGGTGTCAAACTCGGCGTGTCGAACGCCGTCGCTTTGATAACGCTGATAATAGTCGGCGCACCCGACGCGTTCGTCGTGGTAATATTGAAATGCACGCTCGGCGCGGTGTTTGCAGGCAACCCGTTTTCCATAGTGTACTCACTGCCGTCCGCGCTCATAAGCCTCGGCGCGCAGACGGCGCTCTATCTGACGCTGTTTCCGCACCTGTCGCTTATGGCTATATCGGTTACGGGCGCGGTGCTGTTCAATACCGTCCAGCTTGCGATAGCGTCCATAGTCGCAGGGGCGAGTATGCTGCCGCTTCTGCCGTTTATGCTGATTGCTTCGGCGGTCGCAGGCGTGGCGGTCGGACTGATAGCTTATTTGACGGTGAAATTCCTGCCGAGAAGCATTTGCATAGACGACGCGTCTGAAAGGAGATTAAAGTGAAATACGGTTACAGCGGCAGAATGGCAAACTTGAACGGCACGGCGACGAGAGAGATTTTCAAACTCTTGTCCCGTCCCGAGATTATATCTTTCGCAGGCGGACTGCCTGCAAGCGAGTGCCTGCCGAAAAAAGAGATACAGGAGATAGCCGCGGGACTTTTGGGCGGCAAGGACGCAATGCGCATATTGCAGTACGGCACAAGCGAAGGCTTCGACGACTTTCGCGACGCGCTCGCGCATTATGTGGGTAAGGTCGGAATACACGGCGTCAAAAGAGAGAATACGCTCGTCATATCGGGCGGTCAGAACGGTATCGATTTGATGCTGAAAACGCTGATTGACAAGGGCGATACCGTGCTTGTGGAAGACCCGACCTATCTTGCCTTTTTGCAGATTCTCAATTCGTACGAGGGCAGAGCGGTCGGCGTGAAATCGAATGCGGACGGATTGGACATAGCCGATTTGACGGAAAAGATTAAAAAGCATAAGCCCAAACTGCTGTACGTCGTGCCCACGTTTTCCAACCCGACGGGCAAGACCTATTCGGCGGCTAACAGAAAAGCCATTGCCGAAACGACGGCAAAATACGGCGTCACCGTGCTGGAAGACGACCCGTACGGCAAACTCCGCTTTTCGGGCGAGAGCGTGCCCGCGCTCAAAAGCTTCGACACCTGCGGCAATATCGTGTACATAACAAGCTTTTCCAAACTCATCTCCCCGGGACTGCGCACGGGCGTCGCGGTGGGAGAGAGCGAGATAATACGCAAGATGACCATTTGCAAGCAGGGCACGGACCTTCACACGTCCAACCTGTCCCAGCTGATTGTAAAAGAGTATATGGAAAAATATCTCGACGCTCACATAAAGGACAGCCTGCCGCTGTATAGGGAGCGCAAACAGGCTATGATTGACGCGATAGACAGATATATGCCGTATCTAAAGCATACCGACCCCGACGGCGGACTGTTCATATTCGGCAGACTGCCGGGCGGCTTGAACGCGACGCAAATGCTGCCGCAGGCGGTGGAGAGAAACGTGGCGTACATTCAGGGCAGCGTGTTCTACGCAGGCGGCGGACACGAAGATACGATAAGGCTGAACTATTCCAATGCAAATACGGAGCAGATAGAGCGCGGAATAAAATCGCTTGCAAAGTTGATAGAAGAAAAAATCGGAGGCAGAAAATAATGTCGAAAAACATAATGGATACACTGTACGAACGCGGCTTCATAAAACAGACCGTGTACGAAGAAGATTTGAGAAAACTGCTCGAAACGCAAAGCGTGCCCTTTTACGTCGGCTTCGACCCGACGGCAGACTCACTGCATATCGGTCACTATATTCCCATAATGGCTATGGCGCATATGCAGAGAGCAGGGCATAAACCCATTGCGTTAATCGGCGGCGGCACGGCTATGATAGGCGACCCGTCGGGCAGAACGGATATGCGCCAAATGATGAGCAAAGAGACGATAGAGCACAACTGCGCGGCGTTCGTGAAGCAGATGAAACGCTTTATCCGCTTCGACGGCGAGAACGGAGCCGTGCTGGCGAACAACGCCGATTGGCTGCTCGATTTGAATTATGTGGACTTTCTGCGCGACTTCGGAGTGTATTTCTCCGTCAATAAAATGCTGTCCTGCGACTGCTTCAAAACGCGTTACGAGCGCGGTCTCAACTTCTTGGAATTCAACTATATGCTTATGCAGGCGTACGACTTCTATGTGCTTTTCAAAAAGTACGGCTGTCGTTTGGAACTCGGCGGAAACGACCAGTGGAGCAATATTCTGGCAGGCGCGGACGTCATAAGGAGAAAGGAAGGTCAGGACGCATACGCTATGACGTTCACGCTTTTGGAAACGAGCGACGGCAAAAAAATGGGCAAAACGGCGAAAGGCGCGCTGTGGCTGGATAAGGACAAGACCAGCCCGTACGAGTTTTACCAGTATTTCAGAAACGTCGAAGACGTCAAAGTGGAAGAATGTCTCAAACTGCTGACGTTCTTGGAGCTCGACGAAATTAAGGAGCTTACAAGGTATAAGGACGAGAGAATAAACGCCGCCAAGGAGCGGTTGGCTTTCGAAGTGACCAAGCTCGTGCACGGCGAAGAAGAAGCCAAAGCGGCGCAGTGCTGCGCGCGCGCGGCATTCGGCGGCTGTGCAGACGAGATGCCGACGCTCTGTCTGGACTTGGACGAAAACGCCTTTGTCGTCGATATTATGACGGCGGCAAAGGCGGCGGCGAGCAAGAGCGAAGCCAGACGTCTGATAGAGGGCGGCGGCGTCAAGCTGGACGAAATAAAAGTCGGCTCGGTGTCGGACACCCCGAAAAGCGTGGGCGCAGGCAAGACGTTCGTTTTGCATAAGGGCAAAAAAGTCCATATCAAGATTGCGCTCAAATGAGAAGCTACTGTCAGGCAAACGACGGAGAAAGCACGCAAGTAATTCACCGCTCCCGATTCCTGACGGTGGTAAGACGGGTGGAGAGCGAAGAAGCGGCGGCGGAAATACTGCTGAACCTTCGGTCGAAATACCACGACGCCACTCATATATGCTATGCGTATAGGATAGGCGAAAGGGGAATGACGGCAAAATTCTCCGACGCGGGCGAGCCGAAAGGCACCGCAGGCGCGCCCATACTTGCGGCGATAACCGAAAGCGACTGCACGAACACGCTTTGCGCCGTCGTGCGCTGGTTCGGCGGAGTCAAGCTCGGCGCAGGCGGACTTACGCGCGCATACCACGGCTGCGCATACGACGCAATATGCAAGGTCGGCAAGACGAAGTTCACGCTGAAAAAACTGTGGCGCGTCAATTGCCCGATTGCACTGTATTCTTCGCTGATTCGCATAGCCGAAAACGGCGGAGCCACCGTGACGGACCGGGAGTTTACGGAAAGCGCGGGCTTCACCGTCGCGGACCTTGCGGAGAGCGCGGTGGAAAAAGCGCTGACGGACGCGTCGTCGGGCAGAGCGGAAATAGTATTTCTCGGAGAAAAATTCGTAAAAGATTAGAGTAATTTGACAGGGAGGTCAAAGCAAATGGAACTGAAAATCATAAAGACCGACAAACCGAAGCAGAAACCGAGCGGCGCTCTCGGCTTCGGCAAATACTTCACCGACCATATGTTCGTTATGAACTACGACGACGGCAAGTGGCACGACGCGAGAATACAGCCGTACGCGCCGTTCACGCTGGAACCGTGCTGTTCTGTGTTTCATTACGGACAGGCGGTTTTCGAAGGCACGAAAGCCTATAAGAATAAGGACGGCGAAGTCCGCCTTTTCCGTCCGCGCGACAACCTTTTGAGAATGAACGAATCGTCGGACAGAATCTGCATACCGCCGATAGACGTCGATTTCGTGCTGGACGCGCTCAAAAAACTCGTGCTTATGGACGAAAGCTGGATACCCACGGACGAAGGCACGTCGCTCTATATCCGCCCGAGCGTGATTGCGACGGAGAACGCGCTCGGCGTGCACGCGGCGAAAAGCTATATATTCTTTATAATATTGAGCCCGTCGGGTTCGTACTACGCGCACGGTCTGGAACCCGTCAAGCTGTATGTGGAAGAAAATTACGTCCGCGCGGCAAAGGGCGGCACGGGACACCATAAGGTGGTCGGCAACTATGCCGCGTCTATGAAGGCAGGCGAAAAGGCGGCAGGTCTCGGCTATGACCAGGTTATGTGGCTGGACGCCAAAGAGCATAAGTATGTGGAAGAAGTCGGCTCTATGAACATCTTTTTCGTGTTCGATAAGACGGTCAAAACTCCGGCTCTGCGCGGTTCGATACTGCCGGGCATAACGAGAAGAAGCGTCATAGAACTTTTGAAAGACGAGGGCTATGCCGTAGAAGAATGCGACGTCGCCGTAAAGGACGTCGTGGACGGAGCCGAAAACGGCAAACTCGAAGAAGTGTTCGGAACGGGCACCGCGGCAGTCATTTCTCCCGTCGGCGACTTCGGTTACCGCGGCAAGGACTATGTGGTCGGCGGCGGCAAAATGGGCGAGATTTCGCGCAAGGTGTACGACGAGCTTACGGGCATACAGACGGGCAGGATAAAAGACAGGTTCGGCTGGGTCACGCGCTTAAAGTAAAGCGGTATAAAGGCTTTCGATAGGAGACTGAAAAAATGAAGATAAACACCAAGTGCGTTCAAAGCGGTTACGAGCCTAAAAACGGCGACCCGAGAGTGGTCCCCGTCAGTATGAGCACGACGTTCAAATACGACAGCACGCAGGAAGTGGGCGACCTGTTCGACCTCAAATCGGACGGCTTTTTCTATACGCGCCTTGCCAACCCCACGACGGCGGCGGTGGAAAGAAAGATAGCCGATTTGGAAGGCGGCACGGCGGCAATGCTTACCTCGTCGGGTCAGGCGGCAACCACGCTTTCGATACTCAATTTGGCTTCGAGCGGCGACAAGATAATTTCGTCAAGCGAGATATACGGCGGCACATACAACCTGTTCAACGTGACGTTGAAAAGAATGGGCATAGACTGCATATTCGTCGACCCCGACGATATAGACGGACTGAAAAAAGCGCTGTCGGAAAAGGGCGTGCGAGCCGTGTTCGGCGAAACGCTGGCAAACCCCGCGCTCAAAGTGCTGGATATAGAAAAGTGGGCAAGGGCGGCGCACGAGCATAACGTGCCGCTGATTGTGGACAATACTTTCGCCACGCCCGTGCTCTGCCGTCCGTTCGAGTTCGGCGCGGACATAGTCATTCATTCGACAAGCAAGTATATGGACGGTCACGCGGTAAGCCTCGGCGGCGTAATCGTGGACGGCGGCAAGTTCGACTATAAAAAGGGCGGATATACGCAGTTCACGCAGCCCGACGAAAGCTATCACGGCGTCGTGTATACAGAGAGCTTCCCGTCCGCGCCGTTTGTCACAAAGGCAAGGGCACAGCTTATGCGCGATTTGGGCAGTATGATAAGCCCTATGAACGCGTTTTTGCTGAATATCGGTCTGGAAACCCTGCACCTGCGTATGCCGCGCCATTGCGAAAACGCGCTCGCCGTCGCCGAATTTCTGAAAAGCGACAAGCGCGTAAAGGAAGTGGCATATCCGGGACTGAAATCGGATAAGCAGTACGAGAAGTGCAAGAAGTATTTAAACGGCAACGGCAGCGGCGTAATCAGTTTCGACGTCGGAAGCAAGGAAAAGGCGGCGAAACTTATGGACTCGTTAAAGCTGGCAAAGATAGTCGTGCACGTCGCCGACGCAAGGACGGGCGTGCTTCATCCTGCGTCCAGCACCCACCGCCAGCTCTCCGATAAGGAGCTGGAAAGCGCAGGCATAAAGCCGGGTATGATTCGCCTTTCCTGCGGCATAGAAGATTGCGAGGATATTATTTCGGACCTTCGCACCGCATTAAATAACATCTGACGGCATATAAACTTCGCATTTCTGTGTCAAGCGGCGCATTTTCTCGGGTCACGTACAAGAAGTACGCTCCCGCTCGCAAATGCTCGTTTTCCTTGAACTGCTCGTTTCTCTGCCGTCACCCCCAACACTGTCATTCGACCGTTCCTTCCCAATGTCATTTCGACCGAAGCGCGCCTTTAAGCGCGCGAAGCGGAGAAATCCCCTGCATCAGAACGATTACAATGCTTTTTCTTACGAGAAAACCCGTTTCGCATTTTCTGTGCCAAACATAACACCCCAAAAAACACCCTTTATCACACCCATATACATAAGCGGAGAAAATTATGAAAAAAGCGATTAAAGACTTTAAGAAATTCCGCAGGGAATTATACCGCGGCGACGAAATGTATGTCGGCACGGCGGAATTTATCGTCGATATGCTTGTCGGGCAGACAACGGCATTTGCCAAAAAATGCACGGTGATTCCGCTTGCCGAAGAAAGGGACGGGAAGCGGCAGGCGCAATGTCTGTGGATAAACGCGCCCGAAACCGATTATGCACAGGTGGCGTTTTTCGACGCGAAAGATAAATCGTCGGCAGAAAGCCTGCTTGCAAGAGCCAAAGAGCTTGCCCGTCAAAACGGTCTTAAACGCATTGTCGCAGGTCTGCACGGACATTTGAGCTACGGCGTGGGCATACTCACAAGCGCCAAAAGCAAAAACACTTTCGATACCTGCTATAACAAACTCGGCTATGAAGAATACTTTGCCGGCTTCGGGGAAAAGCGCACGCTGTCGGCATACCGTTGCGAAGTGGAGCAGGCGCGTATGCGCCTTGATGAAGCCCGTTTCGATACCGGCGCTTACTCGGTGCGCGAAGCCGATTTTTCGCGCTTTGCCGACGAGTGCGAAATAATGCGCAGAATCTGCGATAAGACTATCGGCACGACTCACCTTTACGAGCAGACCGAAACGGGGCACTTTTACGAGCTACTCAAAGATATGAAGATATTGCTTTCGGGGCAGAACCTGCTGTTTCTGACGTACGAAAACAGGGAAGTCGGCTTTCTGTTCTGGCACCCCGACTTCAACGGCGCGATAGGCTCGGGCAAACAGTGCTCGGCGCTGTCGTTCGCACTCGGCTATGCGCTCCACCGCGGCAGAGTGGATACGGTGAAACTCAATTCCATAGGCGTGGACGAAAAACATCTCGGGCGCGGAACGCTCGCGCTTCTGCGCGCAATGTCAAAGCGCATAGGCGGCAGATATAAGTATATAGAAACCAATTTCGTCTGGGACTGCAATATAAAGAGCACTATGCTCAATAAAAGACTGCTCGGCGACGTGTGGCGCACTTTCGCCGTGTATGAGGAGGAATTATGATAGTTCGCTATAATTCGGTCGCAGAGCTTCCGCAAGAGTGGGACGAAGCCGTAAACGACAATATCTATCTCACGCGCAGATTTCTGGCTTTTATGGAAAAGGCGGACGACGCAAAGAAAACCTATTACGCCGTTTACGACAAGGACGAAAAACTCGACACCGTGTTCGAAACGATAGAGCGCAAGGGCTATAATCTCGGTATGTTCACGCGTTTGAACTTTAAAATCAAGATAACAATGGTCTATGTGCCGCTCTCCGTAACACGCCCGGGCATAGAGTATAAAAAGTGTCTGCAAGAGGCGACCGACTTCATCAAAACGCTTCCGGGGTATAAAATCTTTCTCAACCTGCCCGACATAGAGCTTTCGGGTTACGCCAAGGGTCTCACTTGCCCCAAGTGCATTTTAAATGTGAAGTGGAAAACCTTCGACGAATATATGAACTCCCTGCGAAGCAATTACCGCTACCGCTTCCGCAAGGCGCTCAAAAAAGCCGCGCCGCTCAAACTGCGCTACTTAAACGGCGGAGAGGAGTTCACCGACGAAATGTATAAACTGTACGAGCAGGTGTATAACAAGTCGCGCATAAGGGTGGAAAAGCTGTCGATAGACTTTTTCCGCGGTGAGTTTTTCAAGATTTTCGTGCTCGAAGACGATAAGGCGGCGCGCGGTTTCGTACAGCTTCTCGGCAACGGCGACGAGCTCGTGTTCGAGTTCGTCGGTATCGATTACAGCGTGCAGTCGCAGTACGACACCTATCTTGCAATGCTCTTGCAGATTGTGCGCTATGCGATAGAGAACGGCTATAAAACGGTGGATTTCGGTCAGACGGCGGACGACACCAAACTCAAACTCGGAAGCGAATACGTCTATCTGTACGCATTCTTGAACCATAAAAACAAACTGCTGAACGCCGTGTGCAAGAAACTTGCGCCCAAACTCGAATACCGCCCGATAAAGGAAAAATTCGAAGTGTTCAAAAAGGAGGGGGAATGAAAGTTCTGCTTGCGCGCGTAAAGCCGCATAAAAACTCGGTCAACCTGCAAAGCTTTATGGTGTGCGAGCCGCTCGAACTCGAATACGCGTATGCCGCGTTGAAATCGCACGGACACGAAGCCGAAATTTTGGATATGATACTCGATAGGCGCAGTTTCAAAAAAGTGCTCAAAGACGGCAGATACGAAATGGTGTGCTTCACGGGCTATATAACGCACGTCGGCGTAATCAAGGAATGTGCGCGCACGGCAAAAAAAATACTCCCGAACTGTATCACGGTCGTGGGCGGCGTGCACGCCGAAGTCGTGCCGACCGACTTTACGGACGACAATATCGACTGCGTTATGTGGGCGAACGGTCTCGATACGCTGTGCGGCATAGCGGACGGAACCGCCCCAAAAGACCTGTCGGGCGTATACCGCGACGGACGTCAAAAACCGCCCGTGTCGAGAAAAGAAGACGAGATTTTCCCCGACAGAGCAAGCACGGCGAAATACCGCGCGCATTACAACTATATCTACCACGACAGGTGCGCGACGATAAAGACGTCGTTCGGCTGCCCGTACGACTGCAAATTCTGTTTCTGCACGCGCGTGTGCGATTATGCCGTGCGCAGGCTCGACAGGGTAATGGACGAGCTTCAATCGATAGAAGAAAACAACGTCTTTATCGTGGACGACGATTTCACGGCAAGCGACGCGCGCGTGCGCGAGTTCTGCCGACTGCTGGACGAGCGCGGCATCAAAAAACATTTCATAGCCTTTTCGCGCGCCGACTTCGTGACCGCTCACCCCGAAACCGTTCGGCTTATGGCAAGTCACGGCTTCGACGCATTCTTCATAGGCATAGAGTCCTTCCGCGTTTCGGAGCTCGACCGCTTCGACAAGCGGACGACGGTGGAGCAGAACAGCGCGGCGGTACGCATACTCGAAGACGCGCAAATGCAGTGTTACAGCGGATTGATTGTCGGCGAAGATTGGAAAAAGGAAGACTTCGACGCGCTCATAAACTACCTGAACGGGTTCGAACATCCGCTCGTGAACATACAGCCGATAACGCCTATGCCGGGCACTCCGCTGTTCGATACCTACGACGGCGAACTGACCGTGCCGAGAGAAAAATACCACCTGTGGGATATGGCGCACGTCGTGTTCCGCCCGAAATATCTGTCGCGCCGCAGTTATTACTATAACATTCTGCGCGCGTATATCAAGACAAGCGCCAATAAGAAACAGCGCAGGTTCATTCGCGAAAGATACGGAAAGCGCATATATAACCGCGTCAAAAAGGGCGCGGCGCACATATTCGTGCAGTATTTAAAGCAGATAATAAAACCATCGTAAGGAGAGCGCTATGCACAAGATTTTGTTTATACAGCCCACTATATACGACGATAAGGGGCGTTTGGTCAAAAAGCATAAGCAGTATTTCGTCGGGCTCGCGCATCCGCTTTTGGCGGCTCTGTTGCCCGAGGGCTGGGAAGCGGAAATCTGCCTCGAACTCACCGAAGAAATACCCTACGACACCGATGCCGACGTGATAGGTATAGGCGGAGTGGGGCACGCGGCAAAGCGCGCAAAGGACATAGCGACGGAGTTCAAAAAACGCGGCAAGACGGTGTTTATGGGCGGACCTATGGTCTCTCTCGTGCCCGAGCTTGCCAAGGAATACTGCGACAGCGTTATGATAGGCGATTCCGAAGAAACCATAGTCGAGCTCTGCCACGACATAGAGAAAGGCGAGCTCAAACCGTTCTATCAAAAACCGCTGACGTCGCTGTCCACGCCTCCGCCGCGCTTCGATTTGATAGTCAAGAAAAAGATAGGCGACTTTTTGCCCGTGCAGGCAGGGCGCGGCTGTCCGAACAACTGCTCGTTCTGCACGATTTCCTGTCTGTTCAAGGGGCGCTATATCAGGCGCGAAATAGACGAAGTCGTGCGCGACATAAAGCAAATAAAAGCGCTCGGCTTCAAAAAATTCCTGCTCGTGGACGACAATATAGTGTCCGACCCCGAGTATATGCTCGAACTCTGCCGCCGCATAAAACCGCTGAAAATGAAGTGGATGAGCCAGTGCGCCATACAGATTGCCGACAATCCCGAGCTGTTGAAAGCCGTCGCCGACAGCGGCTGTTATGTTTTGAGCTTCGGTCTGGAGAACATAAATCCGCAGGCGTTAAAGGAAGTGAACAAGAGCTGGTGCGACCCGAGCGACTATCTGCGCGTGCTGAAAACAGTCAACGACGCAGGCATAGAAGTCGCCAGCGAAATGATAGTAGGACTGGACACCGACACGCCCGAATCCATAGAAGAAACGGCGCGCTTTGTGGAACAAAGCACGATAATCGCGCCGAAGTTCTATTGCCTGACCCCCATACCGGGCACGCCGCTGAACAGCCAAATGAATGAGGCAGGGCGCATAGCCGACGACAACGTACTCGAATATAAGCCGTCGAAGTCGGTGCTGAACACGCCGAATATGACGGCGGACGAAGTGACCGAGCAATATTGGAAACTCTATGACAGACTGTACTCTATGAAGAACATTCTGCGCCGCACAATATTCAATAAACGCTTTTTAAAGCACCCTGCGCGCACGCTGTTCTTTTTCGGAGTGAATATGATATATAGGGGGCATATAAGGCGCAGGGTCGCCCCCAACATCCTCTGACGGCGCATTCATCACGAAATACGGCGTTAAACATCGCATTTGCTCGGGGCGAGTACGTCAAAGTACACGCCCTTTCGCAAATGCTCGTTTGCCTTGTCTTTCGTGCGACTGCGCCGTCAGTCTGACGGCATATAAACTTCGCATTTCGGCGTCAAGCTACGCATTTTTTCGGGGCGAGTACACGAAGTACACGCCCTTTCAAAAATGCTTGCTTTCCTTGAACTGCTCGTTTCTATGCCGTCAGGGCTTGCGCACCTTTTACGCACGCTCTTTCTGCACCCTTCCTTTGCCGCATTAAACGGCAATTTTTTTATACGCAAAGCCCGCTCTTTCCGCAGTCGGCGCGCGGCTTGTCCTTTTGCCGCACTTTATGAGAGAGCGTACTTTATGCTTTTTTTCACAGTCGCAAAAGCTTGTAAAGTCTGCCGAGAATGTCGCTGGATGCGAACGGCGCAACGGCTTTCAGTCCGGGCGCGGGCGGCTTTTTCTGCTGCGGCTTATTGTCGAAAGCCGACATCAGTCCGAGAATTTTCGCGGTGTTCGGATTGGAATTTTGCATAGCCGCCGAGAGCAGGGAAGAAGTGTCGCCGCCCGACAGTCCCTGAATAAGAGCGGCGGTTTTTTCGTCGCCGCCGAGCAGCGGCAGCAGTTTGCTTATATCCATAGTTCACCTCCGTTTTTTACCCGACACTATATTATATTTATGCCGCATATAATATGATTGAACCTGTTAAATAATAAGACGGGAAAACTCTTTTTTCGGAGGAACACGAAATGAAACAGTTGAAAGGCTATGCCTGCGATAAAGTGCGCGATATGGAAAAAGCCGCGCTCGACAAGTATAAGGATATGAACGAAGACGCCCTTGTGGACGCCCTGCTCGACAACGTGAGAAAGAGCAAAGCCGACGGCACATACAGCGCGTCCGCACTGACGGAGTTCGCCGAAATGATGTCGCCGCACCTGACGCAGGAAAAGCGCGAAAGACTGAATAACATTATCCGCCTGATAAATTCCGACGTGTAGAGAGCAAACTATGACGAATGAAAGCATAGTCGTCGTCGATTGCTTACATACCGCCTATAAACTGCTTTCGCGCGGCGGCGTAAAAGTATGCCGCATTTTTCCGTTCATATCGGCGCTCGGAGTGCAGACAGACTCGGATAAAGACAGCCTTGTCGGACTGCCCTGCGTGCGCGCCGAACACAAAAACTGCAAGGTCAAAGCCGTGGAAGCGGCAGGCATAAAAATACCCGAAAACACCCTGCCGCCGCCGTCGGAGAAAGAGAGCAGAGAGAGCAAAATACGCGCAAAAAAACAAAAACCCACCGTCGCCGTCATAGACACGGGCGTGTACGAACATCCCGACCTGTCGCTTTTTCTGAGCCGCATAATCGCGTTTAAGGACTTTGTTTCGGGCGGTCAAACGCCGTACGACGACAACGGTCACGGCACCGCCGTCGCAGGCGTGCTGTGCGGATGCGGACGCGGACGGGGCTTGAACAGGCGCAACACCGCCGTGAACATAGCCGCTCTCAAAGCGCTCGACGCGGCAGGGGAAGGCAACGCGTTCGGCATATTGCAGGCAATGCAATGGGTATACGACAACGCCGAAAAGTACGGCATAAAAGTGGTCAATATGTCTTTCGGTTGCGAAGAAAAGGACGGCGAAGCACTGCGCATAGGTGCCGAAGCGCTCGTCAAAAACGGCATAACCGTCGTCGCGTCGGCAGGCAACGGCGGAGAAAAGGAAGGCATACTCTCTCCGGCGATAAGCCCGTTCGTGATTGCCGTCGGCGGCGCGGACGGCTATAAGGCGGCCGATTTTTCCGCGCGCGGCAAATTAGGCGAGAATAAGCCCGACATAATCGCACAGGCTGTGGATTTGCCCGCGCTTTCGCCGTTCGGCGGCTATACCTTCGTCAGCGGCACATCGGTCGCCGCACCGCAGGTCAGCGCAGTCGCCGCCGCACTGCGCGCCGAATACCCGAGCTATACCCCCGACGGAGTGAAACGCTTTCTGAAGGACAGCGCGTATAAGATAGACGGCAAATACGGCGACGTCGGAAGCGGTCTTTTAAATACTTCGCCGATAGACGGTTTCGATAGGTAAGCAAACTTTTGCTTGCGCGACCGAAAAAACCAAACAATCAATCGACTGCGGCGGCAATCTCGCTTATCGCCTTAATTGTCTCGTCGATTTCTTTTTCCGTGTTGTCACAGCCGATTGACAGCCGCACCGCGCCGCTCAAAACCGTGCCGAGATGTTTGTGAACGAGCGGAGCGCAGTGCAGACCGCCGCGCGCCGCAATGCCGTAATCTTTGTCCAGACAGTCGCAGACGGCTTCCGACGAGAGCGCGCCGACGTTCAGCGCCGCAATGCCCGACGGATTTATGCGGCTCAAAAGCCGCACGCCCTTCACGTTTGATAAGCCGCCTATGAGCTTTTCGGAAAGCTCGGAAATTATCCTGCCGTTTTCCTCGAAATGCTTTTCGGTGTAATCGACGGCGCGGTTGATTGCCGCAATGGCAGGGAGCGGCAGGGTGCCGGACTCATAACATTCGGGCGCGTCCTCCGGTTGCAGGACGGATAAAGACTGCGTGCCCGTGCCGCCGAACTTGATGGGGCGGAGCTTCAACCCCTTTGCGATACACAGCGCCCCCGCGCCCTGAACGGCGTGCAGACCCTTGTGCGGAGCGACCGCCAGAAAACTTATATTCGATTTTTCCATATCGACGGGCAGATAGCCTATACTCTGCGCGCCGTCCACCAAAAGCCGTATGTTCGTATTCTTGACCGCCTTGCCTATGCCGTGAACGTCGGCAACCGCCCCCGTGACGTTGGAAACGTGATTGACGGCAATAAGCCGCGTGTCGGAACGCAAAAGCGGCTTGATTTGCTCGAAGTCGATAATGCCGTCACAGTTCGGACGCGCCACCGACACCGAAATTCTGCCGAGCTTCTCCGATTCGAACAGCGGACGCAGGACGGAATTATGTTCGTAAACGGTGGTGACGACGTGACTGCCGGGCGCGAGATAGCCGAGCAGAGCAAGGTTCAAAGCTTCCGTGCAGTTGGCGGTGAACGCGACGTCCCCGTCGCACTTTAAAAAGTCGGCAAGCTTTTTTCGCGTGCGGTATACCAGCATCGCCGCGCAGACGCTCTTTCTGTGACCGCTTCTGCCTGCGTTTGCGGACAGATTGTCTATCGCCGATACGACGGCGTTTTTCACACATTCGGGCTTGAACGCGGTTGTGGCGGAATTGTCGAGATAAATCATTACGAACAAAAAACTCCTTGATATAATAAAATGATTATATAAGCGTAACGCTTATTTAAGACTCTCTGATATATATATGACGGCGCACGCCCGTGTGATAACGCCGCCCGAAAAAATAGATTTTCCAAGGATAAAACAAAATGAAGTATATATTTTCCTTTCGCTCGCGCAATTGCGCTTTTCGATTTTACGACGCGCTGAAAAGAGAGGGCGTCGCCCCGAGAGTGGTAAACGCGCCGCGTGCAGGCGGCAGCTGCGCGCTCGGCGTGGAAGTGGGGCAGGACGATTTGCCCCTTGCAAGAAAGATAGCAAACCCATACGATTTCCCGTCCTTCATCGGCATATTCGAAAACCAATCGCGGCAATAAACCCGTTTCCGCCGTTAAACCGACTGCGCCCCTTATAAAAAAGCCGCATAAACGATAAAAACAATAAACCGTATGCACGGAAAAAGAAAGGCCCGAACGGGCTTTTTCTGCTTTATCGCATTAAACCGCTTCATTTTTTTTGTATTTAACGCCGCATACGCGTGACAAACGAATATGATTTGTGGTATACTGTTTAAAATGGGAAAGTACGATATAAACAATATAATATCCGCATTGAAAAAGACCTATCCCGACGCGCAGTGCGAACTGAATTTCGGCAGCGTTTTCGAACTGCTCGTCGCCGTAATTCTGTCTGCGCAGTGCACGGACAAGCGTGTAAACGAAGTCACGAAAACTCTTTTCAAACGCGCAAACACTCCTCGGGACTTTGCGGAAATGCCGACGCAGGAGCTGGAAAAACTGATATATTCCTGCGGCTTTTACCGCAATAAGGCAAAGAATATAAAGAGTATGAGTTTGGACGTGCTGACAAGATTCGGCGGCGAAGTCCCCGAAGACTTCGACGAACTGCTGTCGCTGGCAGGCGTGGGAAGAAAGACGGCAAACGTCGTGACAAGCGTGGCATACGGCGGCAGCGGAATAGCCGTGGATACCCACGTTTTCAGGGTAAGCCATAGATTGGGGCTGTCAAACGGCAAAACGCCGTACGACGTGGAGAAAGACTTGACGGAGCTCATTCCGCCGCAGGACAGAGCGGACGCGCACCACCTGTTGATATTCCACGGCAGATACTGCTGTAAGTCGCAGCGCCCCGACTGTAAAAACTGTTCCGTCATAGAATATTGCGAAGAAGTCGGCTCGGCGGCAAAAGGAGAATAGTATGTACGAGATTTTGAAAATAAGAAGGCTTGCGCCCAACGTGCGCGAATATGCGGTGTACGCACCCGAAGTGGCAAAACACGCAAAGGCAGGGCAGTTCATAATTCTCCGCGTGGACGAAAACGGAGAGAGAGTGCCGTTCACGATTTGCGATTACGATAAAAATGCAGGTACGGTCACCGTGCTCGTGCAGGAAGTCGGCTATACGACAATGCTTATGGGCAGGCTGAACGAAGGCGACTGCCTGAAAGATTTCGTCGGACCGCTCGGCAAACCGACCGACCTTTCGGGCTATAAAAACATCGTGCTAATCGGCGGCGGCATAGGCACCGCGGTCATATATCCGCAGGCGAAACAGCTGAAAAGAGAAGGCAAGGCGGCGGACGTCATCGTGGGCGCGAGAAACAAAGAGCTTATAATGTACGAAGCCGAATTCAAGGCGGCGGCGAGAGAGCTCTATCTCACGACCGACGACGGAAGCTATGTCAGAAAAGGCTTCGTGACCGACGTGTTGAAAGAACTGCTGGACAAAAAGCATTACGACTGCGTGTTCGCCGTCGGACCTATGCCGATGATGAAAGCCGTCTGCAACGTCACGAAAGAAGCTGGCGTGCATACAGTCGTGAGTATGAACTCCATAATGGTGGACGGCACGGGAATGTGCGGCGGTTGCCGTGTCAGCGTGGGCGGTCAGAGAAAATACGCCTGCGTGGACGGACCGGAATTCGACGGACACCTCATAGATTGGGATGAAGCCATATCCCGTCTCGGAACGTATAAAGAGCACGAAGCCGAGTGCAGATTGAGAGCAGGCAAAGGAGAGTAAAATGGCAGTCGAGAAAAAACCGCGCAATCAAATGCCCTGCCGCGACCCGAAAGAGCGCGCAGGGGACTTTAAGGAAGTATCGCTCGGATACGACCTGCAGACGGCGAAAGCGGAAGCAATGCGCTGTTTGCAGTGTAAAAATCCGCTGTGCCGAAGCGGCTGTCCCGTATCGGTGAGAATACCCGAATTTCTGCACGCCGTGGCAAACGGAGAAATAGAAAAGGCGGGAGAGATAATCAATACGACCAACTCTCTGCCTGCCGTGTGCGGCAGAGTCTGTCCGCAGGAAGAACAGTGCGAAAAGATGTGCATACGCGGCAAAATGGACGCGCCCGTCGCAATCGGCAACGTGGAACGCTTTGTCGGCGATTATATGCTGAAAAACGCCGCCCCGAAAAAAACGGATAAAAAACAGTCGGATAAACGCGTGGCAGTGGTGGGAAGCGGGCCTTCATCGCTTACCTGCGCGGCAAGTCTGGCGGCAAAGGGAGCCAAAGTCACGGTGTTCGAAGCCTTCCATAAGGCAGGCGGCGTGCTGGTGTACGGCATACCCGAATTCCGTCTGCCGAAAAGTCTGGTGGAAAGCGAGATAAACAAACTTGCCGCCGCAGGCGTGGAAATAGTCACGAATACCGTCATAGGTAAGACGCTGACAATGGAAGAATTGATTGCAGACTTCGACGCGGTGTTCATCGGCAACGGCGCAGGTCTGCCCGTCTTTCTCGGCATAGAGGGCGAAGGGCTGAACGGGGTCGTATCCGCCAACGAATACTTGACGCGCGTCAATCTGATGAAAGCCTATGAAAAAGACAGTATAACTCCCGTATATCGCGGAAAGAATGTCTGTGTGATAGGCGCAGGCAACGTCGCTATGGACGCGGCAAGAACGGCACTGCGGCTGAACGCCGAAAGCGTAACCGTGGTGTATAGACGCGGCAGAGAAGAAATGCCGGCAAGAAAGGAAGAAATACACCACGCGGAAGAAGAAGGCGTGCGCTTCGAACTGCTGACCGCGCCGCTCAAACTCGTAGGTAGCGAGAGCCGCAGAGTGACTTCGCTCGTGTGCGAGAGAATGACGCTCGGTGAACCCGACGCAAGCGGCAGAAGAAGACCGGTCAAGGTGAGCGGAAGCGAGTTTGAAATAAAGACCGACCTTGTGATAGTCGCTCTCGGCACGTCGCCCAATCCGCTAATAAAGGACAGCTTCAAACAGCTTAAAACGACGGAGCGCGGCGCCATTGTCGTGGACGAAAATATGCAGACGAGCGTGGAAAAAGTGTACGCTGGCGGCGACGCCGTCACGGGCGCGGCAACGGTCATACTTGCAATGGGCGCAGGCAGAAAAGCCGCCGCGGCGATTGCGGAAAAACTCGGACTTTAAAGACGGGATACATAAAGAAGCGATAAATCATACGGCGAAGCGCAATAACGGAGAATATAAAATGTTCGTAGACAGAGCCAAAATTCATATAAAATCGGGCGACGGCGGCGACGGCTGCACGTCTTTCTATACCGAAAAATATATTTCGAACGGCGGCCCCGACGGCGGCGACGGCGGAAAAGGCGGCGACGTCATTTTCAAAGCCGACCCGAGAAAAAGCTCGCTGATAGATTTCAGATACGATAAACACTTCAAAGCCGAAAACGGCGCAAGGGGCGGTTCGCGCTTCTGCAACGGAAAAAACGGCAAGGATTTGATAATCTCCGTGCCGAAAGGCACGGTCATACGCGACGCGGAAAGCGGCAGCATAATCGCCGACCTGTTCGACGAAGACAGCGAAATCACCGTGCTTAAAGGCGGCGGCGGCGGCAAGGGCAACGCTCGGTTCAAGTCCAGCCGCAGACAGGCGCCGCGCTTTTCCCAAACGGGCGAAAAGACGGAGAGCAAACTCATTTCTCTGGAACTCAAAACGATAGCCGACGTCGGTCTCGTCGGATTTCCCAATGTGGGAAAGTCCACGCTGCTGTCCGTGATAAGCGCGGCAAGACCGAAAATCGCCGACTATCACTTCACGACGCTTTCGCCCAATCTCGGCGTGGTCAAGTATTACGACGAGTCTTTCACCGTCGCGGATATACCGGGACTCATAGAAGGCGCGTCGCAGGGCGCAGGTCTCGGACATTCGTTCTTGCGGCATATAGAGCGCGTGCGGCTGATTGTGCACGTGGTCGATATCTCGGCAAGCGAAGGCAGAGACCCCGTCAAGGACTATAAGGATATAAATAAGGAGCTGGACGGATACAGCAAACAGCTTTCCGCTCTGCCGCAGATAATCGCGCTGAATAAGTCGGACGCGCTGACGGACGAAAAAGCGGCGGAAAAGTTCAAAAAGGCAACAAAGGCAAAGGACGTCATATTGATAAGCGCGGCAACAAGGGCAGGCATAGACGAACTCATAAAAGCCGTGTACGACAAGCTTGCGACGTTGCCGCCGCTCGCCCCGATGAAGTTCGAACCGTTCGTTTACGAAGCGCCGAGCACCGACGGATTCTCCATTCGCCGCGACAGCGACGGAGCTTTCGAAGTCGTCGGCGGAATGGTGGACGACCTTGCCAGAAAGATTGTGCTGGACGACTATGACAGTATGAACTACTTTCAGCGCCGCTTGAAAGAGAGCGGAGTGATAAAGTCACTGCGTCTATCGGGCGCAAAGGACGGAGATACCGTAAGAATACTCGACGTGGAATTCGAGTTTGTAGAGTAAGATAAAAGGAGATACGACTGTGGAAAATATGACCGTAGCATTGTTCGGCGGCAGTTTCGACCCCGTCACCGACGCCCATAAAGAGATAATAACAAAACTGTCGGAACGCTTCGACAGAGTGGTGGTAATGCCTGCCGCCGTTTCGCCGTTCAAGACGAAAAGCCTTGCTTCGGCAAGCGGAGCGCATAGGGCGGAAATGCTCAAACGCGCGACGCGGAATATGAAAAACGTAACCGTGTCCAAATACGAACTCAAAAAGGACGGCGTAAGCTACACCGTCGATACTTTAAAGCATTTGATTGACAAATACGACGGCGCAAAAGTCTATACCGTAATCGGAAGCGAAGAATTGCCGCGGCTCGGCGAATGGAAGGATACCGACGAACTCAAAATACTCACGACGTTTTATGTGGTGGAAAGACTCGGTTTCGAGATGACGGCGGACAAGCTCAAAGCGGCGGTAAAGGACGGTTTCGACGTGCGTCTGGCGGCGTTTTCCGTCCCCGACGTTTCCAGCAGCGAAGTCAAGGTGGAACGCGCGTTCGAAAGAGAAAATCTGCCCGTGCCGAAAAGTGTGGCAAAGTATATCGTAAAAAACGGACTGTACGACGACTACCGATATATCACTGACAGATACGAAGAATTCGGTCTGAAAAAAGAACGCATAGAACATATAAGACGGGTCGCGCTTGCCGCGGTCAAGCTCGCCAAACGCTATAATGTGTCCACCGCGGATGCGGCAACTGCCGCGCTCTTGCACGATATCGCCAAGGAAACGGACGCCAAACAGCTGCAGACAATGGGCTTTCCAGTGCCGAACGCGGCGCAGGATATGCCGAAATCGATACGCCACGCGGAGTACGGCGCCGTGATTGCAAAACACGCTTTCGGCGTGGAAAACGAAGAAATAATCGAAGCGGTCAGACAGCACACGACGGGCGGAAAGAATATGTCGAAGCTCGCCGAGGTCGTCTTTTTGGCGGACTATATAGAAGAAGGGAGAAAGTTCGCCCCCGCCGACGAAGTCCGTCTTGTCGCAAGACAGAGCCTTAAAAAGGCAATAGAACTTGCCCTGCGCTATGAGATAGAGCATTTGAAGGAAAGCGGCGGCGAGATTTATCCGCTCACGCAAAAGGTCTGCGACAGCTATAAAAAGCTGAATAAAGAGCAGAAAGAAGACGTCGCGGAAGAAAGGAAAGAAGAAAAGAAAAAAGCGGCTTCCAAGAAAAAGAAAGAGAGCGCGAAAGAAGAAAGCACAGAGCTTGACCAAAGCGCGGAAACGCTGACCGCCGTCGCGGAAGAAACAAAAACGCGCGAAACGGCAAGGCGCGGCGACGACGAGTCGCATAAGCTTGCGCGCGAAATAGGAGAGTACCTGTCGGAAAAGAAAGCGTCGGAAGTCACGTTAATCGACGTTCGGGAAAGAACGGTCATAACCGATTATTTCGTAATCGCAAGCGCGTCGAGTACGACGGCTGTGCGCGCGCTTGCCGAGTATGTGGACGAAAAACTTTCCAAAGGCAAGGGCTTGGAGCCTTTGCACAGGGACAAAAATCCGCAGTGGTACGCCGTGGATTACGGCAACGTCATATTGCATATTTTCCTTAAAAACGTGCGCCTGACGTACGATTTGGAAAGACTGTGGTCGGACGGCACCAATACCGAAACGGTGGAATAATAAATAACGGTGGAATAATAAATGGAGTGGGAACTCATAATCATTCGCGGATTGCAGAAGTTGAGCTGTGCGTTTTTCGACGCGCTCAACCTCGGGCTTACAATGATAGGCGACGAACTGTTTTTCATAGTCGTCGCCGTCCTGCTGTTTTGGTGCGTGGACAAAAAATTCGCATTTAAGTTTATAAACGTATACATTTTTTCCGTCGCCGTCAACGAAGGCATAAAGGCGGCAGTCGGCAGAAAACGCCCGTACGACACCGCAGGCGTGCGCTCTATCGGCGAAAAAACGTCGGGCGCGTCCTTTCCCAGCGGACATACGCAGAGCATAGCCAATATAGGCACGCAGATAAATATGCGCTGGCACGAAGGCGTGCAGAAAAAGGTTTTCCTGCCGCTTGCCGTCGGCTTGACGCTGATTGTGGCGTTCACGCGTATGTATCTCGGACAGCATTATCTGACCGACGTGCTTGTAGGCGCAGGACTCGGCGTTGCGCTTGCCGTGCTGATAGGCTTTCTGTTCGACCTTTTGAAAGATAAGGAAGAATGGCTGATAGTGCTTGCGCCGCTCTGCCTGATTGCGGCAATAGTGCTTGCGGTATTGCAAGTGGAAGGCGTGGGCAACGTAATGACCGTGCTCGGCGCTTACACCGCAGTCACAGCGGGATATTTCATAGAAAAGAAATTCATTCGCTACAACGTAAAAAGCGATAGGTGGTGGAAGTATCTTATAAAAATCGTCGTCGGACTTGCCACGACGCTTGCGCTTAAAGAGCTTCTCAAACTCGCATTCCCCGTCGAGCAGTATATACTGTATAACTACCTGCGCTACTTCATAGTGGCTTTGTGGGCTGTGGTGGGGTGTAGCGGCTTATTCAAACTCTGCCGCCTCTGACGGCATATCCGTGTCGAAATACTGTGTCAAACTGCGGTTTTTCTCTGGTCACGTACGCAAAGTACGCTCCCGTCGAAAGCCGCTCGGACTTCCTTGAACTGCTCGTTTCTCTGCCGTCAGCCTGACAGGCATATAAACTTCGCATTTCTGCGTCAGCCTGACGGCACATTCAACGCAAAACACTGCGTTAAACATCACATTTACTCGGGGCGAGTACATCAAAGTACACGCCCTTTCGCAAATGCTCGTTTGCCTTGTCTTTTGCGCGACTGCGCCGTCAGGCACTCTGCACGCACTTTCCTTGTCATTTCTTTTTTCAATGTCATTTCGACCGGAGCGCGCTTTTAAGCGTGCGAAGCGGAGAAATCCCCTGCATTAAAGTGATTACAAACTGTTATCTTTTAAGTGTTTCAAATACCGCTTCCGCTCGGGTCATTTGAGCAAAGTACGTTCCCTGCATAAACTGCGTTCTTTCCTTGAACTGCTCGTTTCTCTGCTGTCAGGGCTTTTGCGCGACTCTGCCGTCAGGACACTCTGTACTCTGTACGCGCTAATCTCTTGCAATTCCCACTTACTTTCTTTAATACCATTTCGACCGTTCCTTTTCCACTGTCATTTCGACCGAAGCATACGAAGTATGCGAAGTGGAGAAATCCCCTGCATTAGAACGAATACACGCTTTTTCCTTGAACTGCTCGTTTCTCTGCCGTCAGGGCTTATGCGCGACTTTGCCGTCAGGACACTCCGCACTCTGCACGCGCTAATCTCTTGCAATTTCTACTTACTTTCTTTAATACCATTTCGACCGTTCCTTTTTCAATGTCATTTCGACCGAAGCGCGCTTTGCGCGCGAAGCGGAGAAATCCCCTGCATCAGAACGATTACAAACTACTATCCTTTAAACGCTCGCAAACATCGGTTTCTGCTCGGGTCACCGCTTTCATCGATAACCGCCCACGCAATCACTTCGCCTGTTCTTGAAGCCACATAGCAGGGTAGGGGTCCAATGTCTGTTCAATCGGCACAAACTCTTTTTTTGCTTTTACACACAAAAAAGCCGCCTTGAAAAATGCTGCCGCAAACACCGTAAAAAAATACTGCCGCGCCGTTGCGACAGTATTTCTTGTTTTACAGTAATAACTATCAGTCTTCGAATTCGTCCGTATATGCGTCGCCGCTCTTTGCAGGGGCACGCTTTTCGACCGCTTTTGCGGGCTTCTTCTCGACTTTCTTTTCGGGCTGCTTTTCAGCCTTTTCTTCCTTGCTCTCGTTCGCCGCATTTTCGGTTTCGGACTCGGCTTCTTCGGCTTTGGTTTCGCCGTCCGTTTCTTCGGACTTGCTTTCCGCAGCTTCTTCCGCGCTTTCAGTAGCTTTTTCCGCAGGTTGAGCGTCAGCCGCTTGCTCGGCGCTGTCCGCTTCTTTGTCAGACTCGTCAAACTCGTCGAATTCGTCCTCGGCGCTTTCTTCTACGCTGTCGTCAAACTCGTCGATTTCCGCAGCCTTGCGAACTTTTGCTCTCGTCGCAGGGGCAGGGGAGACGGTGTCGTCGAACTCGTCGTAATCATCGACGTCTACGGACGCGTCCACGGTATCGCCGTTTTCTTTGTCGTTGTGTATCTTGTGCAGCGTAGCCTTGCGGTCATAGCTGTTCTTGACCTGAACCGACTTCTTCTCTGCGCGTCTGTCGAGCAGCTTTCTGATAAACGTACCGATGACTACAATCAGAAGGGCAACCGCAAACAGTATGGAAGGAATGAGCCACCAGGCAATTTCCGTCTTCGCAGGTTCTTCTTCGTTGTTGTCTTCATCTTCGGACGCCGTGGAAAGGTCGACGTTCATTTTGTACTGCTCGTCGTCGTCGATGTCCTCGACAGCCGTTTCGTAATCGACGTTGTTAATCTGTACAACCTTTATATTGTTGACGTACACTCTGCCCGAGCACTGCTTGTTCGGCAAAAGCGTGTCGCCCAGCGTTATCGCAAGACCGATGTCGGCGGTTTCCGAAGTCTTGATATAGAACGAATAGGTCTTGAACGTCTCGTAATCTATACTATTGGGGTTGGACGAATCGCTCTGTGTCGAAGTGTCCTTGATGTTCTTGAAGCTGAAATCTTTTTCCAGACTGTTCGAAAGGGCAATGCCTGCGCCGATAACTTCCTTGTCGTTGCGCGATTCTTCCGTAATGTCGATTTTAATGCTTACCTGCACGAGATAGTAAGAATTCTCGGCAAGCGATATCGCATTGTTAGTAGATATCGCGGAGTATCCGGGCGCTTTGTTGCGCAGATACAGCACGCCGTTCGACTGCGTGTCGCCGGAGTTTATAAACTTGTCGGGAATCTCCGTGCGGTTCTCCGCAGGCAGGGAGTTGTAATCGAATATGCCGTACACGACGTTGGACTCACTGCCGACAGTCAGATTCCAGTTGTAGGGAACCTTAACCACACCACCGCTGTAATAGTCGTAAGCCGACAAATCGAACTTTCCGAAAGCATACGTCGCAAAGTTGATGCTCTTGGCGCCGTTGGAGCGCAAGCTGTCATACTTCGCCGCAAGCTCGGAGTATGCCGCATAGTTTGCAGGGAAGTTCTCCTGCGTGTATTCCTTAAACGACACCGACTTGACAAACATAGTGCCGCTTGCCAGCTTCGTCGTATTGTCGATACGGTCGTTCATTCCCAGCCATATCTCCAAAGCAACGCTGTGCGCACTGCTGCCGCTGTCGATATAGAAGTCGTATGTCTTGAAGCCGTCGCCGCCCTTTATGCCCTCGACGGTAGCGATGACGTTGTTACCGCTTTTAAGCACGAGATTGGCGCCGTAACCGCTCAAATACTCCGTGTTCAGCTCGACGGACATACGGTATACCTTGTCGGCTTCCGTGGAAACTGCCGCGGAGCGATAGGCGATAGCCGTGTTTTCCACCGAGGAAATCATAAGCAGGTTCGCGCCGCCCGGGGTGGGGTTGACCGCGTTGTTGTAGTTGCCGCGGTTGGCGTCGAAATGCGCCGACTCCGTGGATATTATTCCGCTGACGACGTCCTTCGTCGACTCGACGGGATTGTCCTTAAAACCTTCCGTTTCCGCCGTGTCGGGCGTTATAAGCGTCCAGCTCGCGGGAACAAGGGGATATTTGTATTCTTCATACTCGCCGGCTTCGTAGAAACTGCCGTTCGTAACGCCCGTGTCGGTAAACGTCGGGTCGAACGTGACAAGCGTGCCTGACGAACTGTTTGCGGTGTACTGCGCAGGCGTTATCTTCTCTATGCGCACTTCGTCGAACATAGCCGTACCCGAAGTTTCGCTGCCGGGCTGTCCGAGCCAGAATTCCAAACGGAAATTATAGTCGCGCAGAGCCGAACCCTTGATATAGAATACCTGCTGCTTCCAGCCGTAACGCATCACGTTGGCGGTGTCGCCCGTGAGCATAGACGACGTGACGTTGAGCTTGTTGTCGCTGCTTTCCACACCGCTCGTGCCGCGAAGTACGGCGGTCGCACCACTGCCGCCGTTTATGTTTTCGGTTTTTGCGAAGAAACTCAAACGGTAGTACGTGTTGCGAAGAACGGTGTACGTCGGCGTGTGGTATCCGAACGAAACTTTTTCGTCGGAGTGCAGAATGAATATTTTGGAATCGCCGTCCTGCTTGCCGACGGGGGACATCGGCGGAGCGGAAAGATTCCACTCGTTGTCCTCCACAAAGGAATTGCCTGCGTCGTAAACGAACGCTCTGCCGTTGCCGCCGACTGCGTTCTCGACGTCGGAAATACGCGACCAGCCGTCGGGCAGACCGTTTGTTGCGACGTTATTGAAACTGCCTATGTCGTTGCCGGTGTCCGCGGTATCGTTGTAAAGATAGGTGATGTCGCCGCTGTCGGTCAGATAGCTCGCTTCGTTGAAGTCCTTGATAATGACGTTTTCTTGTGCTTGCGCCGCGTTGGTTTCCAGATAGAACGCGTTCGCCGAGATTTGCTCCGCCTCGATGTTGTCGAAGAAAGCATAACCCTGCGCGGGACGAAGGTAAGGGTTTTCTTCGTCCTCCGTCGCGTCGCCCACCTGCAGGGACATAGTGACCGTGCTGTCGGCAATGAGCGGAGCGGCAATATAGAAGGTGTATTTTTCAAAGCCGTAAAGATTGTCTTTGGTGAGAATGGGGAGGGAGTTTGCGTCTTTTTCCAAATCGGAAACGGTATCGATATTCTTGAAAGCCACTTCCTCGGGCAGACCGTTGAGCTTGATGGCCGCGCCCGTACCCTGTGCAAACTTACCCGTCTTGACGTACGCGCTCAAACGGTAGAAACCGCCTGCGGCGAACGTGACCGTTTCGGAAGTATATCCGTAAGCCGTCGTGCTGTCCACGGTGTTAATCATAAGCACGTTTTTGTTCGTGTCTTTATATTCGCTTGTGCCGAACGGCGTCTGCGGAACGGCGTTGGCATATTCGGGATAGCGTTTGAGCTTGTAAACGTCGTCCTCTTTCGTGGCGTCGTTGTAATCTTCGGGTTTGAGAGAGAGCACGCCGGAAACCACTCTGCCGGAACTGCTGCCTGCTATGCCGGAGCCTGTCCAGTTGCTCGGTTCTCCCGGGGTGGAACCGCTCGATTCCTTGAACTGCTTGTTCGATATGGAAAGTTCGACGGCGGCGGGGTCGGTAAACGCCGCGCTGTCGGCTTTCGCGATAACGGGGGCCGAGCGTAATGCGGAAACGGCAAGCACGATACCGAGTATGAATACCGCTATTGCCGAGAAATATCTTTTGAGTTCCGTCTTTGTTCTGTTCATTATACTTTTACACCTTTGAAGTATTTTATCTATAAGCCGAGCGCGTAAATTCTGCGGTCGTTAAGACAAGCGTATACGCGCACACTTTATAATTATAATATATAAGGGAATATTTTGCAATCAAATAAAAGCCTTTTTTGCAAAAAACTTGCATATAGTTGGGTGCGGTGCGGAGCGCTTTTGCTTGCCGCCCTGCGCTTATTGTATTTTGAGTAACATTTGGTAAAACTATTATCGTTATGAAAAAGATTGTATCGACGGTATTAAAGGTGAGCGGCGGAGCCGCTATAGGATTCATAAACGGTTTTTTCGGCGGCGGCGGCGGAATGTTGTGCGTGCCGCTTTTGGAAAAGGTGCTGAAAACGGAAACCAAAAAGGCGCACGCCACGGCGATAATGATAATTCTCCCGATAAGCATAGCGTCCGCGATTGCTTATATCTTCAACGGCTATGCCGATTGGGGCGCGACAGCAATCTCGTCCGTCGGCGTAACGGCAGGCGGCGCGGTCGGCGCACTGCTTTTGAATAAACTGAAAAGCGTGTGGGTGGGCGTGGTGTTCGCCGTCATTATGATAGCGGCAGGGGTCAAACTGCTTTTCTGACCTGCGCGCAGTAAATATATTAAAAGGAGAATAAACGTGATAACGGTACTGCTTATAATAATAGGAATACTCGGCGGCATAATCGGCGGAATGGGAATGGGCGGCGGCACGCTGCTCATACCGCTTTTGACTATATTCACGGGAATGGAACAGCACGCCGCGCAGGCGCTGAACCTGATTGCGTTCATACCTATGTCCGCCGTCGCTCTCGGTATCCATATAAAGAATAAGCTCGTGGACTTTAAAACGGTACTGCCGATAGCCCTGCCTGCGGCGGCGGCAGGGGTGGCGGCGTCCTACCTGTCCAAACTTACGGGCGCACGCGCGCTGTCGAGATATTTCGGACTGTTTCTGACCCTGCTCGGCATATATCAGCTTATAACGGCAATAATCAATGTCGTAAGGGAACACAAAAAGCGCAGGCAGGAGCTTTTGACGGTGCGCGCGCCCAAGCGTTCGGAGATTTCGGGCAGTCTCGACTGAAAAACTTTTCAATAAAATTATAAAACTTTGCAATATATATCGATATTTCCGAAAACCCTTTACTTTTTTTACAGATTAGTGTAAAATGAATATGCAAGAAAATTTCGGAGGTGCGGTTTGCAGTCGACTTTCAAGCGCGGCGTTCACCCCGCCGCAAATAAGGGACTATCCGATAAGAAAAACATAGTGTTTATGCCGCCGCCGTCCGTCGTGTATATCTCGACGGCACAGCACATAGGCAAAGCGGCAAAGCCTATCGTCGCAAAGGGCGACAGAGTGATAGAGGGTCAGAAGATAGCGGAAGCGGACGGATTTATTTCCGCCCCCGTCTTTTCGTCCGTCACGGGCACGGTAAAAGAGATAAAGACGATGAACACGCCGCTTGCCAAAGCCGAGCATATAATCATAGAGCGCGACGAAACAAGCGAGGAGACGTTCAGGCTGAAACCTTTGGGCGAGAAACAGCGCACGCGCGAGAACATTCTCGAACGCATAAAGGAGTGCGGCATAGTCGGTATGGGCGGCGCGGGCTTTCCCACGCACGTCAAACTCCAACCCAAAGATAAGGTGGATACGTTCATCATCAACGCCGCGGAGTGCGAGCCGTACATCACCTGCGACTACCGCATACTGCTCGAATATACAGAGCCGTTTTTGCGCGGCGCACTGTATATGGCAAAGGCGGTCGGACTCGATAAGGTATATATAGGTATAGAAGACAATAAGACGGACGCGGCGAATTTCGTTTCGAACGTGGCGGCGTCCAAGGGCTATAACGTCGAAGTTAAGATATTAAAGAGCAAATATCCGCAGGGCGCGGAGAAACAGCTCATATACGCAATGACGGGCAGAAAGGTGCCGACGGGCGCACTGCCGAGCGCGGTCGGCGCGGTGGTGGACAACGTCCATACCGCTCTTTCGGTGTGCCTTGCCGTGGAAGACGGTCAGCCGCTGTATAAGCGCATAATGACGGTCAGCGGCGGCGGAATAACCGAGCCGAAAAACTTTTGGGCGGCAGGCGGAACGCAGTACGGAGAAATACTCTCGTTCTGCGGCGGCGCAAAAGAGGGCGGGGACGAACCCGTCAAGTTTATAAGCGGCGGACCTATGATGGGCATAGCCGTCAGCGACGAAGAAATCGCGTCGACCAAGACGACGAGCTGCCTACTGCTACTCACGGAAGACGAAGCGTTTACGGGCAAGCCTCAGCCCTGTATCAACTGCGGCAAGTGCGCGTCGGCGTGTCCTATGCGCCTTATGCCTATGTATATCGATTCGTTTATTTTAAACGGCGACGTCGGCGGCGCGGTCAAGTACGGAGCAAAGAACTGTATCGAGTGCGGCTGCTGCGCGTTTTCCTGTCCGGCAAAACGACCGCTCGTGCAGTCCATAAGGCTGGCGAAAAAGAAAGCCAGGGAAGCAGGGCTGTAATATAAATGGGAGAGAACAATGAAAGATAAACTTTTCGTATCCGCGTCTCCGCACATAACGCAGAATAACGGCGGCGTAAGACGTATTATGATAGACGTATTGGTGTCGCTTTGCCCCGTGATAATCGCCGCGACCTTCTTTTTCGGCTATGCGGTACTCATAAACATAGCGGTAGCCGTGGCGGCGTGTATCGGGTTCGAACTGCTGTACGACGCAGGCATAAACCATAAGTTCAAAAAAGGCTGTCTGAAAAACGCGAGCATAAAGGACGGCTCGGCGGCGGTCACGGGCGTAATACTTGCGCTCAACTTTCCGACTTTCGTAAAAGTGGAAGCGTGGGACTTCAACTTCTATGACCCCAGAATACACACGCCAATTGTTTCCGATATGATTTTCTCGTTCGATACTCTGCTGCTCTTGATTTTGGCGTCGCTGTTTGCCGTCGTCGTGGTCAAAATGCTTTTCGGCGGCATAGGCAAGAACTTCGTCAACCCCGCCGCCGCAGGCAGAGTGTTCGTGTTCATAATGGTAGGTCTTGCCGCCGTGCAGACCGTCGGCTTGGGGCTGGACGCAAGCACGGGTGCCACCTGGCTGGAAGGCAAGGTAACGCCGAACGGCTCGACCTTGCTGAATATGCTGATAGGCAATACGGGCAGCGCCGCAGTGGGCGAAACCTGCGCGATAGCTATTTTGATAGGCTTTGTATATCTCGTAATAAGAAAGGTCATAGACTTCAAACTGCCGCTTGTAATCGTCGGCTCGGCGTTTGTGTTCGCCGTGCTTTTCGACGGCTTGATAAAACAGCATCTGCCGATAGGCGAGATACTGCCCAACGCGTGCGCGCACGTGCTTTCCGGCGGACTGCTTTTCGGCGCGGTCTATATGTCCACGGATTATGCTACAAGCCCGAACACCGATTGGGGCAGGGCGATATACGGCGTCGGCACCGCGCTCATAGCAATGCTTATAAGGGTGTTCGGCGGCTATCCCGAAGGTATGAGCTTTGCCATACTCATAATGAATATAGTGACGCCGCTCATAGACAGATATGTCTATCCGCGCCCGTTCGGGTATGTCAAAGTAAAAAAGGAAAAGAAAAAGAAACAGGATAAGGAGGGGGCGAAAGTATGAAAAACTCCACGAAGTCCACTTTGAAGTCCGTGCTGGCAATGTCGGTCATTTCCGTCGTCTGCGTGGCTGTTTTGGCTTTCGGCAACGCCTTCATTCCGAAGTATAAGCCGACGCTGGATTTGAAAACGGCGACTATGATAAACGAACTGCTTCCGACGGGTCTGGACGCGCAGACGGCTTTCGATAACGGCTATTTCGAAATGCTCGAACTCGACGAAAAGAAACTTGCGGATTTCAATAAGAACAATAGGGCGGAGCCGAACAATAAAGTGCTTGCCGTGTATAAAGTGGTAAAGGGCGATTACAGCGGCTATACCGTGGTGGAAGCGCAGGGGCAGGGCTATTCGGGCAACGACCCCATATCGCTTCTGACGGCGTTCGACGAAGGGGCGGCTGTGTTCGACGTGAAAGTCAAATCGCAGAGAGAGAACTCGCCGGGTACAAACGGCATATTCTTGGATAAAAACTTCGACAATTTCAGAAAGTTCATAAAGGGCAAGACCGACGTCGGCGCAAGCGATATAGAAGCGACGACGGGGGCAACGTCGAAATACTCGATAAAGGGCGTGGCAAACACCGTCAAAATCTCTATGCAAATGGCGGCGGCTCTGAATGAGAACGGAGGGAAGTTATGAACGGAAAAACATTGAGAAACGCCGCTCTCGGCGGAATACTGAATAACCCCGTGTTCGTTCTCGTGCTCGGTATGTGTCCGACGATAGCGCAGAGCAATAGCATAATCAATGCGTTCGGTCTCGGCTGTGCGACCGCAGTCGTGCTCGTATTCTCCAATATAGCCATATCTTTGCTGCGAAAGGTCATACCCGACAAGGTGCGCCTGCCGGCGTATATAGTCATAATCGCGACGTTCGTCACGATTGTGCAAATGGTAATATCGGGATTTCTGCCCGAACTGTACGCGTCCATAAGCAGCTTCATTCCGCTAATCGTCGTGAACTGTATAATACTCGGCAGAGCGGAATCGTTCGCGTCCAAAAACAGCGTGCTCGCCTCTGCGGTGGACGGACTGTCTATGGGCATAGGCTTCATTCTTTCCATAACATTGCTCGGCGCGATAAGACAGGGCTTGGGCGCAATGGGACTGTCGCTGTTCGTACAGCCGGCAGGCGGCTTTATCGTACTCGGCTTCGTAATGGCGCTGTTCAACTGCCTTATGGGTATATTCAAAAATCGTCATAAGACGTTAATGGAGGCATAAAGACTATGTGGATGACGATTTTTTCCATTGTAATATCGGGACTGATAACCAATAACATAATCTTCTCGCAGACTCTCGGAATATGCCCCTTTCTCGGGGTAAGCAAAAAGCTGGACTCCGCAGTGGGTATGGGGCTTGCCGTGACGTTCGTCATAGTGCTGTCCTCCGTGGTCTGCCACTATTTGTATATGCTGTTGGAGCTTGCCGAACTGACGTACCTGCAGACGATTATATTCATACTCATAATCGCCGCGCTCGTTCAGCTTCTGGACATAGTGCTGAAAAAGGCAAGCCCGTCGCTGTATACTTCGCTCGGCGTATACCTTGCTCTGATAACGACGAACTGCGCCGTGCTCGGAACGGCAAATAACGTCGTCGCCGAAGGATACGGAATTTTGGAAACGGTGGTAGCCGGTCTGTCCGTCGGTCTCGGCTTCACGCTTGCGCTCATACTTATGGCAGGCGTGCGCGAAAAGACGCAGAGAGCGGTAATCCCCAAGCCCTTCCAAGGCTTCCCGATTGCGCTCATAATAGCAGGTATTATGGCTATGGCATTCTCTGGGTTTAATGGCTTATTCGCCTAACGTCATTCTGACGGCATATAAACTTCGCATTTCATCGTCAGCCTTCGCGTTTTCTCGGTCACGTACACGAAGTACGCTCCCGTCGAAAGCCGCTCGGACTTCCTTGAACTGCTCGTTTCTCTGCCGTCAGCTATTTCCTGTCATTTCGACCGAGCGTCAGCGAGCGGAGAAATCCCCTGCATCAAAGCGATTACAAACTCTCACTCAAAGCCTTTTGCTTCGCTTTTCGTGCGATGTGCCGTCGGGACACCCCTTTTAAAAACCTATAATCTCAACCAAGCCTATGAATAGGCGAAGGAGACAAAATGGAAATATTTATGACATTCATACTGCCGATACTGATTGCACTCGTTCTGGGCGCGGCGATAGCGTTCGGATTGAGCTTTCTCGGCGAAAAGCTGGCAATCGACAGAGACGCCAGAATAGACGAAATAGAACGTCATTTGGCAGGAGCCAACTGCGGCGGTTGCGGCTACCCGGGTTGCAGTGCGTTCGCCGAAGCGCTTTTCAAGGGCGAAGCGAAACTGTCGCAGTGCAATCCCACAAGCAGCGAAGGGCGTAAAAACATCAGCCGCATAATGGGTATGAGCGAAGAAAAGAGTACGCGCACGGTGGCGGTCGTGCACTGCAAGGGCGGCAACCGTTGCCGCAATAAATACGAATATCAGGGCTACGGCGACTGCGAATCCTGTCAGGTGCTGGCGGACGGAAACAAGGCTTGCCCGACGGGGTGTATGGGTCTGGGAACCTGCGCGGACACCTGCAAATATTCGGCAATATCGGTAAACCGCGACTTGAACTGCGCCGAAGTGGACTATGAAAGCTGTACGAGCTGCGGCGCGTGCGTGGCGGTCTGCCCGAAAAAGATAATAGGCAGAATACCAATCGACGCCAAAGTGTACGTCGCCTGCTCGAATACGAACAGGGGCAAAGAGGTGACAAAGGTCTGCTCGGTCGGCTGTATCGCCTGCGGACTGTGCGAAAAGAACTGTCCGACGGGAGCGATAGAGCTTGCGAACAATCTCGCCGCCATAGATTACGATAAGTGTATCGGTTGCGGCAAGTGCGTCAATGTCTGCCCGAGAAAGTGCATACTGCCGTTCGAGCCGTATGCAAAGAAGGAGAAACCGAAAAAGGAAAAGGCGGCGAAAGGCAAAGCCATAGCCGAGAATAAGACCGAAACAGAAGACGGACAAAAGACTGCGTAAATATTTTTTCGTCTAATCGGTCAGAATAAATAAAAATTACGAGAAGGAGAAACAAAATGAAAAAAGCAATCGCGGCTTTGCTTGCCGTATCCCTGTCGGCGGCGCTTATGTTGAGCTTAACCGCCTGCGGCGGACCGGAAACGGAAGCAAGCGCATACGGACTCGTGCATAAATACTATGTCGCGCAAGTGAGAGTCGTGAAAAGGGGAAACAGACTGCAAGCCGTCATATTCGAAGAAACCGAAGGACCGTCGTCCTGGGCGAAAAAGTCGAATATAAAGGAAGACAAGATAGACGGCGTGGAGTTCACGACGGGCGGCTTCGCAAAAAAAATATCCATCGGGGCTTTGACCTTCACCGCCACCGACGATGCGGGGACCAAGACGCCTGCATACAGACAGACCGACGGCGGCGAGACGTTCGAAGAATGGGTCAAAAGGGAAGAGAACGCAAAATTCTATGTCGAAACAATGGCAAACGGCGACTATAAACTGCTCAAAGCCGACGGCTCGGCGGCGGATTTGGACTTTTCCAAAGAAAAGAACAATCTGAAAAAGGGCGAACGCTGGCTGAAATCGAAGAACGGCTATTGGTCGGGAGAAAATATGCTCGGCTGGCAGGGCAATATGAATAACCTGTCCGACTATATCATACGCAACGGCGTGGAAGATTACGTCGGAAGCGAAATCAAAGACGGCGACAGCTGGGTCATAGACGGCGTGGATACGGGCGCAACGCTCGTGGACTTCCACGACTATATGTCGCTTGCCAAGCGCGCCTATGAAAGAATTATGTAAATAAAAAAAGGACCTGCTTATTAAGTGAGCAGGTCTTTTGCCTTGTTCAAAAGCGACAGCGACTCCGCTTTTTCGTATTCTTTTTCCAGCTCGCCGACGGCGGAACGCCTGCTGTCGGGAAGCGACTGCCTGTTTTTGCGATACTCTTTCGGGGTACAGCCGAAGCGCGCCGCAAACGTGCGCGTCATATATTTGACGTCGGAAAAACCGCTCTGCATAGCAATTTCAATCATAGACATTTTCGGTGCGGACATCAGCCGCAGGGCGTTTTCGAAACGTATGTTGTTGACGTATTCGCGGAAAGTGACGCCGAACTTGTCCACAAAGAAATGCGAGAGATAGGTGGGGGTCAAGCCTTCCTTTTCGGCAAGCGCGGAAAGGGAAATGCCATAACGGTAATTCTCGTCGATATAAGCCGCCAAACGCTCGGTCCGCGCCACCGCTTTCTTTCGGTCGAGATACTCCACTTCGCTGCAAAGCGTGTGCGGCACGTTTTCGAATAAAAGCGCGAGAATGGCAGCAGCCGCCGCCACGCACCGCAGTTGAAAGCCGCTCTTTGCCTCTATGTAGTTTTGGGTCAGGTGCAGAGCAAGATTCCAGAACTCCGCCTTCTTGTCGCCGAGCGCCTTTCCGATGTCGTTTTCGGCAAAGTAAGAAGACTCCATCGCGGGGTAATAGTCCTGAAATAAATGCCGCGACAGCTGTAAAACAATGAAGTCCGCGCCTCCGCCGCCGCTCACAATCTCGTGCGATTCGTGCGGATTCAAAAGTATGACGTCGCCCGTGTCCGCCGCGATACTGCGGCCGGCAAGATTGACCGCGCAACTGCCGCGGACCACGCACAGAATTTCCGTTTCGCCGTGTAGGTGATAATTGCGGTATATTATGTTATTGACGAACACGCGTATGTGTTTGAGCTTGGTGTAAGCAACCGTTTCGAACTCTTTGCTCATTTCCTATTCTCCATATGTCGATTGTAACATAAAACCGCAAATTTGTCCATACTTTCGGCATAAAAATTAGCATAAAATCGCAAAATTGTCATTAAATCAAAAGCGACTTCGTTATTGTTTTCGCGTCCGTTATGTATTATAATGCAGGTATCTTGATAAAAAGGGGAGATAAGACTTTTTTTGGAGGTCATTAAGATGATGAGACAGATATTCAATCCGTATTTGCCGAGCCACGAATATATACCCGACGGCGAACCGCACGTGTTCGGAGACAGGGTGTACGTATACGGCTCGCACGATAAATTCAACGGCAAATATTTTTGTATGAACGACTATGTTTGCTATTCCGCACCGATAGACGATTTGAAAGATTGGCGCTATGAGGGCGTCATCTGGAAAAAGAGCGACGACCCCGTAAAGCAGACCTGCCTTTTGAAGCAGATGTACGCGCCGGACGTCGTGCAGGGCAAGGACGGAAAATACTATCTGTATTACTTTTTCGGAAACAGCGGCACGATAGGCGTGGCGGTGTGCGACACCCCTGCCGGCAAGTATACCTACCACGGCAGAGTGAAATATCCCGACGGCACCGTGCTCGGAAAAAAGAAGAAAGAAGAAAAGGACATCGTGCAGTTCGACCCGGGCGTGTTCAAAGACGACGACGGCAGAGTATATCTGTATACGGGTATGGCGCCAAGGGGCGCGACGATATTCACGGGTATGCGCACGCCGAACAAAAACGGCGCAATGGGCGCAGAGCTCGAAGACGATATGCTGACGGTCAAACTGCCGCTTAAAAGAGTGGGCAAGTCCCTGCACGGCTCCAAGGGCACGGGATACGAAGGACACGAATTTTTCGAAGCCTCCTCTATGCGCAAGTTCAACGGCAAATATTACTTCATATATTCGTCGGTCAAGGGTCACGAGCTGTGTTATGCGATGGGCGACAGTCCGCTCGGCGAGTTCGAGTATAAGGGCACTCTCGTCAGTATCGGCGACGTGGGTATAAGCGAAATACCGCTGAACTATCTCGGCAATACTCACGGCAGCGTGGAGTATATAAACGGCAAGTATTATGTGTTCTATCACAGACAGACCAACCGCCACTGCCATTCGCGGCAGGCTTGCGCGGAAGAAATAACGATGAACCCCGACGGCACGTTCAACCAGGCGGAAATAACCTCCTGCGGACTGAACGGCGGCGCACTCGTTGCAAAAGGCGAATACGAAGCGAGAATCGCCTGCAACCTGCTGACCGAAAAGGGCGTCCGATTCTACACAATGAAGACGCCCAAAGGCGGTCATCCGTTCTTTACTCAGTCGGGCGAAGACCGCGAGAGCGACGGCGACCAGTACATCGCCAATTTCAAAAACGGCGCGACGGCAGGCTTCAAATATTTCGACTTCAAGGACAATAAGAAGATAGCCGTCAAAGTCCGCGGAAAAGCCTGCGGAATTATGACCGTCAGAAACGGTCTGGACGGCGACGTGGTGGCGCAGATAGGCATAAAGACGCAGGGCGGCGGTATCGAGTCGTTCGAGTCGGAGCTGAAAATAGACGACGGCAAGGGCGCGCTGTACTTCACATACGACGGCAGGGGCTGTCTGGATTTTATAAGTTTTGTTTTGGAATAACACTTCAAGGAGATATAGACAATGGAAAAGTACGAGAACATCAAAAAGGTAAGCTATGAAGGCGTAAAGAGCAAGAACCCGTTTTCGTTTAAATATTACGACGAAAACAGAGTGATTGCAGGCAAGACGATGAAACAGCATTTGAAGTTCGCTATGAGCTATTGGCACACGCTGAACGCAAGCGGTTCCGATATGTTCGGCGGCAATACGATGGATAAGACGTTCGGCGAAAGCGGAATGAAAATGTTCAAAAAGAAAGCCGACTTCGCGTTCGACCTTATGCGCAAGCTCGGCATAGAGTATTACTGCTTCCACGACGTGGACATCGCGCCCGAGGGCAAAACGCTGGAAGAGAGCGTCAAATATCTCAACGAAATCACCGACTACCTGAAAGAGAAACAGGATAAATACGGCATAAAACTGCTGTGGGGCACGGCAAATATGTTCGGCGACAAAAAGTTTATGTCGGGCGCAGGCACAAGCTGTAACGCCGACGTTTTCGCTGTAGCGGCAGGAAAGGTCAAGGCGGCTATCGATGCGACGATAAAGCTCGGCGGCACGGGATATGTGTTCTGGGGCGGCAGAGAGGGCTATGACACGCTGCTCAACACCGATATGGGCTTGGAGCTCGACAACCTTGCCAAGCTTCTGACTATGGCGCGCGATTACGGCCGCAAAAAGGGCTTTAAGGGCGATTTCTATATAGAGCCGAAGCCGAAGGAACCGACGAAACATCAATACGATTTCGACGTCGCGACCTGCTCCAACTTTTTGAGAAAGTATAATCTGACCGACGACTTCAAGATGAATATAGAAGCCAACCACGCCACGCTTGCAGGACACACGTTCAATCACGAATTGAGAACGGCGAGAATAAACGGCATATTCGGAAGCATAGACGCCAACCAGGGCGACCTTCTGCTCGGCTGGGATACCGACCAATTCCCGACAAACGTGTACGAAACGACTATGTGTATGTACGAAGTGCTCAAAGCTGGCGGCTTCACGAACGGCGGACTCAACTTCGACGCCAAGGCGAGAAGACAGTCGAACACGACGGAAGACATACTGCTTTCGTACATAGCGGGTATGGACGCATTCGCGCTCGGTCTTATTAAGGCGGCGCAGATAATAGAAGATGGCAGAATAGACGAGTTCGTCAAAAACCGCTATGCGTCGTTTACAAGCGGCATAGGCAAGAAGATTACAAGCGGCAAAACGACGCTGGAAGAACTGTCCGATTACGCAATGAAACTGGAAAATATAGAAGTGGAAAGCGGCAGACAGGAATATCTCGAACAGATTTTGAACACGATTTTATTCGGGTAACGCTTATGTACTATATAGGAATAGATTTGGGAACAAGCTCCGTCAAGGGCATACTTGCCGATTCGTCGGGCAACGTCCTGCGCGAAGCGAGCGAGGAATATCCCGTATATTTTCCGCAGGACGGTTGGAGCGAGCAAAACCCCGAAGACTGGCTGTCGGCGACCAAAAAAATTCTGGAACGCCTTTCGGACGGCTTGACGGAAAAGATAGGCGGACTGTCCTTCGGCGGTCAAATGCACGGACTTGTACTGCTCGACGAAAACGACAACGTAATCCGCCCGTGCATACTGTGGAACGACGGCAGAACGGAAAAAGAAACGGCGTACTTAAACGAAATAATCGGCAGAGAGAAGTTGAGCAGGCTCACGGCAAACATAGCTTTCGCAGGCTTCACCGCACCGAAAATTCTTTGGGTGGAAAAAAACGAGCCGCAGAACTTCGCAAGAATAAGAAAGATAATGCTGCCGAAAGACTATCTGATTTATAAGCTCACGGGCGTGCACGCCACGGACTACTCGGACGCGTCGGGAATGTTACTGCTCGATGTCAAGAATAAGTGCTGGTCGGAAGAAATGTGCGAGATTTGCCACGTAAAAATGAAGTGGCTACCGCGCCTTTTCGAAAGCTATGAGGCGGTGGGTAAGACACTGCCGTCATTCGGTCTGCCCAATGCCGTGGTCGCCGCAGGCGCAGGCGATAACGCCGCCGCCGCAGTCGGTATGGGCGCGGTAGGAGAGGGCGACTGCAATATATCGCTCGGCACAAGCGGCACCGTGTTCGTGTGTCGTGATACGTTTAGCGTAGACGACAGAAACGCTCTGCACTCGTTCGCGCACGCAAACGGCAAGTGGCACCTTATGGGCTGTATTCTGTCGGCGGCAAGCGCAAATAAGTGGTGGCTGGAAGACATATTAAAGACAAACGACTATTCGGGCGCAGTCAAGGGCGCGGAGAATATGCTCGGCAAAAACGACGTTTTCTTTCTGCCGTATCTGATGGGCGAGCGCAGTCCGCACAACGACGTGCGCGCGCGCGGCGCGTTCATAGGTATGCGCCCCGATACGACGACGGCTATGATGAGCCTTGCCGTGCTGGAAGGTGTAGCTTTCGCACTGCGCGACTGCGTGGAGAGCGCTAAAAGCTGCGGCGTGAAGATAACGAAGTCCAATCTTTGCGGCGGCGGAGCCAAAAGCAAGCTGTGGCGCAAGATAATAGCCAACGTGCTGAACGTGAGAATCGACTGTACGGATACCGAAAAGGGACCGTCTTTCGGCGCGGCGCTTCTGGCAATGGTGGCAGGCGGAAAGTATAAGACGATTGAGGAGGCGGCGGCAAAGACGGTCAAGTCCAAGACGGCGGCAAAGCCCGATAAGGAACTCGTAAAACTGTACGACGAAAGATACGCCGTTTTCAAAAAACTCTATCCCGCTTTAAAGGACAGCTTTGCGTCGATATAACGATAGAAAAACCGAATAATGCGATAAAAACGGACTGTCTGCACGGCGGTTCGTTTTTCTGCAAAAAAGTCATACGAACGCATAAAAAAACAGCGGAATAAAGAAAAAAACACCGATACGGCGGCGCTCAAATCGTTGACTATTTTTCGGCGTTGCGCTATAATACAGCCGAAACGGAAGTGTTCTATGTCAGAAGAAAAAATCGAAAAACCGAATAAAGCCGACAGCCGCGACCTGACGAAAGGCAACCCGTTTACGGTGCTCTTGAAGTTCTCTCTGCCTATGGTGCTGTCGATGATTTTTCAGCAGCTGTACAACGTCGTGGACAGCATAGTGGCAGGTCGGTTCATAGGTTCGGACGCACTTGCCGCCGTGGGCGCGTCCTCTCCCGTAACCGTGCTTTTCATAGCGATTGCCACGGGCTGTTCGATAGGCAGCGGCGTAATAGTGTCCCAGCTTTTCGGTCTGAAAGAAAACGGCAGACTCAAATCGTCGATATATACGACGCTCATATCGGTCGGCGTGCTGTCGGCGGTGCTGACCGTCGTCGGCTTGATAATATGCAATCCGCTCTTGAAACTCTTGGATACTCCGAGCGGCATATTCGCAGACTCCTCTGCGTATCTGTCGATATACGTCTGGGGCTTGGTTTTCGTGTTCGTGTATAACGCCGTAAACTCGATTTTCACCGGTCTCGGAGACTCCAAGGCGCCGCTCTTTCTCTTGATATTTTCCTCGCTTTTAAACATAGCTCTCGACGTTTTGTTCGTAACGGTGTTCGATATGCGCGTCGCGGGACTTGCCTGGGCGACGTTCATAGCGCAGGCGCTTGCCGCCGTTGTGGCTTTTATATGGCTTATGATAAAGACGGCGAAGATAAAGACGGACGAAAGGGTCAAAGCGTTCGACGGCAAACTGCTGAAAAGAATAGCCGTCGTAGCCGTGCCGAGCGTCTGTCAGCAGTCGTTTATTTCCATAGGTCAGCTCTGCGTGCAGTCGGTCATAAACGGCTTCGGAGAGGGCGTTATCGGCGGCTATACCGCGGCTATGAAAGTGAGCATAATGGCTGTGTCGTGCTATACCACGGTGTCCAATGCCATATCTTCGTTTACGGGTCAGAATATAGGCGCAAGCAAGCCCGAGCGCGTAAAATCGGGACTGAACTGCGGACTGCTTATAGGCGCGGTGCTCGTCGCGGCGTTTATAATACTGTTTCTTACCGTCGGCAAAAGTCTGGTCGGTCTGTTCGTGACGGGGGAAGGCACAAAGGAAGTCATCGATTCGGGCGGACTGTTTCTGACCGTCGTCGGCTTCGGCTATCCATTCGTGCTCGTCAAGCTGTGTTGCGACGGCGTGCTTCGCGGCGCAGGCGATATGGCGTCGTTTATGATAAGCACCTTCTCCGACCTCGTGCTTCGCGTGGCGCTGTCGTTTATACTTGCGCCCTATATGGGCTTTATGGGAATATGCCTGTCCTATCCGATAGGCTGGGTGGGCGGAATGATAGTGTCGCTTGCGTTCTATTTAAGGGGAAAGTGGAAAACCAAAATCAAAGTCTGACGAATTTAAAAAATCGGTTCTAAAACGAAAACCGCGGCAATATGATAGCGTATAACGATATCGCCCGAGCGGACCTTGCAAAAGCGTCGGGAGCGTCGCGACATAAATCGACACGCTTCGCCGAAACATTGCAAAAAATTCGGTATCCCGTCGGGTATAATGGGAGAGTAGTTTGATGAAGTTCGTCTGTCTGCGTAAAACGACGCTTATCAAAGTATTAGCGGTAACAATAGGTCTTGCCCTGCTTATAACGGGCGTGTGCCTGACAAGCAGCGCGTCCGTGTTCGTCGGAAAGACCGTGCGCAAACTGCCTATCTACTGCGTGGATAAGCAGGAAAAGGAAGTAGCCATATCCTTCGACGCGGCGTGGGGAGCGGACAAAACGCTCAAAATTCTGGAAACGCTGGAAGCCCACGACATAAAAGCCAACTTTTTCGTAGTCGGCTTTTGGGCGGAGAAGTATAAGGACGAACTCAAAAAGCTGGCGGAGTCGGGCAGAGTGGAGATAGGCACGCACTCGAACACACATCCGCATATGCCCAAACTGAACAAGTCGCAAATGGAGCTGGAACTCACGACGTCCTGTAATATAATCGAAAGCGTCTGCGGAGTAAAGCCCGAGCTGTTCCGACCGCCGTTCGGCGATTACAGCGACAGTATGATAGACGTCTGCGACTCGCTCGGACTCAAAACCATACAGTGGGACGTGGACAGTCTGGATTGGAAGGGGCTCAAAGCCGAAGAAATGGCAAACAGAGTCATATCCAAAACCCAAAACGGCAGTATAATACTTATGCACAACGACGGCGAACACACCGTCGAAGCACTGCCGCTGATAATAGAAGGACTCAAAAATAAAGGCTATACGTTCAAGACGATAGGCGATATGATATACCGCGACGGCTATACGATAGACCACACGGGTAAGCAGATAAAATCTGCATAGGCACTTCAAAGATTTTTAGGTACGGAGGCAATAAAAAATGACCGAAGAAATAAACTACGCACAGAACAATAAAGTACGTCTGGCAGGCTATGTGGAGTCGGAACCGAAATTCTCTCACGAGCTGTACGGCGAAGGCTTCTATGAATTTATGTTGCGCGTGCCGCGCCTGTCGCAGCAGTCGGACGTAATTCCCGTAACCGTTTCCGAACGGCTTATGACGGGCGTGGACTTCGCGATAGGGAGCAAGCTCGCCGTAAACGGACAGTTCAGAAGCTACAATAAGTTTGTGGACGGAAAGTCCAAACTTATGCTGACGGTGTTCGTGCGCGATTTCTTCGAAAGCGCGGAAGACGAAAACCCCAACGAAGTGGAACTTTGCGGCTATGTGTGCAAACCGCCCGTATACAGAACGACGCCGTTCAATAGGGAGATTTGCGACTTGCTCGTTGCGGTCAACCGCGCATACAATAAATCGGATTATATCCCCTGTATCGCTTGGGGCAGAAACGCCCGTTTCGTGCGCGATATAGAAGTGGGCAGAAAACTCATAATCAGCGGCAGAATACAGAGCCGCCAGTATACGAAAAAGCTGTCGGAGGAGGAGTCCGAAGTAAGGGTGGCATACGAGCTGTCTATCAGCAAAATCGTTGCCGACGAACGCGGCGACTACCGCGACGACGCCACTGCAAGCGACAGCGAGGCGAGTGAGGTATCCGCAACCGCCGACGACAACAAACGCTGACGGCACATTCATCGCAAAATACGGCGTTAAACTTCACATTTGCTCGGGGCGAGTACGCAAAGTACACGCCCTTTCGCAAATGCTCGTTTGCCTTGTCTTTTGCGCGACTGTGCCGTCAGTCTGACGGCATATAAACGTCGCATTTCATCGTCAAACGTCGTTTCCGCTCGGGTCATTTACGCAAAGTAAACTCCCCGTCGCGGAAACTCGTTTTCCTTGAACTGCTCGTTTCTATGCCGTCAGGGCTTTCGTTCTTTGCACAACTAATCTCTTGCGATTTCCACTTGCTTTCTTTAATACCATTTCGACCCATTCTCTCCAATGTCATTTCGACCGAAGCGTGCTTTTAAGCACGCGAAGCGGAGAAATCACCTTCTGACAGGCATATAAACTTCGCATTTCGGCGTCAACCATCGCGTTTTCTCGGTCACGTACGCAAAGTACGCTCCCGTCGAAAGCCGCTCGGACTTCCTTTGCTCGTTTCTCTGCCGTCAGGGCTTTGCACTCTGTACGCGCGTTCCTTGTCATTTCTTTATTTATTTAATGTCATTTCGACCGAAGCATACGAAGTATGCGAAGCGGAGAAATCCCCTACATTAAAGCGCGCACAAGCTATACCTTTTTAATACCCGAAAACCCATTCTTTTCCCTTGTCTTTCTATCGTCAAAGCACGCGCCGCAACAATATCATTCGACAAACAAAAAAGCGAAACCGCTTATTCGATTTCGCCTTTTGATAATTGTTTCGCGTTAAACTTCACTATGCCTTCGTCAGCTTCTTGTTTTTGGCAACCTTGTGCCAGGCAAGGAATATGATTATTCCGCCGATAACGAGTATAGTCACCGCAATGATAACGACGGGCATAATGCCCACGCCGTCGTACTTCAAATACTTTGTTTCCACATAGGCGGTCAAAGTGCCCTTGTCGGGGTCGAGATACTTGATAAGCGTGTACTGCTCCGACGCGTCGAAAAACTCCTGCACGACTTCCACGCGCGTTCCAGTCGGCAGGTCCTTGTCGTCGATAATGTCCAGCTTGCCGCCGTCTGTTTTCAGATAGAGCGGAGCGGCAAACGAGCCGCCGACGGAGATAATCGTGGCGTTCACTTTCGGATATTCGAATACGGGGTCATAATATCCGACCGATACTTCGTGGGAGAGAACATAACCCTCCGTCTCGCCGGCAAGCTCGACGCGATACCACTTTTTCGCGGTATCTCTGCTGTCGGCATAATCTTTGACAAAGTGCAAAAGCTTGAATTTGTCGCCCTTTTTGGCGGCTTCATATCCCTTTAAGACGGGCGCCTTTCGGCTCGGGTATTTGTAAATGCTCGTGCTGTTGCTATACACCGTGGCAAATTCGGCGTCGGGTGTAGAATAGGGCAGGGCGTCGGACAACCGCGTGCGGTAGACGTATCCGGGGACGAGCTTGTTACTGCTTACGTCGTCGATGAGCACGCGTGCAAACGGACCGACGTCGCGATAGTTGACAATTATAACCCGCTTGCCGCCTTCTACTTTTCCGACGGCGGCAGAAGTTTCAATCGGCTTTTCGTAAATCTCCGTTTCGGAAAGAGTGAGACGAATGATTCGGTTGGCGTCGTCGTCGGGTGCGACGGCACCGTTTGCCTCGTCGCCGTTTACGGGCGGCGGAACAAAACCGTCGTCGGTGACGTTCACGCCGAAATCGGCGGCAGGTATCTTTTTGACGCAGTGTTTAAGCGGCTCGCATATAAGTATGTCGCCGTAACCGACAAGCGAGTTTTTGACGGTAGACAGCGCAATCGCCGTCGCGCCGCCGCCTATTTCGAAACCGCTTTCGTATGCGTGGGAAGCGGCTTTGCTTTCGTCGTAATTGTTTTCGGCAAAGTATTTCACAACCGCGCCGCTCTCGTCCAGAAGATAGAAGTCGTCGGCGACGTCCACCGTAAGCGAAACGGCTTTGCGCGTAAATTCGAATATTCTTTTGGGCGCGCCGCTCGAAATCTTGCGCACCACTTTGAGCTCGGAATCGAGCGCGTAAATCTCGCCTTCGGCATTGGACTGCACCGCAATCGCGTCCACGCCGCTGTCGGCAATAAGCTCGGCGGTTTCGCCGCCTGCCGAGAGCTTGTACAGCTTTCTTGCCGCCGTTCGGATAAACAGATTGTTCGCCGCGTCCGACTTCAAATCGACGATGACTTCGCCGTCTATGCGGACGGACTTCAAACGCTTGAAATCGGCGTCGAACACTTCCACGGTGTCGGCATTGTGCGCGGCATAGATATTGCCCACATAGTCGGAAACGACCGCGACAGGCTCTGTAAAGGCATAATCGACCGCCTGCGCGCCGTTATCGGAAAGCCTGACTATTCTGTCGTTCTGCGTGTCGGCGACGTACAGGGCGTTTCCGCGCGTGAAAATGCCGTGCGGCGAACGGAAAAATCCGAGCTGACTGCTTGCCGACGCGATAATCTCTCTGCGGCTGTCAAGACTGTCGGAATATGCGACAATCGCGCCGTCGCCCGTGAGCAGAAAGACGTCGGACGCGTCCGCAAAGAGAGTGCGCGCGTCGCGCTCGTCTTTGGTCGCCGTCCTCATCATAACGCCGTTTTTCATTTCGTATCTGCATATCTGTCCGGGGTGGGCGGCAATAAGCACGCCGCTTCCGAGAGCCGTCAAAGACCGAATTTCCGCCACTCGCGGATATACGACTTCCGCGGCGGAAAAAGCCGAGGTCTCCTTGTCAAAGACCGTGCGGCAAATATCGTTTCTGTATGCGCCGTTTGCGGCGGAGAAAAATACTTCGTTTTCGTATGCGGCGATTTTATTCGGAACAACGCCGATAGTAAAGACGTACTCGTCGGGAGTGAACGGCTGATTTTCAAAATCGGAAAAACGCAGAATCTTGTCTGCGGTCAGCGCGTAAATCGCGTCGCTGCTTGCCGAAACGTCCAAAACCCCTTCCGCCATTTGTCCGCCGTCGGGGGAGAGTAAAACCCCGTCGGACAGCGAAAATATACTGCCGTTTAAAACGACGGAGCGGCTGTTTTCTCTGCCCGTACGTATTGTCTCGGAGTACACGCCGTTTTTATCGAACACAAAAATATCGCCGACTGCGGTGTCGACGTAAATTTTATCGCCGCCCGAAGTTGCTCCGATAGCGCCGTCGAGAAAGAAATACTCTGTCGCGGTGTTCGGTTTTATTATTTGCGCGCGGACTAAATCACCGTCCTGCGCGCGTGCAAAAACAAGCGTCGCCGACGCCAGAGAAAACAGACATAGGGCGCAAATGGCCGCTGTAAATATTGCCGAAAATCTTTGTGCTTTGCTCATTGTAATCGTACTCCCGAAAAAACAGTGTCGAAAAACCGCACATACTATATAATTATATCATACCTTGTCGAAGTTGTAAATAATTTTTGTCGGGTCAAAAACCTGTTTTTAGCCTATTTTCGAGCGACGGACGGAGATTTACGAAAAAAAATCGAAAAAAATCCAAAATTTTTCAGATTATTTTCGCAAACCCCCTATACAAGTTGAAAATTATGTGTTATAATGTATATGTCAAAATAAATAATGGCATAATTTGCCGTTAAGGAGTAACTACTTTGGAAAGAATAGCAGTAATCGATTTGGGAAGCAACTCCGCGCGTCTTGTGATATCCGACATAATGCCGAGCGGACATTTCGTCGTAGTGGACGAATTAAAGGAAACGGTCAGACTCGGACAGGATATGGAACGCGACGGCTTTTTAAAACCGGCAAGAGTGGCGCAGGCAGTCAAAACTCTGAAAATGTTCAGAAAACTGTGCGACAGCCATAAGGTGGACAAGGTGTACGCGATAGCGACAAACGCCGTCCGCAGAGCAAAAAACCAAAAGAGCTTTTTGGAAGAAATAAATTCGGTGTGCGGCTTCAAATTCCGCGTGCTTTCGGAAGAAGAAGAAGCAATGCACATATACCACGGAGTGATAAACTCTCTCGATGTTCCCAAGGGCGTGATTGTGGACATATCCGGTTCGTCCACACAGCTCATTCAGTATAACAGGCGCAACGTGCTGAACAGGGAGAACCTGCCGTTCGGAACGATAACGCTGTCCGACCTGTTCAACGACCCCAATCTGACGGCGGCGGAACAGGCGCAGAGCGTGGCGGCGTTCGTAACCGAACAGTTTGACAGAATAGGCTGGCTCAAAGAGCTCGACCCCGACGTGCAGTTCATAGGTGTGGGCGGCACGTTCAGAAACCTTGCTAAAATCAGCCGCATAATAAAGCATTATCCTTTGGAAATGATACACAACTACAATCTCTCCGACGTGGACTTCAATGTAGTGTACGAAAGAGTGACGTCGAGAGACGCGGACAAGCGCACGAGAATACGCGGACTGTCCGTGGAGAGAGCGGACATATTCGTTTCCGCGCTGGCCTGCATAAAGGGCTTTTTGGCGGTGACGGGCTTTGAAAATATAGTCGTGTCCGCGTCTGGAATACGCGAAGGCATAATGTTCAATCACGCCGTGCCGTCCACGGCGGAAAAGCCGATAACCGACGTTATGGGTCATTCGCTTATGACGAAAATGCTTTATTACAATGTCGACGTGCCGCACGCGGAACACGTCTGCAATCTTTCCATACAGCTGTATAAACAACTGCGCGTACTCCATAAACTGCCGCGCCAGTATGTGAAGGTGCTGCGCATAGCCGCTCTTTTGCACGACTCGGGTTCGCGCATAAAGTTCTATGACAAGAATAAACATTCTTTCTATTTCATAATGAATTCGGGGCTGTACGGCGTGTCGCACAGAGACCTTGTGCTGGCGTCGTTCGTCGCCAGACATCAGCCGTACGACGAGTTCAGTCTGACGGAATGGAATAGGTATAAGGATATCGTGAGAGAAGAAGACCTGATTGCGGTTATGAAACTCGCGGTCATTCTCCGCATAGCCGAAAGTCTGGACCGCTCCCGTCTCGGCGCGGTCAAAACGCTTAACTGCGACGTCTTGGGCGACTCGGTGATAATGAAGACGCAGGTGGAAGGCGACTGCTCGCTGGAAATCAAAAACGCGCTCTCCGTCGGAGCCGACTTTGCCAAGGCATACAGAAAAAATCTCGAAATACTGTGACGCTGATTTTGGCAAGCGCTTCGCCGCGCAGGAGCGAACTGCTCGAAAGGTCGGGGATAGCGTTCGAACGGTATATCCCCAAGGTCGACGAAAGCGCGGTGACGGCGGCGGAAGCAAAAGCGCTCTGCCTGCTTAAAGCAAGGCTCAAAGCCGAATGTGCGCTTCAAGAGTGTAAGGCGGCAGGGAAAACCGATTTCGTCGTTCTCGGCGCGGATACCGTCGTGGAAAAGGACGGAAAGATATACGAAAAGCCAAGTGGCGAAAACGAAGCGCGAGCAATGTTGCGTTCGCTTGCAGGCGCCGAACATTCGGTGTATACCGCGGTCGTAATGCTGTCGTCGGACGGTACGGGCTGTCAAACGGTGGAGAGAACGGGCGTGACGTTCAAGGCGTACGACGAAAAACTCGTGGAAGATTACGTCGCTTCGCGGCTCTGGTTCGGAAAGGCGGGCGCATACGGAATACAGGACGAACGGTTAAAGCCGTTTGTCGAAAAGACGGACGGGGATAGGGACAATGTCATAGGACTGCCCGTGAAAACCGTTCGGAAAATGTTGGAGGAAAAAGAACAATGGCTTCTTTGGAAATAGCTTTGGAAATCGGGACGTCGTATACGTCCATATATCTGTCGGGTCAGGGCATCGTCTTGCGCGAGCCGTCCATAGTTGCGTTTTTGGGCGACCCGAAACAAAAAAATATCCGCGCCGTCGGCAACCAGGCAAGGGAAATGCTCGGCAAAACGCCCGAAAAGACGGCGGTCGTAACCCCCGTCGTGGACGGCGTGATAGTGGACCCCGACGCCTGCGCGGTTATGTTAAGGGAGTATGTGAAAAAAATACTCCCAGATAATTACCTGTTTTTCCCTAAAATAAAAGCGCTCGTCGGCATACCTATGGGGCTGTCGATGGAAGAGCGCAGAATGTACGAAGACGTCTGCGCCGCGGCAAAGATAAGCGACGTGACTATGATAGAGAATATTATGCTGTCGGGTCTGGGTATAGATTTTCCCGTGTCGTCGCCCAACGGCAGTCTGGTTGTGAATATCGGCGGCGGCGTAACCGAAATCGCCGCAGTCAGTCTCGGCGGCGTGATTGCAGGCTGCGGAGTGACGATAGGCGGCAATATGATGGATAAGGCTCTGATAGACTATATAACGGGCAAATTCAATCTCAAAATCGCGCTGAACGTCGTGAGAAAGCTCAAACATAATATCGGCAGTCTGGCGGCGGCGGACAATTCTCAAATGGACGTCGAAGGCGTGGATATAAGGACTAAAATACCCTCGTCCGTCACGGTGTATGCGACGGATATAAGAGAAGCGCTTTTGCCGTATTATAACCGCATAAGCGACGCGGTGGAGAATATAATAAACGAGTGTCCTCCGGCAATTGCCGCGGATATATATAAAAGGGGAGTGTATGTCGTGGGCGGCGCAAGCAAGATATACGGACTTGATAAGCTTATGAGCGAACGCCTCAAACTCAACGTCTACTGCCCGCAGGAGCCCGACCCTTCGCACGCCGCCATACTCGGCGCAGGCAAGTTGATATCGGACCCGCAGTTGTTGAACGAAATCCTAATCTCCTAACCTCGGGGCGCATTCATCGCAAAATACTGCGTTAAACTTCGCATTTGCTCGGGGCGAGTACGCGAAGTACACGCCCTTTCGCAAATGGCTCGTTTGCCTTGTCTTTTGCGCGACTGCACCCCGACAACGGTATAAACTTCGTATTTCGGCGTCAAGCGGCACATTTTCTCGGGTCACGTACGCAAAGTACGCTCCCGCTCGAAAATGCTTGCTTTCCTTGAACTGCTCGTTTCTCTGCCGTCAGCCTGACGGCATATCCGCGTCGAAATACTGTGTCAAACTTCGGTTTTTCTCGGGGTCATTTACGCAAGTAAACTCCCCGTCGCGGAAACTCGTTTTCCTTGAACTGCTCGTTTCTCTGCCGTCAGCCTGACGGCATATCCGCGTCGAAATACTGTGTCAAACTTCGGTTTTTCTCGGGGTCATTTACGCAAGTAAACTCCCCGTCGAAAAACCTTGTTTTCCTTGTCTTTCTCGCGTCTATGCCGTCAGGACTTTCGTACTCTGCACGCACTAATCTCTTGCAATTTCCACTTGCTTTCTTTAATACCATTTCGACCTATTTTTCCCACTGTCATTTCACCGTTTCTTTTCCCACTGTCATTTCGACCGAAGCGCGCTTTTCTCCTTTTTCCA
>CAOJOK010000009.1 GCA_948440265.1 uncultured Clostridia bacterium
AACGAGTTTCCGCGACGGGGAGTTTACTTCCCGTAAATGACCCGAGCGGAAACGACGTTTGACACCGAAATGCGACGTTTATAAACCTTTCAAGTTTTGGCGAAGTTTTTCGTAAACCACCACTCCGCAAGCCACAGACGCATTAAGGGAGTTGATTTCTCCGCGCATAGGCAGGGAAACCGTTCTGTCGCAGATGTTTTTCGTGAGACGCTTGACGCCGCTGCCTTCGCCGCCGATGACGAACGCGACGGCTCCCGTCAAGTCGGTGTCGTAAATATTCTCGCCGTCCATATCGGCGCAGTACACCCACACTCCGAGTTTTTTGAGCTGTTCTATCGTTTCGTTCACGTTCACGACTTTCGCCACTCTTATGTGCGCCGCCGCACCCGACGAAACCTTGATGACAGTTTCGTTTACGGACACGCTTCTGTGGCGCGGTATTATTACGCCGTGCACGCCCGCGCACTCGCAGACACGCAGTACCGAACCGAGATTGTGCGGGTCTTCCACCCCGTCCAGAATTACGATGAACGGCGGCTCGCCCTTTTCTTCGGCGTACTGCAATATGTCGTCCACTTCGCAATATTTAAAGTCGGTTATTTCGACGATAAAACCCTGATGCTTGCCCTCGACTTCCCTGTCGAGATATTCCTTATCGCGGTAGAAAATCTTTATGCCGCGGCTCATAGCCGCCGCGATTATGCGCTTTGCGCCTGCGTCGTCGGCATCTTTTGCGACGACCATTCTGTCCACCGTTCTGCCGCTCTTTATGGTTTCGGAAACGGCGTTGCGTCCGTATATCTTCATAGCTTTTCTCCCGAGAACTTGCCTGCGCTCTCTTTCAGTCTTTCATAGCGTTCTCTGACTTCCTTGGCTTTGCCGCAGGTCTTTTTGCCTTCCGAGCAGGCTCCGCGCAGGCAGGACGGTCCGCAGTTTTCGAACACGTCGGGTGCGACTTCCAGCACCTGCGAAAGCATTTGCCAGGCAACGTCGCGTATCTCCCACTGCGCGCGATTGCAGCAGCGCAGTCCGAAAAAGTGCATAAGCTCTCTCGCGTTCATAGTCAGTATCATTTTGGTTTCGCAGGCATTGGGAAGCACGAAACGCGCGTCTTCGTTGGCGTGCTCGCCGCCGCCGAGGCGTTCCTGCCAGCCTGCGTACCACTTCGCAATCGTATTCATCTGTTCGGCGAACTCTTTTGCCGCGCTCTCGCCCAAATCGGATATTGCCGGCGGTATTATATAGTTGAAATCGGTTTCTCCGACATAGCGTTGAGAGCGCACGGAGAAGCTGGCTATTCTATGACGGGTGACTTGCGCCAGAAACGCGCGGGAAACGCCTTCCACGGAAAAAGTGAACGACGCGTGCTCGAACGGCGAAAGGTGGTTCATATTTTTCAGCATTTTTATAAACTTCGCGTTGTCGCTTCCTTCTATGCGCTCTATGAGCGAGTCCATATCCAACGACGAATAGCACAGCTTGGACGCAAGTGCAATCGTCCCTTCGGGGTTTTCCGTGAACCGTATCAATTTTGCTTTTGCCGTTACTGCCATTTCTTCTTCCTCTCTTTTTTATTCTACCGTTTCGCGGTTTGTGGCTTTGAGTATCTCGTTCAGTCTTTCCGTTCTGCCCGAAAGATACAGCCAGCCGAGCAGAGCTTCGTATGCCGTTGCCTTGCGGTATTCGCTCCACGCCGCGTTTTTCGGTTTATTGTTTGTCTTGGTGTTCTGTCCGCGCCGCACAATCAAGCTTTCTTCTTCGCTCAACATCGGCGCAAGGGCGTCCAGCATTTTCGCCTGTGCCTTTGCCGACACGAAAGCCGTCTCGCGTTTTGCCAGCTCCGCCGATTTGAAGTCGTGCTCCTCTATCAACATTCGGCGCACATACTCCGAGTGTACGGCATCGCCCATAAAGGCAAGCGCGGTATTGCTTAACATCGTCAGTTTCGATTCCGTCATACTCATAGTATAGCACAGTCGGGCGTTCTCGGCAAACGAATAGCGCAGGTTTTACGAATTTAGCTTTCGCCGTTTGCCAGCGGCAGGCGTTTGGCGGCGTCGCTTTTAAACAGCACTTTCAAAAGTATGGGCGCGAGCAGGGACGACACTATCACGAGCGCGATTACCGCAGACAGGTAAACGGCAGGCACAAGTCCGGACTCTACACCCTTTTGCGCCACTATCAGCGCGACTTCGCCGCGCGCAATCATACCAACGCCTATTTTCAGCGAGTCTTTCATTCCGAAGCTGCACATCTTTGCCGCTCCGCCGCAGCCTATTATTTTTCCTGCTATGCCTGCCAGCACGAACAGTGCGGCAAACAGCAATATCGACGGGGTCATTCCTTCGAACGTCGTCTTGATTCCTATAGACGCAAAGAATACGGGCGAGAAAATCATATACGAACCCACGTCCACTTTATTCTCTATATATCCCGTATCTTTTAAGTTGGACAGGATTATGCCTGCAAGGTATGCGCCCGTTATATCGGCGATACCGAAAAAGTGTTCGGCGGCGTAAGCGTATAAAAAGCACACGGCAAGCCCCAGAATGGGCACTCTGCGGCGGTGCGGATATTTTTTGACCAGCCACTTGAACACCGTATTCAACAGTACGCCGACGCCTATCGCGCACACGAAAAACAGCACGGTTTTGAGTACGACGTCCAGCGCCGCCGCACCTGCGCCTGCGCCCGACGGATTGTCGAGCCCCATAACGACGGTCAGAATCACTATGCCGACGACGTCGTCGATTATAGCGGCGGACAGTATTGCCGTGCCGACTTTGCCTTTGAGCTTGCCGAGTTCTTTAAGCGTTTCCACCGTTATGGACACGCTGGTCGCCGTTATTATAACGCCGACGAACACACAGGACAGCACGGCTTTGAAGTCGGCGGTTCCGAAAAACGGCATTGCCACCAAAAAGCCGAGTCCGAGCGGAACGACTACTCCGAATGCCGCAATCAGCATTGCCACAAGCCCCGTGTTTTTCAGTTCTTTCAAGTCGGTTTCCAGACCTGCCGAAAACATTATCATAACCACGCCGATTTCGGCTATTATGCTCAACGTATCCGATTCTCTGACGGGGACGAACGCGCCGCCCGTAAGCGGCGACCAAATTGCCGTGCCGAGAAACAGTCCGGCTATTATCGCGCCCACGACCTGCGGCAGTCCGAGGCGTTTCATCAATATGCCGAAGCCCTTTGTAAACAGCAATATCAGAGCAAGCTCTAACAAAAAAGTATAATCCATAGTATCGAATAACCTCGTTTACAGTTCCTTTAAAATTCCTATCACTCCGTCGAAATTTCTTTCCGACATAATCCGTGTTTTTATCTGTTTTATATTCGGCACGCCTTTGAGATAGTGCGCCGCGTGCTTGCGGAAGTTTGCCACGGCATAGCTTTCGCTGAAATACTCCGACATATATTCGGCGTGCAGTATTGCGGCTTCTCTTTTTCCGAGTATCTTGCCATTGAGTATTTCGCCGAACAGCGACGGATTGCCCAGCGCGCCCCTGCCTATCGCCACTCCGTCGGCGCCGCTTTCGGCAAGTTTTTTTTCGAAATCGTCCGCCGAAGCCACGTCGCCGTTTCCGAGTACGGGAATTTTTACAGCGGCTTTGACGCGCGCTATCGCCTGCCAATCGGCAGTGCCCGAATACAGCTGCCGCACCGTTCTGCCGTGCACGGTCAGCATTGCCGCGCCTGCCTTTTCCATTTCGGCGGCGAAGCGTTCGGCTCCGCTTTTATCCTCTCTGCCCAGACGCATTTTTACGGTTACGGGTCTGCCGTCTGCCGCCGCTTTTGCCGCCTGCACTATTTCCGCCGCCCGTGACGTATCGTCCAAGAGCGCGCTTCCTGCGCCCGTCTTGGTGACTTTCGGCATAGGACAGCCCATATTGATATCGATTATGTCGAACTTTTTAAGTGCGGCGCAGTCTTTAATCACTTCGAAAAAAACATCGGGGTCGGAGCCGAAAAGCTGAACGCAGGTCGGACTTTCCCCTTCGAAACAGCGAAGCAGAATTTCGGTCTTTTCGTTGCGGTATTTGAGTCCGTTGACGCTGACCATTTCCGTTGTCGTAAGACCTGCGCCGCACTCTTTGCAGAGCCGTCGAAAAGCCACGTCGGTGAACCCTGCAAGCGGCGCAAGCGCGATATTGTTCTTCAAGGGGACATTGCCTATTTTCAGACTTTTCACGAAAGTCGATTTCACTTTTCGAACTCTCCGATATATTCTTCCACGGCTTTATTTAACGCGGTTTCTGCGTCGATACCGCTCTTTGCCGCCCTTTTGACAAGCTCGAACAGCGCCGTTTGAAGCTCGGCTTCGGTTATATCTTTCACTCCGTCATAGCTTGCCCTATCCGCTTTTACCACCTTTTTATAAGCCTTTTGAGCTTTTAAAAGCGACGGAAAGCCTTTCGGCAGTCTGGTCAGAATATCGTACAGCGACACATACTTTTTTTCTTCCGCCTTGGCGTTCTCCCAAAACTTCAACGCTTCATCCGACTCTTTTGCCCTATCGCTTCCGAAGATGTGGGTATGGCGGAAATACAGTTTATTGCACAGCTCGGTCACGGCGTCGTTCAATGTGAACTCGCCCGTGCGCGACGCTATGTCGCAGTGAAATACCGCCTGCAAAAGCACGTCGCCTATTTCTTCGCGCAGAGCGTCCGTGTCTTTGGCATCTATCGCGTCCACGGCTTCGTACGCTTCTTCTATCAGGTTGGAGCGAATGGATTCGTGCGTCTGCGCCTTATCCCACGGACAGCCGTCGGGGGCGGTCAGTCTGTTCATCATTCTTACAAGGTCGGCGACGCCGCAGCGTTTTTTGCCGAGAGAGCTGTCGCCGTCTATAAACAGCGCCGTGGTTATATCGTACTTTTCCGCTCGGTCGATATTTTCCAAAGTCGTCTTTTCGCTCTTGCCGTTTCGGTACATAACGACTTCCTGTTCCGCGTCGTAATACTCCGAAAGGTACAGCTTTAATTCGCCTGCGATAAACCTATCGCCTATCTCTATTATTTCCAGAGCCGCGCCGCTGTCGATGTACGGTTTCAGCTCCACCGCGCAATACGCAGTCATAGTCAGTTTCGCCGAGCAGGGGTTTTGCGCGCCGCCGCCGACTCCGCGGATAATTTCAAAAGCCGCGCCCTGCTCTTTCAGCGCAAGCGCTATGCCGTCGGTCAGTCCGTCGCCGTCCGTGCAGTATGCGACGCTGCCGTTTTTATTTTCCAAGTCTATCAATCTTTCGGCTATTTTCCTGTCCAGCGAATCGAAGTCGTCCGCGCTTTGGAAAATATCGTCCATAGAAACGACCGCCTTTTTGACGGCTTTCAGCGCAGGCGTCTTTTGCGTTTTGACCGCGACTGCCGCGGCGCGCTCTATCGCATCTCTTGCTTTCAAAGTCAAATCTTCGGGCGCGTTTCCCACGCCGATTACGGTTATCATAAAGTCGTTCTCCTTTTTTCCAAACCGCAGATAAGTATACCACTTTTGCGGCGGATATTGCAAATAAAAATCGACGCTTTTTATATAAATTGTGCTTACATTTATTGCCTTGTATATTACACAAACTTTCGATAAATAATATAAGTACAAGGAGGAAAAGCAAGATGGAAAAGCTTAATTCGGGCGCAATAGCACCCAAGACCGGCGAATATAACGTCGTGTCTTCGAAAGGTCGTATCATCGGCACTGTCCACGTAAGCAAAGGCGACAGAATGCCTCCGACGCAGAGTTCCAATAACCACTTCGAATTCAACAAGTAACTCGTAGTATTTCAAGGAACTTTAAGTCCGTCTTTGACTGCTGCGGCTGAACAATCGTAAAGTAATTCGGTTTTATCTCACCCGATAGCTACATAGGACGGCATAAAAAACCGCTTGAACATTAGGTTTCGAGCGGCTTTTTATTTTTCCGCAAAAAGGATTTTCTTTAAACGGCTTGAAAAACGGTTGACAAAACAAATGCAATTAAAGTATAATAAAAAAGCTGTCCGCGGAAGTTTAGCTCAGCTGGGAGAGCATCTGCCTTACAAGCAGAGGGTCACAGGTTCGAGCCCTGTAACTTCCACCAAGTCAAGACCTGAAACGATTTGTTTTGGGTCTTTTTGTTTTTGTGTAGAGTCAGACGTTTGACATAATAGTGCGGACGCACTGTTTTATCACGCGCTCACATAGTGTCAAAGTCTTTTTCTTTTAATATATGCTTGAAAGATTGTGGCTTTTGTGCTATAATACAAATATATTCAAGTATGGAGAACTATCATTTGAAAGTCATAAGTTTATTTAGCGGTTGCGGCGGTCTTGATTTGGGCTTTGAAAGAGCAGGTTTTGAAATTCCTATCGCAAATGAATATGACCCCACTATATGGGAAACGTTTATTGAAAATCACCCTAATACCAAATTGATTAAGGGCGATATTCGTAATGTAAATGCAAATGATTTTCCTAATGATATTGACGGTATTATAGGCGGACCGCCTTGTCAATCGTGGTCGGAAGCAGGTGCTTTGCGCGGAATTGATGACGCTCGCGGAAAACTGTTTTACGAATATATAAGAATACTTAAAGAAAAACAGCCGAAATTTTTTCTTGCCGAAAATGTTAGCGGTATGCTTGCTTCACGCCACAAAAAAGCCGTTGAAAACATTATAAATACTTTCAAAAATTGCGGTTACAATGTTTCATTAACTTTGGTAAACGCAAAAGATTACGGAGTTGCACAAGAACGCAAACGCGTGTTTTATATCGGTTTCCGAAAAGACTTGAATATAGATTTTAAGTTTCCGAAAGGTTCTACGCAGGACAGACATAATAGACTTACATTGCGCGATATTATTTGGGATTTACAATTTACGGCAGTTCCTGCTAATGAAAAAAATTATCATAATCCAAATGCTATAAATAATAACGAATACTTTACAGGTGCATACTCCCCGATTTTTATGAGTAGGAATAGAGTTAAATCGTGGGACGAGCAAGCATTTACGGTGCAAGCATCGGGACGACAATGTCAAATACACCCACAAGCGCCGAAAATGGTTTTTATTGAACAAAATAAACGCGAATTTGTCAAAGGTAAAGAGTATTTATATCGCAGAATGACTATTCGGGAAATAGCGAGAATACAAGGTTTTCCCGATAAGTTCAAATTTATTTATACAAATACAGATGACGCATATAAAATGATTGGCAATGCCGTACCCGTAAATCTTGCGTATGAAGTTGCCGTAGCAATTAAATCGGCGTTGGAAAGCATAGGAGAAAAATAAATGAGTGTACAAAGCAATAATCAAGGTCGCGCATACGAATATATTTGTTTGACCACTTTATGCTCCGAAATCAGTAAATTTCGTAATGTTGAAATTGAGCAAAACAGCGCATATAATGCTGCTTATCACGCTTGGTCGCAAGTGGGACAAGTTTTTCAAAATATTTTGATTGATAGTGCAAAATCTGCCGTTGCAACTATATTCGATATGGAACCTATGATTATCGAGAAAAGCAACGATTTATTAAAATTAAAAATTCAAACCGATAGCGAAGGTAAAGACGGAGATGTACGCGATATTGTTATACGCCGTAAAGATGTACAATGGGAAATCGGTTTAAGTATTAAACACAATCATTTTGCAGTAAAACACAGCCGTTTAGCAAAATCATTAGACTTCGGGCAAAAGTGGTTTTGTATGCCTTGTTCCGAAAGTTATTGGAATGAAATTAAACCCATATTCGATTATCTTAAAGAACAAAAAGACAAACATAAAAATTGGAGCGATTTACCGTATAAAGATAGAGACGTGTATGTTCCGTTATTGCAAGCGTTTATGAATGAAATTAGGCACAGTAACGCATTAAACGGCGAAGTGACAAAAAGAATGGTTGAATACTTACTTGGAGAATTTGATTTTTACAAAGTTATCAGTATTGATACAAAACGTATTACACAAATTCAAACATATAACTTGCACGGTACATTAAATCAAGCAAGTAAACAGTCAAAACCTAAAATTGAAGTGCCTATTGCATATTTACCTACGCGAATTGTCAGTTTAGATTTTAAGCCGAACAGTACAAATACTGTCGAATTATATATGGACGGTGGTTGGCAATTCAGTTTTAGAATACATAACGCTTCTACCAAAGTTGAAACAAGTCTTAAATTCGACATACAAATCGTCGGTATGCCTACAACGATTATATCAATAAATTGTAGATGGATTTGATTTTAGGAGAAACAATATGAAGAAAGTCAATTTAGACGCAATGATTTTAAGAGAAGATTTTAGCATAGATAATGGCTATACTTCTACAAACAGATTTAAGCAAATTAATATTAACGACTTAAAGGCTGATAGTATATTTAGACATACCATTAGAAAACCTGATTTTCAAAGGGAAACTCGCGATTGGGATGTAAATCAAATCGTGAATTTCTTGCATAGCATAATTAATAGGCATTTCATACCTGCGGTCATATTGTGGCAAAACGCCAATGCTTTAACATTTGTTATTGATGGCGCACATAGAATTAGTGCGTTAATGGCTTGGATAAACGATGATTATGGTGATGGTCAAATATCAGCCGAATTCTTTAATAATCAAATAAATGATGAGCAAAAAGCTATTGCAAAAGCGACAAGAGCAAAAATAGATAAAGAGATTGGACCATTTTCAAAATATATGGACTCAATAAAAAGTCCTCAAAAATATACCGATGATTTTAGACGATTGGCATTGGCGCTCAATTCATTTTCTTTTGATATTCAATGGATAGATGGAGATGTTACAAATGCCGAACAATCATTTTTTAACATTAATCAAAAAGCAGTTCCAATAAGCCCTACTGAAATCGCAATATTACGTGGTCGAAATAAAGCAAATTGTATAGCCACACGAGCAATCACTTATGCAGGTAATGGCAATAAATATTGGAATAAGTTCTTGCCCGAAACGCAAGAGCAAATAGAAAAATTAGCCAAAGAGATAAATGATTTATTATTTTTACCGCCACTACATACACCTATCTCTACGCTTGACGTTTCTGTGGCTGGAAAAAATCAAAACAATTTAAGTTTTAATTATGATTTAGTCAATTATTCTTCTAATAAGATGTTTGAAAAAGAAGATAGTGATGGTCAAGAAACGATTGAAGTGTTGAGGAACTTAAAAAAGTTACTTCAAATACTTAATTCTAATGATGAATGTTCGTTAGGTTTGCACCCTATAATTTATTTTTACTCAAAAAGGGGCAATTTTAAACCTGCAATGTTCTATGCAACTTTTCTATTTGTGAAAAAATTAAAAGAACAGAATAAATTTAAATTATTTATCGTCAACAGAGCGAAATTAGAGGATTTTTTGTTCAAATACGATTTTTTATTCGACCAGATAAACAGGAATTTACGTTCATCTAAAAAAAGTGCGATAGCGATTTCAAATGTTCTTTTTGATATTATTAATTCGTTTAATAATGGTCAAGACGAACTTAATATAATGACAGCATTACAACAAAAATTTAATATTTTAATCGATAAACCTATGGAAGATAGTGCATCGGGGAAGCGTTCCGAATTGAAAAGTTCAGCGTTTATTACTGTTTCTTTTCCCAATATCATAAAATGTAATATATGTGGCGGTGCAATTCATACGAATTCTATATCGTTGGACCACATTATTCGTAAACGTGAAGATGGAAAAGATGAATTAAGCAATGTGCAATTAACACATCCCTATTGTAATACTGGATACAAAAACTAATATTCGTTTTACGCTCCTACTTCTCCACCAAGTCAAGACCTGAAACGATTTGTTTTGGGTCTTTTTGTTTTTGTGCGGTAAAAAGGGGTTCGCGGGGGGGCTTGCGAGTAAAATCTTTTTTACGTTTTGATTTCGGGGGGGGGTGCTTGTGAGCGAACCGTTTTTTTATATTGTGCTTTCGTGGTTTATCGGGTTGCTTTCATTTTGTTTGTTTTGCTATACGGTTGAAAATTTATGACGTTTGTGTTATAATGTACTTGCTTATTCAAAAGCAATGAACTGTAATTTCACGAGGTTGTTTATGGAAAATAGATTGGTTATTGACGAGCATAAAAATTGGTGTGCGGTTATAGAAGACTTTGAGGATACTATTGTTTTATCTTTTCTGACAAAGCCAAGCGAAATTCCCATTCAGGGCGAAGTGGACGAAGCGTTAGAAGATGTTTTCGGTTGGGAAACAAAAATAGGTATCGGTGAACTCGAAATGTCTATGGATGACGGTTCGTACAGCGTTTACTACGGAGATTGTCCGGAAGAAGAATATGAAAAGCTCAAACCCGAAATTATAAATTACCTGATATCGATTTATACCAAATTTAAAAAAAGATTTATAAAAAGAATCAATGCGGATTTGAAAGAATACGACGATTTGTAAATTATAATTTACCTGCCGTAAGAAGTTTGGAATTTAATTTCGGAGATGTGGTGATGCTTGATTTAATCGAAAAGTTGATAGCCCCCTATAAATATTGCGTAAAGACACATCGTCCGCACGGAATATTTTTTCCTTTGACCGTCAAACAAATAGAAATCGAAGAAAAAGACATCACGGAGACCTTTGAAAATATTTTAAACAGTTTTATACAAGAGCTCGGCAAGCCCTGTTTTGTTCATTCTTATTACGGCTTCATATTCGAGCGCGACGGCAATTTCGTCGCATACAACATCATAGAACAGACTTACTGCTATGAAACTATAAACATATTTATTTTCAAAAAAATGCCTTCGGGGAAAAAGATTGCTTACGACGTTTATAATCAAGTGGAAAACTCCATACGAAAATTCACGGAAAAAATCGGGTTCCCCTGCCCCGTCGGCATAAATCATTATAACGACAATCGATTTTTTTATTTATTGAATAATGATAACTTTCAAATTTTAATCATCATCAAAAAGCATACTCTAACCTATTATATTTCAAAACTTACGGCGGAAGAAATGGGAATCCGAGTGGTGCCCCGATATCACGGCCTTGTTGCAATAAATTTCACGAATGAGTCGAGTCTGGATTACGCGTTGAACGAGATAGAAAATAAATTGAATAGTATAATGTGAAATCAAGGAAGAAGCGAAATGGCAATAGAGTACAGAAATACGAAAGAATTCGGAAAAGCAGAATTGCGCGATTTGTTTTTGTCGGTCGGGTGGTCGTCGGGGCAATATCCCGAGAAGCTCGTTTTGGCTATGAAAGGTTTTAAGACGGTGTTTTCCGCGTGGGACAAAGGCAGGCTTGTCGGTATGATATGCGTAATGGACGACGGCATTATGACCGCATACGTTCACTATCTGCTTGTAAATCCCGAATATCAAAAACGGAATATCGGAAAAACGCTTGTGGATATGGTCAAGGAAAAGTACGCCGATTATCTGCGGCTTTCGCTGATTGCTTATGAGAGCGGCATACGCTTTTACGAAAACTGCGGCTTTAAAAAAGCCGACGGCGAAAGCCCTATGTTTATCACAAACCTGACGGACTGACAAAAAAACGGACGGATATTTATGGAACTTGCAGACAAAATTTTCAAGAGAAAGACTTACGACGAAAACAAGCTGATTGAATACGGCTTTAAAAAAGCGCGTAATCGCTTCACCTTTTCCGTGCCGATTTTGGACGGACAGTTCCGACTGGACATAACAATCGACGGCGGTCGGATTGCAACCGACGTCATAGAGCTTGCGTTCGACGAGCCGTTCACGCTCTACCGCATAGACGGAGCGGAGGGCGCGTTTGTCGGGCAGGTTCGCGCCGAGGCGGAAAAAGCCCTGCTTGACATTGCGGACAAATGCTTTTACGACGAAACTTTCAAAACCCGACAGGCGCAAATGTGCATAGACTACATTCAAACCAAGTACGGCGACGGATTGGAGTTTTTGTGGCAGAAGTTCCCCGATAACGCGATATGGCGCAGAAGCGATAACAATAAGTGGTACGGAGCGCTTTTAACCGTTGCGTCCGAAAAGCTGAAACTGCCGTCGGGCGAAATGAAAGAAGTATTGGATTTGAGAATGAACCCTGCCGAAAAAGAAAGCCTTTTGAACGGGAAAAATATTCTGGAAGGCTATCATATGAATAAGAACAGCTGGTTCTCCGTCGTATTGGACGCAGGCGTTCCCGACGCCGCCGTGCAGGAGTTTATCGACAAAAGCTTCGAGCTTGCCAAAAAGAAGTGACTATTCGTTTAAAAGAATCTGTATCTGATAGTTCCACTGCAATATGCCCGAAAGCACAACCAAATATACCGTAAACCGCGGAAGGACGCCGTACTGTTCTTTCGCGGTTTTAAGCAGGGTCTGCAATACCTGCGCCCTGTTTTCCCGAGTACAGTCGGCACACAGGTACTCCCCTTTCGGCAGTATCTTCAAGCCGTCTATTTCCTTATATTTCGTGCAGACGGCGAACAGACGGGACACTCCGCCGCTCTCGTATATGCCTGCAAGGTCTTCGAACGCAAAGTCCGCCCTTTCGTCTTCCCCTATCTGCTTATAGTAATGGCGGTGATAGTCCCACAGGTTTTCCATTGTCGGCTCCTGCAACGTATCGGACAAAAGCAGCACTCTCTTTTCAAACGTCTTTGTGAAAATTTCGCCGTCCTGCTTTTCGCCGCTCTGTTTGCTTTCGTAAAACGTGCGCGCGCGGCGTATCTTTTCTTTCGAATATTCGAGCTCGGCGATTTTACTGTCGGCGCTCTTTTCCGCGCGCTTTAACAGAGCGATTATTTTTTCGAAATCGCTGTAATTCAAGATGTCTTTTATTTCGGCAAGAGTCAAGTCCATACAGTGCAGAGCCTTTACGGTGTTCAGCCGCACGATTTCCTGTTCCGAATAATAGCGGTAGCCCGTCCACTCGTCAATCTTGCAGGGCTTGACCAAACCTATGCGGTCATAGTGCCGCAGAGTTTCCGTCGTCATATCCACCATTTTCGCCGTTTGGCTTATCGTAAAAAATTTTTCCATAAAGTCGATTTTCTCCTTGACTTTTGTGTTACACAAAGGTTTATACTTATTTTATCAAAGACAAACGCGGTTTGTCAAATATATAAAACAAGGAGAATTTTTATGAAAAAACTTTTATCTCTGCTGTTCGCCGCCGCGGCGGTTGCGCTTTTCACACTGACGGGGTGTGCAGGCGACGATACGTTTACCGAAAAGACCTATACTTCGGGCGAAAGCGTCGTCACGAGCGTATCCATAGACGTATCGGACAGACAAATTGACATCGGCGTTTCCGATGACGATACGGTCCGCATAGATTATTTCGACGGCGAAAAAGAGTATTTTGACATAGCCGTACAGGACGGCGCGCTGACGGTCAAGCTCGTTGCCGACAAATCGTTTACGGACTTTATCGGAACGAAAGCCGCTGCGGAATACAGAAAAGTCACCGTCAGGCTGCCGAAAACGGTCGAGAGCATTGCCGTAAGCACGACGAACGAAACAGTCAAGGTTTCGCCGCTGGCAATCGGCAATAGCGTCGCCATATCGAATAACGGCGGCAATATAGAAATAGACAAACTCGACGTCAAAAAGTCGGTAGAGCTTTCCGCCAAAAACGGCAGTATCAAAGGGTCCGTCGTCGGCGGCTGGGACGACTATGCGATAGAGTGCGAAATCAAAAAGGGCGACAGCAATCTGCCCGAAAGCAAGAGCGGCGGAGAAAAGTCGCTGAAAGCGAAGTGCAACAACGGCGATATAAATATAGAATTCGTCAAAGCATAAAGACAAAGCGAATATAACAAAAAGAAAAGCCCGATAAGCAGTCTTATCGGGTTTTTGTTTTATTCCGTTTCGGCAGGCGGTTGTTCTTCCCTGCTCTTTTCGTCAGCGGACGGCGCATTTTCCGCGCCTTGCGGTTTATCTTTTTTCGGTCTTACCTGCACCTGACGGTAGATACTCTTGCAGAGTTTATAGCCGCAGAATTTATCTATCAGAATTATTATATAGAAGATAACCACTCCGATACCTGCGACGATTACGTCCCATATCGTATCCCACAGCGGGTCATAGCCGCTTTTGAAAAATTCCTCCACGGTCATACTTCCCACTTCGCTCATCTCGGGCACCCAATGCTGCATATCCGAACCGATTATCGCGCTTGCGATATATTCGTATATTTCCCAGATAGCCGCCACGCCGAGCACGCACAGCATTATCAGTATGAAAAAGCACCAGGGGCTTAACTTCTCGCCTTTGCCGTACAATAGCAGTATGAACACTCCGAACGAGCCGACTATGCCGAAGGTCGTGTGCAGAATTTTGTCATAGTACGGAATGAGTCCGTAAAAGTACAGGACCGACGCGAAGTTTATCGCAAACAGCGAAAACACGGCTACGGCTATGTTGAACGCCAGCGGTATGCGTATCTTGAATATTCTGTTCAGCACGGGTATGACCAACGTCACGAGCGGCGCTATGATTACCTGCAATATATGCACAAGCTCTCTGCCGTTCATTGCAAACAGGTATATACACATTGTCACCGCGCTTGCAACGAGCATTCCGAAGAACGGGAAAAAATCGGCTATCTTTTTAACTTTCATAATTATCTCTCAAAACGTATCATTTGCGTTTTGCGTCCGTCTTATTCGTCGGCGCGGGTTTTGCCGTCGGTTTGGATACCGTGCCCGTCCTTGTCGCCGTCGACGTTTTGGAAGCCGCCGTCGGCGCGGGTTTTGCCGCAGGCGTCGGCTTTTGGCTCACCGTCCTTGCACCCGTGGCGCCGCCGCTTGTGACCGGTCTTGCCGCCGGCGACACGGGAGCAGGTCTCGACGTCGGTTTCTGCGGCGCGACGCGCGTCGTATGCGACGTATCGGTTGCCGTCAGTTTTGCCGCGCTGGTCGTGGATATTCTCGAACCGCTTGCCGAAGTCGGCTTTTCCTTGTTTTCCGCGGGCTTCGCCTTTTCCTTTTTCGGCTTATCGGTCTTTGGCGTGTAGCTGTGTTTGAATACGAACTCGCGCACGGACGGCACGAAGTATATCAAACAAATTGCGGCGACCGCAATCGCAAACAGAACTATGAACACGACGAGAGAGATTATCAGACCTCTTTCTAAATAGATGTTCGGCGCGTTCACGAGCGACGAATTGTACGTCGCGCCTATGAAGTCCAGATTGAACGGACTGTTCGATGTTGTTATGATTTCCACTGTATGCTCCTTATTTGCCTTTAAGTTTTCCGCATAGAATATCAGCTGCCTACATTCCTGCTTATCGCTTTGCAGCGATACGGTATCCATAAGTTTTCCGTCGAGCTTGATTTTTGCACTGCCGTAACCGACGCCTTTATCGCTGTACAGCGCGATTGCCGACGATTTGATTTTGAAAACCAGCTTCGAGTTTTTCTTTTCCGCCCACATAAGTCCGCTGCGCTGTCTGTCGCCGTTGCCTGCCGCCGTTGCGCGCCAGCCCTTGGAATAATAGTACTTCGCGCTGTTGGACGGATAGACCATATCGGTGTTGGACTTTATGCCTGCGTCTATCTCGCTTATTACCGTATAGTTGCTGTTGTTCGCCGACGTTTCCTTGACGACGAGTTTCAGATATCTGCCGTAAGTCTGCGCAAAGTGCAGTTCCGCGACGCCCTTGCTGTAAGCCAGCGGCTTATCCGCCGTGCCTTCGGCAATCTTCGTATACGTTACGTTGTCGTCGGAAATGAGAAGCTCATAGCGTTTGATGCAATAGTCGCTTCTGTTCGGCGCGGTTATCTTGAAGAAGTTGAACGACTGGCGTCTCTGCGTGTCTATCACGAACACGTCGGGATTGTCGTCGGTGGCAGGCGTGGGATTTTTACTCCACACGGTGTGGAATATGGTTCCCGTCTGACCGTCTATCAGCCACGTTCTCTTATCGGTCTTGAAAACGGTCTGTTCGCCCGTGGTTTCGTCGGTCATTATCTCCTCGACGTATCTGCCGCCCTGAATATCTTCGGGCGCTTCCAGCACTTCCCACTCGCTTTTATCCGTCGTCATAGTGCCTGCTATGACGTTGTCTTTTTTGGAAACCAGCAGTTTGGGTTCGTACACGGGGTCGATATAATCAAACGGATTTTCCAGCGACGCCACTCTTATATGCGACAGGCTTATCGTAGAATAGCCGCTTGCTCCGCTCGGTTTCACGCCGACGCTCGAGCCGCCTCCGCCGCCCGTATTCAAGTTCACCACTTTGAACGCGTACACTTTTCCTTCTTCCAATGCGGCGGTAAAGCTGTGTTTGTCGCTGTAACCGCTGAAATAGGAATTGATGACTATTTTCTGTTCCATATTTTCGAAGTTCTCGCCGAAATAGAGTTTGCTCTTATCGTCGGCGGTTATCGAAAAACTGTATTCGCCGCTTGACGGAGCCTTGAACCAGAACTTCGCCACTTTCATCTCGAATTTGTTTTCCGCGGCGCTCGTATACCCTGCAACGCCTGCCGACTGTTCGACGACGATTTCGGGCGTCTTTTCGGCAAGCTTGGCTTCTTCCCCGTTCAAATCGCCCGACGGCACGCCACCGTAACATTCCACGGTGGAGCCGGAATAGAAGTATCTCAAATATACAGTAAGGCGGTGGCACACGCCGTCGGAAAGGCGCACGTCGAACGAGAAGCTGTCGTAACTTCCCGTATACTTCTTATTGAAAGAATATCTGTATTTTCCGTCGCCTTCGTCGGTGAGTTTGCCGTGCTCGGGCTGTTCGAATCCGACGATTTCAAAGCTGTCCGCCGTCGTAAGCGTCGTGCCTTTCAAGTCGAAAACTTTGTCTTCGCCGTATCCGATACGGTAATCGCCGCCCGTCTTTACTCCGTCGATGCCGCCGGCATAGACGTTGGATACGGGGTGATAGTCGGGCAGAGCGTTCATCTCGTCCACCTGCTCCGCGCTGTACATTGCGTCCGTGGTATTGCCCTTGAATATGCCGTCCACATACGGGCGGAAGTCCATTTTGTAAACCGTGGAAAGGCGGTAAATGAAGTCGGAGCGTTTGTTGCCTATCGCTTGATTGTTCACTCTCGGATTGAACGACGGATTGTCCTTGTAAGTCCGCATAAGCTCATAGAACTTATCCACGCCGAAAGAGTGCATTATATTCACATAAATATTCAAGATATCGAAATAATCAAGCGCAGAAAAGTCGCTGAACTCTTTCTTCTTGATGTTCATAAGGCGGACCATTGCCGAGTACGGATGACCCACGTCGCCGTGCTCCGCACTTATATGACCTTCTTCACTGCGCCAGGTGCCTATGTCGCAGAATTTGAGATAGGCAAGGCAGGTCAGCGCGTTGTTTCGCACTTCGCCTTCTTTACCTTCGCCCATTCCCCAAACGGAGCCGTATGCCGAGCTGTGGTTGTGACCTATTTCGTGCAGTATGCCCCAGCTTCCGTAATTGAGCAGGGACCTGTAATTCGTCGCGGAGTCGTACCAACCGGTGGGACAGGCATAGACATATCCGCCGAGCGCGACCGCCGCGCCTGCGGGAACGTGCTGGTCGAAATACACCCTGTTCGCACGGTTATAGGTGCCGCCCGTAAACGATTCGTTTACGGCAAAGAACGAGTGCCAGAGATAGGCGAGTTTTTCCACTTCCGCCGCAGACGTGTTTTTACGCATATACGACGCTTTGCCTATGAGCTGTCCGTTTTCCGTGTCTATGACCGAATACACGCCGGGAGCGGTTTCTTCGCTTATGAGATACTGCTCGTAATACTCGGGCGTGGTTACGCCGAGAATGTAGTGCGGAGTTTCCACCGCGCCGCGTATCGTCGTCGTGACGGGAGAATAGCAGTTTCTCGGGTTGATGTGCATTATGCCGCCGAATGCGGTGCCTATCGTATAAGTGCGGTTTTCGGTGAATACGAATTCCGCCGATATCCACGGAGCGCGGTTGTTCTGTCTGTTCCACTGGCTCTGTATAAAGCTGTGAGATGTGATTTTATTTGTTTCGCCGTCCCTGCCGAAAAATTTGTCGAACCGCTCGCGTCCGCCTGCCATCAAAGTATCGGCATTGCCGAAGAATGCCGCGTCGTTCGTCGCGGGATTGGCGATACCCATAGAGCGGAGTTCGGAGACTGCCGTTGCGTTCATAGCGTTGCCGCGCCAGGCAAGCGAGTTGTTCATTCCGATAAACATACTTATAGACTCGCCTTTGGCAAGACCTTCCACCTTTACGGTGACGGCTTCGCCTGCGGGAAGATACAGTCCCGTCGCGTGAGGGGAACGGTATAACGTATCCAAGGTTATTACCTTTTCCACGGCGTTGTTATTGCCCTTGACTTCGCCGTACTGCAAGTCGGCGGCAGGGTGCTTTTTGAGCCAGTCCTGCGTGAGCGTGTCGTTTGCGCTTCTTGTCTGTGCTTCGAGCGCCAGATTGTGCCCCTGCGAAAGCAGCATATACTTATAATAATAGTAATACTTTGTGCGGGCTTCTTCCTTTTCCGCTTCGGTGGCGTAGGAGCTTATGCCGAAATACTCGTACGCCTGGTCGGCATACGCAGTTGCGAATACGGAAGCACTGCCGTCGCCCTTGCCGGCGCCGCCGGGGTAAGGGTATTTGACAAACTCTATCGTCGCGGCATTGTCGCCCACCACTCTGTCGTACACGGCTTTTGTGCCTGCGGTCGTTCCGACGGCGCTGTCATATACGAGAGAATAATTGTCGTTGAGATATTCCGTCTCCGGACGCGCTATGTTGCGCTCCGTCACATACATAGTGTCGGCGCGGAGAGTGGCGCGGACGTCGTGCAGGCTGTCTGCGTCGTACTGTTCGAGCGCGAACTCGTCGGCTACGTCGAGCTTGACTTCGGACGGCGTAAACAGAGTATAACCGTCGCCGCAGCCTGCCGCAAAGAGCAGCAAAAACGCCGCCGCCAAGCACAGCGCCGCCCGTAAAACTTTTACGCTTTTTCTTTTCTTTTCAGTCATAAGACACTCCTATTTATAACGCCCGAATTATAACATTTTATATGCATACTGTCAAGGCAAAATGCCTTTTGTTTAAAAATCGCCGCGATTGACCAGCGCCCTTATTCTGTCGGAAAATTCGCTCGGCGCGGTCAGCTCCTCTATACTGTACGTTTCTCCGCCGTCGAGTTTCAGTACGACGACGCCCTTCTTTTTCTTGGTTTTCGTTTCACAGCTTTTGATGTCGGCAAGTTTGATGACGGCAAGCGAACCGCCCGTTTTATGCCACACGTTCTTTTCCGTCACCGCCGCCTGCGACAGCGAAAGGCTTTTTATCGCCTTTACCGTTATTCCTATATAGATATATATAGGAGCCATATGCACGGCTATGAACAGGAAAAACCAAAGCATAGAAAGGTCTTTTTCCTTTATGACATTGATTGAAATGAACACCAGAGCAAAAATGTCCACTGCCGCCCAAACCAGCGTGAAAAAGAAAAACGGCGTGACGACGGCTTTCAATATGCCCTTTTTTCTGTCCGTCTTATCCATTAAATACACGCGTTCCGTTTTCGGGATAATCTCCGAAAGGTCGGCTTTTTCATCGGCAGACCGACGCTCTACGGGCAGATACACGTTGCCGTCCTTATCGGCTTGCGATTCTCCTTTCGCTTTGTTTTCCGCTCTGCTTTCGTCTTTCGGCACGTCGCGCATAGAAGCCGCCCAAGCGCGCATATCGCCGAGCGGCGTTCCGTCCGACACATAGTCGTCGCCGTCGGACTCGTATTCTTCTTCCACGCTCTGCAAGTCGTCTTCCACCATATCGAACGCTTTGGGATTGTACGCAAGTATCTCGTCCTTGACCGACTGCGGCAGAGACTCGCAGCCGAAAAAAGCCGAATCTTCTATTTCGTTCAAGCCTTTCGGCAGGTTGATTTCCGCCAGACTCGAACTGCCGTAAAACGCCTTATAGCCTATCGTTTCCAAACTTTCGGGCAGGCGCACGGATTTCAGCTGTCTGCAATAGTGGCACAGTCCGTCCAGATTTCTCACGCCGTCGGGTATGTCAAGACGGCTTATAGGACAGTTGTCGAACAATTCGGGAAGCTCTTCCATACCGCCTTCGAAAGTCACTTTTTCCAAGCTCTCGCAATAGGCGAACGCCCCATACCCTATGCTCTCGACGGACTGCGGAATATGTATCTCCTTTATCGAAGGGCAGAACGCAAAGGCGTTGTCTTCTATCTCTAACAGCGTTTCGGGAAAAATCACGGTCTTTAAATTTTCGCAACCGTAAAACGCGCTGTAGCCTATCGACTTAAGCCCGTACGGAAAGCGGATACCGCTCATCGGACACTCCTTGAAGGCTTTTTCGCCTATGCTCGCGACGCCGTCGGGTATGACGGGAAAAGGCTCGGAACCCGAATATCTTTTCAACTCGTCATCGTCTATATGAAAATTCTTTACCTTTTTCAACTGCTTTCTCCCTATCCTTTATTCGCCGAGCTGCGGAAAGCGTTTTTTCAAACGCTCGAAAAGTATGTCGGCAAGCACTTCGCCTCCTGCCGTGGTCTTGACTTTCAGACAGGCTTTTTTATACGGCTGCATTAGTGACGGGTTTTCGTAAAACTCGCGTATCTTTTTCACGATTTTGCCTATATTCGTTATCTTTATCGCCGTGCCCACTTCGTCTATATAATACTCGCCTATCCATTTTTCTATCGGCGTCGCGTACAGCGTGATTATCTGCGGCACTTCGAGATAGCTCGATTCGGCAAGATTGCTGGCGCCGCTTTTGCCGACGAACAAATCCGCCGCGGCGTTCAGCGCAAGTATCTTATCGGTAAAGCCGTACACTTTGAAATCCACGTTTTCGTTCGTTTTGAGCGCGGACAAGCGGTTGAACAGCGGTTCGTTTTTGCCGCACACCGCAATGACCGTCAGTTTCATATCGCTTTTTACGAGCGCTTCCGCCGTCTTTTCCAGCTTGCCTTCGCCGTATGCGCCGTCCACCAAAAGTACGGTGAAACGGTCTTTGTCGAAGCCGAGCTGTTCGCGGTAATACTCCTTGCCCTTGTCGAAGCTTTCGACGTTCTTTCTCAAAAGGAAGGGCACGGTTATGAGCTGACTGTCTTTCAGTCCGAGTTTTTTGGCTTTCTTTCTGCCGTTTTCCGAGCTTAACGCAATCAGGTCGCTTCTCTTATCCCACTGCCGTCCCACTATCGGGTCGGGGCAGTATGCCACTATGTCGGCGTCGAGACCGCGCAGGTCGCGGCACTCGTTTGCATAGTACAGCGTGCTGAAATGCGTGTTTAACACAAGGTCGGGCTTTAAGCTCATCATATAGTCGAGCGCCGGTTTATAGCCTTTTTTATAGCGGCGGCGATATACGAAGTTCATAGCGTTGCGCTGTCCGACGAGAGCCATTGCCGCAAACTGCGCTATGCCGTTTATCTTGTGGTGGTTGTGCTTTCTGACCTGCACCACCAAGTCGTCTTCGACGGCTTTCATATCGGGGTTTTTCGTGTCCTGAAAGAAATACGTCTTTATGACTTCGCACTTATCGCCGTACTTTCTTTCGAACTCCGTGCTGACCGCCGTTATCGGCATTATGTGTCCCATACCGGCTTCCACGAACGGAAACACCACTCTCGGTTTGCGCGTTTCGTTATTTGCTTCCCTTTCGGGTTCTTCCGCGTCCGCGCCGTTTTCGGCAATTATTTTATCCGCCAAAGTCAGCGCGTCGTCCACCGCTCTGTCCATATTGACATAGACATATCTGCCGAGACGTCCTGCGAGATAGAGATTTTCCGTGCCGTCTGCGACCGCCTTATAGCGTTCGAACTGTTCTCTCGCCTCTTTTGTCGGCAAGGGATAATACGGAGAGAGCTCTTTCTGTCCTTCGTATGCAAGCGGATATTCGCGGACGATTAAGCTCTGCTTTGACTGCGACTTTTTCTCGACGGTGAATTTTTTAAATTCGGAAATTCTCGTAAAATCTTCGCTGACCGTATAATTGACGACGGCGAATGGCTGGTATTCTTCCTTATCCGTTTTTTCGAATTCGAAGCGCAGAGTCCTATACGGCAGAGCGTCAAACTCGTATTTCATAAGCGCGTCGAGACAGCCCGTGAACACGACGGGATAATCCGCCGCCTTGCCGTCCGCATACACCTTGCCGTCTTTGACCGAAAGAATTTTCAGTGCGTCCACGCCGGTCTTGACCGTTATATTCGGGCTTTTCAGCATATTCTCCACAATGGCGGAAAATCCGTTTTTCGGCATTGCCTGATATTTATCGGCAAAGTATCCGTCGGTATAGCTTGTGCGGACGGGAACGCGTTTCAACACGGCAGGGTCGATTTTGCTCATATCCATACCCCACTGTTTTGCCGAGTAATACTCGAACACCGTCTTATACACTTCTTCCGCGAAAGCCTTTATTTCGGGGTCGGCGCTCTCGCGCATTTCCGAGATACTGACCGCGCCGCCCTCGCCGTAAGTTTCGGTAAGTTTCTTTTCCAATCTTTCGGCGTCGGCTTTTTCGTGCAGCATTTCCAGCGACGCGAAGTTGAACGGCACGGGTATATATTTTCCGTCCACCAGCGCGCGGACGGTGTGGCGGTACTCGAACCACTCGGTGAAGCGTGACAGAAATTCATACGCTCTGTCGCTGTTTGTATGGAAAAGGTGCGGTCCGTGTATCTGTTTGTAATAGTCGTCTTCTTTCACGTCGGCGACCGTTCCGCCAACATAATCTTCCTTTTCCAAGACCGTTACGCTGTATCCTTCGTCGGCAAGACGGCGCGCAACCGTCGCGCCCGTCAGCCCCGCACCTATCACAAGTACGTTCTTTGCTTTCATTATTTCATCCTCTCCTAAAAAGGCTTTAAGTTCTGTCTTATTATATTCCCACGACAAGGCAAACACTTTACCTCATTATATTATACCCCCGCCGCGCATAATTTGGCAAGCATTTGCCGCAAAAACAGAAAAACGCCGCCTGAATTTGCCGTTTTTTGCAGGTATAAAAAGGGACGAAGAATTCAAAAATCTTCGTCCCTTTTTAATTGCTGGATAAATAGAAATATGTCTTACGTTCTGTTTTATAAAGTAACAGCGTATCGATATTTTATCGTTTATGCTTTATTTTCACTTTGGGCTTTCTTCGCCGCTTTTGCCGCGCGCTTTCTCGCCCGGCCTGCCTTTAAGAACATATTGAGACCCTTGAAGAAATGACCGTTGAACATATAAATCAGTCCGTCGAGCTGTGCGAAATTTATCGCGCCGCCCGTCATACGCGACAGTCCGCGCATAGGCTGGTATTTGACGCCCATTATGAGCGTGTTCGCCGTCGTCTTTTTCCCGAACGCTTTGAGCAGTCCTATCGCAAATCGTATTGCGCCCGAGAAGGCTCTGCCCACCCAGCGGCGCGAATAGCGCAGTTCTTCCACCGTCGTGTTATAGTCCACCCAGATGCGGTTCTTCTTGTAGAAATTGAGCGTGCCTTTGGGTATTTCTCTGCCGAGCAGGGTTTCGAATTCGTCGTCGCCGACGTTTGCCGCATTGCCGCTGTAATAGGACGGCAGTTTCTCTTTATCGTACGGATTGGGGGCGTTTGTTCCCTTGACCTTTATCTTTGCGCGCAGTTTCTCGTCCGACACCGACGCGCCGACTATGACTTCGTATTCGCCGTCTTCGATTTCCCATTTGTTCGTGACGGTATTGAAGTAGCGGAAAGCGTATTCGTCGAACTTGACTTCCGCCTGTTTTTCTTCGCCTGCTTCGAGTTCTACTTTGACAAAGCCTTTGAGTTCTTTCTTGGGGCGGAAAATTTCGCCGTCTTTTTTGGATATATACACCTGCGCGACTTCCTTGCCTTTCACCGCGCCCGTATTTTTGAGCGTGAACTTTACGCCCTTGTCGTTTGCTTCTATATTGCCGTATTCGAACGTCGTATACGACAGTCCGAAGCCGAACGGGTATTTGACGGGAATATTCGCTGTATCGTAATAGCGGTAGCCGATATACGGTCCTTCGCGGTATTCGACCACTCTGCCCTTGCTCGGGAAGAAAGCCGCGGAAGGGTTGTCGGCATATTTGAACGGATAGCTTTCCGAAAGTTTGCCGCTCGGGTTTACCTTGCCAGTCACGACGTTCAACACCGCTCTTGCGCCGCCCTGTCCGCTGAGCGCCGCATAGACGAGCGCGTCGCAGTTGACGTCGAAATCGGTTTCTATCGCGCTGCCGCAGGACAGCACGACGACAATCTTTTTGCCCGTCTTTTTGAGTTCGGCAAGCAGTGCCTGCTGATTTAACGGCAGAATCATATCCTTTCTGTCCAAGCCTTCCGACTCCGTAACTTCGTCCAGACCGAGATATACGAGAGCGGTATCGGCATTGTTAAGCAGTTTCACCGCTTTCTTTATGAGACCTTTTTTCTTCTTGCCGTAACGGTCGAAGCCCGGTTCGAAGCCGACGACCTGCAGGGGGCAGTCCTTTATCGCGTCGAGCGTTTTATCGAGACGGGTGGGCTGAACCACCGACGAGCCTGCGCCCTGATATCTCGGGTTTCTCGCAAAGTCGCCTATTACCGCCACACGCTCTCCGTCTTTGAGCGGCAATGCGGCGTTCTCGTTTTTCAAAAGCACGATGGCTTCTTCCGCCGCCCTGACCGCCATTTCGTGATGAGCGTCCTTATCCACTTCCACCGCGCCCTTTTCCATTGTCGCGTGAGTCGTGAATATCAAATCGAGCAGTCTGTCTATATTCTCGTCCAGCACGCTCTCGTCCAGTCTGCCCGACCTTACGGCTTCCACGATTTCCTTATTCGTTTCGCCGCCCGTGGTCGGCATTTCCAGCTCGTTGCCTGCTTTGAGGCCTTCCACTCTGTCGTTGTCGCCGCCCCAATCGGTGACGATTACGCCGTCAAAGCCCCATTCGTCGCGCAGTATATCTTTAAGTAAGTGTCGGTTCTCGTTGGCATAAACGCCGTTTAAAAGATTGTACGCCGACATTATCGTGCGCGCTTTTCCCTGTTTTACCGACATTTCGAATGCCGTCAGATATATTTCGCGCAGCGTTCTCTCGTCCATAACCGAGTCCGTAGTCATACGGCTGATTTCCTGGTTGTTTGCGGCAAAGTGCTTTGCGCAAGCCGATATGCCGTTGCTCTGTATGCCGCGGATATACGCCGCCGCCATCCTGCCTGCAAGATAGGGGTCTTCGGAAAAATACTCGAAGTTTCTGCCACACAGCGGACTGCGCTTCATATTCATACCCGGCCCCAAAAGCACGTTCACCTGCTGGCTGACCGCTTCTTTGCCGAGCATTTTCGCCATTTCTTCGCCGAGCTCGTCGTTCCAGCTGTTCGCCATTGTGACCGCCGTCGGAAAGCAAGTGGCTTCCCTGCTCGGATTAAGTCCCAGATGGTCCGCCGCCGCCATTTGACGGCGTATGCCGTGCGGTCCGTCGGCAAGAAATATGCTCGGGATACCGTGCCTTTCGATATCCATTGTCTGCCAAAAGTCCTTTCCCGACGTCAGCGACGCCTTTTCTTCCAGCGTCATTGCGGCAATCAGTTCGCCGTATTTGAGTCCGCCGTTTGCCCCTGATTTTTTTTCTTCGACTTCCATTCTCAATCCACCTTTCGATTTATTTTCGAACGCGCTTTCTCCCTCAACCGAAGCGCGCACATATTTCTTTTTCGGGCAAAACAAAAAACTTCTTCGAGACGACGCGGCGCCTTATGAAAAAGTCCTAAAACACCATTCGCCCCGTTTGTTTTGCTATCGCGCCGAAAAACGCGATTTCTTATACTCTTATTTTATCATACAACCGTGTTTTGTGTCAAGCGGTTGCGGCTTCACCTTATGCCCGTATATATGCAATTTATGCAACCTTTTCACTCTTTCGGCGCATTTCTCGGCAGGTCCAAGCCTGCCTTTTTTGCCTGCGCGTACTCTTTGCCGTGCGGTATTTTATAGCGCTTTCCGTCCTTGACGAAGTTGGACCCCGTCTGGTGATATTCGAACGCCGTACCGCTTTTAAGGCACTGCTCTCTCAAATCGAGTATCCACTCGTATCTGCACTCTCTCGCGCCCGCATAGCTCTCGCCTGCCGCTGAAACCATATCTATCTTGCCGCCGCGCAGATACCGAGACAAATCCACTCTTTCCAGCAGGGGTGCGGCAAGCACTCCGCGCCTCTTTATCGGAGCGTTTAAAAGATACGGCAAGCGCTCGTCCGCGCGCGCCTGATTCTCCGCCGATACGGCGATAAGCACGTTGTCGTAACCGTCGCCCCAATCTTTGGGCAGACAGCTTTCTATTCTCGAAATGCGCTTTGTGGGAATGAAAAAGGTCAAATCGGGGCGCTGTTTCATTATCGCCCAAGCACGGTCTCTCATACCGTCCGCGTCTTCTATGAAAAAGTCCGACGAAAAGCACGTCCCCACTTCTGTGCCCGATTGGATTTTGTATTTGCCGCTTCTGTCCTTTTTCAGCGGCGCGCAAAACGTCGTCTTGCTCTCGACGACTTTGGACGTGTCCCTTTCGTATTTTCCGTCGATGCGGTACAGCCAGCAATTCAGACAGCCTTCGCTGCACTTTCGGCAGCCGTGCCACGGATTCCACATAACTCCTTTCATACGTCCCACTTGCCGCCCGTCGGCGCATTGTCCTTTTCCGAGTCCGTATCCGTTTCCGTCTCGGGGGCTTTTGTTTCGCCGCCCCCGACGGGTTTTTCAGATACGGCTTTCGCCGTATCGCTTTGCTTTTTCTTTCTCTGCGCGTTGTATATCAAAAACGCGGTGGAGCCTATGAAGAATATCAGCACGATAAACACGTTCCACAGCGCATAGGAAAGGGCAGACAAACGCGCCCGTGCCAAGCACACGAGCGCAAAAGTCGCATAGATATACTGCGCGAGCACTATCGGCAGTACTATGAAAATCGGGTTGACTGCGGAGAGAAAAGTCATTTTATGAGCGCGGCGTAATCGCTTAACACGTTGTAAAGTCCGCTTGTCATAGACCAGATTTCGATTACGGGCATTTCGTAGTACGCGTATTCTTCGTCGGTGGGGTTGCCCATTACCTTGCCGTATTCGTACGGCATTATCTCGATTTTTTCAATCTCGCCGTTCGTGTCGTACACGACCACATAGGCGTTGTCGAACTTGACTTCTTCGCCCTGCACCTTTATCGTGCGCACGCTGTCGTACGAGAATTTAAGCATATAGTTCTTTGTTTCGTTGGACATAAGGCGGAGTTCCAATCCGCTTTTCATAACTTTCTGCTTGTTTCCGTCTTCGTCCTTTTCCGTTTTGAACTTCGCGCCGTAAGCAAATCTGCCTTCCAAAATCGCCTGCATAACGGAGAACTTCGTGGTGCCCACGCCGTCCTTTATCGCCTTTCTCGATTCTTCGGTGTTCGGTTGGCGCGCGTTCTCGCCCGTCAGATAGACCGTGACTTCGCTGTAATCGCCTATGACCGTCTTTAACGGATTGACCGTTATTAAGCTCAAAATCAGCACGCACAGCAAAAGCGCCGCCACGACCGAGCCTGTTATTATTATCGGCAATGCAACTTTCTTCTTCATAAAAACTCCTCTGTATCGGACGCTTTATGCGCCCGTTTAGTATCCTATTTTTTCTTTAAGCGGGATTTTCCGTCTGCGGCTGTGCCTGCGGTTGAGGTGCGGAACGCGACATACGTTCGTCGTATTTTTCGCGGACTTCTTCCACGCTTTTGCCTTCCATCAAAAGTTTGACGTCTTCCGTGAAAATGGTTTCGCGCTCTATCAGCAGGCGTACCATTCTGTCCATAACGTCGCGGTGTTCGGAAAGCACTTTGGTTGCCGTTTCGTGCGCCTTTTCCAAAATCTTGGCGACTTCTTCGTCGATTTTGGACGCCACTTCTTCCGAATATGTGTGCGTGGACTGATAGTCTCTGCCGAGGAACACTTCCTGATTGGAACCGTAATACACCGGTCCGAGCGTGGACGACATACCCCATTCCATAACCATTTTTCTTGCGGTGTCGGTCGCCTGCTTTATGTCGCCGACCGCGCCCGAAGATATGTCCTGTATGACGAGCTCTTCCGCCGCTCTGCCGCCCATACTCATTGCCAAATCGTCGGTCAGCTTGTTTATCGTCATATACTGGTTATCGTTGTCGGGACGCATTTTGGTGTAACCGCCGGCAGGTCCTCTCGGTATGATGGACACTTCGTGCACGGGGTCGCAGCCGGGCAATGACAGTGCGACGAGCGCGTGACCCGCTTCGTGATATGCGGTTATGCGCTTATCGAACTCCGTGACCAGTCTCGACTTTTTCTGCGGTCCGAGCGTCACTTTGTTTATGCCCTCGTTTATGTCTTCCATTGTGATTTCTTTGCGGTTGTCTCTCGCGCACAGTATAGCCGCTTCGTTCAAAAGGTTGGCTATTTCCGCGCCCGTAAAGCCGCTTGTCATACGCGCAAGCACTCTGAAATCGACTTCGGGCGATATGGGCTTGTTTCTCGCGTGGACGCGGAGTATGGCTTCTCTGCCGCGCACGTCGGGCACGTTGACGTATATCTGTCTGTCGAAACGACCGGGGCGCAGAAGCGCGGGGTCGAGAATGTCGGCGCGGTTGGTCGCCGCCATAACGATTATGCCGTCGTTGGTTTCGAAGCCGTCCATTTGCACCAAAAGCTGATTGAGCGTCTGCTCTCTTTCGTCGTGACCGCCGCCGAGACCCGCTCCGCGCTGACGGCCGACGGCGTCGATTTCGTCGATGAAGATTATGCAGGGCATATTTTTCTTTGCCGTGTCGAACAAATCGCGCACGCGCGACGCGCCCACGCCGACGAACATTTCCACGAAGTCGGAACCCGATATCGAGAAGAACGGCACGTTGGCTTCGCCTGCGACGGCTTTGGCAAACAGAGTTTTACCCGTTCCCGGAGGACCCACCAAAAGCACGCCTTTCGGAATTTTCGCTCCGACTGCGGTGAACTTCTGCGGCGCTTTCAAAAACTCGACGACTTCGGCGAGCTCTTCCTTTTCTTCTTCCGCGCCTGCGACGTCGGTGAATCTGACTTTCAGATTGCCCTGCACGTTGGCGTTGGACTTGCCGAAGTTCATAGCCTGCTTATTGCTTCCCGACATAGAGCGGAACATAAATATGGCAACCACCACGAGCAGGACAAAGCCGACTATCGGAATCGCCAGACTCCAGATAGAGCCTGCGTTTCTGTCGTTTAGGGTCAGTTTTATTTCCGCCGCCCCTTCGGGTCTGTTTTCGTTATACTCCATAATAGCGTCTATGAGCTTGCTGTCACGGATATAACAGCGGTTTTCGAACTTATCCTTTCCGACGTATTTGATTTCCGCTATGTCGTTCGTCACCTTTATTTCGGCAATTTCAGAAATACCATCCTCGCCGCCCTGTATCTGCGCGAACAGTTTGTCATAGCTGATTTCGGGCTTCGGTCTGTTCAATATAAAGAACACCACGAGCGCCGCAACGAGCGCGAGAACCACAGCGGTGATAATTATTATCTTCTTGCTGTTTTTAGACTCCAATACAATACCTCCGAGCCGCTTTTTAAACACAGTCGCGGCACAAATACACTTTGATTAGTATATCACATTAAGCGCGCCTTTATCAAGTATTTGACGGCGGCTTGACGCGATTTTCATAGGATTTTCATAATGAACCCGCTCACTCCATTCCGCAGAGCCACACGGGCGCGCCGCTTTCGCGCGTCTTTTTCATATCGAGTATGCGCTGATTGCGCGAACCGCGGAATTTCAAGGTCAGGTCCCTTTCCTTTTCCACATACCTGCCGTCCACCAACACGTCTATTCCGTCAAACAGAGCCTTGACGTCGGCGTCCGTTTCCGACAGCTTTTTAAGCTGTTCGTATGTGTAACCGCTGTAACACCAGACGTCGAGCTTGCGTTTGTGAAGTTCTTCGCACAGGACGGCGAGCGGCTTCGGCTGCAAGAACGGTTCGCCGCCCGAAAGCGTTATTCCGTCCAAGAGCGGGTCTTTGTCCGCTTCGTCCAATATGAACTGCAAGTCCACTATTTCGCCGCCGTTTAAGTCGTGCGTCTGCGGATTGTGACAGCCCTTGCAGTTGTGTTTGCAACCTTGCGTGAACACCGTCATACGGAAGCCCACGCCGTCCACGACGGACTCCGAAACTATACCCGACAGGCGGACGGTGATATCTTTCAAATCTACCATTTCTTTTCGTATCTCCGCACACGCAATTTCGCGCCGCATTTCTTTGCTATCTTTTCGCACTCTTTGACGGCGTCTTCTCCTATTATATCTACTACGCTCATAACGGTGTTTATGCCTTTTGCCGAGCACGCCGCCGCGAACTTCTTCATCTCTTCGAACGCGTCCGCGCCGTATATCGAATGGCACACCCTGTCGTACGCCTGCGCGTTCGCTTCGTTCAGCGACACAGATACGGTATCTATGTTTCCGACAAGTTTGTCCGTTATGTCGCAGCCGTTTATTCTGCTTCCGAGACCGTTGGTGTTAAGCCGCGTTTTCAGACCTTTCGAGTGCGCGAACTTTGCGACTTCTACCATTTCGTCCACGCGGTAAGTCGGCTCTCCGTAACCGCAGAAAACCATTTCTTTCGTTTCGGGCGTTATGAGTTTTCCTGCCGCGGCGACGGTTTCTTCCGCAGTCGGCTCTCTATTCAGCCACAGCACGCTGCCGCCCACTCCGTCGCCCGTATTGCGCAGGCAGAACTCGCAGTTATTGCAACAGCGGTTGGTCAGATTTATATAGACGTTGCCGCCGTATAAATAGGCGTATACGTCGTCTCTCTTTTTCATAGCTTCTCCATTCCTATATTCGGGCGCGTTTCATTTTCTTGAAAAGACCGTATGCGTTCTCTGCGGTGAAACGCTCAACTTCGCTTATATCTTCGCCGAGTATCTGCGCTATCCTTTCCGCCTGATATCTGACGTACTTCGGATAGTTTATCTCTCCCCTGTGCGGAGGAGGCGCAAGATAGGGGCAGTCGGTTTCTATGAGTATTCTGTCTTTCGGAAGCGCCTTTATTATCTCGGGGAATTTCTCGGCGTTGCGGAAGGATATTACCCCCGTAAACGAGATATAAAATCCGAGCTTGATATATTCGAGCGCGGTCTCTTTCGACCCCGAAAAGCAGTGCACTACGCCGCTTGCCTTGAACTTGTTTATATTGTCCTTTACCGTTTTGAGCATATCGCCGTCGGCTTCCCTTATATGGAATATGACGGGAAGCGCAGAGCTTTCGACAAGCTCCAGCATCTTTTCGAGGCCGCTCTTTTGCACGGGCTTATTCGTGTCGGGATAATGATAGTCCAGACCTATCTCGCCGATTGCGACGCATTTTTCGTGCTTTGACAGTTCGTACAGTTTCTGCAAGCCGTCGTCGGTCATTCTTCCTATTTCCGACGGGTGATAGCCCACGGCGCAATATACGGCTTCGTTCCGCTCCGCAAGCAGAGCGCTTCCCGACGACGATTCCAAATCGTAACCGACGCTTATTATGCGCTCTAACCCGTCGGCTTTCATATCGGCTATTATCTCGCGCGAACCGCCAAACTGCTCGTCCGTCAGATGTGCGTGCGTATCAATCAGCATACTTCGGCTCCCGATTCTATCGCCTGTTCCGGAGTGACCAAAGTCAGTTTATCGCCTGCCGACGCGCACAGAATCATACCTTGGCTTTCTATGCCGCGCAGTTTTGCCGGTTTGAGGTTCGACACCAGCACCACGCTTTTTCCGACCATTTCTTCGGGCGTATAATACTTGGCTATGCCCGACACGACGGTGCGTTCTTCTCCGCCGACCGAAAGCGTCAGCTTCAAAAGCTTGTCGGCTTTTTCCACTTTCTCGCACGCCTTTACGGTCGCCACTTTGAGTTTGGTTTTGAAAAATTCGTCTATGGTTATGAGTCCGTCGTTTTTCTCTTCGGCTTTGTTTTCCACTTTGCTTTCTCCTTTCTCTTTTTCGGCGGCGATGGCTTCCAACTCGGCAAGCTCTTTTTTCACGTCCAGCCTGTTCATAAGAGGGTCTATTTCCTTTATATTATAGGTCTTGATTTTTCCGTACGAAGTATTGCCCTTAAACTCCGTCGGTTCTTTGACGGCAAGACCCTTGAAAATCTCCGACGGATACTTCGTCAAAAACGGTTTCAAACAGACTGCCGTGACGCGCAATGCTTCCAAAAGGTTGTATATGACGGCTTCCAGACGCTCTTTATTTTTCTCGTCCTTGGCAAGCGTCCAGGGCGCGGTCGCGTCTATATACTTATTCGCCTTGCCGACAAGCGCGAAAATTTCTTCCAGCGCCTTATTGAACGCGAGTGCGTCCATTTGCTTTTCCGTCCTTTCCATAAGCGAGTTTATCTCGGAAATCAGAGCCTTGTCCGTTTCGTCGAAAGCCTGTCTTTTGGAAACCTTGCCGCCGAAATACTTTTGCGCCATAGCCAGCGTTCGGCGCAGAAGGTTGCCCAAGTCGTTGACTATATCGGAATTGAGTCTGCTTATAAACGCAGCGTTGGAGTATACTCCGTCCGAGCCGAACGGTATCTCTCTCAAAAGATAGTATCTCAATGCGTCGGTGCCGTAACGGCCGCAAAGCACGAACGGGTCCACAACGTTGCCTTTGGACTTGCTCATTTTATCGCCGTCCAAAAGCAGCCAGCCGTGACCGAATATTTTTTTCGGCACGGGCAGTCCGAGCGCCATAAGCATTGCCGGCCACACGACTGCGTGGAAGCGGACAATCTCCTTGCCCACCATATGCAAATCCGCCGGCCAGTATTTTTTCATCGGCGAATCGTCGTCACCGAACGCGCCGAGCGCGGTGATATAGTTGGACAGCGCGTCCACCCATACATATACTATATGTCCTTCGTCGAAGTCGACGGGTATGCCCCATTTGAAAGACGTGCGCGACACGCAAAGGTCGTTTAAGCCCTTGTCGATAAAGTTATTGACCATTTCGTTCACGCGGCTGTTCGGCTGCAAGAAGTCGGTTTCGGTCAGCAGTTTGCGCACTCGGTCGGCGTATTTCGACAGGCGGAAAAAGTAGCTCTCCTCTTCCGCGTCGGACACTTCTCTGCCGCAGTCGGGGCACTTGCCGTCCACGAGCTGTGCCTGCGTCCAGAACGCTTCGCAGGGCGTGCAATACTTGCCCTTATATTTGGACTTATAAATATCGCCGTTTTCGTAGAGCTTGCGGAAAATCTTCTGCACCGCCCTGACGTGATAATCGTCCGTCGTGCGAATGAATTTGTCATAGCTTATGTCCAGCAGTTTCCACAGCTCTTTTATTTCTTTAACAAGTCCGTCCACGAACTTTTTGGGCGTGGTGCCGCTTTCCGCCGCACGCTTTTCTATCTTCTGTCCGTGCTCGTCCGTTCCTGTCAGATAGAACACGTCAAAGCCGCTCATACGCTTGAAGCGCGCAATCGCGTCGCAGGCGACCGTCGTATAGGTATGCCCCAAATGCCAATGACCGCTCGGGTAATAGATGGGCGTGGTGATATAATATTTCTTCTTTTCCATACGAAGCTCCTTATGACGGCTATTTTCCGTCGCGTTCCTCTATGCGTTTCATTACCTTTTGCAAGACGCCCGATTCTTCGTCTTCTTCGGTTATCTCGTTTACTTTCACCTTGACTTCCAACACTCTGCGCGCGTTTGCCTTTGTCACTACGATATCGAGATTTTCGAACGTAAAGCTCTCGCCTGCCACGGGTATCTTTTCCATTTGCTCGGTCACCCAGCCGCCGACCGACGTGGAGTCGAACTCTACGCGCGTTTCGACGCCGAGCTCTTCGAACATATCGTCGAGATTTTCGTTGCCCTGAACAAGGAAAGTATTGTCGTCTATCTTTTTATACAGCACTTCCACTTCGTCGTGTTCGTCCCATATCTCGCCGACAAGCTCTTCCAATATATCTTCCAGCGTGACTATGCCCGCCGTGCCGCCGAATTCGTCTACGACAATGGCAAGGTGCACCTTCGCCTTTTGCAGCATTCGCAGGACCTTGGAGATTTTCATATTCAGCGATACGCAGATACAGGGGGAAATTTTGTCGTGGATATCCGTTCCGCCCTCGCGCAGAAGCTGGTAGAAATCCTTTTCGTGCAGTACGCCGATGACCGTATCTATGGTCTTGGCGAACACGGGCAGACGGGAAAAGCCGCTGCTTGCGAACAGCTCGTTTATATTGTCGAGAGAGGTTTCTTCTTCTATCGCGACCACGTTTACGCGCGGCACCATTATGTCGTCGACGTCCAAATCTTCGAACTCGATTGCCGAGCGGATGAGCTGGGACTCGTGCTGCTTTATGCCGCCCTCTTCTTCCGCCGTTTCCACTATCGTAAGAAGTTCGTCTTCGGTGTAGGTCTGTTCCTTTTTCTTTTTGAATATCAGGCTGACGAACTTGCGCCAGACCGAAAACAGCCAATTTATGGGATACAGTATAATCATTATGAACGCAACCGTTCCCGACACGCCGCAAGCGAAGCTTTCCGCATTTTCCTTTGCCAACGTCTTCGGCGTTATCTCGCCGAATATGAGCACAAGCACGGTCATCACTATCGTCGATATCGTCGGTGCGAAATCGGCGGCTTTCGTCGACGTCAAAATCTCGACGAAAAACAGCGTGGCAAGCGTGGTCATCGTTATATTCACGATGTTATTGCCGACAAGCACGGTGCTTATGACTTTATCGTAGCTGTCGAGCTGTTTCAACACGCGCGCCGCGCGCTTATTCCCCTGCGTCTCCATACTTTTGAGACGTATCTTATTGCACGACGAATACGCCGTTTCCGTTGCCGAGAAAAAGGCAGACAGCGCAATAAGTATTAAAAGTGCCACTAATAAACCTATCTGATATGGGTCCATAGCTTATCCGAAAATTTTACTCCTTATCTTTGAAATTTTTATATGTTCGTTTATAACTTTTCGATTGCGTATAACAGCAGTTTTGCGTGGTCGAACGCCAGCCCTTTCGATTCTATAATCTCCGTCGCGTTGACGTCTATATTGCCCATTTTGTCGCGCTTGACTTTCAGGCTTGCCGTCAAAACTTCTTCGCCGCAGGTCAGTTTGACTATATAGTCGCTTCCGTTATGCACATAGTCTATGTCGAACCAGGCGGCTTCGTCGGCGTCGTCTCCGCCCACGGGCTGTACCGTGCCCCTGTCCATAACCGCCATATAGCAGGCAGTGACCGTCCAGCCGCGGGGGTCGCGGTTCGGCGTGCTGACGAGATACATCTGGTCGAGATATAGTCCGTCTATGCCCGTTTCTTCTTTGAGTTCCCTGCTTGCCGCTTCTTCCGTCGTTTCGCCGTCCTGAACAAAGCCGCCCGGGAACGCCCAGCACCCGAGATAGGGATGTCCGCCGCGCTTTATAAGCAGCACGACCGGTCTGTTATCGTCTATGGAAAACACGACTATGTCCGACGTCAGCGCAGGTCTGTCCCACGCCGTGCGGTCATAGCTTGCAAGAAATTCTTCTTCGGTCTGTCCGTTTTTATCGGTTAAACTCATTTGTTTTGCTCCGAATATATAAAAGTGATTTTAATTGTATCACAATGCCGCGAATAATGCAAGTCCTTTTGACGCCGTTTGCATTTCTTACGCAAAATTTTCGCCGATTGCTCACTTTACGGCTATAAAACGAAATGCAGTACGACGATTATTATTGCGGCGGGAATACCGAAAAGTCCCGTCAGTATCGCGTGCCACCAGGTCAGAGTGAAGCCCACGGAGGGTATGAGAGAAAAAAGGTATAACAGCGCGCAGCCTATCGCCGCGTTTATCGCGATTTTGACCAGTCGTTTCACGCTCGACTTCAATATTTTAAAGACAATCAGCACCGCGGCTATTACGCCGACGAATATCAGCATACTCTGCCACGGGAACACCGCCCCGCCTTCCGCCGCATTTTCCGCCGCCGACAAAAATATATTCATTCTTCTATCCCGTTATATGCTTATTTGATTCAAAAGATAACCGCCGACTATGATTATCGCCGCCACAGTCGCTATAAACAGGGCAAGCGCCACCCACGACCAGGCGCTTCGGTTTATCGCAAACTGCGTTATCATCATAACGAGCGACCATATGAGCATAACCAGCGTGCCTATAAGCAGCCCTACGCCGAGCCCGAGCGGCAGTATCGCCAATATGGTCAGCGACGTCCAGGCGTCCGAACTCGCTCCGTACGAAAACAGGAATATGCCGCCCACGGCGCAAGCCGCCGCGATTATATCCAGCACGAAGCTGAATACGGCAAAGTGTCCGCTTCTTTTACGCTTTTGCTCGTCTGCCTGAATTTCAGCCATTTTCGCGTTGCGTTTACGGAAAAACCCCATATCGTCCTCCTTATAGTCAGGCGGTTGCCTACGGATATATTTTAACACATTAAAGCGATATTGTCAACATATATTTGAAATTCGGCGGCTTCGGCGCCTTGAAGCGACAAAAAACGGCACGTTGCATCAAGCGCAAGTGCCGTTTTCTTACCGTTTTATTTTGCCGCTTTCTCGGACTTTTTGAGAGTAAGCGTGTGCTTTACTCTGTCCTTTTCTTCGGCGCGTTTGCCGTTATTGAATCTGTCCAGCGTGCCGACGAGATAGCCCGTTATTCTTCTGATACGCTCGAAAGGTCCTTTTTCGTCGTTTTCCTTTCTTCCGCACTTCGGGCAGGTGTCTCCGATGACGCCCGTATAGCCGCAGTAAGGGTCTCTGTCTACGGGGTGGTTTATCGAACCGTAACCGATATTGTTCTCCTTCATACAGCGAATGACTTTCTCGAATGCCTGCACGTTGTTCACGGTGTCGCCGTCCAATTCCACATAGGAGATATGTCCGCCGTTCGTGAGCGCGTGATAGGGCGCTTCCAGCTTTATCTTATCGAATGCCGATATCTTATAGTACACGGGGATATGGAAGGAGTTCGTGTAATAATCTCTGTCCGTTACGCCTTCGATTATGCCGTACTTCTTTTTGTCGATACGCACGAAGCGTCCGGAAAGTCCTTCCGCGGGAGTGGCTATCAACGAGAAGTTCATATTGTATTTCTCCGTCGCGTCGTCCATACGCTTTCTCATATGACCGACTATTTCCAGACCGAGGTTCTGCGCTTCCTTGCTCTCGCCGTGGTGCTTTCCTATAAGCGACTTCAAGCACTCCGCAAGACCGATAAAGCCGCAGGTCAGCGTTCCCTGTTTCAGCACTTCGCCCACTTCGTCTTCGGGAGAAAGTTTGTCGCTTCCCAGCCACACGCCCTGCCCCATAAGGAAGGGATAGTTCTTGACTTTTTTCTTTGCCTGTATCTCATAGCGTTCCAAAAGCTGGTCTATGACGACGTCCACCACTCTGTCGAGCTGTTCGAAGAAAAGTTCGACGTTGCCTTTCGACTTGATTGCCAATCTCGGCAGGTTCACGGACGTGAAGGAAAGGTTGCCCCTGCCCGTGACGATTGCGTTTTCGGGGTCATAGTGGTTTGCCATAACTCTGGTTCTGCAACCCATATACGCGATTTCCGTTTCGGGATGACCGGGCTTATAGAATTCGAGATTGAACGGCGCGTCTATGAACGAGAAGTTCGGGAAAAGACGTTTTGCGCTGCAGCGGCAAGCCATTTTGAACAGGTCGTAGTTGGGTTCGCCTTCGTTGTAGTTCACGCCTTCCTTGACCTTGAATATCTGTATGGGGAATATCGGCGTTTCGCCGTTTCCGAGTCCGGCTTCCGTGGCAAGAAGCAGATTCTTTATAAGCATACGTCCTTCGGGCGAAGTGTCCATTCCGTAGTTTATCGACGAGAACGGTATCTGCGCGCCTGCACGCGAGTGCATAGTATTGAGGTTGTGCACGAGCGCTTCCATTGCCTGATAGGTGGCGCGTTCGGTTTCTTCCACGCCCTTTCTCCTTGCAAACTCCTGCGCCTTTTCCACAACCTTTTCGTCTATTTTAGCGGCTTTGAGTCCTGCCGCTTCGAACTTCGCATAGTCGTCGCTTCCTGCAAGCGTGGGCTTTAAGCCGCGCTCCGTCTTTATCTTCTTCATATTGTCGTTTACGACGTCTTTGGCGTTTTCCAAGCCTGCGGAAATCTCCAATGCCTTTGCGAGATTGTCGAGATAGTTCTTCGTGTAGGTCTTTGCCACGCCCTTTGCAAGCGCGTAATCGAAGTTCGGCACGCTCTGTCCGCCGTGCTGGTCGTTCTGGTTGGACTGTATGGCTATGCACGCGAGCGACGCATACGAAGAAATATGGTTGGGCTCGCGCAAGAAACCGTGTCCCGTGCAGAATCCGCCCGTGAACAGCTTGTCGAGGTCTATCTGCGTGCAGGTCGTCGTCAGCGTCAAGAAGTCCAAATCGTGAATATGGATATCGCCCGACTTGTGCATTTCGCTGTGCTTGGGATTGAGCACGCACATTTCATAGAACTGCTTTGCACTCTCGCTGCCGTATTTGAGCATTGTTCCCATTGCGGTATTGCCGTCTATATTTGCGTTCTCGCGCTTCACGTCGTTGTCGCGTGCGTCCACGAACGTCAAATCTTCCAAGGTTTTCATAAGACGGGTGTTGGACTCTCTTATTCTCGTCCTTTCGGCGCGGTACAGTATGTACTCCTTTGCCGTGCGGACAAGTCCGTTTTCGATAAGGACGGCTTCCACCTTGTCCTGTATCTCTTCCACCGTAGGCACTACGTTCGGCTCGAACGAATCCTCCACCTGTTTGGCAAGCGCAACGGCTCTTTCGTCGTTTTTGATGTTTGCCGCTTTGAGCGCTTTGCTTATCGCCGCCGCGATTTTCGAGCAATCGAAGTCTACCTTTCTTCCGTCTCTTTTGATAATCTTTTCCATTTCAATACCTTCCTTGTCTTTGTACCGATATTATATGCCGCCGCTTTGACATAATTCTATATATTGATTAAAAATATTTAAAATTATGTTTTTATACACAATATATTGTGCGTCTATTTCGGACGAGCAAGAGCATTATAACTCCGTACAAATGCGAAAGTCAACAGTTTTCGTATAAAAAAATATAACTTTTTTTATAAAAAACGGGTATAAAATGCTTGACAGATTTTGTTCGCTTTTAAAGACAGACGGGGACATATCATAATGTAAGAAACAGGAAATTTTTTATTGCGTTTCGATTTTTCATATTGCAATTTTAATATATTTTTTGATTTGCTATTGACAAAGTCCGAGCCTGTCTGTAATAATAAAAAACGAACTCGGAGGGTAAAATGATACGCATTGCCATAGTCGAAGACGAAAAAAGCGAGCACGAGCGCATACGCGAGTGTCTGAATTTCGTCGCCGAACGGGAAAATATCGAATTCGACGTCAGCGATTTTTACAACGCTCCGTCCTTTCTCTGCGACTATCAGCCGATTTACGACATCGTGCTTATGGACATCGAGATGCCGCAGATGAACGGAATGGAAGCGGCGAAGAAACTGCGGCTCATCGACCAGACGGTCATTCTGCTGTTCGTCACCAATATGGCGCAGTATGCCGTGAGCGGTTATGAAGTGGACGCTCTCGATTTTATTATCAAGCCGATAGAAAAATATCATTTCGCGCTTAAAATGTCGCGCGCGGTCGCGCGGACCGCTCGGCGCACCGAAAGAGAAATCATAGTGGACGGCGAAGGCGAAGTTTTGAGCCTGTCCCTGCCGCAGATAGTCTATCTCGAAGTCATAGGTCACTATGTTTACTGGCACACGACTTCGGGCAGAGTGGTCAAAGAATACTCCACGATGAAGAACGCCGAGAACCGCGTCTTGCGCGGGGGGGGGGACCTTTGTCAAGTGTAACCGCTGTTATCTCGTCAACCTGCGGTACGTCGAAGTCGTAAAGAAAGACACGGTCATAATCGGAAAAGAACAGCTGTCGATAAGCCGTCCGCAAAGGAAGGCGTTTTTGAATGCATTCGTCAAATATATAGGAGGAAACTGCCGATGAAATGGGGATTTTATTCGGGTAACATATACTTTATCGTCGAGATACTGCTTGCCGAGCTTATATTTCTCTACCCCGCTCCGAAAAGAAAACTGTTTATTCTCCGCTTTACTCTGTCTATGGCGGCGATGATTGCCCTTGCCGCGTTCACTCCGCGCATAACGGCTTTTCACAACATAGTCAACGACCTGTTCCGATTCCTGTTCCTGTTTTCGGCGTCGATGGGCGCAATGGCGCTGTGCTTCAAGCTCAAATTCGGCGTTCTGCTGTCTATGTGCAGCGCCGGATATGCCGTGCAGCACCTTGCCTATCAGGCGTCGCGGCTGATGATGAAAATACCTATACTTACCAATTTCTCGACCGCCGTACTTTCGCGCTCCCGACTTTTCGAAATAGTGGTTATGACGATTATATACGTCGCCGCTTTCTTCACATTCGGCAGGCTGTCCGCCAAAAACGAATTTTACAAGAACAACGACATACGGTTCGACATTCTGTCCATCGTCACCGTGTTCATCTGTATGGGACTGACAAGGTTCGCGCGGCTTTTCGGAGAGAGCGGAAACATCACGAACAGTCTGTATTCCATAGTCTGCTGTCTTCTGGCGCTGTACATTCAGTTCAATCTTCACAGGCTTTATCTCGCCAAACACGAAGCAATGGCAATCGAGCGCGTCAGAACGGAAGAAAAGAAGCAGTATGAAATCAGCAAGAACGCCATAGACGCCATAAACATAAAGTGCCACGACCTGAAGCACAAGCTTTCCGCCTATGACGGCAGGTTGCCGCAGGACGAGCTTGCCGATTTGAAAAAAGACATCGACGTTTACGAGGGTATTATCAAAACGGGCAACGACGCGTTGAATGTTCTTCTGACGGAAAAGAGCATCAAATGCAAGACGGAAGGCATTACGCTGACCTATGCCGGCGACGGCTCGGCTCTGTCGTTTATGAAGACGATGGACATATACTCGCTTTTCGGCAATGCCGTGGACAATGCCATCGAAGCCGTGGAAAAGCTGACGCAGTCGGAAAAGAAAATAATCGACATAACCGTCGAGCAGCGCGGCGACCTTTTGTTTTTCAACTTCACGAACTATTGCGACAGACAGATTGTTCTGGAAGAAGGTCTGCCGAAAACGACGAAAGCCGACTCCCCCGGCTATCACGGGTTCGGTATGAAAAGTATGAAGCTCATTGCCGAGAAATACGGCGGAGAGCTTTCCGCCACCGTTTCCGGCGACAGGTTCAATTTGAGCATTTATATAACCAAACCGTAAGCGTTTTTTCTGCCGAAAACAGAGTTTTACAAGTAAAAATATACAATTCGTTCCGTAAAGAAACAGTTTATTCTCAAAAACCGTTTCTTTATTTTTTTATGCTATAATGCCGACAGCTTTATCAAGTGCGGCAAAACGCCGCATAGCAAAAACTTAAAACGGAGGTATGGAGAAGCAAAAAAGTCGTATAAGAAAATCACTCTTTAAACGCCTTTTCGGCGTTTCGGCTTCGCGGCAATGTGCCGCAGAAAAATTCCAATAGGAGAAAAAATCGATGTTTAAAAAAACGGCATTATACAGAGGTCTGACCTGCGCTATGGCCATAGTCTTGGTGATTATGGTTATGCTCGCCCTCGTACTCGAAGAAAACAGGACGATGGTCGACCAGACTCTCGGAACAAAGAGTCAGCTTATGGTGACGGAGAGTGACGACGGTACGCTGTACACCGCGTTTACTCCCGACGAAGAATTTTTGACGGACGGAAAACTTGACCTCGAAAAGGACAAGAAAATCCACAAAGACCTCGGAATACAGATTTCCGAAGAAGGCTCCGTCCTTTTGAAAAACGAAGCATCCACGCTCCCTTTGAAAGAGAGCGCAAAGGTTACGCTGTTCGGCGCAAGAGCGTATAAATCGCTCGGCGGAAGAACGGGCGGCTTTGTGGTCGCGAACGGTCTTAAAGACTCCGGACTGCAAATCAATACGACAATGGAAGCTGTTTACTCGCCCTTAATCGGCAAGTTTTCGGATATGGCTCCAGGCTGGGCGAGCAATAAGACTTACGATTTCAAATATGACCCCGCTGAAATATCGCCTGCCGACCTTGCAAACCAAAACGCAAGCTATAAAGACAGCTTCGCCGAATACAACGACGCGGCGATAGTCGTGCTCGGCCGCAACAACGGCGAAGGCGCGGACTATAAGCCCGGTTTGGACGGCGTCAAGGACGGCGTGGGCTCGAGAACGGCGCTTGCGCTCTCCGACAACGAAAAAGCCATCGTTAATCTTGCCTGCGACAACTTCTCCAAAGTCGTGATTTTGGTAGTAGGCGTTTCGCCTATGGAACTCGGGGAACTTCAGGACAACGAAAAGGTGGGCGCGATTATGTATATCGGCTTCCCCGGAACGAACGGCTGTGAAGGCGTCGGCAACCTTTTGCAGGGCAAAGCAAACCCGTCGGGCGGACTGTACGACATCTATGCGCGCAACTCTCTGTCCTCCCCCGCTATGCGCAATATGGGTCACTATGAACTCACGAACGCAGAATTAATCACGCGTAAGGACACGTCCAGCGTGGGAACGCGCGGCACCGACCCCGGCTTTAAGCACTACGTCATCGAAGCGGAAGGCATTTACGTCGGATACCGCTATTACGAGACGCGTTATTTCGACTGCGTGAACGGCAACGCTTCCGCAAAAGTCAAGACCGATTCCACCGGCGTTTACGAGGATTCGAAAACCGAATGGAACTATGCCGAAGAAGTTGTTTACTCTTTCGGATACGGACTGTCTTATACGACGTTCGAAAAGAAAATCACGGGCGTGACCTGGGACAAGACGGCGCACGAGCAAATGGCTCACGTTTCCGTTTCGGTCAAGAACACGGGCAGCAAGCCCGGCAAGACTTCGGTGCAGGTTTACGGTCAGGCTCCTTACACCGAATACGACAAGCAAAACGGCGTCGAGAAGTCGGCAATACAGCTGCTCAACTTCGCCAAAACCGACGTCATCCCCGCAGGTCAAACGGTCAACGTTACCGTGGACGTCGACTTGCAGGACCTTGCAAGCTATGACGAAAACGGCGCAGGCACCTATATTATGGAAAACGGCGCAGACTACTACTTCTCCGTGGGCAACGGCGCACACGACGCGTTGAACAACATTCTTGCGGCTATGGGCAAAACGACCGCCGACGGAATGGACAAAAACGGCTCTGCCGCCGCGGCGCACAAGTGGACTTACGACACCGCGACCGCCGCAAACGGCGTGGACGCGTTCACGTTCTCGCTTTCCAAGAACGGCACGAAAATCGAGAACCGTCTCGACTACTGCAACTGGAACGATTACGAAGCGGGCAAAGTCACGATGCTCTCCCGCAGCAATTGGAGCGGTACTTTCCCGAAGACCTACGACAATATGACGGCAACCGAGCTTATGCTCAAGCACTATAACGGCGAAGTCATAGACGTCAAGACAAAGAGCAATCCCGATTCCGACGCGGCTCTTGCCACAGTCAAGCTCGGTCAAAAGACCGACCTCAAATTCGCGGATATGAAAAACGCCGACTTCGACGATTACCGTTGGGAAGAAGTTTTGAGCGCGATGTCCATAGAAGAACTCGTGCTGTACTGTATGGAATCCGGACGCGGCTTTGCGCCCATAGACTCGCTTAACTTCCCGCAGGGAAGCTATGCGGAAAACGGACCCGGAACTCCTGCCTGGATAGACAATTCGGCAGGCGTAACGAACGCTCCTTGGGCGGTGGAAAAGCCTGCCGGCAGCTATTCTCTCGGCTCCTTCCCCACCTATGCGGTCATCGCATCGAGCTTTAATCCCGAGCTTTCCAAGAGATACGGCAGAGTGCTCGGCAACGACTCCATATTCGGCTTGAAGCCTATGCTGTGGCTGCCCGGCGCGAACATTCACCGCACGCCTTACAACGGCAGAAGCGAACAGTACTATTCCGAAGACCCCGTTCTCACGGGCGTTATGACGATGGAAGCCACAATCGGCGCGCTTGAAAAAGGCGCAATCGTGACCGCAAAGCACTTCGCGTTCAACGACCAGGAAATGCACCGCTCGGGCGTCGGTACGTTTATGACCGAACAGAGAGCGAGAGAAGTCGATATGCGTGCTTTCCAGATTGCTTTCGAAGCAAACAAGTACGACACCGATGAAAAAGACGTCGGTATGCTCGGCGTTATGACTTCGTTCTCCAAACTCGGCGGTATCGAATGTACGGTCAACAAGGGCTTGCTCACCGACGTGCTCGCAGGCGAGTGGGGCTTTAAAGGCTATATGGTTTCCGACCTCAAGGACGACCTCGACCTTATGCCCCAGGCATTCAAAGCAGGTCTGGGCGGCTATGACTGGCGTACCGAAGCCGACGACATCACCCCGTACCGCGACGTCGACAACTTCCGTTTCGACGCGGAGCTGTTGGAGTGTATGAAAGAAGTGGCTCATCAGAAGATGTACACGTTTGCCAATTCCAACTTTATGAACAACGTCAACACGACCACTCATTCGGTTTGGAATATGACTTGGTGGCGCGCGGCATATATTTCCGGTATAGTTATCTCGGCGGTACTCACTCTCGCCGCGCTGGGTATGCTGGTTGCCTGCCTCATAATTAACAAAAAGGAGAATGCTTGATATGTTTGATTTCCTTAAAAAAGTATCCCCCGCCGCGTATGTGTTTGCGGCAGGTTCGGTTATCTCGCTTATCGCGATGATTATAGCCGCAGTCAGCTGTTCGGGCGAAGGCTTCGGTATGAAGCAGCTGCCCCTGGTCATAGTGCTGTCCGTTGCCGCAGTTATTTTGGGCGTCGCGATAGTGTTCGTATCCGGCAAGTTCGGCGACGGTATCTTATCCACCGTCCTTGTGGTGGCAATGACCCTTGTAACCGTATTCTGCGTATACGCTATGATTATGGGCAAGAGCGACGTGTTCGGCACCGTGCTGTTCTCCGACCTCGAAAAGGGCTACGCTCCCGCAGAGCGCGCCTGCAATCTCGGTATTGCAAGCATAATAGTATATCTCATTGCGGCGGTGGTAACCGCGGCAGGCGGATTCTTCAAGCTTGCGAAAGCCGATAAATAAGTCCTTCTCTAACTCATTTTCCCCAAAACAAGAGAACCGACAGCCGATGTGCCGTCGGTTCTCTTTTTCTGCGCCAAAGGAGATTTCTTGCATTTTCCTGCCGCGGAAAATACATATTTATATGTAAGGCGCAGGATACTATCACTCGGGGGTATTTATATATGAACAATGCAATAGTAATCGGCGGAAGCAGCGGTATAGGAAAGTCGGTATGCGACGAGCTTTTAAAGCGCGGCGTTTCGGTATGCAATCTGTCGCGCACGCCCTGCGACCTTGAGGGCGTGCAAAACATAGAACTTGACGTCGCGGACGGCGCGCAAACGGAGAGCGTATTGTCGGGGCTTCCCGTCCCCGACGCGGTTATTTACAGCGCGGGCTTTTCGCTTGCCGCGCCCGTGGAGTGCGTCGAAGAAAGCGACTATCGGTATCTGTTCGAAGTCAATTTTTTCGGGCTGGTTAAGACGGTGCAGATTCTGTCTTGCAAAATGAGAGAGAACGGCGGCGGACGCATTGTTGCCATAAGCAGTATAGGCGGAATTATTCCCATTGCTTTCGACGCATACTATTCGGCGTCCAAAGCCGCGGTGGATATGTTTATCCGCGAAGCCAATATAGAGCTTAACCCGTACAACGTATATCTCACTTCGGTGCGCCCCGGAAGCACGCAGACGCGGTTCACTTTCAAACGCAAGGTCTATCCCGAAGAAAGCGTCGGCGTATACGGCGACAAGCTGCACAAAGCCGTCGTGACGCTTGCCGACGTCGAGCAGCGCGGTATGCAGCCGCAGGACGTGGCGCAATGCGTGATGAACGTACTCGATATGAAAAAACCGCCTGCGACGGCGAACGCGGGGCTGGCGAACAAGAGTCTTTCGCTTGCCGAAAAGCTCCTGCCCGAAGCCGTCACCGATTTTTTAAACCGCAGTCTGTATCTGCAATAGACAAAACAGTCGGCTTACCACCGACTGTTTTTTACTGCGTTATTATTCCAATTCGAACGCGCCCGTATAGAGTCTGTAATACTGACCCTTCTTTTCAATCAGGCGTTCGTGACTGCCGCGCTCTATTATCCGTCCCTTTTCCAACACCATTATGACGTCGCTCTTGCGGACGGTGGACAGTCTGTGCGCGATTACGAACACCGTTCTGCCCTTCATAAGTCTGTCCGTGCCCTGCTGTACAATCTGCTCTGTGCGCGTGTCTATCGACGACGTCGCTTCGTCGAGAATCATAACGGGGGCGTCGGCGACGGCGGCTCTCGCTATGGACAGCAGCTGACGCTGTCCCTGCGACAGGTTGGCTCCGTCTCCCGTCAGCATAGTGTTATAGCCCTCGGGCAGTCTTGTTATGAAGCTGTCCGCGCCTGCAAGCACCGCCGCCGCCTTACATTCTTCGTCGGTGGCGTCCAGTCTGCCGTATCGGATATTGTCCATAACCGTGCCCGTGAAAAGGTTGGTATCCTGCAGGACTATGCCGAGCGAACGGCGCAAGTCGGCTTTCTTTATCTTATTTATATTGATACCGTCATAGCGTATTTTGCCGTCGGCTATGTCATAGAAGCGGTTTATGAGATTTGTTATCGTCGTCTTGCCTGCGCCCGTTGCGCCGACGAACGCCACTTTTTCGCCTGCGTGCGCATACACGTCGATATTTTTCAGTATCGGTTTGCCCTCCTCGTAACAGAAGTCCACGTCGTCGAGCAGTATATCGCCTTTAAGCTGAGTATAAGTAAGCGTGCCGTCGCCGTGAGGATGTTTCCACGCCCACACGTTCGTGCGCCTGTCCGTTTCGGTTATGTTTCCGTTCTCGTCTATTTCGGCGTTGACCAGCGTCACATATCCGTTGTCGGGTTCGCTCTCCTCGTCCAAAAGCGCAAACACGCGGGACGAGCCTGCCTGTGCAAGCGCTATGAAATTGACTTCCTGCGAAACCATTGCCACCTGCATACTGAACGAACGCCCCATCGTCAAAAAGGACGCGACCACGCCGACCTGCAATACGTTGATGCCCGTCACGGTCACGTTCAGCGACTGCGTGACGACGAGCAGAGTTCCCAAAAACGCCACCAGCACATACATAATATTGCCGATGTTTCCCATTACGGGCATCATAATATTCGCATAGCGGTGGGCTTTGGACGAGTTGCCGAACAGCTTGTCGTTCTTCTCGTCGAAGCCTTCCTTGGCTTTCTGTTCGTGGCAGAATACCTTGACGACCTTCTGACCCTGCAGCATTTCTTCTATATAGCCTTCCAGCTCGCCGACCGACTTCTGCTGCAAGTTGAAGTGCTTGCTCGACTTGCCGCCTATTATTCTTGCCGCCACTGCCATTATGCCGATACAAAACAGCACGACGAGCGTCAGCCACACGCTGTACGTCAGCATAACTCCGAGCAGCATAAAAATCATAACGACGGAAACCATAATCTGCGGCAGGCTTTCGGAAATTACCTGGCGCACCGTTTCTATGTCGTTGGTGTAGACCGACATTATATCGCCGTGATTGTGCGTATCGAAATATTTTATGGGCAGGCTCTGCATATGCGCGAACACGTCGCAACGCAAGTCGTCCATTACTTTCTGTGTGACCTTATTCAGCACCTGCGTATAGATTGTCGCCGACGTTATTCCGACAAGATATATGCCGCCCATAACCAAGGCAAAACCTATGAGCTTGCCGACGACGGCGTCCAGACCCTGCGTCAGCGCAGGCGTGACTATGCTGTCCACGACATACTTGATTGCCACGGACGAGGATATGCTTCCGACCGCATTCAGCAGAATGGTTATCGTTATGAGAATCATTGCCTTTTTATTGTTTTTCAGCACATAGCCGAGCAGGCGTTTTATCGCGCCTTTTTTCTTTATCTTCTTTTCCGTCCGATTACTCATTGCCGTCCTCCTTTCTGCTCTGCGATTCGTACACTTCGCGGTAGATATCGCAGTTTTTCAGAAGCTCGTCGTGCTTGCCGACAGCCACCACTTTGCCGTCGTCCAGCACTATAATCTTATCGGCATCCATAACAGACGCCGTGCGCTGTGCTATTATAATCTTCGTCGTATCCTGCAAGCCCGTTTTAAACGCCTCGCGCAATTTTGCGTCGGTCTTCATATCCACCGCGCTTGTGGAGTCGTCCAAAATCAGCACCTTGGGTTTTTTCAGCAGGGCGCGCGCGATACAGAGTCTCTGTTTCTGACCGCCCGATACGTTGGCTCCGCCCTGTTCGATATGCGTTTCGTAACCGTCTGGCATATTGGAAACGAAGTCGTCCGCCTGCGCAATTTTGCACGCTTCGATTATTTCTTCCTGCGTGGCGTTCTCGTTGCCCCAGCGCATATTCTCGTTTACCGTTCCCGAAAACAGCGTATTCTTTTGCAGCACCATTGCCACGGAGTTGCGGAGCGTATCGACGTCGTAATCTCTCACGTCCACGCCGCCCACCTTGACCGTGCCTTGGCTTGTGTCGTAAAGTCTGGGAATGAGCTGAACGAGCGACGATTTGCCGCTTCCCGTTCCGCCGATTATACCCACCGTTTCGCCTGCTCCTATCGTCAGGTTTATGTCTTCGAGAGCCTGACGCTCGGCTTGCGCGCTGTATTTGAACGCCACGTTTTCAAACGTGACTTCGCCGTTTGCCACTTCCTTTACGGCGTTTTCCTTGCTCGTTATCGTGCTTTCTTCGTCCAGCACTTCCACGATACGGCGCGCGCTTTCCGCAGACATCGTTATCATAGTTATGACCATTGCCAGCATCATAAGCGAATTGAGAATCTGCATTGTATACGTCATAAGGCTGGAAAGGTTGCCGACGGACAGCTCTCCCCACATAGGCGTGAGCACTCCGTCCACCGTTTCATAGCCGCCGAACGTATTGACAATCAGAATACTGCCGACGACGGAAATCAGTATCATTGACGTATAAATGGCGAACTGCATCATCGGTGTGGATATCATCAATATGCCGTCCGTCTTGGTGAAAATTCTTCTCAAATCGTTGGACTCTTTACTGAACTTCTCTTTCTCGAAATCTTCGCGCACATACGACTTGACCACTCTCATTCCCTTGACGTTTTCCTGTACGGAGGCGTTAAACGTATCGTAACGCTTGAAAGCCTTGCGGTATATCGGAAATACCTTGCGGATAATGAGTATCATTCCGAGTGCGAGCAGCGGCACGAGGCAGGCGAAAATGAGCGACATTTTCCACGACACCGTCACCGTCATAGCAATCGCGAATATCATCATAAACGGCGCGCGGACCGCCATTCTAATCATCATCATAAATGCGTTCTGCACGTTGTTCGTATCGACGGTCAGACGGGTTATCAGTCCTGCCGTGGAGAAACGGTCGATATTCGCAAAGGAGAAATCCTGCATTTTATAGTACATATCTTTGCGCAGGTTGCGCGCAAAACCCGACGACGCGGTTGCCGCGAAATGTCCCGACAGCGTGCCGCAAAGCAGCGACAGCAATGCCAAGCCCAGCAAAACGGCGCCGTATATGTAAATGAAACGCATATTCGAATCGTGAATACTCGTCACTTCGTACATCGAGTTTATGAGATATGCCATTATAAAAGGTATGACGCACTCCAAACCGACTTCGATTAAAATAAAGAGCGGTGCGCAAACGGTATGCGCTTTATACTGACGTATACTGCCCGCAAGTTTTTTGAACATATTCGTTTTTTTCGCTTTCATATAATATATATCCTTTTTATAAACACTTTTTACCACAATAAAAAAATATTGTCAACACTTTTCGCACCGGTTGACAGTATTTTTTTATTGACCGAAAAGAACTTTTCTTTCGCCCTATAATACCGACTCCTCGGTTTCTACGCCCGTATTCGCGCTCATATCGTTTTCCCGCATATACGTGTCCGCTTCGCTTTCCGCCGCCGTTTCGATTTCTTCCGCTTCGTCTCGGCTTCCGTCCACGCTCTTTTTGAAAAGCGACTTTACTCCCGACGCGAACTGCTTTGCGCTCGATTTCAGCGAGTTTATCTTTTCTCCGTAACGACGTTCCATTTGCCGAATGAAAATCAGCCACACGATATTCAGCGCAAGGTTGACTATCATTACAACGGCAAGCACCGTTATTATGAAGCTGTTTGCGAACACGCCCATATTGATTATCGCGCCGCCCGTCACTATCGTATTCACCAGCAGCGTGATTTTCCGCGTGAACTTATACACGCGTTTGGACGCGCCGCGGAATCGTCCGCCCTTGCGACCCTTGACGCACTGAATGACTATGAACAGCACGAGATATGCAACGGTTATCGACAGCAGAACGACGTTTACGATTAGACTGCCGAGACCGCTCGCAATGAAGTAAATGCAATAAAAGCAGTAAAAAGCCAACGTGAGAATATTCCACGCCAAAACAATCTTCTGCCAAGTCGTAAGTTTTTTCTTTTCGACGTCCGCGCTTTTTTCGACGTTCTTTCTATCTGCCAAAAGCACTTCTCCTTGCGGTTGTTTTATTATTATATCATATTTTTCCGTTTATGTCAAACCGCAATGAAATTTCGAAAGCCGTATGAATTGCTTGCTATTTAATGTCCTCTTAAATTTGCACAATAACTAAATTCCGAGTTGTTAAATAATTCATTTTGCAGACGTTTGAATGAAAGGCGTTGTTCGTTCACAAACATTCTGTGCCACAAACCATACCTGTTTCTATAATTTTCGAAAAACCGTATTTCGGCTTGTCCATTAGCTTCCGAACCGCGACTTTCATAATGAGACCAAACCACACCCACGCAAAGGTCATTATTAAATACCAGTATGCACGGACTTCCCGCTTGAATTTTAATTTGATTTATTGATTTGGGGCTGTTGCCATATTTTATAATAAATTCATTATATCCCGACGGTAACGGAGTTACCGTTCCAGCGGTGTTATCAATAGAAACGCAAACTTGCAGACCATTTAAAGCAAGGGCAATTTCTTCGTTTGAATATTTATCTCCATAATATTTTTTTAATACCTCTACAAAGTCTAACCTTTGTATGTCGTCACGGATTTCTTTAATATGTGCATCCATTTTCACAAATTCTCTTACAGCATTTTCTTCAAAAGATTTTTTGCCAAACAGTTCCACAAACTTGCCACCCTTGAAATTATCGTTTGTGAAATCAATCACCATTGATATTTCTTTCCCGCTGTCATCAAAAACATATATAAATATTTTTTCGCATATTAAAATTCCGATTTTCAAACTAAGCAACCGCATATAACTAAATAGCTGTTCTTTGAACCTATCATTAAAAGGCATATTATGCTGTTTTAACTCGACAACAAATAGGTCTTTATTTTGGTTTCTTATGATAATATCGGGTATAGTTCTTATATGCGAGCCGATATGTATATTGCGCATACCGTCAATATCTTTGCCCAGTTTGCTATATCCAAATAAATTTACATCGGCAAAAATATTTTCCCAAAGCCTTTGTATTTCGCTCTCTTTATCTGTTGTCTTTTTGTTAACAATTGAAACAATCAAATTCCATTTTTCACTACTCGTCATATGAAACCGCCTTTTCTTCTTATTATATCATACTAAATGCTATTTTTCAAGCAGTAGTATCAATTGCTTTGTCAATCGAGTTCGAAAATCAGCAGTATGCCGTAATTGTCCAATGCCTTATGAATAAGTCTGCCGCGAAAAGACGTGCCGTCGTCGTTAAACTCGATAAGTTTGCCGCCGTCTTTGTCGAAAAAGGTGACTTTGACTATCCATACGATTTTGTGCGAACCACCGTTACTTTATCGATTTCCGAAGCGACTGCGGACTGATTTTTTCCGAACGCCTTACAGACGGTGAAAGTATCGGTATGCAGAGAAAATTTTTCGGTCTTTGCGACATAAATGCAGAAAGCACCGTATAACAGAAAGACCAACGGAATAATGCTAAATCTTATACAAATTATAAATTTCTTCTATTGTTATATTCAAGCCGATTGCTTTAAACTTCGGAACACAACGGACAAATAACGTATCAATCATATTCTTTTGGACTTCTTTAGTGCCGTAGTGAAAAGCTTTATGACAAGTAGGACAAAGCGAAACGAGATTTTCAATACAGTCTATATTCACGCCATATTTGTCCCAAACCTCTTTTTGAAAACAAACAGGTATTAAATGGTGTGCCTCCATATACTTTTGTTTGGTTTTCTTTGAAATAAACGTCTCGTGTTTATAATCACGTTCGCAAGAATAGTACGCTTTTTTTATGGCGATTTTACCTAACAAAGGATTGGTTCTAAAACGCCGCCCAACGGCAAATTTTGATACGGCAATAGGCTCGATTTTATAAGCACCTTCGCCAGCATCTTCATTGATATTTGCCTCTTTAATACTATCAACTTTTTCAATATAAGTAGTTTCGTCCTCATCTTCAATATAGGGAGATATTCCAACTACTTGCGCAGTATTACTTGATAAAATTTCAAAAGATTTAGGCACGTCTATTAGATTTATATTAAAATCTTGAACATTATAAAGAAAATAAGAATAATCTACATCACGCCAAAGTTGTTCGTGCAATTCTTCAAAATCGTATTTTAAAATGAAATTGTTGTAGAAATAATTATCAAAAGCAGGGTTTATTGAAATGCTTTTCGAATCAATATTAAAGAGATTTGTATTCTTTTTTATACAAGCAAGTACACGGCTACGGTCTTTAAATTTTTCTACATGTTTTGAAATCGGAGAATTTGTCCCAATAAACTCAATAGCCTCGTCAATCTCGCTATAATTTGTGCAAGTCATAACATACGTGTAAAGTTGGTCAATAGAAATTTCAGATATGGCATACTTTTCTTTAAGTCCACGCAAAACCTTGTATATAAATATTACAGGCAATATGTTATAACCAAGATTATTATTTGCTGTATCAATAATTGCGTGTATTTTTAACTTTAAAACCTGTTCCGTCTTTAAGATATTATACGCCTTACTTGTAACGCCAACCGCTTTTATTGCGTCAAACACAGCCGTAGGATTTTCCTTGTTATACGTTCCGCCTCTTTCATAAAAAGGCGTTTTAGTAATTAAGCCAAAAAACTGAGGGATAACAAGTATTCTATGCCTGTCGGTTTGAATATCATAACGGCTATGATTATCTGTAAAATAAGATTCTATATTTATATGTTCTTTATCGGGAATCTCATTAAACAAAAGCGCAGATTTATAAGATTCGTCAAAATCCGTTTCTTGTTTGGTGAATACCCAAACAGAATTTTCTTGTAAGCTATTTAATTTCTCTTGTGCAGTCCTCATTTAAAATGCTCCTCGTTAAGTTTGCTAAAAAATACGATATTTTGGGTGGTACAGCGTTACCTATTTGTTTGCAAATAGAACTTTTTTTACCATAAAATATAAAGTTATCAGGGAAACTTTGTATTCTTGCCGCCTCTCTTGGTGTTAATGTTCTGTTTTTATCAGGGTGTATAAATTTTCCACCAGAGGGAGTATCGAATCGAGTGGTAACTGTTGGCGAAACACCGTCTTTACACAACCTACCGTATGCACCACTATGAACAGAATGAATTTCCTCATTAAGAGAAGTCCAATTGTCGCCCTGCTTAATCTGTTGCATTCGTTTAATAGCGAGTGTACTATGATTAGTTGCATAGTTATTATATAATATTTGTTCATTGCAAGACAAGTATTTTTGATATGCGCTTTCAGGCTTAGAGGCGATACATTCACCATTAATAGTTGGCTCAGGTATATTTGATATAGCTTGCCAAACAGTAGTTTTATTAAAGTAATCGGGAATGGACAATTGTATCCTTTGTCTTGTAGCATTAAATAAGGATTCTATATCAAAGTCTTTATTCTTTACACCGATAATAATAACACGTTCTCTATTTTGCGGAACACCAAAATTAATGGCGTTTACAACTTTATAGTGAACATAATATTTATCACCACCGAAATTAACAGGGTCAGAAAATAAATTTACTATCTCTGAAAAGATTTCTCCTTTTGCCATAGTTAAAATACCTTTCACGTTTTCAATAATGAAAAGCTTAGGTTTAACTATTTTGACCACGTTAAAATAATGTTTAAATAAATAATTACGAGGATCATCAACAAAACCGCCCCTAATCCTTGCTCCTGCCATAGAAAATCCCTGACAAGGCGGTCCGCCTATAATTATATCGCTTTCGCCTTCTTGAAAATAATCAGTATTATCAATAAGCCCTATATCAGAAACGTAAACCTTAGTGCCGTTATGGTTTATTTCATACGTTTTAGCAATAGAGCTATCGAATTCTACGGCTTTCGAAATTTTAAAACCTGCTTGAGAAAAGCCAGTTGAAAACCCGCCGCAACCGGCAAATAAATCTATAACTTTCATTCTTCCTCCGTAGTCGTTGCGGTGCTCAAACGATATTTTAAATTATATTTCTGTATATAATCTTGTTCAACTGGCGAAAAACCATAAATTTCCGCAATAAAATCATTTATAGCAGTTATCTCTTTATGGCAAAGTCTATGAACGTAGATATAATCAGTTTGCTTGCTGTAAATATATTCTCTTGTTTCGTATAGTTTATTTTCTAACGCAGTTTCCAGCTTTGCAAGTTTTATCTGATTATCTTTATTAAAAAATGACTCGCTAAATTTTAAATTGCTTAAATCGCTTTGCGTTATGTGCCAACAGTCAGAATAAGTTTCCCATAAGAGATAAAATAAAGACGAATTTAATAAAGCAGCAACTGCTTTATTATTAACCCTTGTATTTATAGCGTATTTTTTATATTCGCTTGAAGGTTCTGGAGAGGTAAAACATTTTGCCCAAAACGTCATTCTCTGATTTAGATAAATAGCATTATCGTTATTTCCATTAGCTAATAAGTTATCAAAAGAAATTTGATTTTCAGCAACTTTTTTTAATATATTGCACTTAATCTCATCACCGATTTTGGCAATACCGTAGCCGTTTATAAATAACTTAGTTGTTCTGCAATAATGTACTCTGTCAAATAAACCATTTCTTTCGCTTTTAGACCAATGTATATATGGAGAAGTATATACTTTACAACCATTTGTAGGCTTTGTTTTTTTAATAAATACGATAGACAATTTCTGGTGAACGCCCGTAAATAAACAACTTGGTCTATCAGAGAAATTGGCAATATATATATTTTCGCAAGTATCCAATAGAAGTTTTCTTAACGGCTCCATTCTCTGCGTAGAAGTAAACGATATTGGTATAATCATACCCATATAACTATTATCTTTTAAAATTTTTAAAGATTTTTCCAAGATAAGAGCATATAAATTTCCGCATTTTTTTGTATTATAGCTATTGTATTTATTAATTGCTCCTGCTTTTACATTCTCCACATAGGGTGGGTTGCCTATAACACAATCAAAACCGCCATTGTTAAAAATTGAAGAGAATGTAGTTTCCCAATAAAAGTTTTGTTCATCAAGCAAGTTTTCATCATCACAAGACGATAGTGAATCGCCGCAGAAAAATTGAAAATCAATATTATCAACAATAACCCTACTGATTCCTAAATTATATAGATATAGCTTACAACGTAAGATTATCAGGGAAATTGCGCTATCTAATATATCAACACCAAATAAGCAATTTTTAAATAGGTTGATTACATATTCATTTAACGAAATGTATAAATACATATTTGTTAAACGATATAGTTCAACCATAATATCAGCTGCGGCAATAATAAATGCACCAGTTCCACAAGTAGGGTCTACAATGGTAAAATTTAAAATGACTTGAAATATTTTAGCTCTAACATTCTCTGAAAGAGTATTTATTGCATTTGCAAAAGCCTTAATAGGGTTTGCTGAATCATTTAATACCCCCATATTTGATGGTTCATTAAATTGTTCATAAAAATTATATGCGAGTTCAGGGGAATTACACTTACACAACAGGGAAAATACAATGCTGTATTGCGCTATATATGAAGTAGTATCTTTGGGTGTGTAATAGGAGCCTGTTTCTTTTTGATTTACCAATTTTTCAATAACAGAGCCGATAAGATTAGGGGTGATAAGATTAGGTTTATTTTCCAATTCGTCTATTGACCAAGAAAACTTTTGTAGTTCAAATATTATTTTTTCGTGCAATTCAATTGAAATACCTAAGTTTTCATAATCAGGAATAGTAGAAGTAAAAAAACCAAGCAGATATGAATTCAAAATTTGAATATTTGCGTTTTCGGATTTATCTAACAACGCCAAAAGTTTACTATAAGATTTATAAAATCGACTTATAGTATTAGTTTCAACAGAAATTTTAGATAAATTTTTATTATGCTCAACGCCAATTTCTAAACATTTGCGTATTTTATCAGCACGGCTCATACCCTTAATATATAATTCGATTTGCTCAATCAAATATTCGTCAATTCGGGTATTAACTACAACGCCTATTTTTTTTCTTCCTGCATTAACTCTTAACCCACCACTTGGCATAACAATACCTCAATTTTGAAATTCAATACCGTTTATCAAATTATATCATTTTATCAGTTGAATGTCAACGACAATCTATATCTCAATTCACATAAAAACTATAAATTTTGAATAATGGCAGTAATGAGTGAGCTTGTCTATGACGACTTAACCGACATAATGAAAGATATTGAAAATGATTTGAGTTTTTATGAACTTCCAAAAAGCACGGCAACCGTTTTATTAGGGTTATGAATTGGGCAAAAGAATTTAGACAGTCGCATTTGGAAAACAAATATAAACGAGTTTTCCGTGATATGAAAGTTTACTATATATACGGCTCGGCGGGTTGCGGTAAAACAAGTTATGTATTCAAAAAGCACGGCTATGACGAGGTTTACCGAACGACAAATTATGAGTTTGGCTGGGTGGACGATTACAACGGCGAAAGGGTTTTGTTCTTGGACGAGTTCCGCAGTTCTTTCAAAATCTCGGAAATATTGGACTACTTGGACGGGCAACCGATAAGAATACGCGGGCGACACTATAACCGCGTTGCTTGCTATGATACGGTTTATATCGTTTCTAATATACCGCTTACGGAGCAATACAAAAATATACAAAACGACGAACCGAAAACTTGGGCGGCGTTCCTACGGCGTATTACGGCGGTATATAATTTTGACATTAGCAAGGAAACGCCCGTAAACAAGCATACGGGCGAATTGAAAAAGCCGCTTAATCTCATACCTATTGACGACGATAGCGACTTACCGTTTTAATAAAAACGCATTATCTCGGTTAAGCATATAATGAATAAACGGGAGGCTAAAATGAAAAAAGCGGTTGCTATAATACTATTTATTTGCAGTATGGCGTGTATGATATTTGCGGGTTGTTCGGACGGAAAAGACACTTACACTGTTAAACAAGTTTTAATAGATGTAAACGGCAGTTCTATATTGCTTGATATAAATGATAAAACTTTATCTGACTATGAGGGCGTCGCCTATTGCATTGAATATATAGGCGATAAAATCAAAGTAAAAGATAATAAAGTTACTTTCAATGGTAAAGAAATGAAAAATTTAGAGGGTGTTATTACTTTTGACGAGAAATACAATGAATATTATATAAATTTTTCAGAATTGCCGCCTATACTGTTTAAGGATTCAAAAGTATTAGAAAATGAAATTCATATTTATATTCCTATAAATAGACAATTATCATATTTGATTTATACAAAGGGTTAAATTCCCGCTGGGTGGGTTTCCTCTTGGGTGGGGCATAGAAAAAACACAAGGCATATACCTTGTGTTTTTTCCTTTACTTGTATGCGATAAAGCCCGCGACACCGTTCACGAAAATGTATTCCGTTTTTAGGTGTTCAAACTTTAACGACATTGGTGGAACTGAAAGCGACAAAAACACACACCCAAATATTCAAGGTAAATCGGCGTGAGTTTTATTGCGTGGTGGAATTGCCGTTGTCGGACTACCCGTTATACGGCAAACAGTTAGTCGCAAGGGGCTAACCCCTCGCGGCTTGCCCGTTCGCTTGCAATGGCTGTCATAGCGTCCTTATAAATACGCTTTGACAGCCTTTTTGCTTGCTCTTTATCGGGCGGCAGTTTGGCGTAAATGTTTTTGCTTTGGTCGTTAAAGTATATAACCGTTATTCCGAGCGGCATATTGTTTTGCATATACGAAATTCCTTTTTATCGCCTAAATATATTTTCTTTTCGTAAGTGCTTAAAATGGCAAGTCGCCGTCGTCCTCTATCGGTACTAAATCGGAAAGTTTGGCTTGCTTTGGCGGCGGTACTTGTTTTCCGTCCTTTTTTTCGTAGTGCCACACGCCCAACGCCGTAAATTTTATTATATTGTGTATTCTTGATATAAAAGCGTTGTAAACCTCGCGCGCGGTGTTTTGTTCGTCCTTGTAGAGCCTATCAAGCGGCAAGTTAGATATTATAAATACTTGCTCGAAACACGCAGTCCTATTTGAAAACCGCGCGGGCAGTTGAACGGGGAACTTGTCTAATAAGTTATTCATAAACGGCAAGTCTATTTTTCCCGTGAACTCGTCAAACACTAATATTCTTTGGTGGTCGTATGCCTCGAACGTGCCTTTTAAGTAGTTGTCAATTCGGCATATATCTTCTATCGGGTAATTGTCGTAAATGTATGTCGTTTTGCCCGTTCGGGGTATTCCGTAAATATATGTTACAATCACATTACGGAACTTTTTTCCGTATTCGGCTTTTAATTCGTCTTGTCTAAACTTTTCTATTTTATCTGGTCCGTATTGTGAGTATAAGACGGGAAACATATTTTTCAGCAGTATGTTGTCAGCACCGAGTTTTAACGCCTCGAAAAATTGCGTTATATCGTTGCGCGTTCGCATTTCGCTAAACTCCCCGATTTCAACGGGCGGGGCTATGCGCGTGTCGGTTTTCGTGCAATAGTCGCGGTTTTCCAAATTGCTCCCGCGCGGTACTATTATGTGAGCCGTCGGAAAGTCTTGTTTGACATTTACAAAACGCTTGCTGTTCTTGTAGATAATAAAGCCTTGTATGTGCGGCGTTCCGTTTTCGCCCCGTTCATACTGATACACCGCATATTTCAAGCCGCCCACATCTTTCAAATTCTTAAAGTATTTTTCTATGCTCTCCAAGTCTTTGAAAAACGGGCGTTTGATTAAAACGGCGTTTCCGTCTTGCTCGTATCGAATATACCGAAACTCGAAAAAATCTTTGTTTTCGTCCTCTTGCAATACGGACAAATCATAATGATTTTCTTTAACCTCTAAATCGGTGTCGGACGGGTTAATTTCCGTATAGCCGCTGTCGGCAAATATCGGGTTGTTAATCGTTAATAGCCAGCGTTTTTTCATTGTCGTAACGGGCGCGGGGCTTTCCTCGACGGCTATTTTATTGTTTGTGATTTCGTCCATAAATGCACCTCGATAATGCAAAATTCTTGTTCCGTGTTCCGCAGTGCCAGTAGGGTAATAGTAAGCCTACTGCACACGGGCGGCGTTCGCCGCCCGTGTGTTGCGGTGTCGGTTATGAGTGAATAAGCGCGGCGGGCGCAACGTATAAAAGCGTTTCGCGCTTGCGTTGTTTTCGTTGTTCCGCTTGTCGCTTGCGCTGTTCGCGCCGCAGTAACTTAAAATCTTTCATAAGTTCGCGCGTAACGAATTTGGTGTTCTTATTGAGAATGACCATTTTCGCCTTGTAGTCCCAAACGGTATCGTCTATGATTTCACGGAAAAAGCGCGGCGGCAGTTGCGTGTCGCTTTCTTTCATTGCCGTGAGTATGTCTATATTCTCGAAAATGACCGCTAATTTTTCCTTGTGCAGTTCGGTAAAATCTAACTTTTCCATAAGTCCGTAACCTCGTTATTGTTCTTGTTTTCATTCTGATTGAAAAGCGGGTAGCGTTCGCATCGCGCAAGCATAGCCGCCTTATTGTTGCCCGTGAGCGTTGCGGGCGTGGTATGATAGTTGCCCGTCATACCGTAATAAAAGTATTCTTTGCCGCTGTAACTGTCAACGCAAGCGTAAATATTTCCGTAGTGCGTGTATGCCGTTTTAACGCCTATTTTTGCGTTTCCGCTGTCTTTGTAACGGGCGTATTGCCGAACGCCCGAAAACTCCAAGCAGTTCCATACGGTTTTAATAAGCCGCCCGTGTAGGTCGTAATAATCGCGCTTGTTTTGCACCTCTATGAGTTTATCGGAAAGCGAACGAAAGCGTTTGTCCGCGCTGTCGTCTATTTGCGTGTCAGCCCACATTTGCACACCGACTTTTCTTTGCCGTTCTATATACCGCAGAAAGTAGTCCGCAACCCGTTCGGCGGTCATAGACTTGCGACTGTCTAACTTGCTTTGAATTTCGGGCAGAAAGATTTTCGCATACGGCAGTAAATAGTCCACAGCGTGAACGCCGTCGTATAGTCCTATTCGTTCAAATTGCAATTCCATAGAAACGCGCGGCTTGTAGCCAAGCCCCCGCGCTATGAAAGTATCGTCAACGACATAAACAAGGTGTTGAACGTGCGGCGCGAGAGATAAATTTTCCCAGCCGCCGGCACGCAAGCGGGCTATTTCCTTTTTGCAAATAGATAGGTCATAAACGGACAGCGGCGGTATCATATAGCGGCAAGCAAAATGCGCGAGTAAAGTTGTTTTGCCTACGCCGCGCTCGCCTACAACGTAAGTTAAATAGTACGTTTTGTTTTCCATAAGCCCCCGCAAAAAGAATAAGAGAGCGGACAAACGCCCGCTCCCTCGTAAGATTTAATTATTTATTGCCCGATTTTCTGCCGTTGCCTTTGGGTTTACTGTCGGCGGGCGGCGCGGGCGGTGGCGTTGCCGCCTCGTCGTTTTTCAGATTGTTGTAAATGAAAAACGAATTGCGCTTGCCGATATTCCCCATATGCGCGTATGCGCTTTGCTGTCCTTTGCGGTACGAGGCAATTTCACGTTTGGTAAACTGCTTTGCGTATTCCTTTTTCTGTTCGGTAGTATAAGGCGTATAACGGGCTTGCGGCTGTTCGTCCGTCATATTCATTTGCTGTTGCGTGGGTTGATTATTTGCCATAGGCTTTTGCTCCTTTTTGTCGGTATTGTCCGTTATGCTATCTGAACGCGACACCATAATAAGAGTTGCCGAACCGTCGGCGGCGCGGGCGTATGTTCCTTGATAGCCTTTCGGTATTTTCGGGTTTGCCATAGATTACGCCTTTTTCGCAGGCGCGGGCGTTTCGTCCTTTGCGGCTTTTGCGAGTAACAATTCCACAATGGTATTCGTTGCGCGGGGCAGAAAGTAAAAGTATTCGTCGTCGTTGAACATTTTAAGCACAACCGCGATATATTCCGCGCCGTTCT
>CAOJOK010000010.1 GCA_948440265.1 uncultured Clostridia bacterium
GCGGCATCGCAATATCAGCCTCGAAATGTAAGTTTTTCGGCGGCAAAGTGCCGCTCGGCTATAAGATTGACGAAAAGAAAGATTATGTCATAAATGAAGAAACCGCGCCCATCGTCAAGCGTATGTTTGAAATGTTAGCGGGCGGCTACAATTACGCGCAAATCGCCCGTTATATGAACGAGCGCGGAATACCCACCGCAACGGGCGGCAAGTGGGGCAAAAACAGTTTTAACAGCATATTTTCAAATCGTCGGTATTTGGGCAAGTACATTTTTCACGGCGAGGAAATCGACGGCGGAATACCGCAACTGATTGACGACGGGCTTTTTGCAGACGTACAAAAGGTGTTAGAGAAATACGCCGCCGCGCCCTCTCGCGGCAAAGCGAAAGTCGAATATCTTTTGTCGGACAAACTCATTTGCGGCAAGTGCGGCAATAAAATGACGGGCATATCGTCCACGAGCAAAAGCAAAAAGATACATCACTACTACAAGTGCGTAGGCGTTACGAAAAGCGTTTGCGACAAGCGGACTATACGCAAGCAGTTTATTGAGGACGAAATTGTTTACGCCATTGTCGGCAACGGCACGGAGCAAAACCCGCACGGCGTTTTGACGGACGAATTTATAGACACAATCGCCGCCGAAACATATATGCTTATACAAGCGGAGCGCAACGACAGCGAAATAAAACGGCTTGAAAGTTTAGTCGCAGACAACCAAAAGGCGATTAACAACCTTATGCAAGCCCTTATGCTCGGCAAAATCGCGGACACGATTTTAGCGCAAATCGAAAAGTTAGAGAGCGAAAACAAGGAACTGAACGATACCATAGAGAGCGAAAAGGCGTTGCAAATCAATTACACCTATGCGGACATTCGCAAGTGGTTACAGCATTTTAGAACGCTGGACTATTCCAAGACGAAAAACCGCAAGGACTTAATAGACACGTTTATTTACAAGGTGTTACTGTTCGACGATAAAATGAAAGTGCTGTTCCACCTTAAAAGCGGACAGCAAAACGAATTACTTTTGAACTTGATTTTCCCCGATTACCCCGACGGCAACGGCGACACGGGCGAAAACGGCGCAAAAGAAAAAGAAACCGACAATTCGGTTTCTAATTCAGAGGGGTGTGCGTATACCCCCGTAATGGTGGAGCTAACGAGATTCGAACTCGTGACCTTTTGAATGCCATTCAAACGCGCTACCAACTGCGCCATAACCCCATAAAATAACGTAATTCGTTTTTTGACGCGAATTACGTTTTGAAGTGGTGCGCCGTGAGGAGCTCGAATCCCCAACCTTTGGTTCCGTAGACCAACGCTCTATCCAATTGAGCTAACAGCGCATATAAAAGTTTCGCATCTTTCGACGCTCAATTATTATATATCAAAACGGGCGCAAAAGTCAATCGTTTTACGGTCGTTTACAAATTTTCGGCGCAATAAAAAATACGCCGCTCTCCTTTTTGAAAGCGGCGCATATTCTATTTCATTACACTTTTGTATTCGTATTTCTCAATATGACGTCGTGATAGCCGCCTTCGACGATACTCGTCGCCGACACGAGCGTTATCTTTGCGTCCTTTTGCAATTGAGCAATCGAAGTAACGCCGCAGTTGCACATCGTCGATTTCACCTTGTACAGGCTCTTTTCCACGTTGTCGTGCAAACTGCCTGCATACACGACATAGGAGTCGACGCCTTCTTCGAAAGAGAGTTTGCTCTTGCCGCCGAGGTCGTAACGCTGCCAATTGCGCGCGCGGTTGCTGCCCTCGCCCCAATACTCTTTTACATACGTTCCGTTGACGTTGAGCTTATTCGTCGGGCTTTCGTCGAATCTTGCGAAGTATCTGCCGAGCATTATGAAGTCCGCGCCCATTGCCAGCGCAAGCGTCATATGATAGTCGTGCACGATACCGCCGTCCGAACAGATGGGAACGTATATTCCCGTCTTCTTATAATACTCGTCGCGAGCCGCCGCCACTTCTATGACCGCCGTCGCCTGTCCCCTGCCGATACCTTTCTGCTCTCTCGTTATGCAGATAGAGCCGCCGCCTATGCCGACTTTGACGAAGTCTGCGCCTGCTTCGGCAAGGAACATAAAGCCGTCCCTGTCCACGACGTTGCCCGCGCCGACCTTGACTTTATCACCGTATTTCGCGCGAACGAAGTCCAGCGTCTTTTTCTGCCAGCAGGTGTAGCCCTCGGACGAGTCTATGCAAAGCACATCTGCGCCTGCTTCCACGAGAGCCGGCACGCGCTTTTCATAGTCGAGCGTGTTTATGCCTGCGCCGACCATAAAGCGTTTATGCTCGTCCAGCAGTTCCTGCGGATTCTCTTTATGATTATCGTAATCCTTTCTGAATACGAGATATACCAAATTGCCCTTTTCGTCCACGAGCGGCAGGGAGTTGAGCTTATGCTCCCATATAATATCGTTGGCTTCTTTAAGCGACGTATTTGCCGGCGCGGTCACAAGTTTTTTAAACGGAGTCATAAACTCTTTTATCTTCGTGTCGGGCGACATACGGCTGACGCGGTAATCTCTGCCCGTCACTATGCCGAGCAGTTTGCCGCTGCCCGTTCCGTCTGCGGTTATGGCAATCGTCGAATGACCGTTTTTCTGTTTCAGCGCAACGCAGTCGGCGAGAGTGTTTTCGGGCGTCAGGTTGCTGTCCGAGACGACAAACCCCGCCTTATAGCTTTTGACCCTGGCAACCATTGCCGCCTCCGATTCTATCGTCTGCGAACCGTATATGAACGACATACCGCCTTCTCTTGCGAGTGCGAGCGCGAGCGTATCGTTGGATACGGACTGCATTATCGCCGACACGAGCGGTATATTCAGACTGATTGACGGCTGCTCTCCCTTCTTGTACTTGACGAGCGGCGTCTTTAACGATACGTTTGCAGGAACACATTCGGGCGAAGTGTATCCCGGAACAAGCAGATATTCGCTGAACGTATGCGACGGCTCTTTATAGTAGTGCGCCATTTAAAACTGTCCTCCGTTTGAGTTTTGTGTATTATTTTACAGTATAACATATCGAAAAAAAACTTGCAATCGTTTTGGCGGTAAATTTGAAATTCGAGCGCTATAAAAGCAAACGCCCGACGGATTGCTCCGACGGACGTCTTACTGCTTTTGATATTTTCGGTCTGCTTTAAGAGTCTCTGCGCGTCCATAGATTGGTCAGATACGTCTGCGTGAGGTGTATTACATTCTGTTCGGGGTTGCTCACGTCGACAGGGGTTTCGCGGCTGCCCACAAACACAATCCAGCCGCTTGTGTTTTCGAACCGTACGCTTTTGAGCTTTTCGCAGCCTTCGAAAACGTTTTGGGAAAACGAAGTTGTTTTTTCGGGAATGACAACGGTTTCCAGCTCCGGACAGCAGGCAAAAGCGTGGGAACCGACTGCGTTCGCGCCCTTGTTTGCGTTCGGGGGAAATGTTACGCTTTTGAGTTTTTCGCACCCGTAAAAAGCGTAACTGTTGATATTTTTGACGTTGGCGGGACAGTCGAACGTCGTTATGGTTTTATGCCCGTAAAAGGCATACGGAGCTATCGCCGAAACGGTTGACGGAACATCGCCTGCGGCATTCGTCAATTTCAATATCGTGCCTGCCTTATTCAACAGCATATTGTTCTCGCTTTTATAGCTTGCGTTTTCTTCGGCAACGACAAGCGTTTCGCGCGCCGTACAGCCCATAAAAGCCTTGTCCGAGATGCTGCCGACATTCTTTCCGATTATAATTGTTTTCAGCGACGAGCAATTTCTGAAAGCCGCGTCCGCAATTTTGGTCACGGTGTCGGTGAACGTAACCGATTGCAGATTCGTGCAGTTTTCAAACTCCCAGGTGGACGTGTAGCTTTTCTTCCAAACGACGCTTTTCACGCCGCTTGCCTGAAACGCCTTTTCCCCGATAGTCACGCTTTCGGGCACGTCCGCCGCAAAGTTCGTGCAATAATTAAACGCGAAATTGCCGACGCTTGTTATGTTTGCCAGAGAAAACGGCTTCAGTTTCGCGCACTTATAAAAACAGCTTTCGGGTATCGTCTTAATCCCCTTGCCGAGCACTGCCGTTTCCAACGATTCCGCCGATTTGAATGCGGACGCGCCGAGCGTTTGCACGCTGTCGGGAAGCGTCACTTTCGTTATGGCGCACTTATAAAAGGCATAGTCGCCTATCGTCTGCACGCTGCTTCCCAGACGGACCGTCGCAAGCGCGGGAGTTTCTCTGAACGTATGTGCCGGAATATCTTTGACGCCGTTGCCTATCGTGACGTCTTTTATGTAATCGCACTGATAGAAAATCGCCCCTATCGTTTCCACCGTATCGGGGATTGCGACCTGTTCCAGCTTGCTCTGCCAAAAGGCATACTTGCCTATTCTCTTTATGCTTGCGGGTATCGTCAGCGTCTTGGCGGCGACTTTACTGAAACCCTGCTCCGCAATCTCGACGACCGCCTTGCCCTTATAGCTTGACGGTATAACAAACGAGGTTTTCGATTTGGCGCTTGTTTTTACGGATATCGAATATCCGTCGCCCGATTCCGCGGTCGTAAAATCGTACAGCACGGACGGGTCCGTATAGCCGCAGACGGAACACTTTCCGCCCGACAGCGTATGTTTGCCGCGACCGCTTTCTTCGTCGTGTCCGCACGTCGCGTCCAGCCAATGCTCGCTCTCGTCGTACGAATATGCGTCCGCGAATGTATGTTCGTGTTCTTTTACGGGAATTTCCTCGGTCTGCTCGTAACCGCACGTTTTGCAGGCGTGCTTCCGACTGCCGACCGCTGTTTCGGTGGCGTCGACCAAAACGGTCCATTCGCCGAAGTCGTGCGCCGCGTATGCGTCTTTTTCTCCGCACTCGCAGGCGTGCCAATGGTGCGTCGCATTCGTCTTCCAATCCGCGGAAAACGTATGCTTGTGCGCGCACGCCGTCATACCGAAAGCAAGTATGCACATACACGCAAGCGCCGAGAAAGCAATACAAAATTTCTTTTTCACAGTATTTTCCTCCATAGTTTTTTTTGCGCTTTCATTATACAGGTAATCCCCCCCCCGTCAAGCGTTTGGACCCTGCTTTTCGTAATTATTTTCGGCTATGCTTTTACTCGCTTTTCGTTTTTAACCGCTTATTTAAGTTCTCCCCGTAAAAGCAAACGCCCGACGGATTGCTCCGACGGACGTCTTGTTTGCTTTTATCTTTCCGTTATTCTTCCGCTTTTTCTTCTGCAGGCGCGGCAGGAGCGGATTTAAGGGCTTTTATCAATCCGAGCGTAATGAATACAGCCCACACGCCGCACCCTGCAAGCACGAGCACTTCCAGCGTTATCGCAACCGGTATCCACCACGCGAACACCGCGGGCGCGATACGGACGCTTAAATCAATCGCGTACTTTTGACTGGTTTCTCCCGTGTCGCCGAATATCGCATCGAGCTGTGTGCGGTCGTAAGTGGACGCATAGTTATAAGTGTCTACGCCCGTCCACAGGACGTTCTTCGCGGCGCGCTGTGCCGCGGCTATCATCGTCGGGTCTTTGTCGTCTATATCGTCGAACATAGTCACCGAGTTGTTAAGCCAGATGTCCTGACCCGAACGAAGTCCCTGCGTATGGCTGAACTTGCCCAAGCCGTAAGCCGACGCAAGCGAACATATATCGGTTAGCAGAGTGCCTTTAAAGCCCCATTCGTCGCGCAGTATCTGCGTGCACGTTGCATAATTCGCACCCGACCACACAGGTCCCACATTGTTAAACGAGGTCATTATGGCGTTTGCTCCGCCCTTTTTGACCGCTATTTCAAAGGCTCTCATCGGATTTTCGCGAAGCGACTGTTCCGTAAGCCAAGTGTCTATATCGGTCGGATTGGCGCCGTACTCGCAACCGACGAAGTGCTTCATATAGCAGTAAAGGTTGTTCATTTTCGCGCCGTTTATCACACTTGCGCCGAGATATCCCGTAAGCACGGAGTCTTCGCTGTAATACTCGAAGTTACGGTTTGTATACGCTGTGCGGTGAAGATTCATACCGGGAGCGTACCAGCCGCTCACCTTGCTGTTCGAAGCTTCCATTCCCATAAACAAGCCTATTTCCAAAAGCAGGGTTTTGTTCCAAGAGCATCCGAGCAGAGCTTCGCTCGGCCATACCGTCCAAAGCTCCTCTATCTTCTCCGCCGCTCCTGCGCCGCCTTCCCATTTGCCCTTCAGAGCGGTAAGGTTGAAACCTGCGGGTCCGTCGTAATCGACGTTTTTCACCTTGCCCACCGACTCCGCTTCGTAGGTCTGGAACCCTGCGAAATGAAACAGATTTTTAAGTTCGGATACGGTCATCTGCTCGACCATTTCTTCCCACTTGCTTCCGTCGAAGTCCGCCGCAAGCTCTTTGATAAGCGTTTTATTGTATTCGAGTTCGACGCCCTTTTCCTTACCGTTGAGCTGGTCTTTGGTCGCCTTTCCGCCGTCTTTGAGCGTGACTATTCTGTGGTCGGTTGCGGTGCTTCCCGTCGTAGGCATTGTTTCCGTTTCATACGTCGGGTTTAAGTATACGCGCGCCGCTTTCATCTTTTCGTTATTTCTGCTCGGTCCGTCGGTGCGTGTCGAGCAGGTCGCCGTGAAGTTCTTGAAAGAATCGGCGCGGCTCAAATAGTTGTTCCGCGCAAGACCGACGTTTGTGCCGTCCACTGACACTCCTGCATACGCTTCGTCGCCCGTAAGACGGGTATCGATTTTGCCGCCGCCGACAGGGTCGGTTTCGTAGACCAAAGTGCGGTCTGCCTTATAGACAATCGAGGCGTTGCTTCCGCTTGCCATTTTCTCGTCGGCAACGGTGTGCGCGTCGGTGCGAAGCGTAAGTTCGTAGTCTCCCGCATCCAGCTCCCAAGACGTTTTTCCGTTTCCGTTAAGGTCCCAACAGTCAAAAGAGGCAAGTTCGAACGCAGACACTTTCAGGGTCACTTCCGCCGAGGATTTCGGCTCTATCAACGGCGTCTTTTCAAACGCCACGAGATTGACCGCCGATTTTTCTATTTCGCCCGAGTTGTACGGCGGAGCGGAATAAAGTTCGACAACGTCTTTGCCCGCTTTTGCGCCCTTGTTCTCCACTTCCACGGTTATGCTTATTTCCGTATCGAGAGCAAGTTTGGAGTTCCTTGCCGGAGTAACGCTTTTGACCTTCCAGGTGAAATCGGTATAGTCCAGCCCATAGCCGAACGGATATTGCACCACCGCATCGTATCCCGTGCCGAACTTATTGCCCGCAGTCGCAAAGAAACCTTCTGCGTCAGCCGTTTCGTACCATTTATAACCGTGGTAAATATTTTCCGCTTCCACCATATTTTGCGTGGACTGACTGCTGTTATTCACATCCACATTGCGGTTATTGACCCAAGTGGGGTCATACTTATGATTGGTGGCGGCATACACATAGGTGTCCGAAGTTCTGCCGGACGGGTTCACCGTACCGTTCAGAATCTTGCCGATTGCGTGCGCGCCCGACTGCCCGGTAAAACCCGCATAAAGGCAGGCGTCCACTCCGTATTCGGGGAGTTCGACAAAGTCGAGATTCATCGCGTTTGCCGCGTTTATTATCACTATTATCTTGGAAAACTTCGCGTCGCTTTTGAGATACTTCAAAAGTTCGTCTTCCTGGTCGGTAAGTTCGAGATAGGTCTTTTTATTCGACTTGTTACCGCTTTGCTGGTTCAAAGGTATTTCGGGAATGGTTTCGCCCGCGTTTCTGCCGAATACGACTATCGCCGTGTCCGAAAACTGTGTTGCCGACGAGGACGTCACCACCTGTTTTAAACCCAAAATTTCCGGCTCGTTAAGATTGTAGTTATTATCTTTTATAACGGGCTTCATATCCGCATAATACTTTTCGAGCGCTTCGTTCACTTCGAAGCCTGCATCTTTAAGCGAACGCATAAGCGTATGTTTATCTTCGGGCTTTATTACGCCCGTGCCGCTGCCTATACCCGTGACTTTCCAGTTCTGGTCGGCGGAAGCCGTACCGAACACATTGATTTTCGCCCCTTTATCCAGCGGCAGAACATCGTTTTCGTTGCGGAGCAGTACCATACTGTCTTCGCCTGCGGCTTTGGCAAGGTCATCGCCGAGCTTGGAACTGTAATCGCCCGCCCCCGTCGATACGTCGATTCCCGAACCGCAGAGCAGTGCCGTTATGTTACGGTTGTATCTGCGGGCGAACACCGTGCCCACGATACATATCGCAATGATAACGGCTATGACTCCGTACAGCACGGAACCGACCACTATTTTCTTTTTTTTGGAATCCATTTTTATCTCCTTGATTTTTCCGATTTCGGTATCGGAAAGCACCCGCTCCCGTGCGGGCGCCTTCCTGTTTTTGCCGAAATTTACCGACTGCGCTTATGCCTTGGGATTACGCAAATCGATGAGTTCTTGGTCGTTCTCCGTCCAGTGGCTCGCATATCTTCTCAACAAAGGCTTGCGGAGAGGAAACGACGCCGTAACGGCGGTTTCGTCGAACGTACCTTGCTGAATGATGAGCATCAAACGAGCGGTGTCTCTCTGACCGAAGCCGTACCAAGCGCCTCTCGCGTCGCAGTATACCTGATAGCAGTAGCTGCCGCAATTTGCAAGCGTGCCGTCGTCGGATTTGAGGATATCCTTCGGCGGGAAGCTGTTGCTGTAATCCGCGCCGTAGTTAAATCCGTAGAACATCCAAGCGCCCAAATATCTGTTCTTATCGGGTTCGGGTCCGAGTTTGCTGTCTGCGGGAATGGTTACGTCGAACCACACGATATAGTCGTTCTTATATGTCCCTTCGGTGATTTTTTCCACCGTGACGCCCTCTCTCGAATTGATTTGGTTTTTCAAATCCATACTGTGGACATAGTTGAGAGGCGCGGTCGTATAGCCGAGTCCGCCGTCGTCGGTCTTTGCCGTCCACGGGTCGTCGGTATCTTGTCCCGCAAGTCCCTTGTCTACATTGTCCTTATAGGAAGCTCTTTCGCCCTGGCTTATCTTGGTGAGCGAAAGCACGTTTTTAACCGTGTCTTCGGAATAGCCCACGCTCTTTGCGTCGACAATCAAGCCCATATAAACTTTTTCGTTGTCCACTTTCAATTTTGCGGAAACCACTTCCGGCGCAAAGGCGCTTTCGACGTAAAGACTTACTTTATTCGCATCGCCGTCGAAAGAAATGGAATCGACGTACACGTCGTTTGCGCTGACCGATTTGAGGATTATGCTGTTCGGTCCGTTGACCACGGGAATTTCTACGCTTATATCCTGCCAATAATAGTCGGCTCTTATGGATTTTTCACCCGTATAAGTACCCTGACCGGCTTCGGTGATTAAGTCGCCCGGATTGCCTGCGGGAACGTAACGCTTATATTGCGTCAAATCGACAGCCGCAAGTTTCACGGAATCGGGTATGGTTATTTTTTTGTCGTTTACCGTGATTTCAAAGACGTTGGCAAGAGCGGTTTCCGCCGCCGTGGAAGCCGCGTCCGTATCGTTTTTCGCCGCCTGATAATCTACGGGATTTGCCATTCTCAAAACAAGTCTGACCGTGCCTTCCTTGTCGCCGTTAAGCGCGTACATAACCTGACCGTTTTTACCGTGCTTAAACGTCAGCATATTTTTGTACGGAAGGAAGGTCTGGTTGACATAGCCGCCCGTTGTCGTGAACTTTTCGATTTGGTCGTGGATATAATATTTGGAATCCACTCGTATACTTTCTATCGTATAAGTGTTGCCGTCGTCGCCCACTTTTCTTCTGCCCAAGTCGATACCGCGGACAGAGGGCGTGCCTTCGCTGTTTATAACAAACTTATCTTCGAGGTCGGCGTCGATGGATTCTCTCATCGGACCTGCGGCAACTTCTATGCCGGAAGATATTATAAGTCCTGCTTCCGCTTCCACAAACGCGCCGCATTTAACCACCATATCATAGTAGAAAGTAAATCCGCCGTAGTTCATTTCGAAGTGAGAGTCGCCTGCCACCAGTCTGTCGGTGTTATAGGTTACATCCGTGGGATTGACCGTGACAACGGCTTCTTCCGTGCCGTCCTGACGAACCGCCTGTATCGTCATACCCGTCGGGTCGAACGTTTCGCCCGTTATGTATTCCTTTTTATCGGGTTCGGTGAGTATTTTGACGTTCGCTATTTCGTTCGTGACGCTGATTTTTACCGTAGCGGTATGCGATTCTTCGCCGTCCTTATAAGTGACGGTTATGTTCTTATCGCTCGTTTTGAGTTTGCCGTTCGGCGCATATGTATATTCCGCGGCGGTAAGAGCGGTTTTGCTTTCGTCGCTCAACAGTTTGGAAACGACCATACCCGTCGGGTCGAACGTTTCGCCTGCAATATACTTTGTCTTGGCAGGCGCCGTCGTAATCTCTATACCCGTCACCGTAGGCGCGGGCTTGTCGTTACAGGCGGCAAAGGTCGCCATAACTCCGAGAGCAAGCACCGTTGCCGCAATATAAGCTATAATTCTCTTCATTTTCATTTTAAAATAACTCCTTCGATTTTGATAATCTTTTTTGCAATTCGTGCATTTTCATACGCACTTGTCTTTTGATAAAATTACTTTTTCCCTTTCTTTATTTCACCACCTCCGTTTTTGACAACTAAAAATACTATCCGACCATACGGACTTCTTCCGTACTTTCGAACGATTTATCAAAAAGAGACGCAAAAAATACTGTCGGTTCTGTTTCGGTTTACCGACTTACGCCATCCAAAAAACTATTTACTTTCCCTCCTATGACGGACCCCGTCCATACCCGTTCGACTGCTCTACTTTGCCTTATACCCTACTTACAGACCTTTGTGCAGTTTGTCTCATCTACCCACTTTTATTTTTTAACGGCGGCTATTTGAAAATCTTTTCACAAATGTTTGCGACCTATCGGGCTTATTCTGTCTTTCGACACTTCGCCCATATATAAGTTTCGCTTACATTATACAACGTATCCCCCCCCCGTCAAGCGTTTGGACCCTGCTTTTCGTAATTATTTTCGGCTATGCTTCTTAATTCCGTTTCGATTGTTTATCGCTTATTTATTTTACTTTTTAAGCTGTTTGTTATATAATATCCGAAAGATAAACAGTTTAAGGCAGAAATATTATGTTAAAATATTATTACACCGAAGAAAAAGACCGTCTTTATGTCTATGACAAAGAAAGCGGCTATTTCTCGATATTTAACAAATACACAGGAAAATGGGAAATTCCGACATCTTCATTTATGCAGATTGACCACGACTGCGACGATTTAACCGTAATTCCCGAAAATACCGCAAAGAAAATTACAAACGGCGCAAGTTTTGAAAAAGACTATAATGAATATCTTTCAGTGATTAACAGTGTTCGAAATTTAGAGAATAAAGAATAAAACGAATTTTTTGATTGCAAAAAGAGAGATAATAATTACAATTTAGCGGCAGTTAAAAAGAGCGAAGAATTTTTCTTCGCTCTCTTTATCTCTACGGTTTTGTTTTACTGCATTATAGGGTTTTAAATGAAGTCGTACTTGTTCGGGACAAGAGCGTACTGCGCAACGTCGGTCGCGGCTGTCTCGGGAGCGGCGGTCCGCCACGGACAGCATATTGCCGTCCGTCGTGCTCGCAAGGAAGTAACCCAACTTCAAGACTACCGTTTCGGGATTGTTTGCCGCCGCAGTCACCTTGAAATCGAAAGAATATACTTTCTCGTTTAATTCTCCTTATTCGCACCGCCGAACTTTCCGCCCTTTATGTCCTTATAAAGGTCCAGAGCAAAGCCGATTATCCAGACAATGCCGAAGCCTACCGCGCTCCAGATGAGCAGAGCCATAAGCACTCTCGTTACGATGGGAACAGCCGTTTCCCAAGCAGGTACGATGTCAGTTATCTTCGTATCGCCCGTAATGCCGTTCATCGTGTTGCTGTTGACAACGGTGTAAAGTATCTTCTTCGACGCGTCGCGCATCGCCCAAGCGAAAGCGCCGTGTCCTTCGGAATAGCTGTCGAAATACAGGCTGTTGCCGTCCTTGTCGGTCGGGTTCTTTTCCGACGCAGGCTGTCCGTCGGGCAAATCGTTGCCGTTCAAAACGCCCTGCTGGGGGCTGCAGTAAAGTCTGCCCGAGTTATAGTCGGAAACGACGTAACCTCTCATTCCGTACTCCGCGCGCAATACCGTGTTGCAGAAGCCCTGCGCTCCCGTCCACTTCGCGCCCATACGGTTCATACCCGTCATAACGCCGAGTACGCTGTTCGGGGTGAGTTCTTTGTCTATCTCGACCGCAACTTCGATTGCCCTGCCGTATATCTCGCGAATGGACTGTTCGTTCGCCCAGGTATTGATACCTGCGCGGTGCGTTTCCTGGTCGTTGAGTATGGCGTGTTTCATAAGCACGAACATTCCGAGTTTATGAGAGCCTGCCGCTTCATAGCCTGCCGCGACGCCCGTCAAAAATCCGTCTTCCGAATAGTACTCGAACGTTCTGCCGCAGTATGCGCCGCGGTGAATGTTCACGCCCAAGCCGTATATGCCGTTATAGCCTGCCCAGATGCCTTCTTCGCCGGACTGAACGCCGAGACGCTCTATGAACTCCGTGTTATAAGAAGCCGCCACTATGCCGTTGCAGACGAACGTCGCAGGTTTTTGGCTCTTGTTTTCGGGGTCGCGCGTTTCGGAGAAGCCGCGGAAGCCGCTCTGGCTGGGCAAGCCGCTGTCCGTGCGGCACTGAACGGGTGCAAGTCCGCCGTTCTGCTGTGAGGAGCTGGGTGCGTTTATAGACTCGACGCCGTTGGTAAAGCGCAGACCTTCCTGCAAGAGATAGCAGGTTTCGTCCCACGTCATACGGTCCAGCGCAACGTCCCACAGAGGGTCGTTGTAGTCTTTGCCGCGAAGGTATATCAGCTTTATTTCGTCGAACAGTTCGTCGCCTTCATAGAAGCCGATTTTGCCGTAAGTTGGATAAGGGATATTGTCCTTTTCCACGGGCGCGCACTTCTGCGCTTCGGCAAGCGCGGCGGTGGCGGTGAGATTGACTCTCTTGCCGTACGTTCCCAGCCAGTTGTTTCTGGTCATATAGACCTGACTTTCTTCAGAGTCGGAGAAGTATCCTGCCTTTTTGAAGTCCACGTCTTCGAACTGATTGGTGATTTTGTCTACACCGTAATTGGCTTTCTGTCCTTCGTACTTGGCTTTGCCTTCTGCGTTGAACGCTTCGTTCTCGCTCTTGATAAAGTCATTGTTGGAATAGGTCTTGTTATCGTATGCGATATACTTTTCCCATATCAACTCTTTATTGCCCTTGTCCCTGCCTGCGTGCGCGACGATTTTGCTTGTATCGACGCTTGCGCCGTTTGCAGCCTTATACTGCAAAATGTTATTTACGGCGTCGTGCGAGTCCTTGGCGACGGTCAGCAGGTATTTGTCCTTGCTGTCCTCCGAGCCTATGACGTAGGTCTTTTCGACGTCGGCGTCGTATGCCGCAAAATATTTTTCACGCACTTCTATTTCCGCCGTCACCGTTTCTCCGCCCTTGACGTAGACCTTGGTGAAGCCGATGAGTTCCACGGACGCTTTTTCCACGCCGTTTTCGATATCCTTTGCCGTGTAAGGTTTCTGCAAGTAAACCTGCACGACTTCCTGTCCGTCCGTTTTCGTGTTGTTCTTCACGTTGACGGTCACGGTGTAGGTCTTATCCTGTTTGTTTTCCGTCACTCTCATATCGGAGTAAGAGAAGTTCGTATAAGACAGACCGTAGCCGAACGGGAAAGTCACGACCTTGTTATAGTCGAACTCGCCGACGTTTGCACGACCCGTCACATAGTCTTCGTATCTGGTTTCGGTATACTTATAACCGTTATAAATGCCTTCCTGATAGACTTCGTAATACTTGTCGTCATATTCTCCGTTAAGCGTGGTTTGATAGCCTTTCAGCACGCCGGAGTTGGCATATTCGATTGCGCCGTAGTTGTAATACACGGGATTGTACTTGCTGTGCGCCCAGAAAGTGTCCGCCGTTCTGCCGCTGGGATTGACGTCGCCGACAAGCAGTCTGCCTATGGAGTTGGCGCCGTAAGTGCCTATAGCGCCCACCCACATACAGCCGTCGATTGCATACGCTTCGTCCTGCACGAAATCGCACATAAGCGGGCTGGCGCAGTTTATGAGCACGATTATCTTGTCGATTGTTCCTGCGTCTTTAAGCGTTTTCATTCCCGCAAGCACAGACTTTTCGTTGTCGGTGAGAGCCAGCGAATCGCCGTGGGTCTGACTTGCGTCGTTGTTTTTCTCGCGGTTGATGATAACTCTCGTCGAGTCGTCGTCCATCGTAGTGTCCATATACAAGTCGATTGCTTCGCCCGAGTTTCTCGCAAACACGGCGATACCTGCTTTTGCCTTATTCGTCTTTGCGGTAGGCAAAGCGGACCAATTGGCGTCGTGCACGGTGAACTGCGACTGCTGTGTGCCGCCGCCCGTGAACGTGCCGCCTCTTTTGCCGACAGTCATAAAGTCGGTCTGCGGCTTGCTCTTATACCAGTTGTTGAGTTCGGCATTGACGGAAAGTCCAGCCGCGTTCAAGCCCTGTTCCAAAGTCACGACACCCGTTTTGGCATCGCCGACGCCCGAGCCCTGTCCCGTAATGACGGTGTAATAGGACGCAAATCCGTACAGGTTTACGGCGTCACCTTTGGCAAGCGGAAGCGCGGAGTTGTCGTTTTTCAAAAGCACGACGCCTTCTTCCATCGTTTCTTCGATTATCTCTTTGGTCGCCGCCTTGACCTGCGCCATATTTTCGAACTGCGTTTCATAATACATTCCGCCTTCTCCGCCTTCGCTTACCGAAGTTTCCAAGCCGAGAAAGCTGTTTATAGCACCTTTATTGGCAAGCATTATGGGTCCTGCCACCGCCGCCAGACAGAATATCACAAGCGTGCAGTGAAGCAGAATGGTAAATGCGAGTTTAAACCTTTTCAATATCATTTTCTACCGTTTCCTCCTGTACGATTTCGGGTTTTTCCGCACGCTCTTTCTCTTTTTTGTTCTGCGGCAGATACAGCGCTACCGACGAAAGAATAAACGTCAGCACGAACGACAGCACGCAGAACCATTCCGCGAAAGGCAACGTGAATATCTTGCCTATCGAAAAGCCGTCGAAGAACAGCGTGGAAAACACGTCCACTATACCTTCCGCGCCCGCAAATGCGATGAGCGACAGAAAGTCGAAAATCATCAATAACAGCGCCCCCAAAAAGGACGTCCTTCTATAAAGCGACAGTCCGACGAAGAACACTACCGCAAGTACCGAAAACACTATGACGCTTGCGCTGAAAAGCTGCGTCTGTACAAACGGATAAATGATTATTTGAAGAATAGTCAGCACGCACGCCGCAAGCGATATGTAGCAGCCGTAGCTTTTACTCAAAATACATTCTTTGATTCTTTCGCCGAATCCCTGTGCAAAAGTTTTGGATTCATTCATACACTTTTTTCTCCTTATCACTATGCCGCAACGCCGAGAACCGCCGAGTCGCAGACGAACTGCAATGCGTCGAGATTGACGGGGTTTTTAATGCCCACGTCCGGTCCGCTTTCAAACGTCACGGTGTTTATGCCTTTTTTGAATTTCAAGGTTACGGTCTGCAAATTCTCGGGCGTGAAGTACTGTTCTGCCTCGCTTGCAGTCGTCTCTATCGCCGCTATTTCGGTGTTGGTAACACCGTTGACACTCACTTTGAAATATTCTCCGAATTTCTTGCCGTCGGGGCGTTTACAATATTTAATCGTCAACTGCACTTCGGTTTCTTCCGTGCAGATTACATCGAACTTGACTTTAATATTGCGCTCGCCGAGATTTCTCAAACAAGCTCCGCCGCTGCAATCGGCGCCCTGCGCCGTGCCTGCCGACGAATTATACGGTTTCTCCGCTTCCGGCAAAACAAGTTTTTCTTCTGCCGAAATAAGTTTTCTGCCCTCGTACAGCTCGGCGTTTTCCGCTTCTATCAGCACTTCTTTTTTAAGCTCCACCCCTTCCATAGACACCACGTTTACGGGGATATCTATTTTAAGATTGGAATAATACTTGCTGACCACGGAAACGGCAGTCACACCCGTCGACAAAACGACGTCTTCCGCATTATCGTAAATCTCTCCGTCGCCTATGCGGAAGCCGTACTGCGACGCGGGAAGATTCTCAATCTTCACTATGTCTTCCAACAGCGGGTCTTTCGCAATCAGTTTGACCTGCGACTTTTCCTTGTCGAATGAGAATTTGTCTCCCGAAAGATAGTCCGTCTGATAGCTCGATTCCGTAAGCTGCAGCAGTCCCTTTACCTCATTCGCTTCTTCTTTGGTGATAAGCTCTCCGCCCTGAAAGACCGCAATCAGTATACTTCCGACGAAAAGCAACGCCAAAACGGCGGAAGACACTGCAATTACGAGCTTTTTGTTTTTAGTCAAAAAGCCGTTCACCTTCTCGATTACACTCATTTCTACCTCCTGATAATTGATTTTTCCACAAACTTTGTCCGCGAGTAGACAAAAATTCGTATTAAAAAATTGCAACTATATAATAGCACCCCCCCCCGACTTGTCAATTGCAATTTCGCTTTAATTCATTGCATTTTTTATATTTTACCGTAATTATTCCGTTTTCGCTTTACACATACAAAAAATACCCGACTTGAAGTCGGGTATTTTTCCACAATTCATATACTTTTTTACTTTTCGCTTTGAGCCGTCTGCCCTTTATGCAGGCGTATGCGTTTTCTTCGGGCGCGGTTATAGCCGTTGCGGACGGGGCGCAGAGCCAGCTTATACAGTTCGGTGAACAGTACGATGGACAGAGCCGCCGCCGCCACTTTCAGCCATTCGAAGAAGGTAAGCGGCACGGTATTGAACACGGGTCCGCCGAACTGGGTTATCAATATCTGCAGAACGAACGTCACCGCCATCACAATCAGCATAAGTTTATTCTGCCCTATAGTCGGGAACACGCTTTTAAGTCCCGGCTGACGGGCGTTGAAGGAGTTGAAAATCTGAAACAGCACGAACAGAGTAAACAGCGCGGTCTTTTCCTTACCTGCTCCGCCTGCGATACCGAGAAAGTTGAACGTCGTTTGCAGCAGCATAACCGCCGCCATATACGCGCCGCTCAACACTATTCTCACGAGCATTTTTTTGGTGACAATCGGCGCGTCCCTGTCCACGGGTTTTCGCGACATCAAGTCGGCGGATATTTTTTCCAGACCCAGCGTCAGCGCAGGCGGTCCGTCCATTATCAGATTTATCCAAAGCAGTTCCAGAGAATTGAACGGGGCTTCGAACCCGAGCAGTGTGGACAGCACGACGGTCAGCACGGCGGCGAGATTGACTGTGAGCTGGAACATAATGAAGCGCTGGAAATTTTCGTATATGCCTCGTCCCCAGCGCACGGCGTTTATAATGGTCGCGAAAGAATCGTCGAGCACTATTATGTCGCTGGCTTCTTTGGACACCTGCGTTCCCGTTATGCCCATTGCTATGCCGACGTCCGCGCTCTTTATCGCAGGCGCGTCGTTTATGCCGTCGCCCGTGACCGCCACCACCTTTCCTATCGTTTTGAGCGCCGCCACTATCCGCAGTTTGGTCTGCGGCGTGCTTCTTGCGACCACGGTTATTTCGTCGACTTTGCGCAGCAGTTCTTCGTCGCTCATCTCGTCTATCTGCGAACCGAGCACGGGCGGCGCATCGGAAATGCCGAGCTCTCGGGCTATCGCCGCCGCGGTCAGCGGATTGTCGCCCGTCAGCATTTTGACGGCTATGCCGGCGCGCTTGGCTTCGCTTACGGCGGCGTAAACTTCTTCCCGAACGGGGTCGGCAATGACGGCGAACCCGTCCAAGGACAGTCCGCTTTCCGCTCTGTCGCGGTTCAAGTCGGTCACACTGCCGTGCGCAAGCGCAAGCACGCGTTTAGCGTCGCGCTGATAGCTCTCTATCGTTTTTAAGTATTTATCGCGTTTGGCGCCGTTCAAACCGCACAGTGCAAGCACGGTTTCGGGCGCGCCCTTCATATATGCGACGTATCTGCCGTTTTCCCGTACCACCGTCGTCATTCTTTTGAGTTCGGAAGAAAACGGGTGGCACACGGCGACGTCGGCGTTCCTTCTCGCTTCGGCATAGCCGCTTTTGACTTCTCTGTCATAGCGTACGAGCAGAGCACATTCCGTGGGGCTGCCGAGATAGGCGTACGGCGCGGCGGAGTAGTCCACGTCCGCAGTGGAGTTCACCGCGCAGTTTTTCAGCAGGGCGGCTTTATCCCCCACGACTATCATATCTGTCACGGTCATTTTGTTTTCGGTCAGCGTTCCCGTCTTGTCGGAGCATATTACGGACACGGCGCCGACCGTTTCGCACGCGCCCATTCTCTTGACGAGCGCGTTGTTTTTCGCCATTTTTATGACGTTGAGCGCCAGCGATACCGCAACGACGGTGGGCAGTCCTTCGGGGACGGACGCCACTATCAGCACTATGCTGGTGATAAATATGTCGGACACGCCCGAAAACGAGAGTCTGCCCGAAACAGCGAGCTTGACGAACTGCGCGGCGAACACGGCGAAAGCCACGACTGCGCCCAGCACGGTTATTATTTTGCCGAGCTTGGACAGTTTTCTCTGCAACGGCGTCTGCGGTATTTCCGACACTATGGACTGCGCCACCTTGCCTATCTCGCTGTCGTCGCCCACTTCGACAACCACGGCTCTGCCGCCGCCGGCAGTCACGAAACAGCCGCCGTATATCATATTTTTTCTTTCCGCAAGCGGAGTGAGCGCAGGCAGGGTCTGCGCGTTTTTTACGACGGGATGGCTTTCGCCCGTCAGCGGAGACTCGTCCACCGTCAGTCCGTCGCAGGATATTATGCGCATATCCGCCGCCGCTTTGTCCCCTGTCGCAAGCATAACGACGTCGCCGCGCACGAGTTTTTCCGACGGGACAAGCATTACTTTTCCGCCGCGCACAATCTTTACCTTGACGGCTTTGGCTTCCTTTTTCAGCGCGTCGAACGCTTTGGAGCTTTTGCCTTCCATAACCAGCGATATTGTCACGGACACGACTATCGCGGCGAGTATGCCTGCCACTTCGACAAAATCGAACGCGCCGCCGCGGACTGCGGAAAAGGCGTTTACCGCCACGGTGATTACGAGTGCGGCAAACAGTATGAGCATCATAGGCTCCGTCATCTCCTCCACGACGCGCAGAAACAGCGGTTTGCGCTTCTTTTCCGATATGACATTGACGCCGCTTTCGGCGGCTTTGACCGCGCCGCTCTCGGTCAGTCCCGCGCTCTCGTCGCTGTCGAGTTTTTTAAGCGTATCGGAAACGGACAGGCTGTGCCACGGAGTATTCGATTTTACGATTTCGGGTTTTGTTTTTTTCTTCATTGCAAAAAGTCCTCTCTACAAAATATATTTGCAGAAAGGACGGTTTAACACCATTCGACCGATTTCGACAATATTCTATTTCACGTTCAGTATGAAGTCGAATTCTTCGTACGCCTTGATTTTAAGAGTGATAAGCCCCTCTTTCACGGCGGCTTTCATACCGTTATAGCTGTCCGCGCTTACCGAAAGCGTGCCGGCTTCGTTGTCCAGCGTAAGCCCGTCGCAGATGCGTTTTAAAAGCTCCACCCATTCTTTGGAATCGTCCAGATTGGGACCGCCCACTCCGTCGCCGCCGTCCGCCGTCACTATTATATTGGGCAGGGCCTTGTTTTTCGTTCCGCGCTTTATCGTATATTTGCCCGCGCAGTTTACCGTTATGCGTTCTTCCCCGACGACCGCATAGTCCTCGGGAACTTTGACAATGCTTTTGCCTATATTTTCAAAAGCGCAGTTTATCACTTTTTCGACCGAATACTCTTTTATTTCCGTCTTTATGCCGCCGCCTATCAAGCTCTCGGAAAACACGGGGGCGTCCTTTATCTTTATCGACTGCGTAAACTTCGCCGTCGTCAGTGCAAACGACGGGTCGGCGCGAAATGCGGACACGGTTTTGGAAACGGTAAATTCCGTGGGCGCGTCCGAAGCCACGAAGTCCGCAACGGTGGCGTCGGTGTACGGATATTTTTCCAATCTCTCTCGAAGCGTCTGCTCCTTCCACATTGCCGCCGTATCCTGCGCGTTGCCGAGTCCGATTATGCCGCTCAACGTCAGGTCGCCGTATTTGTTCTTCAATTCGTAAAAGCTCGGCAGTTTATAGCTGTCGGCAAGCAGCGATTTTATCAGCGTATACGTTGCGACCAGCGCTTCTTCCGATATTGGCTTGCCTGCTTTCAGCAGTTCTTTGAACGTGGAGTCGCCGTAGAATACGAACAGTGCTTCGAACTCGTCCTGCGTAAGCTCGCTGCCGTTTAAGTAGTTCCAAGCCTTTGTAATGCCCACGATGGCTTTTTCGTCTATATTTTCTTTGGCTATCGCAAGCAGTCCGTTCAGCGTCTCGGCGCTGTCCTTTTCCAATTGCAGGACGTACTCTCTGCCGATTATATCAACTTCGCTTTCGGTGTCCACGCCCAAATACGGCAGGAGCAGTTCCAGCACGGCTTCGAGATTGCGCTGTTTGATTGTTTTAAATTCGAAAAACGCGTCGGACTCCTCCGCCAGCCACTGTTCTTCGTCCGCAGTCTTTAAACCGCCCGTCTGTTCTTTGTCGGCTTTTTTAAACAGCAGTCCGTCCGAATAAACGATTTCTTCGTCCTTTGCCGTCACTCCGTATCCGACCTTTGCGTCGTAAACAAGTTTTATGCCGTCGGTCTTGTCTCCGTCGGAGATATCTATGTTTGCGGTGAAGTTGGGCGCGTTGCGGTTGTAGACGCGTGCCAAAAACTCCGTCAAGTCCACTTCCGTCATTTCCTGCACGGGCGGATTGACGGGCGGATTGGGTTTCTGCTCCTGCGGCGGCGTTTGGTTGCCGCACGCAAAAAGGGTCAGCGCGCAGAGCAGTGCCGCCGCTGTCGAAAACAGGCTTTTCCAATGTCCGAATGAAAATTTCATTTGTTTAAGTATAACACTATTTTTCGGCGCAGGTCAAGTATTTGACAAAACAGCACCGATTAAAATGCTCGGAAAAAGAATAAGAATGTCAAAAATGCGGGCATACTATTTCTGCAAAGGAGGCTGAAAAAATGGACGAAAACAAGAACATCAAAAGCGAAAACGAACAGACTTTGGAAGAAATCGTGAAGCACGAATGCGGCTGCCGCACCTGCAAATGCGGCAAAGACGGCTGTGAGTTCGCGGCTGACTTCTTCGACGATAACGGCAATCCGACGCCCGTATTCGGTACGGACGCCGACCTTCTGAACAAGCAGGGTTTGGAAGCGGCAGTGGATTTCGATGACTATGCCGAAAGAGTGGGCATAACGGAAAACGGCGAAAGCATTTATCACAACACCGCCGAGTATCGTATGATTGACCCGAGCGGCGACAGCGCGGACACTTCGAAGTCTTAATATAAAATCACCGCGGAGCATATCCGCGGTTTTTTATTACTGTTTTTTACTGCGCTTTTTGGGAAGCGGCGTAACTGCCTTTAAAATGCTTATTGTTTCTTTTACGAGCTCGGCGTTTTCCATATCGAGAATATAGTGTTCTTTCGCGCCGTCATACGGCGTTCCGCGCTCTGCCTGCGACATTGTCTTTGACAGCTCGGGCAGTATTTTGACATACACCGTATTGTCGCACACGAGCAGTACGGGTTTATCGTCTACATACACCATATACTCGCCGAACATTTTTTTATGGCGAACCGTGCCGCAACCGTCGACACATTCGCAAACAAACTCTATAAAATCGGGCGTCGTCGCCATTTCGTTTTCTCCTATTTATGCGATGTATGCCACGCCGAAAGCGCCGAAGCCGAGATGAATAGAGAGCACGGGTCCGACGTTTCTCAAATGCACTCTCTTATCCTTATGCGCGGCTTTGAGCAGCTGCATAAGCGGAGTGACGTCCACGTCTTCGCCCGAGCGCATAACGAATATGCGGCGCGCGTTGCTCGGCACGGCTTCGGCAAGCGCTTTGCACCTTGCCGCCGTTCCGCGCACGTTGGTTATGAACCGTATGCCGCCGCCGAGACTGAATACGGGGCGCGTGTTCAGCGTTGTGTTCGGTTTCTGCGACGACGTCAGTCTGCCGCCGCGCACGAGATTTTCTATGCCGTCCACCGTGAATACCGTGCCCGTTTTCGTGCGGAGTATTTCCAGATTTTTTGCTATTTCGTCCAGAGAAAGACCGCCGACCACCATATTGACGGCTTCATCCACCAAAAGGTGCAGTCCGCCGTTGGTCGTGAGAGAGTCCACGACTCTGATATTGCCGCCGACCTGTTTTGCCGCCGAGCAAGCCGACGCGTACGTACCCGAAAGTCCGCCCGAGAGCAGTATGCACAGCACGTCGCACCCTTTTTTCACGAGAGCGGAAAACGTGTCTACAAACGTCGCAAGCGGCGGCTGGCTGGTCTTTGCCCTGCCGCATTCGACGATGGCGGTAAAGTCGCCGTTCTCGCCCCTGTTCTTTTCGTCGTAAATCTTGCCGTCGCAGATATAGCTTAAAGGCACCGCCATTACGCCTATCTTATTCAGTTCCGCGGTCGAATAGCCAGCGCTGCTGTCCGTCACTATCGCTATCATACAAGTCTCCTTATCTTCAATCTCGTCGTCACTTTATGTTTCTGAATCTGTCGTATCTCTGTTTCGTCAGCTCGTCCGCGTCGAGCTTCGATTTTCCGTCGAAGAACGACGATATGTCGTTTTTGAGTTTTTCGAAAAACTCATCGCCGAAGTCTTCTTCCGCAATCACTCTGTCCACGGCTTTCAACTCTTTCAAGTCCGCCGCCGTAAGCTTCAAGTGCTGTGCCGCGTCCTTTGCCTTATCCTTGTTTTTCCAAAGTATGGACGCGCACGCTTCGGGAGATATGACGGAATAGGTCGCGGTTTCGGTTATCCACACTTCGTCCGCCACGGCTATGCCGAGTGCGCCGCCGCTTCCGCCTTCGCCTATGACTACCGCGAGTATCGGCGTTTTCAAACCCATCATATCGCGTATGGAAACGGCAATGGCTTCCGCCTGTCCGCGCTCTTCCGCATCTATACCGGGATATGCGCCCGGGGTGTCCACGAAGCAGAGTACGGGGCGGCGGAACTTCTCCGCCTGTTTCATCAGCCGCAGTGCCTTTCTGTATCCTTCGGGACGGGGCTGTCCGAAATTCCGATACACTTTTTCGTTTGTGGTTTCGCCCTTTTCTATACCGATGACGGTTACGGGTCTGCCGTTTATTTCCGCTATGCCGCCGACTATCGATTTATCGTCGCCGAATTTTCTGTCGCCGTGCAGTTCGAAAAAGTTTTCCGTTATCTTTTCTATATATTTGAGTGCGGTGGGACGTCCCTTTTCCCGACTTTTCATTACGATTTCGTATGCGGTCATTATGCCAACTCCTCCGTATCTGTCGCAGGTTGTGCCGATTCGCTCTTTTCGACGCCGTGTTTTTTCAGTATATCGACAAGCGTTTCTTTAAGCCTGCGCCTGTCCACAATGGCGTCCAAAAAACCTTTCTGCAATAAAAATTCCGCTCTCTGAAAGCCTGCCGGCAGTTTTTGGCGTATGGTCTGTTCTATCACTCTCGGGCCTGCAAAGCCTATCAGCGCGTCGGGTTCGGCAAGTATTATATCCGCTTCGAACGCGAACGACGCGGACACGCCGCCCGTCGTGGGGTCGGTCAGCACCGACACATACAGCAGTCCTTTCTCGCCGTGTTTGAGCACCGCACCCGATGTCTTTGCCATTTGCATAAGCGATATTATGCCTTCCTGCATACGCGCGCCGCCCGACAGCGCAAAGCCGATTACGGGCAGACCTTTTTCCGCCGCATACTCGAAAGCACGCGTTATTCTCTCGCCTGCCGCGCCGCCCATACTGCCCATCATAAACTTGGCGTCCATTGCAAAAGCTACGGCTTTATATCCGCCGATTTTTATTTCGCCGCAGACGACGGCTTCGCTTTCGCCGCTGGACTCTCTCGCCTTTGCCAATTTGTCTTCATACTCGGGAAAGCCGAGACGGTTCTCCCCTACGACGTCGGCGAAAAGCTCTGTGAACTCGCCTTCGTCCGATATATATTTCAGTCTTTCCCTTGCGCCCATTTTGAAGTGATGTCCGCACTTGGCGCATACTTTGCCGTTTGCGGTCAAATCGTCGCTTAAAATCAGCGTCTTGCATTTATCGCATTTAATCGCAGCCTGTTCGGGCACGAAGGCGCTGTTTCCGTCTTCCTGTCCTTCCAACGCTATGTTGGGCTTGCGAAAGAAAAATTTTCTTAAATCGAATCCCATTTATTTCTCCTTTTATCCGACGCTTTCGGCGTCAAAGTGAATTGTCAGTCCGCAAGCGGTGTTTGCCTTTCTCCCTTTCTGACCTTTTCGATTTCCGTTTCCAGAGTATCCGTGTAATACCTGCCCGTCACGAACTTCTCGTCCGTTATTATGGCTTCGGCAAGTTCCGCGTTCGTATTCACGCCTTCGATTACGAGTTCGCAGAGCGCCGCCTGCATTTTGCGTATGGCTTCGTTTCTGTCGCGCGCGCAGACGACCAATTTTCCAATCATAGAATCGTAAAACGGCGGTATGGTGTAGTCCTGATATATAGCCGTGTCGAAACGCACCCACGGTCCGCCCGGTATGTGCAGAAGGGTGATTTTTCCGCAGGACGGGCGGAAATTGTTTTTATAGTCTTCGGAATTGATACGGCATTCTATCGCGCAGCCGTGCAGTCTTACGTCCGACTGTTTGTATATGAGTTTCATTCCTGCGGCTATTCTTATCTGCCACTTTACTATATCTATATTCGAAACATATTCCGTCACGGAGTGTTCCACCTGCAGTCTGGTGTTCATCTCCATAAAATAGAAATTGTTATCCCTGTCGAGCAGATATTCAATCGTTCCCGCATTCGTATAACCGACGGTTTTGACGGCTTTGACCGTGACGTCGCGCATTCTCTTGCGGACGTTTTCCGGCATTACCGTGCAGGGGCTTTCTTCTATGAGCTTTTGATTTTTGCGCTGCATAGAGCAGTCGCGCTCGCCCAGCGTTATTATATTGCCCTGTTCGTCGGCAAGCACCTGCATTTCCACGTGCTTGACGTTGGTCAGAAATTTCTCCATATACAGCGCGCCGTTGCCGAAAGAGCTTTTGGCTTCGGCTTGCGCCGTCTTTATCGCCGCGTCCAGCGCGTCCGCGCTTTCCACTATTCTTATGCCCTTTCCGCCGCCGCCGCTTGCCGCCTTGACTATGACGGGATAGCCTATTTTTTCCGCCGCCGCTTTCGCCTGTTCTATACTCTCTATACTGTCTATGCCCGGCACGATGGGAACGCCTGCCGCGCGCATAGTCTTGCGCGCTTCGTCCTTATTTCCCATTTTCTCTATTATCCGCCAATCGGGTCCGATGAATTTGAGATTGCACTCTTCGCAGAGCTTGGCAAACTTCGGGTTTTCCGAAAGCATTCCGTATCCCGGGTGAACCGCCTGACAGCCGCTGCCTACGGCAACGTCTATGAGTGCGGTCATATTCAAATAGCTGTCTTTCAGCATAGCCGGACCTATGCAGTAACTCTCGTCGGCAAGATTGACGTGCAATGCGTCTCTGTCCGCTTCGGAATATACCGCCACAGTGGAAATACCCATTTCCTTGCAGGCGCGGATTATCCGAACGGCTATCTCGCCGCGGTTGGCAATCAATATTTTCGTAAACATTTCAATCCCCTTATCTTCAGAAGATTCTGAAAAGCACCTGTCCGAATTCCACAAGTGCGCCGTTTTCCACGCACACTTCCACCACTTCGCCGTCGCGCTCGGCAACGACTTCGTTCATAAGCTTCATAGCTTCGATTAAGCACAGCGTATCGCCCTTTTTCACCCTGTCGCCCTTGGACACGAACGCGGGGCTGTCGGGGTCGGGCGCGGCATAGAATATGCCGACCATAGGCGACTTGACTTCGCCCACAAGGTTGTAATCCAGAACGCCGTCGCTTCCGCTTTGAACGGGCGCGTCTTCCTTTGCCGCAGGCGCGCTTTCCGTCTGCGCGCTTGCCGCAGGTATGACCGTCACCGTTTCGGGCAGAGCCGTTCCGCCCTTTACCATTTTGACGGAAAAGGTTTTGACGCCGTCGCTCTCGCTGATTTCCAGCTGACCTGCCTGACTGTGTTCGAATATAGACATTATACTTTTTAACTGTTTCAAATCCATAATATATGATAATCTCCTTATCTGTGAAGAATAACCGTTGATTTAACAGAGGATTTCTCCGCTTCGTGCACAAAGCACACATTCGGTTGAAATAATATTGAAAAAACGGTGACGCGAGAATAGTGCGTGAAAGGCACAAAAGCCCTGACGGCAGAGAAACGAGCAGTTCAAGGAAAGCAAGGGTTTGGGAAAGAGCGTGTGCTCGTTCTGGTGCAGGGGATTTCTCCGCTTCGCACACTGCGTGTGCTTCGGTCGAAATGACAGGGAAATGCTGACGGCAGAGACGCGAGAAAGACAAGGAAAACAAGGTTTTTCGACGGGAGCGTACTTTGCGTACGTGACCGAGAAAAACCGAAGTTTGACACAGTATTTCGACGCGGATATGCCGTCAGGCAAAGTTTATAACCGCTTAAAAGCCAAACAACCGTTATGTCCGCCAAACCCCAGCGACGTCGAAATCGCGTAAGTCTTTTGTACTTTTGCGGCTTTGTTGGGGGTGATGTCCAAATCGCACTCGTCGTCTTTGACTTTATAGTTGATGGTGGGCGGAATAACTCCGTCTTTGAGCGCCATAACGGAAGCAAGGGCTTCCACCGCGCCTGCCGCGCCGAGCATATGTCCCGTCATCGACTTTGTGGAGCTGACTTTAAGCTTATATGCTTTTTCGCCGAATACTCTTTTGAGAGCCGCCGTTTCCGTCTTGTCGTTCAGTGCCGTACCCGTGCCGTGCGCGTTGACGTACACTTCGCCCGCGTCCTTTATCCCTGCTTCTTTGACGGCTATTTCTATGGCTTTGGCGCTTGCCTTGGCTTCGGGATTGGGTGCGGTCATATGATATGCGTCGTTCGTATTGCCGTAGCCGACAACTTCCGCATAAATCTTTGCTCCGCGCTTTACGGCGTGGTTGTATTCTTCCAATACAAGAACCGCACTGCCTTCGCCCATTATAAATCCGCCGCGCTCTTTATCGAAAGGAATGGACGCTCTGTTTTTGTCTTCGGACGACGAAAGCGCCATACAGGCAATGAAGCCGCCGACGGCAAGCTCGTTTATCGCCGCTTCGCTTCCGCCTGCTATTATCGCGTCGGCATAGCCGTGCTTTATCGCGCGGTACGCTTCGCCTATCGCATTCGTACTCGTCGCGCAAGCCGTTACCACGGGAAGGCTGGGACCTTCGGCGTGGTGGCGCATAGCCACGGTGCCGGACGCCATATTGACTATCATCATAGGCACGAAGAACGGCGAAATCTTTTTTACGCCTTCGTTCAAAAGTTTGCCGTGCTCGCACATAAGCGTGCTTATGCCGCCGATACCGCTGCCCAAATACACGCCGAGACGCTCGGGGTCGATATTGCCTTCTATGCCGCTGTCGCGGACGGCTTCGTCCGACGCTACGACGGCGTACTGCGTGAACAAGTCCATTTTGCGCGCCTGCGGCTTGTTGAGTCCGAAGTTAAGCGGGTCGAAGCCCTTGACCTCGGCGGCAAGCGTCGCCTTATAATCGGTCAGGTCGAACCGCGTTATTCTGTCTATTCCGTTGACGCCGTCTTTCATTGCCTGCCAGGTTGCCTGCGCCGAAAGACCTATCGGAGTTACGGCTCCGAGTCCCGTTACAACTACTCTGTTCATAAAGTCGTCTCCAAAAAATTCTTAAAGGGCAACTTTGACATTGCCCCGTTTTCTTTAAATATAAAGTCCGCCGTCTATCTTGATGACTTCGCCCGTGATGTACGCGGCGGCGTCGGACAGCAGAAATGCCGCAAGTGCCGCCACTTCTTCTGCGCCGCCCATTCTTTTGAGCGGTACGGACTGCAAAATGGCGTCCTTCTGTGCGTCGGTGAGTTTTGCCGTCATATCGGTACCGATAAAGCCGGGGGCAATCGCATTGCAGGTTATGCCGCGCGGCGCAAGTTCCTTTGCCGCAGACTTCGTGACGCCGACGACGCCCGCTTTGGACGCCGAATAGTTTATCTGTCCGGCATTGCCGCTTAAACCGACGACGGAGGACATATTGACTATATGTCCCTTTCTTGCGCGAATCATAATCGGCGAAACGTGCTTTATCATATTGAACGTGCCTTTCAAATTCACGTTCAGCACCTTATCGTAATCCTGTTCCGTCATACGAAGCAGAAGCGTATCTGCGGTTACGCCGGCATTGTTCACAAGTCCGTCGACGCTCGGGAAATCTTTTGCTATCTGCGCGACCGTGTTTTTGCACGCTTCGAAGTCGGAAACGTCGAGTTTATAGCTTACGGCTTTTACTCCGAGCTTCTTGACTTCTTCGACGGTTTCCGCCGCCGCGGCGTCGTTGCCTGCATACACGACGGCGACGTTTGCTCCCCGACGCGCGATTTCCAAACAAATGGCTCTGCCTATGCCGCGGCTTCCGCCCGTGACGATTATATTCTTATCTTTAAGCATACGTCTGTTCTCCGTTTAAGCATTTTTCGCGACAAGACCCGTCAGCACGTTGCCCGGTCCGACTTCGACAAATTCGCATATACCGTCCGCTTTCATATTCTTCAAGGTTTCGGTAAAACGCACGGGCGAACTCGCCTGTCTTGCCAGCGTGTCCTTTCTCTCCTGCTCGCTCTCGCCGTACCGCAATGCGGTCAAGTTGGCGTACACGGGAATTTCGGGAAGCTTGAACTTCACATTCTTCATAAGCTCCGAAAGTCCGTCGGTCGCAGGCGCCATATACGGGCAGTGGAAAGCGCCCGACACTTTCAGCGGCAGCGCTCTGCCGCCTTTCTCTTTTACCGCCGCAATCAAAGCGTCCGCGCTCTCGTTGCAGACGGCGACTACGGTCTGCGACGGTGCGTTGTAGTTGACCGCCCAGCAGTCTTTATGCGCCGCCGCCGTTCTTTCCACGGTTTCGGCGTCCAGACCTATGACGGCAATCATTTTACCGCCGTGCTTTTGGCTCGCCTTGTCCATAAGCGACGCTCTCAAACCTATAATGTCCAAGCCGCTCGAAAGCGACAGCGCGCCTGCATACACAAGCGCGGGAATTTCGCCCACGGAAAAACCGCACACCGCCTGCGGTGCGCCGCTCTCCTTTTCGGCTTTATATGCATACGCAAGGTCTGCGACGAACATTGCCGGCTGTGTGTTCACGGTGCGGTTCAAAAGCTCCTGCTCTCCGTCGAGCATAAGCTCTATAAGACCGGGGAATTTTTTTTCGGCGGCGTCGAAAAGTTCTTTGACTTCTTTCAAGTCCGCCGTTTCCCTTGCCATACCGACTTTCTGCGCACCCTGACCGGCAAACAAAAACGCCTTTTTCACAGGGGAGTACCTCCGCTATTTACTTTTTGAGTTCTTCGATTTTCTCCACGAGCTCGCCTATCGTATTGACGACGACTTCGGTTCCGATTTCGATGCCGAAAGCCGACTCGACCTGCATTACGAGCTCCACTTTATCGAGAGAGTCGAAGCCCAAATCTTCGAACGTCGTCTCTTTCGTGAGCGCCACTTCTTCGCCCTTATAGTCGTTGACTATTTTCTGCAATTCATTCATAATTTCCATTTTTGTAATTCTCCTTATATATAAATGTTTTGAATTTACTTTATTTCTGCCATTCTATGACGCAAGCGCCGCTTGTCATACCTGCGCCGAAAGCCACGAGCAACAGCTTGTCTCCGCGCTTGAACGTATTTTTTCTGGCGTATTCGTCCAGCAGCACCGATATGGACGTTGCCGACATATTTCCGCAAGAGGCAATGTTGGTCAGCACTCTTTCGGGCTTTAACGCCAATCTTTTTGCCGCTCCGTCGATTATGCGCATATTCGCCTGATGCGGCAGAAAGTAATCTATATCCGCCGTCGTCAGTCCTGCCTTTTGAAGCACCGTATCTATTTCCGCCATCATTGTGGACACCGCGAACTTATACACTTCCTGTCCCTGCATATGAAGCACGGGTTTTACTTCCGGCGTCGTGTCGTAAATGGACGTTCCGCGATAATTCTCGCCGCGTATCATTGTCGTGGACGGCGCGCAGGAAATATTGATACCTTTCAAGCCGTCGCCTTTCTGCAGTACGACCGCGCCCGCTCCGTCGCCGAACAGCACGCAGCTTGCCCTGTCCGACCAATCGATGAGCTTGGACATCTGCTCCACCGTAACCACGAGTATATTTTCGTATTTGCCGCTTTGGATATAGCTATCGGCAATGTCGAACGCATACATCATTCCGCTGCACGCCGCATTCACGTCGTATGCGGGGGCGTGAATTTTAAGCGCTTCCGCCACGCCGCAAGCCGCGGCAGGCGTATAAGTATCGCCGCGCATAGTCGCACAAATCACGCACTGTATATCTTCGGCTTTCAAGCCGCTGTCGGCAAGCGCGGACTTTGCCGCTTCTTCCGCAAGATACTGCGCCGTCTCGAATGTGGAAACGTGACGGGAGCGAATCCCCGTACGCGTGCTTATCCACTCGTCCGACGTCTCCATTATTTTTGCCAGGTCGTCGTTGGTCACGACTTTTTCCGCAAGTTTGCTTCCCGTTCCGATGATTTTGAAAGACATAGTTTCAAGTCTCCTTGTGAAAAGACACAGTTTTAAGTCTTCATATATACGATTATAAAATATATCTGCCGCCTTGTCAATCATAAAAAAGCATTTTTCTGCTCTCACAGCCTCTTTTTCGCGTTTTTCACCCCGTTTTCACGCCTTTTTTATGTAAAAACCGCTTTTTTGCCCGTCCCGTATTTTGTCGCCCTGTTTTTACATAAATTTACAATCGCGTTATTCTATGCAAAATCGGATTTTTAAGACCGTCAAAGCCGCCTTTTTTTCGTTGACAAAATATCGGGTTTACACTATAATAACAATTGACGGCTTTTTGCGGCTTTTCGAAGCAAAAAAGCCATATTTTTACTTTCGGGAGCAATCGGGCGATGAACGAAAACGAAGAAAGCACAGTAAACAAAATCGAGGACGACGGCAAATCGGACGCAGTACAGCCTTCTGACGTTGCCGCCGAAATCAACACCACCGCGCCCGTCGAAACGGCGGCGGAAAGCGCGATTAACGCGGTGACGGCGCCTGCGGTTTCCAAAAAGAAGAAACCGAGGTTCAAGCAGTATGCGTTTTTGTCGCTTGCCATTCTGCTCTCGGGCGTGCTTCGCGCATTCAGCGTGCATTGCTTCATCATTCCGAACAACTTTGCCCCCGGCGGAGTTACCGGTATCGCGACTATGCTTCAAATGGCTACCGGTCTCAACTCCGGTATTTTTATGTTCGCGATTAACCTGCCCCTGCTTATAGGCGCATTCTTCCTTATAAACAAGCGGTTTGCCATTACGACGTTTATCGGCATACTGCTTCAAAGCGGACTGCTTATGCTGCTCGAGCTCTGGAAGATGCCGCAGTATGCGGACAACGCCATTTTGGCGGCGATTGCAGGCGGCGTTATCGGCGGCGCGGGCATAGGGCTTATGCTGAAAATCGGCGGCAGCAGCGGCGGCACGGACATTATCGCCACGTTCATATACAAGCATTTCAGTTTTACGAACGTCAGCTGGTTCATATTTATTCTCGATTCCATCGTCGTATTCGTTTCTTTCTTCGTTTACGACAACGTGCTTACCCCTGTACTGCTCGCGCTTGTGGAAATGTTCTGCTCCGCGAAAGCCAACGAAACCATACTTTACGGTTTCAAGACCGCGCTTAAATTCGAAATCATAACTTCTTCCCCCGACGAGCTTTCCAAAGAGCTTATGCAGAAACTGCACCGCGGCGTGACGGCAATCAAAGCCACGGGTATGTATACGGGGTCGGACAAAACTATGCTCGTCTGCATAGTGCGCCGCCGTCAGGTTTCGGCATTCCAGAAGATACTTGCAAAATATCCCGACACGTTCGGATATATCTCGACCACAAACGAGGTTATGGGTCTCGGCTTTAAATCCGATATTACGTCCTGATTGGAAAATTACCGCCGAAAAGGGCGGATAAAGTGTAAAAATGTGGATAACTTTGTGGATAAGTATATGTAATTGTGGATAAATCGCCGTATTTATCCACTTCAACGCTTGCCTTTAATCGGCAGGTTGTCGTATAATATACTTGCTTTTTGTTTCGACAGGGCGCTATCTCACGGGCAGGCCTGCGCGGAAACTCGAAGCGAAGTGCTCACCGCTTTAAGGGAGAACAAATCTTTAATTTAATAGCCGCAGGTTGCACGGCGCGAAACGCGTATGTGCATTAAACGGGGAATCCGAGTGAAATTCCGGAGCTGTACCGCAACGGTAAGCCTTTTTGTAAGGACAAGTCCGAATGCCACGCCTGCGAGATTAAAGTCGTTCGGTTCGAGTTAAGCCGCGCGAAGTTTTTCGGACGCCTTCTTGCTATTGATGCGTCCAAATTTTAAATTAAAGGAAAAGAAAAAATGAAAAAAACACTTATGAGATTTTTATGTCTCGCAATTGCATTGACAGCCGTTTGCAGTACGCTGTGCCTTTCCGCCTGCGGCTGTAACGGGAAACGACTGCCGCCGCTTGCCGCGGAGCTGGAACAATCTTTGAAAGAATATCTCGGCTCCGACGCCTTTAAGGACAAGCTGCTCGAAGTAAAGACCGCGCAGGACAGACTGCCGCTTTTATATCTCAAATACGTCGGCGGCGTGACTTATTCCGACGAGAGCGCGGCACAGTTCGAAAAGTATCTTTCGTTTATCGACGAGCTGAAAACGGACGGCGAAATAGACGACGCGAAGTTTGAAAATTCCGCCGCGCAGCAGCAGGGCTGGTATTGCGTCGCGGACTATCTCTACGCATACTCGCTTATCTACAATCAATACGAAAAGTATGTTAAGGACGGCGGCGCAAAGGAAAACAAGTATGCCGCAAATCTGACCGCGATTGAAAAGTACATAAAGAAAGCGGACAAAATACTCGAAGGCGGCGGCTCGCTCGGCGGTTACGTCGCCTGGGGGTATGCGCCCGAAAACATACTGCCGCTTACTGCCGCCAATCTCGGCATAAAAAACGCCACGCCCTACTGCGACGGATATATGCTTTCGTACTATGAAAAGGACGAAACGGGCAGCTTCGTCAAAGAGGGCGGCACTCCGAACTGGGTGGGCTTCACGGGCAGACCACTTGCTGGGTCGCTTTACAGAGACCACGAGAAATACGACGTCGTATACGAAAAGACTATGCAGGGATACTTCCCTTTCACGGACGGCTATGACCAGCCTTTGAGCGAAATGATAAATCTCGACAGGCTGTGCAACTATTACAACCACACCATCGAGACGGGTGAGAGCGTTGCGCCGCAGTACGCGCTTTTGACTGCCTTTATGCACGGGATAGATATGGACAGCTATAAAAAGGCGGAAAGTATGCCGTCGCTCGGCGAAACGGGCGAAGAAGTTTTCGACGTCATAGCTATGTGGCGGAATTCGCTGAAACAGAAGGACGGCAAATACGTCATTGACAATCTTGCCGATATGGCTGTCGCGATTGCGTACGTCTCGCAATGCTACGGCGTGAACGCGCCCACGCCGCTGGGATTGTTCTCTCCCGACGTCAGAATAATCAGATTATGAAAACAAGAATTTCTATTTTAAAAGTTTTAACCGCCCTGCTTGCCGTCGCCGCGCTTTCGTTTGCCTGCTGCAACTGCGAAATATGGTTCGGCGACGATACGAGCGACGACCCCGTCTTTCACGGTACGACGTTTACACTGCAGCTGCGTATGCCGACCGACGAGAGCGTCAAGGAAGAAAACGACGGTTTTTCGCACTCGACGACGGACGGCGAACTGATTTGCGAATGGGAAATTCCTACTTACGGAAACACCGTTTACGAATCGGTCAAAAAGTTTTTCGAGGACAGAACCGATAAAATTTATTTCCGAGCCGAACAGCATACGTTTTATATGTTCAGCAAGTGCGTGCTCGAAAACGGCGAAGAATACAATCTCGAAACGGCGTACGTTGCCGCAGACGGAATATACTCGAAATGCGCCAACCGCCAGAGCGTTCTCGGCGCGGACGGCATTGCGGGGACGGACGACGATTTGAAAGTTCTTGTCATAGTCTATAAAGGGTGGCTCTATTAGCTTTACAAAAACGATTTTTTTTGATATCATATAAGCGAGGTGTTTCAATGAATAATTTGAATTTGACAAAAGCCGAAAGGCTGGCAAAAACGAAAGGAATACGCGGTTGGACGGCGATGCTGTGTCTGCTCGCGCTTATGTGCCTGGACCAGTTTGTGCTTCAGATACCGTTTATGAATATCGTGTTCCCCATTCTGCTCATCTGTGCGGCGTCTATGTCGCTTACGAAAAATCTCGTGCTTGTCGCGCTGTATTCGATAATTTTCGAATTGAGCTGCGTTGCCTGGAATCCTGCGGACATTCTCTGCGCGCAATGGTGGCTTTTGGAAGTTTTCGTCGGATATCTTATGCCGCTTCTCGTCTACAAGGCGATAAACCGCAAGCACAAAAACACGAGCATATTCGCGTATGCCGGTATGGCGGCGCTCGGGCAGTTCGCCTACTATTGGGTGTCCGTCGCGGCGACGGTTCTGCTGTTTGGATTAAACCCTGCGGTATACGCGTTGAGCGATTTGCCTTATCAGATAGTGGGTTGTGCGGCGACGTTTGTCTGCGCCCTGCCCGTTGCGGCAATATACAAGCTCTTTACGGGCGAACTGCGGTTTAAGAAAAAAGCCGCCGTCGAAGCGTAAAGCGGCAAAACAATTTAAGCTCAAAAGCAAAGGACCTGCGTCTGTTACGCAAGTCCTTTTTTTCTACCAATCCTGTTTTTTCAGCGACGGGCTTTTGACGTCGTCGTGGAATTCGAAATATTTTCGTTTGAACGCTTCGACGTCGGTTTCGTACAGCGCGGCTATTTCTTCCAGCTCCTCGGGAGAAAAGTCCGACATACTGATTTCGCCGTCATAGCTTTCGAACAGGCGCATAAAATCTCTTTCCGTCACGGCTACTCCCTCCCTGCCTTCAAGCGGCGTTCCACTTCGCTCTTGCCGACGTCGAACAGCAGTGCGATACGGCGGATACTGACGCCGCGTTCGTGCAGAAAGGTCACGAGCACGGTTTCGTCTTCTTCGTCGAGATTTTCCAAATCTTCCTGCGACAGCCCTTTCAGTCTTTCGCGCAGAAGTTCCTTAATCTGTTCGTCGGTCAGTCTTTCGGGGGTCTTTATGAAATCGCTCTTTTGCGACATAAGCGTTTTAAACGTATGGGGCGAATCTTCGCAAAGCATCATAACCGTACCGCCGCGCGTGCTCTCCGTGCCTTTCGCGTAAGAGTTATAGCTGGAAAACTCGTATTCCAATCCGTCCTTTATATTGTTTGCAAGCGGAGTGCGGTGGACGTATCGCACGGCGTCCAAAACGGCTTCTTCGCTTTCCAGCGGTCTGGACTTGAATCTGTCGTAAAACAGCTTGCCGCTTCTCGCATACTTGATATTATAGCCGTTTGTATATTTGGGCAGTACCTTCCGCATAAGCTCGGATATTCCGAAAAGCCCTTCCTTTATCACAAGATGTATCTTTTCGGGGAAAAGCGCGTACGCCAAAACTTCGGCGAAGTCTTCTTCCGCCGCCGCTTTCAACAGACCGAGAAACTTGCGGTAATCGTCGTTTTCTATGAAAATAAGTTTATTGTCGGAAACGACTTCCGCATAATACATTCCCGACTCGGCACGCTGTCTTGCTTTTCTCGCCACTTGACCACGCCGCTCCTTATGTCGTTATTTCGTTCCGAAAAGGCGGTCTCCCGCGTCGCCGAGACCGGGCAGTATGTAGCCGTTTTCGTTCAGGCATTTATCCAGCGTGGACAGATAGATATTCACGTCGGGGTGTTCTTCCGCCACTCTTTTCACGCCTTCGGGCGCGCCTATTATGTTCATAAGTTTTATCGACTTGCAGCCGCGCTTTTTCAAAAGGTTTATCGCGTCGCACGCGCTTCCGCCCGTCGCCAGCATAGGGTCGAGCAGTATCGCCTGCATATTCTCTATGCCTTCGGGAAGTTTGCAGTAATACTCCTTCGGTTCCAGCGTTTCTTCGTCGCGGTACATTCCTATATGCCCGACCTTTGCCGTCGGAAACAGCGCGTGCACGCCGCTCACCATTCCCAGACCTGCGCGCAGTATCGGCACTATCGCCACACTGCCTTCCACAACCATCTGCTGCTCGCAGTCGGCAAGCGGCGTGGAAACGGTCACCGTCTTTGTCGGCACTTCTTTGAAGCTCTCGAAAGTTATGAGCGTGGTGATTTCTTCGACCAGCTCCCGAAACTGTTTCATTCCGGTGTTCTTGTCTCTCAAGATGGCTATTTTATGTCTTATGAGCGGATGGTCGAGCACCGTTACGTTCTTATAGTTCTTCATCGTTATTCCTCCGTATTTTTGTCTTCTGCCGCCGCCGCTTCATCGAGCGCGTCGGTTTGCTCATCTTCTCTGACCGTCTCGGGCTGTCCGCCCGTTTCGGAATTTTCGGCTGCGGCGATTATTACGGCTTCGGCTTTCTTCTTGCCGCCGATATTGACGAGCACGTTTACGAGTATGCCGAGTATGAGCGCGCAGGCGACCGACGTTATGCTTATCTGACCGAACGTGACTACCATTCCGCCCACGCCCGCAATCAGTATGACGGACACGACGAACAGGTTTTTGTTATCGTTCAAATCGACGTTTTGTATCATCTTCAAGCCGGACACCGCTATGAACCCGTACAGAGCCACACACACGCCGCCCATAACGCATTTGGGTATCGTGGCAAGGAACGTTATGACGGGCGCGATAAACGACGCCGCTATCGCCATAAGCGCGGTGACGAATATGGTTATGACCGACGCGTTGCCCGATATTGCCACACAGCCGACGGACTCTCCGTATGTGGTGTTCGGACAGCCGCCGAACACGGCGCCTGCGACCGAGCCGATACCGTCGCCGAGCAGAGTTTTTGAAAGACCCGGGTCTTTCAAAAGGTCGGTTTCTATAATCGAAGATATGTTTTTATGGTCGGCAAGGTGTTCTGCGAACACGACGAATGCGACGGGGATATACCCTATGGCAATCGCGCCTATGTATGCGCCGATACTGCTGTTTGCCGCCGGAGTCAGTCCGCCCTTGAATACTTCGAGAAAGGCGAACGACGGATACCACTGCATTTTCGTGAACAGCGAGAAATCGATTATCATAAGCGCTTCGACTTTCGCCGCGTGTCCTACGCCCGTCAGTATTGCCGCAAGCGCATAGCCCGACACTATACCTATGACGAACGGTATCATTTTAAGCAGTTTCTTGCCGTACACCGAGCAGACTATGGTTACGCCGAGCGTGACAAGTCCGCACAAAAGGGCGAGATAGGGCGAACAGAGCATTCTTGCGCCTTCCTGTAAGATGGGCTCTCCGTCCTTTATTATCCATTCCATTATGGGCGCGGTCGCGCTGCCCTGCATCAAATCGCCTATCGCGTTGCCTGCAAGCGACAGTCCTATTATCGCTACGGTGGGTCCTATGACGACTGCCGGCATAACCTTGTCTATCCACTTGACCCCCGCAAGCTTGACTATGACGGCAAGCAGTACGTATACAACGCCTGCAAACGCCGCGCCTATAAGCAGTCCGAGATAGCCGAGCGACATAGATACGCCGCCTGCAAACGCCGCGCTCATAGGTCCTATGAATGCGAACGAGCTGCCTAAAAACACCGGACTTTTGAAGCGCGTGAACAGCTGATAGACAATCGTGCCCACGCCTGCGCCGAACAGCGCCGCGGATATGGACATATTGTTTCCGACGATAATCGGAACGGCAATGGTCGCCGCAAGTATCGCCAAAAGCTGCTGCAAAGAAAACAGTAGCAGTTTTCCCACTGTGGGTCGGTCTTTGACCCCGTAAATCATTTTCATCGGTTATTCTCCTAATCTTTGCGTTTGGATATGCCTGTCCCCGTTTCCCGTGGCGGCGTATCCTCGATTTTTTATTATAAACAAACTCGGAGAAAAAGTCAACCTTTACGGCGATTAAATCGGCGTTATTTCGACAATAGCTGCGTTTACAGAGCGCGGCGCGCCGAAATGTAATACGACCAGCGCTTGGCGGAAATCTCCTCTATGACGGCATAATCGGACGCCGTGTGCAGAATGTGATTGTCGCCGAGATAGAGCGCGACGTGCCCTATGCGTTCCACTCCCGTTTTGTTTTTGCGGCTGTCGTTTGTGAAGAACATCAAGTCGCCCCTTTTCAGATTGTTTTTGCTTACCGCCTTGCCTTGCACGCTCTGCGAGCGGCTGGTGGTGTCGAGATTGACGTTCGCGCCCTTTTTGAATATGTACTGCATAAGCGACGAACAGTCGAACTCGCTCACCGTGAACGCGCTGTTTTTGACTCCGTTGCCGAAGTGATAGCGCTGTGCTCCGTATACGTACGGCGTTCCCAAAAGTTTCTTGCCCTCGCCGATTACTTTTTCCACGCCGTCTTCCGCTTTCTCGAAGGAATACTTTCCTACATACGCCGACGACACATATCCGTAACCGTTTTTATACAGCACTTTATACCAGCCGCCTTCTTCTTCCGTATATGCCAGCATATCGCCGCTGTTTACGCTTCCCAGCACTTTATACGAAGTGCCTTTGCCTGCGCGCACGTTCAGTCCGTCTGTTTTGCTCATAATGAGAGTGTCTTTCGGCTTTACGGGAACGGGCGGCGGAACCACCGTCACGGGCGGTTCGACGGCAGGCGGCGTCGTTTCCCCCGTCTGCGGCGGCTCGGGCGCAACGTCGGTCGGGGGCACTGTTTCTATGATATCGGGCGTGCCGATTTCGGGCGGTACATCGACTTTCTGCGTAAATGCGGAGACGGTCAGGCTCAACGCTATTATCAGCGTACAGAGCGAAACTATGCCCGTTATTGCGGAGACGTCGAACATCTTAAGTATCTTTTTCATTTTTATACTCCTCTTGCGTAAAAATTTTTTACACCCCGATTTTAACAGACGAAAGAAAGGCTTGTCAAATTTCGAATGAGCACAGAATTTTCCAATTGCCCTTTTTAAGCGCTTTTTTTTTCGGCTTTTTCGAAATTTATACATCAATCCGCGCTTTACTTGACTTTTTACATAAGCGTATGTTAAACTTTTTCAAGAACGAAATTTCTTCGAAGAAGGTGAATTTATGAACGGAGAACTTAAAAATTTTCTGCAATACGGATACACGCCGTTTCAGGTGTGTGATTTGGGAGAAAAGTTTTTGACGGCGCACGGTTTCGAGAAAACGGCGCTTCACACCCTTCCCGAGCTGAAAAAGGGCGGCAAATATTTTCTGACCGATTCCGGCACTCTCGTCGCCTTTACGGTCAATAAGCCCGACGGCTTTGCAATCGCGGCGGCGCACACCGATTCGCCGGCTCTTAAAATCAAGGGCGGAAAGGTCGGCGGCGCAAACCCCGCGCGGCTGAACTGCGAAGTGTACGGCGGCGCGATTGACTATACGTTTTTCGACAGACCGCTGAAAATATGCGGCAGGGTCTATTTCGACGACGGCGGAAAAATAACCGCCGAGAACGTCGTTTCCCCGTTTTGCGTGACCATACCGTCGCTGGCGATACATTTACAGCGCGACGTAAACGGCTGTTTTGCGCCGTCCGTTCAAAACGACCTGTCCCCTATCCTGGGCGACGCCGAAACCTTTCTTTCGGCTTTCGGCGACAGGAAGATTATCGATTTCGACCTTTATGCCTGCCCTGCAACCGAGCCTTACGAAAGCGGCGCAAACGGCGAATATATCTGTTCGCCGCGCATAGACAATCTCACGAGCGTTTATTCCGCTCTTGCCGCGCTTACAAGCGCCAAGAGCGCGGGCATCGGCGTTGCGGTATGTTTCAATTCCGAAGAAACGGGCAGCCGCACTCGGACGGCGGCGGCTTCGGCATTCCTTCCCACCGTGCTGGAAAAGATATTTTACGCCGCGGGCGGAGAGAATTATGCCGCCTGCATAGAAAACTCCTTTATGCTCTCGGCGGACAACGCGCACGCCCTGCACCCCGCGCACCCCGAAAAGAGCGACCCGATAAACAGAGTCGAGCTCGGCGGCGGAATCGTCATAAAACGGCACTCCAACTATGCCACGGACGCGCTTACGGCGGCGGTGGCGAAAAAAATATTTGCAAAGGCAAATCTTCCCGTCCAGGAATTCTATTCCCATTCCGACCAGCCCTGCGGCGGCACGATAGGTCTTATAAGCGCGGCGAACACGCTTATACGCACCTGCGACATCGGCATAGGACAGCTGGCTATGCATTCCGCGTCCGAGACCTGCCGCGCAAGCGACGTGGAAACTATGACCAAGGGTTTGACGGCGGCGCTGTCTATGGCGGTGAAATTTTCGGACGGCGGCGCACAGGTTTTATAATCGGCAAACAAAAAATTGCCGCGGCGACCGAAAGTCACCGCGGCTTTTCTTTTCTATCTTTTCATTTCTATATTATACAATAAAACAGCGTTTTTACGGCGTTTGTCAGCGGCTGCACAGCGTCAATCACGGGTGCGGCAAGCCGTTCCACGGAAGCCGTGCAGGCGAATATGCCCACCATAGTCCCTATGCGGACAAACATCACGATAAAGAAAATGACTATCACCAAAGTGATTATCGCCTTTATTTTTCCTGCGCCGACCGTCTTTTTGATTTCCTTTTGAATATCGGGATATTCTTCGAAAGGTTCCGAACTTTTTTCTCCCGTCTTATATTCATAGGAAATATCGTCGTTGCGGACATAGCTTTTATCGTGACCCAAAACGTAATCATAGTCGTCCTTGTTTTCGTCCTTATCGCGGACATAGCTTTTATATCCGTCGTCCTTGCCGAAAACGTGGTCGTCGTCGCACTTGCTTCCGTCATTGTCGCGGACGTAGCTTTTATATCCGCTGTCCTTGCCGAAAACGTGGTCGTCGCGGCAGGCGCCGCTGTCCTTTTTTGCAGGCGGCGTGACAGGCACGATTTTTTTCGCAGGCTTTTCGGCTTTTTTCGCAGACGCATATTCCGTTTTTGGTGCGGCAGGCTTTGGCTGTTCGTCTGCTTCCGAGCCCATATACTTGACCGCGTCGGCAATCTGCGCAAGGCGGTAGCGTTTGCACTTTTTCAGCGAATACGCCAATCTGGACGGAGAAAAGCTGATTTCGGAGCAGTCAACGATTATGACTTCTCCGCCGCTTTTTCTTTTCCACTTTATCTCGTCCAAAAAGAACGACCATTTTTCTTCCGCGTCTTTTTCGTTAAGCGCGTCCGCGTCTATAGCGGCAAGAACGAGCCAGTCCGCGGCAAGAAGGGCGTCCTTGCCGTCGTCGGTCAAGATTTCCACGCCGCCCGTTTCAAGCGCACTTTCTACGGCGACCTTTGCGCTTTCGTCGCCGTAATTCAACACAAGAGCTTTTTTGCCCATAGTTCTCTCCTACTTTATTTTCCTGCCACCGTTTCCGCTTCCACCACGACGACGTTTTCCGCGGCGTTCGCCGCCTCGTCGGGCTTTTGGTTTTTGGCGGCAGACGCTTTTTCCGTTTTCGACTGCTTTTTGCTTTCCTTCGTATCCTTTGCGGGCTCCGTCTTTTCTTCCTTGAAATCGGGCATTTTCGCGGTTTCGGGAAGGGGCGGCGCTTTTCTGCCGAGCAGTTTATCTTTTACTCTGAACACCCAGCGGCGGAATTCTTCCAGCTTTTCGTTCTTAATTCCGCAAAAATCGGTGCGGAGTATCAAGCCGCGGTATTCGATTGACACCGTCACGGCTCTGCGGCTTTTGCGAATGAGATAGGTTATCACATAGCACAGCACGAGCGCGACTATGCCGATACCCACGCCCAGACAAATGGGTAGCAGTAATTTTATCAGCGCTCTGCTTTCGTCGCCCACATAGCCGACTACGCCGAAAACCGTGCCTGCTATCGCGGCGATGACCAAAAGGAAAATGCCGAGTCCGAAACCGCCCTTCGGTTTTTCGTACGCGTATGAAACCGCGCTGACGTTTGCCGCGTCGATAACAGACGACGACATACTCTCGCCCTTGCCGTCCGCGCTCACCGAAACGCCCACCGTGGAAAAATATATTCTTCTGTCTGTCAGTTCCAGCGACTTCGCCGCTTTCTTCACGCCGGGCGCGTATTCGCCGCCCAGACGCGCAACGAACTTTTCGCCGTCGTCTATGTAAGCACTCATCTTATGCCTCCCAATCTTTCGGTCTGTATTTTATTTTATCACTTTTTGCGGTAAAAGTCAATAGTTCGAATTTATGTCGTTTCGGGTTTTGCGTTCTTTCTGCGCTCTTTGAAAAAGTCCTGTATGGGTTTTAAGCACTCGTCTTCCAGCACGCCGCCCGTAATCTGCGCTCTGTGGTTGAATCTTTCGTCGTCCATAAGGTTGCATATGCTTCCGCCGCAGCCGAAGCGTTTGTCGTACGCGCCGAAAACGACGCGCTTTATTCTGGAATATACAATGGCGCCGCTGCACATAACGCACGGTTCCAGCGTCACATACAGGTCGCAGTCGGCAAGATTCCAACGCCCCAGACGCTTGCAGGCGTTTCGGATTGCGACAATCTCCGCGTGAGCGGTGGCGTCGGGTGTGAACACGCGCATATTGCGTCCGCGCGCCACTATCGTTCCGTCCTTGACTATGACCGCGCCGACGGGCACTTCCCCTCTCTTTTCCGCTTCCATAGCCTCGTTGAGCGCCGCTCTCATAAATTCTTCGTCGTTCACATTCTGCTCCTTTGTTTTTGCGTTTCAGACGTATTTTTCCAGCCTTGACGGGAGTTTTTCGTTCAGCTCTATATCTTCGGCTATATCGCCCCTGTCAAGCGGATGTCTGCCGTTTCCCAGCTCTATCGTAAAAGACGGTATGTTCAGTTTCTGCACGCACCAATCCTTATAGCCGCCTGCGCTGCTGCAGTCGCCGTCTATGCGCTTATACCTGTATTTCAGCGACCTTTCGATAAAGGCGGCGATTTCGCTGTCGCGCCGATAGTGTTCGGTCTGGAAAAAGTACCAGTAAAATTCTCTGCCTGCCGTGTGATAGCTCAACGTCAATTTTGCGCCGCACTGTTTTGTGAACTCGGCAAGCGCTCTGCTCTCTCTTTCGGAAAACGGTTTTGTTCCGACATAATTTTCGCCGCCCGACGAAAACACGTTTTGACTGCCCGTACCCCAATTCGCGTCGAAGTTCACATTCAAGTCCACGCCTGCGGCATTGGCTTTCCACAGCTGTTTCGACCTGTCCCCCGTCCTTAACCCTTCCTTGACGATTTCCGCGCCGTCTGGGTTGACGAGCGGTATGAAATACTGCGTATGAGACGGTCTGTGCGCGAGCGCGTATTCGAGCTGTCTTTTTACGACGTACGCCGACACGCACTCTCTTGCGTGTATGCCTGCCGTGGAAATTATCGCGCCGTCCCTGCCCTTGACTTCGAAACAGATTATATCGCGCCCTTCGCCGCTCTTGCCTATGCTTATGACGTTTGCACCGAGCTTAAAGTATTTATCCGCATCCGCCGAAAGTTCGTCGTAAAAATACATTGCCGACCTCTTAAAGTTTGTTCGTGCTTATGTATATGCGGACAAATGCGGTTTTGATAACGGCAAACCTGCGACTTTATTTGTGATACGGCAGATGCGCGTTTATGCAGAACGCCCTGTATATCTGCTCGGTAAGCATAAGGCGGAAAAGCATATGCGGAAAAGTGGCTTTGCCGAAGGATATCACTTTGTCGGCGGCGCGCTTTACTTCGTCCGTCACGCCCCGACTTCCGCCTATTATGAAATTGACCCTGTCTTTATTTATCAATGCGGCGCCGAGTATTTCGGCAAGGCTTTCGCTGTCTACGCTTTCACCGCCCCTGTCGGTCAGGATATTATATCCGCCGCTCATTTCTTTCAAAAGCGATTTACTCTCGTCTTCTATATCTTCGCGCTTGCTCTCGTCACATTCCTTTACGGAAAAATCGCAGAACCGCGCAAGGCGTTTATCGTATTCCTTTATGCCGTCGCGGATAAAACTCTCCTTGACTTTGCCGACGGCAACTACGGTTACCTTTTTCAAAACAGACCCCACACATAGGTGGCGATGGTGGAAAGCGCGGTCACCGCAAGCGCGCCGAACATAAACGCGTTGTCGCGCAGGGTGGGTTTATACAGCGGGTCGGGCTCGTAACTCTTGCCGTAAATCTGCGTCTGCATACCTATCTGTTCCACGAACTTCTTGTTTTCTTCGCCCATCATTATGACGCGCTTGTTCGTCTGGTCGAACGCGGCGTCTAAAATGACTTCCTTCTGTTTGGCGAGCTGTTCTCTCTTTTTCATATACATCATAAGCGTGACGATTCCTACGCCTATCAGTATGACAAGCACGAAGATTGCAAGCACTCCCGTCGGATTGGTCGCAAGACCGTTTGTTATGGCGTCGAACCAACCGCCGAACAGCGGCCACTTATACGCGTCGGCATAGCTCATAAATACGCTCAATCCGTTATTCACGAAGTGTATGACCATTGCCGGAATTATGGAGTCGAGCTTTATCGTCAGAAAAGCCATAAGCGCGCCGAAGCAAGCCGTGTAAAACACCTGAGTCACGCTTTGGTGGAAAAGTCCGAATATCACGCCCATAAGCACCAGCGTGGCGGCGTATTTAAACGAGCCGCGCATTACCGTCAGCGTTCCGCCGCGAATCAAAAATTCTTCGCAGATTGCAGGCAGGACGGCGGTCAAGACCATTTCGGCAATGAACATTCCGGGGTTAAATACTTCGGGGTATATCACGGGCGACGACGAGTGCGTATAGCCCGTCGCATATAAAATTGCCTGCCATATCGACGATATGCCGATTGTGACGATATAGGCGCAGATACCCAAAAATGCGGCGAGTACTATATACAGCCAATGTATCTTTTTTATCGACGCGAACTCGGCAATCTCTTTCACGTTCTTTTTGAGCACGAATTTATAAATCAAAAACGGCATAAGCAGAAACAGCAGTATCTGCACTATCGTCGTGAAGATTGCGTCGATTGCCAAATCGGGCATATCGGGCAGGATACCCACCAACATTCTGGCGCAAAGCGTCAGTACCGCCACGGCAAAAAGCACTATTGCCACGGCACGGTATTCGCGCTGTTCTTTCTGCAAATCTTTATCGAGATATCTCAACAATTTCGTTTACCTCCGCTTTTAAACCAAACCGTCCAACCAGCCGTTGCCCGTCGCTATACTGACAATAAAAGTAGTCAGCCACATAAACACCGACACGCCTATCGCAATACCGTAAAACACGGCGCCGTCGCCTTTGCTCTTTTTAAGCAGGCTCTCCTGCTTCGGCGCGGCTGCTTCCGTTTCCTGCCGCATAACGGGCGGACGGGCGGTGAACGTCTTTTCCGCTCTGTCGATTTTGCACTTTGCCAGCAGTTTGCCGATAAAATATATTATGACCGCCGCTGCGGCAAAAAGCACCACCGTCATAATAGCGAACAGCCACGGTATGCCCATAAGCCATTCCAGCACGAACTCGACGCCCTTGCCGAACGGCGGAATTATCTCCATAAGGCAGGCGAGAAGATTGCTTGTGCCGTGCGCAATCATAGCCGGAATCAGAGAGCCGCTCTGCAAAACCAGATACGCGCAGGCACAGCCGAGCAGGAACTGATAGACCGTCTGTTCGGGGTTCATATGCATAAGCGAGAAAGCCAGTCCCGACAGAATTATGGCGACGGGGGCTTTGAATTTTTCTTTGAGTCCGGACAGCAGTGCGCCGCGGAAAACCATTTCTTCGCCTATCGGCGCGGCAATCACCGTCACTATTACTCCGATTATCTTGCCTGCCACCGTGTTCAATTCTATGCCGCCCGCGCTTTCGTAGTTCATAACGTCCAAAAGAACGGCAAACGCCATATGCGCAAGATAGAACATAAACATTGCGACCACAGCGCAGACCGCAGGCATAATATAGCCGAGCGGCTTCAAACGTTTGGGGGTAAACTCGAAACGGGTCTTTTTATTGCGGCAGTACAAAAATGCCGTCAGAAAGAAAATCACCTGTATCGGAAGCGCCATCAGTGTGGACAGCCAGTCCACGCTCGAAAGCAGGTGCGACGCCTTGAACGCTTCGAAAACGCCTGCCAGCACCACCTGATATGCCAGCGCACCCAACGTCGCCAGAAGGTATACCGTGACGCCGTCTCTGTAAGTAAACTTATTTTGTTCCACCTTGCGATTATCTCCTTGTTTAAGATATTTCAAACAGACTGCTCATCTTGTCCGCCAGCGCGACTTCCACGCCGACGTCTTCGTATCCGGCTTCGTACAGCGCGCCGAGCACGGTGTTCAGCGCAAGCTCGGGATAATTGTTTTCCTGCGACAGGTGCGCGAGTATGAACTGCTTTACGCCCGACGCCGCAAGTTTCACGCAGGCTTCGGCGCACGCGCCGTTCGACAGATGTCCGCTGTCCGAGAGTATTCTGCTTTTGAGCCAGGGCGAATAGGTCTTGTTCACGCGGAGCATATCCACGTCGTGATTGCTCTCTATCAGCACGAGATTGCAGGTTTTGAGCCTTGCCATAACCGAGCCGCCTATGTGTCCTATATCGGTTACGACGCCTATCTGCTTGCCCTTGTGCGAAAACACATAGCCGACGCAGGGCACGTCGTGACCGACCTTGAACGGCGTGACGATGACGTCGCCCACCGTGAAGTCGCCTTCGGAAAATTCTATGACTTTTTTCAAGTCGTACTCGCCTTTTTTCAGCATTGTCTGCGCCGTCTTATAGTGACAGTAAACCGTCGCGTCGTTTCGGCGCGCAAACTGCGGCGCGTTGGAAATATGGTCGGAGTGTCCGTGCGTTATCAACAGTGCGAGTTCCTTTCCCCTGCCGAGCAGCTGCAGGCATCTTTCCACTCTGGTCACGGGCGCGCCTTCATCCACTATGAGCGTCGTGGCGTCGGTGGAAATATATATGCAATTGCCCGTACTGCCGCTTGCTATGCTGCAAATCCTGAAACTCATAAGTTCATTATACTAAATGTTTGAAAAATTGGCAAGCGAATAAAACTTCAAATACCGCCGCGGCGTTGCTTTTTCGGCAAACTTATGTTATACTCTCTGTATACGATTATATCATAAGAGGTGCGATATGCGCGTTTTGAACGTGAAAGACATCATAGAGCCGCTTGCGCAAGCCGTGGAGCACGCGCTGTGCAACGTCGAAGAAGCCGTCATAAAAAGGCTGAAGGAAGCCGCCGAAAGAGAGAGCGGAGAGCGTGCCGAATGGGCTTTGCGGCGGCTTATCGAAAACGGAGAGATAGCAAAAAAAACCCACTCTTTCGCCTGTCAGGACACGGGGCTTGCCGTCGTGTTCGCCGAAGTCGGACAGGACTTGAAGCTTCAAGGTATGCTTTTGAGCGACGCCGTAAACGAGGGAATACGGCGCGGATATTCCACCGCGAGAAAGTCGGTTGCCTGTCCGCTGTCGAGAGTGAACACGAAGGACAATACCCCTGCCGTCGTTCACACCGAAATAGTGAAGGGCGACAGGCTCGAGCTGTACTATCTCGCAAAGGGCGCGGGAAGCGAGAATATGTCGGCGGTCTATATGCTGACGCCGTCCAAGGGGCGCGACGGAATTATAGCCGCCGCCGCGGACGCCGTGAAAAGAGCGGGCGCCAATCCCTGTCCCCCGATTATACTCGGAATAGGTATCGGCGGCACTATGGAAAAAGCCGCGCTGCTCTCCAAAAAAGCGCTCCTGCGCGAGTGCGGAAAGCCGAGCGAAAACGCGCAGGTTGCGGCGCTTGAAAAGGACATACTCGACGCCGTAAACGCGCTTAAAATCGGCGCACAGGGCTTCGGCGGCGACGTGACGGCACTTTCGGTTGCGGCGGAGATTTTCCCCACGCACATAGGTATGCTGCCCGTGGCGGTCAATATACAGTGCCACAGCTCGCGCCACGCGCACCTTGTTTTCGAAGGAGAGGAACTATGAAAAAATTTGATTTGCCGCTGAAAGACGACGACATACGCTCGCTTTATGCAGGCGACGTTATCGAGCTTAACGGATATATTTACACGGCGCGCGACGCGGCGCACAAGCGGATTTGCGAAGCGTTGAAAGCCGGCGAAAAGCCGCCTATCGACTTGGACGGCGCGGTCGTTTATTACTGCGGTCCCACCCCTGCGCGCGACGGAGAAATCATAGGAAGCTGCGGTCCGACCACGAGCGCGAGAATGGACGATTATGCCCCGACGCTTATCGAGCACGGCGCAAAGGTCATGATTGGCAAGGGCAAGAGAAGCGGCGCGGTCACGCAGGCAATCAAGGACAACTGCGGACTTTATCTTGCGGCTATCGGCGGAGCGGGGGCGCTGCTTAAAAGCTACGTAAAAAGCTGTGAGCTTGTCGCCTATCCCGACCTCGGCTGCGAATCCATTTACCGACTGAAAATAGAAAGTATGCAGTTAATCGTCGCCACGGACTGCCGCGGCGAAAGCATACTGAAATAAAATAAAACGCTTAATATGTAAAAACACGGCTGTACTTAAAGCACAGCCGTGTTTGTTTTATTGTAAGGTTATTTTGTTTTTATGCCGCCGCCGTTTCGGGCGTGGTCACGTTGTAGATTCTCACCACGTTGTTCTGATAGCGGGGTATCACGCACATTCTCTGTCCGTAAGAGCCTGCGGTAACGACTTTCAGATTCACCACGCCGTCGGTTACCGTCGCCAATTTGGCTTTGCCCGTCGCCGTCAAATCGATTTTCGTTCCGTTGATTTCCAGGCTGAACTGCAAATTGTTTCCGTCCACGCGGTTTACGTTCATTGTCAAGGTGAACTTCTGCTTGTCGTCGCCGAACGGCAATGCCGCGGGAATGGTTCCTTCTGCGATTACTTCCGTCGATTCCTGATTGTAACATAAGTTCTTGACCAAAATCTTGTTCTTCTCAATCGTCAGATATACGCTCGCATTCATTCCCTGTCCGTATTCGGCAGGAGCGCCTGCCGTCGCAAACAGCAGCATATCGAAGTTGTAACGAGCCGACATTTCCAAAGACCACGAATGTACTTTATTCATAACGGTTTCCTTGCCGCCCGTATATTTTCCGGGCAGTTCGCCGAGATGTATATAGCTTCCGTTGTCAGCCTTTGCATAGAAGAAATCGAATCTTGCCGCGTCCGTGAACTTCATCGCGCCGTTGATTTTTTCGGGCTGCTTGCCGACACCGCCGTTAAACGTCGTCCATTTTGCAGGAGCAAATATGTCCTTGCCGTTTATGTTCAGTGCGGGCAGTTCGGGAGCGTCGGGGTCTACCGCTTCTTCGCCCTCGGGTTCGAGCACGAATTCGGGTTCTACGACTTCCACGCCGTCGGGAACGGAATATGTGCCGTCGTCGGAGAACGAGTACGTCTTGCCGTGAAGCGTGAACGAATAGGTCTTGACGCTTCCTGCTTCGGTCACTTCATAGCCGCTTCCGTCTTTGAGCTCGGGCAGTTTGAACGAGCTTGTCGTGCTTCCGTGCTTACTGCACGAGAACACTATATCGCCCTGTTTATCCGCCGTGGGCAGATTCTTGATTGTGATTTTCGTGTCGGGGTCTTCCCAATGATGTTCCGTATACTCTGTTATATTCGCCGAAGTTTTAAGGTTTATATAGTCGAGATTGCAGACGCCTGCAAGAATGTTGAATATTATCAGATTGTCGCCCTCTTTCAGGGAAACGGGTATTTCCACATTCTGAATACAGGTGAAGTTGTTGCCGCCCCTTATCTGGTCTTTGTTACCGGCAGGCACGACGACGTCTTCGGTTATCTGTCTGTCGTTCACCACGATATCGAACATAGCAGACAGGTTGCGCGCTTCCCAGGTGCTTGTGTACGCAGACGCCACGGCAATTTCCATTTTGACCTTTACGGCCTTATCGGACTTGAACTGGAAAATGTATTTATTGCTCGTGCTCGTTATGTTTCTTATCATAATGTTGCCGCCGAACGACAAATCGAAGAAGTGCGATTTTGCGATACACTTGCCGCCCAGAGACGACGTGCCGTTCGTACTCGTACCGATGAAGTCTGCCGTTTCCGCCTCGAAATAATGGTTTACGAGCGTACCCGTATCTTCGGGCGTATTGTCGACGAATTCTTCGCCGCCGCCGATGTCGTCTTCAAACTCGTTTGTCGGGAGCTTGGGCTTATCGGGGTTTCCGGGTCCGACTTTCTCGGGTCCGCAGCCGATACAGAAAATCATCAGCGCCGCCATTAAGCCGCAGAATATTGCGGTCAGTATTTTTTTCAATCCTTTTCTCATAGTCTCCTCCTTATTCGGTTTTACCCGTTTCGCCGTCTGCCGACGCGCTTTCGCTCTCGCCCGCTTCGACGCTTTCCGCCGTGGTTTCCGACGCGTCCGCTTCGCCGCCGCCCGAAGAAGCCCCTGCCTTTGCGGCTTCGCGCTTCGCATCGATTTCGGCAAATTTCTGCTTGAACACTATGGACAGCGTGAGCATTGCGCCTGCCGCCACGGTAAGGAACGTGAACACGCCTATGAACGCGTACAGGGTCGCCTGCCACCAAGGGGTTACGTTTATGACTATCGAGTTACGCGATATACCGTTGAACGTATGCGTGCGCGCCACGTTGTAGATTATTATTTTCGCGGACTCTCTCAACTTCCAAGCGAAGTCGGCGTCGTTGTCCCAGCCCTTGAAGTAGGTTTCGGGTTTACCGTTGCCGTCGAAAGAGTTGGTGCCTGCGAATATCGCGTCGGGTTTGGACATAACGTCGGACTCTATCCAGTCGGTTATGTTGATACCGTCCCAGCCCCATTCTTTTCTCAAAATGTCGGTCTGCAATTCCTTGCTCATACCGTTCCAGGTGGTGCCCACTCTCGTGAACGAGTTCATCGTCGCGCTGGCTTCTCCGTCCGTGAAGATTATTTCGAACGCGCGAAGATAGATTTCGCGGGAAGCCTGTTCGTTGCTCCAAATACCGCAGTGGTGGCGGTTGGTCTCCGAGTCGTTGAACGCAAAGTGCTTGACATAGGCAAGGCAGCCCTTGCTCTCTATACCCTTACACTGCGCCGCGCCGATTATTCCCGAAAGCACCGCGTCTTCCGAATAATACTCCCAGTTTCTTCCGCCGAAAGGAGTGCGGTGGATATTTCCGCCCGGTCCGTATATTCCGTTATATCCGAGATAGAGCATATCTTCGCTCATATGCTGTCCGACCTGCTCCACTATTTCCGTGTTGAACGTCGAAGCAAGGACGGGCGCATTGGGATATGCTATATAAGTCCAGTCTTTTACATCCTGATTGGGAATCTGCCAGTTGGATTCCGAACGCTTGGTTATGCCGACGGGTCCGTTTTCCTGACGGCTGGCAGGCAGAGCAATGCTCGTCGCGCCCACAAGCTGGTGATATGCGTTGGCGCAGATATTCGCCTGCTCGTACCAGGTCATCTGGTCGAGAAGCTGATTCCACTTCGCTTCCCATTCTTCCGACCAATTTTCGTCGTACTCGTTGAGCGGCGCATCTATGAAGTCGAACACAACCAAGTCGCCGTTTTCGACGTCGGGTTTGCCGTCCTTGGCTCCGCTGACGAATTTTCCGTAAGTCGGCATAGGCTTATCCGCCGTCGCCGCTTTCGGGGAAACGAACGATATAGCCAAATCGTTTTTCATCTTGTCGGTTATCGTAATCTTCGCAGGCGTCGGATAGGTTCCGTCCCAATCCTTTCTCGAAAGATAGGTTACGGAATTGTCGCCCCTGCCTTCGTATTTGTTTATATCTCCGCAATCGAGCTTGTTATAAACTTTCTCGCCCGTCTGCCTGGATACGGCATACGTCGTCGCGTCGCGCTCCAACGTCAGCTTTTTGACGAAGTCCGCGCCGAGCGAAACCTTTCTCGGCTCTCCGACCATTATTTTCTGTGCGGGGGGGGGGATTACCCGTGCGTGCGGCAATCACATTGTTTGCCGCGACGTGAGAGTCCGTCGCCACCGTCAGATAATAGTCGCCTGCTTCGACGACGTATCTTCCGAACGTGCCGTCGCCGTTGTCGAACGTCGCGTCGTACGTCTTGAAATAATCTTCGGGAATGTTTACCTTAACCGTTTCGCGTCCGTTTGCCGGAAGTTTCGCCGTCTTACCGAAGCCGACGAGTTCCACTGCGGACACTTCAATGTTGTTCTGTTTGTCGTGGTCGGTGTACGGCTTGGAAAGGTATACCTGCACAACTTCCTTTGCCGCCGTCGAACCCGTATTTTTCACGTCGACGCTTACGACATACTGTTTATTTTCCTTGTCGTACTCGACGTTGAAGCTGCTGTAAGAAAATTCCGAATAGCTTGCGCCGTAACCGAACGGGAAAGCAACTTCGCTGTCATAGCTCCAAGCCCCTTCCGAATGTTTCGCGCCTTTTTCCGTAAGCGCGCCCGTTTCCGTCGGGTTTATGATACCGTCGGTATAGCGGGTTTCGTAGTATTTATATCCCACATATATGCCTTCCTGATAGACCATATAGGAATTGTACCAAGCACTGCTATTGCTGTAATTTTCATAGGCGAATATGTCGTCGTTTTCCGTAGCGGGCTGTGAGAACACGTCGTATGCAAGCGTGTCGGACAGTCTGCCCGAAGGACTTTCGTTGCCGACAAGCAGTTCCGCAACCGCGTTTACGCCCGTCGTTCCGCCCTGTCCGCACCACAGTGCGGCGTCCAGATTCTCGATGTAAGGCTCGAAGTCCTGCATCTGAATTACGTTGCCCGTGTTAAACACGACTACCGCACGCTTGAACGTGCCGTTCTTGCGGTATTCGCACACGTTCTGCAGCATATCTTTTTCTTCCTGCGTGAGCGCAAGGTATCCGCCGTCTTCCGTGGCGGTTTCCTGACTGAAATGCAAGTCGCCGTTCTCGCCGCCCGTGCGCGAAATAATTATTATCGCGGCGTCGCCGTAGCTTGCGAAAGAACTTGTCACTCCCGCCTTTGTATATTCGCTCCAGGGCACTTCGTGAAGATACCACTGTTTTCTCGTCGAGCCCCAGCCCGTGTCGCGCGTATAGCGCGAGCCGCCGCCGATTTCATAGAAACGCCACAAATCGGTGTTGACGGAATAATGTCTTTCCATAGCCGATTTAAGCGTGGTCTTGGCTTTCTTGCCGTTCTGCGTCACCGTGTCGATATGTCCGGAACCCGTGCCCGATTCTATATAGTCCACCGACGAGTGGCTGAACAGCGAAACGGCGCTGTCTTTGGCGATGGGCAATGCTTTCTGCCCTGCGCTTATTTCCTTGTTCCACAGAAGGACTGCGCCTTCCGCCGCCGCCTTACGCGTCATAATCTTGTCTTCTATGAACAGACCGCTTCCGTTGGTGTCCGCCCAATCGGACTCGAAACGCATCTGTTCGGTCGTGCCTATCGTCTTGGTCGTGCTTGTGCCGAAAATCATATTGATTGCCGCAGAGCCGTATGTAACGGCAATATGCGTGCCGACAATGAACACAATCATAAGGACGGCAAAAACGGACGTCAAAATCGTCCACAGCTTGAAATTGAACAATTTTTTCAGTTTCATTGCTCCGCCCCCTTTACCTTTTTCCGATACCTCATAAAATACCTCCTTAAATAACATTTCTCCACTCCCTTTCGGGTGCAAAAACATTATAAATCGGCATTATGGGGTTGTCAATACCACTTTACCAAATGAACGTCCAATCGACGTGTTTGACATACGATTTTATAAATTGCGCCGCGACGGCTGTTTTTTCTCCGTTTTATCCGCTTTTACCGTATCTTTTGAAAGCGGAAAAGCAAAGTCCAGACTGAAAATTCCGTCCTGCGTCGAAATGCTCATACAGCCGTTGTATTTTTTGGCTATATAGTCCATACTCTTGACGCCGAAGCCGTGATAGTCCTTGCTTTTCGAGGTGACGGGCAAGCCGTCTTCGAAGGCTATTTCGCCGTCGTAAAAGTTCTCCAAGTGTATGGACAGCGCGTCGTTTTCGGTGCGCACGTTCAGCGATATGCACCGCTTGTCCTTATCTTCTATCTTACTGACGTGTTCGAAAGCGTTGGACAGCGCGTTGCCGAACAGCGAGTATATATCCATACCGTCCATAAACGCCAAATCTTCTCCACTGACTACGCAGGTGAACGTGATTCGGTTCTGTTCGCACAGCAGGCTCTTTTCCGTCAAGATGACGTCCAAAATGTCGTTGCCCGTTTTGGCGACGGAGTCGTAGAACATCACGGAGTCTTCTATCTTCTTGATATACTGTTCGGACGCATTTTCGCGCAGAGCCTGTATCTGGTGCTTCAAGTCGTGGCACTTGACGTTTATAAGGTCTATATTTTCCTTGGTCATTCTGTACTGCTCTTTTTCTCTGCGCATAAGCTCTTTCATAACCTGCAATTCGTTTTTGGCTTTGTCCTTGTCGGTTATGTCGAACAAAAATACGAGAATGAACGAGCAGTTCAATATCGCCGCCGCCGATTCGGCTATCATAGTCATAACGTCGCGCTCTGCATTATCTTTCGTGAACCGCGAAATGAATATGCAGACGAATATGACAATCAGAAACAGAAACACTTTTCCGCGCAGGTCCTTGATTTCGTCGGGCGCACTGCGCTTTCTTATAAACAGAAAGTATACCGCCGAATATATGGCGGCGCAGCACAGCACTTCGGCGAGAAAGCCGACGTATATGTGCGCGTCGAAAAATGCCCCCACAGGCGGAATTATTCCTATAAGCGAGAACACGTTATACGCGATATGCTGCATTGCGTATCCGCCCGCGCAATAGAACAGCACCGTCCAGATTGAACCTTTGAAGCTGTATTTGAACGCCGCAACTGTCAGCGCGAACACGACGACGTAATATACAAACTTGAACACGGAGTCGTAAAAATCGTTCACGCCGTTGTAATCGAACTCCTTGCCCGTGAATATGCCGTATATAGCCCATATCCACAGCGCAATCACTATGCAGACCAGCGACGAACCTATAAAGCGCACCCAAAAGAAATCTCTGCGCTGTAAAAAAGCCGAGATTATGAACTCCGCGACGAGCAGTTCCACGACCATAAGCCCGAAGGCGAGCAAAGACTGTATCATACGCTGCCCCCGACGTACTTTGCAAACTCCGTCATAAACGACTGCTTGCGCGAGCGGCTTATGTGAAGCTCCTGACCTTCCACTTCGACATATTCTCCGCGCATTACGCCCGCATACTTCAAGTTCACGAGATAGCCCGAATTGCACCGCACGAAATAATACGGCGCCAATTTTTTCTCCCAATCGCCCAGCGTACTGCCCGTCACGCGGATTTCCTTTCCGCCCGTCATATGAAACAGCAGGCTGTGATTGCAGGACTCGACGTACACTATATCGAAAATCTTGACCTTATGGCTCTCGAAACGGGTGGTCAGCGTCAGAAATGCATCGCTGGACTTATGCGCCAGCTTTTTCATTATTCTGCGGAACTTCATAAAAAAGTTGCCGTAACTCAACGGTTTCAATATGAAATCGTACGCCTGCACTTCATAGCTTTCCACGGCGTACTGCGCCATATTCGTGACGAAAACAATCAGCACGTCTTCGCTCTTTTTGCGGATTTCGCGCGCCGCTTCCATTCCCGTCATACCGCCCATTTGGATATCGAGAAAAATCACTTCGTAAGAATCGAACTTTTGCAGGAATGTTTCGGCATCGGAAAAAGTCGCAATTTCGAACTCGTCCGAAAGCGCGTTTTCCTGTTTGAACCGCTCTATCATTGCTTTCAATTCTGCGGCGGCTGCGGACTCATCTTCCACAATTGCCATTCTGTAAAGCATTTTTCCTCCTTTTGCGGATATGATTAAGTTTTCGTCAACCTATCATTCCGACAGTCTTTTTTCACACTGCGAGAGTCTTTTTATACATTCGTCTTTGCCCAAAAGCCGCGCCATTTCCGACGCTCCGCCCGGAGTGACCGCCGCGCCCGTTATGCCGATACGGAATATCCAAAGCACCTGCCCTTTCTTATATCCGCCGTCTTCGGCAATTTTTTCCAGCGCCGCAGACAGGTCGTCCGCTTTCACCGCTTCTTTCAAGGACGGTATCATTTTAAGCGCAAGCGCTCTGTCCGTCTTCCACTTCTTATTCACGAACTGTTCCAAGTCGAAGTCGTCGAACTTCGTCAGAAACTCGGTCAGTCTGCCGACGTCGGTCAGCACTTCGCACCGAGAGTGCAAAAGCGACGACAAAAAACGCAGGTCATAGCCCTTGAGATATTTCACCTCTTTATAAAAAGGCAGAGCCATTTCGTGGAACTTGTCTTCGTCGAGCTCTCTTATATACAGCGAGTTCAGCCACTTCATTTTATTTTCGTCGAACACGGACGGGGATTTGGACAGTCCGTCCAAGTCGAAAGCCGCTTCCAGCTCCTTAAGCGTGAATTTTTCCGTGTCGTCCTTACTGCTCCAACCGAGCAGGGCTATATAGTTCACAATCGCTTCTTTGAGATAGCCTTTCTTTATGAAATCTTCATAGCTTGCGTCGCCGTCGCGCTTGGACAGCTTATGGCGTTCGTCGCGCATAATGGGCTGCAGGTGAATATAATTCGGCAGTCTCCAACCGAATGCGCGGTATAACAGGTTATATTTCGGGGTGGACGAAAGATATTCCACTCCGCGAATGACATAGTCTATATCCATAAGATAGTCGTCCACGACGTTGGCAAAGTTATACGTCGGCATACCGTCCGACTTTATGAGCACGTTGTCTTCCAGCTCCTTATAGTCCACGGAAATCTCGCCGAACACAAGGTCGGTGTAAGTGTCCTTGCCGCTTTCGGGGATATTCTGCCGAATGACGTACGGTTCGCCTGCCGCTATACGGCGCTCGGCTTCTTCTCTCGGAATGTGCAGGCAGTGCTTGTCGTATTTGACCGCTCCGTCCTTATGAATCTGCTCCAAACGCTCTTTCGTGCAGAAGCAGTAATATGCGTCGCCGCTGTCGATTAGCTGTTTCGCATACTTCATATATATATCCTTTCTCTGCGACTGCATATACGGACCGTATGCGCCGCCGACGTCGGGACCTTCGTCATAATCGAGCCCTGCGTCTTTCAGCGTGCGGTATATTATATCCACGGCTCCGTCCACATAGCGCCCCTGGTCGGTGTCTTCTATTCTCAATATGAACTTTCCGCCGCGTTTTTTGGCGAAAAGGTATGCGTACAATGCGGTGCGAAGTCCGCCTATGTGCAAGTAACCCGTGGGACTGGGTGCAAATCTCGTTCTGACCATAACTCTCCTTTACCGCAACGATTGACAAAATCTCGGCGATATGGTAATATATTTACGTTTCGGGGAACACTCTCCCGATACGAAAATTATACATCAAAGCGTGGTTTTACGCAAGTAAAAGAAGGGTATAAAAAAATGCTTGACGACCTTAAAGAAATAATAGCTATCGACAGCGTATATTCCGAGCCCGAAAAAAACGCGCCGTTCGGAAGAAAAGCGCGGCAGGCTCTCGACTGGTTTTTGAATAAGTCCAAGGCTTACGGCTTCAAGACGGGCGAGCTGGACGGATACTGCGGCTGGGCGGAAATCGGCAGCGGCAAGCGGCTTATAGGCGTGCTGTGTCATCTCGACGTCGTCCCCGCAGGCGACGGCTGGACATATCCGCCCTATTCTATGACGGTGGACGGCGGTAAGATTTACGGCAGGGGCGTTGCCGACGACAAGGGCGCTTTGGTTGCCTGTATGCACGCTATGAAAAGTATTCTCGACAGCAAAGAGAAGCTGGACGGCAGGTTGCGCATAATAGTCGGCTGCAACGAGGAAAACGGTTCGGCGTGTATGAAATATTACGAAAAGCACGGCGAGATTCCGACGGCGTCCATAGTGCCCGACGCGGACTTTCCGATTATAAACAGCGAAAAGGGCATTATTTCCTATCTCGTCAAAATTCCGCTCGACGGCTTTTTCAAGAACAATATCGCGGCTTTAAACGGCGGCATAAAGAGCAATGTGGTTGCCGACCGCGCAAGTATGACGATAAAGAAAAATTCCGCACTTTACGATTTTATCAAAAAGTCTGCGCCGCTCGACGAACGGTTATTCAAGTCTTCGCCGTTTGCGGAAGCCGTCATCACCGACGGTCACGATTTCAAGGACTTTGCGGTGCACGATACGGACGGCGGTCTTGTCATAGAAGCGACGGGCGTTGCCGGTCACGCTATGGAACCCGAAAAGGGCGACAACGCCATCTGGAAGCTGTTCTGTTTGCTCGACGCGGTCAAAGACAAGTTCCCGTCGGAAGTGGTAAGCTCGGTGTTCGAAAATATCTGCTCGAATATGTGCTGTGAAAAAATAGGCTTCGGCTGTCAAGACGAGCAGTCGGGCGACACGACCTGCAATCTCGGTCTGGCATACCTAGAAAAAGGATATTTGAATATCGACCTGAATATCCGCATACCGATAAGCTGTGACAAGGATTCCATAGAAAAACTGCTTCTGCAAAAACTGCCGAGCGGCACGAAAGTAAACGAATATATGTATTCGCCCAATCTTTTCATCGACAAGAACGCGCCGCTTATCAAGACGCTTTTGAAGGTGTATGCCGACTGCACGGGCAACGAGACGTACTGTCTGCACACGGGCGGCGGCACATACGCAAAAGAGCTTCCCGGCGCGGTGGCATTCGGTCCCACCTTCCCCGACACTGTGACAAATCTGCACAACATAGACGAGAATCTGCCCGTCACGGAGTTCGAGAAGCTGTTCGACATATACCGTGCGGCTATGCTGGCGCTCGACAAAGCCAAGTTGTAATTAAAACGGACTTTTTAACCCATATTAGAATATAAAGGAGATATTTCAAAATGACTGAATTAAACGAAAACAGTTTTACCGAAGAAGTGGAAAACAGCCCCGTCCCCGTGCTCGTGGACTTCTGGGCGCCCTGGTGCGGACCCTGCCGCGCGCAGACCCCCATACTCGAAACTCTGGCGCAGGAAGTCGGAAGCTCGGTCAAGATTGCCAAAGTCAATGTGGACGAAGAAGAAAATCTTGCGCGCAAGTTCGGCGTTATGAGCATACCCACGCTTATCGTGTTCAAGGGCGGCAAGCCTGCGGCAAAAGCCGTCGGACTTCATTCTTTGAATGATTTGAAACGACTGATTGAAGCGTAACATAAAACGGAAAAGAGTAAATTCAAATGCACCCCGAAGTTAAAAAACTCGGGGTGCATTTCTTTTAAAGCCGCTTTTTTTCCATACTTTTATTTATCGCCTATCACGCGGTTGCATACATCTATTTGGTCGTTTGCTGTTTTTATTCTGTTTTCACACTCTCTAATCAGTGTGTTTTTGGAGTATATTTCTTCTTGAATTGCCCTAATCTTTTCCAGCTTTTTTTCGTTCTTTTTCGCAGATGCGGCAAGCGGCAATGCCACAAACAGCCCTATAATAATAGCTAATATGAAAGCCGTAAATCCCAAACCCAACGCCGCGCCTATTGCCTCAAACAGACCGATAAAGTGACAACCTGCCATTATAGTGACACCCACTATACCAACGGCGATACAGCCTGAAACATATACGACTTTCTTCATTGTCGCGCCGAAATTTCTCTTTGACCTGCGCTCACATACCCATTGCTTTCCTATTTTGTCTATGCTTTGCGTCAAAGGAACTATTTCGTTTTTATACTCTTTTTTCCTTGCGGTTTGTCCCTTTAATTCCGTCCGTAAAGACTCTCTTTTTTTGGTCAATATGTCTTTAATCTCTCTTTCAAAGGATATAATGGTTTCGCAAAGGTCGCCGCTCGCACCTGCCTTTGCCTGTCGGTAGTACCTGTTCTTTAAAATACTGTTTGCTTTCTCGGGCGTTAGTGTATTTAACAGCCTTTTTTCAGTATTTGTATTGTACGCTCGCAAAAACAGCTTCCAATATGTATCCGCACTGTTAAATCCGTTTTCCAGCTTCTCTATCTTTGCTTTGTATTCTCCGTCAGCATACTTCTTTACATTGGCATAGTTCTCGCTTGCGTGCAGCTGTGCTATCAGCTGCTCCGTTACGCGGTTTAAGATGTCGTTCTCTCCCCGCATCCCCAGCTCGTTCATCAGCAGCTTCCACCACCGCGCAGGCGAGTACAGTTCTTTCTTGAACTTCTCCGTCC
>CAOJOK010000011.1 GCA_948440265.1 uncultured Clostridia bacterium
ACATTCCACCACCTTTATTTTCGTCGCGGTACGAAAATTAAGACTATATTATAATACAAGAAAATTATACCCCCCCCCCCCGACTTAAAATTTCAAGAGCAATTTATACACATTACATTGCGTTTTTATCATATTTTTCCGATTTTCGTCATTTTTCGCCAAAAATCGGAAAAAAGTTATCCACAATGGAAATCGGTGGCGAAAATGCAATGTTTTTATACTTTTTTTGCTCTTGCGCTTTTTGCGAAAATATGGTAAAATATTTTAAGAATAAGCAAAAACTATCTTTATGAAGGAGATAACGATGAGAAAAATTATCAACGTAAACGAGGACTGGCTGTTTATCAAAAGCGACGTCGGCGCGGAAAATGCCGCCGCGGCGACAGAGGGCGAAAAAGTCAACGTGCCGTACACCTGGAACAATATCGACGGTCAGGACGGCGGCGACGACTATGTGCGCGGAGCGTTCTGGTTCGTCAAGCGTTTCGGCAAGCCCGAGTTCAAGGACAATGAGACGGTCTATCTCGAATTCAAGGGCGTGAACTCGTCCGCACAGGTCTATCTCAACGGAGAGAAGGTCGCCAGCCACGACGGCGGCTATTCCACCTTCCGCGCCGAGGTCAAGTCTTTACTTAAAGACGACAACATTCTGTGCGTGAGAGCGGACAACTCCAAAACCGAGAAGGTCTATCCGCAGACGGCGGACTTCACTTTCTACGGCGGTATCTACCGCGACGTCAATATTCTCGTGGTGAACGAAAATCATTTCGACCTCGACTATTACGGCGCGCCCGGCATAAAAGTCGACCCCACGGTAGACGGCACGGACGGATTTGTTACCGTCACGGGTTACGTCAAGGGCGAAGGCGAGGTTGCCGTTTCCATACTCACGGCGGACGGTCAGGTTGCGGCAAGCGGCAAGGGCGGCGAAAAGCTGAAAATTGAAAACGCGCACTTATGGAACGGCGTGGAGGACCCCTATCTTTACACCGCGAAAGCCGAGCTTACGGTCGGCGGCAAGGCGGTGGACGAGGTTTGTCTGAACTTCGGTTTCCGTTATTTCTCGGTTGACCCGAACAAAGGGTTCTTCCTCAACGGAAAGTCCTACCCCTTACGCGGCGTATGCCGTCACCAAGACCGCAAGGGTCTGGGTAACGCCATTACGAGAGCCGAGCACGACGAGGACGCCGCCATTATTAAGGAAATCGGCGCGAACACGGTGCGACTTGCGCACTATCAGCACGACGATTATTTCTACGACTTATGCGACAAATACGGTTTTGTGGTATGGGCGGAAATCCCGTATATCTCGCGGCATATGCCCGAAGCCAACGAAAATGCCGTTCAGCAGATGAAGGAGTTGATTTACCAGCAGCACCACCACGCGTGCATTTGCTTCTGGGGCGTTTCCAACGAAATCACTATGTACGGCAAGCACAAGAAAGATATGCTTGCACAGCACCGCCGCTTGAACGACTTATGCCACGAAATCGACCCGTCACGCCTTACCACTCTCGCCTGCTTTGCTATGTGCGGCTTCAATAACCGTTCGGCGCACATCACCGACGTGGTGAGCTGGAATTTATATCTCGGCTGGTACGTTCCCGGCAAGTTCTTGAACGGCTTGTGGATGGGGCTGTTCCGTATGCTCCACCCGAAGCGCTGTATCGGCTTATCGGAGTACGGCGCGGAGTGTATGCCGAACTTACATTCCAAGCACCCGAAGCGCGGCGACAACAGCGAAGAATATCAGCTCGATTATCACGAGTATATGCTCGACTTCTTCGACCGTCACCCCTATCTGTGGGCGACGCACGTCTGGAATATGTACGACTTTGCCGCCGACGCGCGCAATCAGGGCGGCGAACCCGGTATGAACCACAAAGGTCTGGTCACGTTCGACCGCAAGACGAAAAAAGACTCCTTCTTTATCTACAAGGCGTACTGGTCGAAAGAGCCGTTTGTGTATATCTGCGGCAAGCGTTTTGCCAACCGCACGGGCGGTTCGACCGTTATAAAAGTGGTGTCCAATCTCGACGACGTTGCCCTTACCGTCAACGGCAAGAGCGTGCGCGGCAAGAAAGTCGGCAAGCACTCTTTCGAGTTCAAAATCAAGCTGGAAAAGGTCAACGAAATCCGCGCCGAGAGCGGCGAATACTTTGACGAGTGCGTCATAAACAAAGTCGACAAGCCCGACTATAATTATAAGCTCCACGTCAAATCGGAAACGCAGAGCTGGCAGAAATAACATAGTTTAACCCTCCTTTTTGTGTGTGCCGTCCCCTATCAATCGTCGTGATTGCAGGGGGCGGCTTTTTTTGCGCCGCAAAGAGAAAGCGCGCTTTTAGTCTTTTCGGGGAAACAAAAAGAGCGCGCACACAAAGGCACGCGCCGAGGGGGGGGTGATTCAAAAAGTATTATTGAAAAAGTTTGTAATCGTTTTAATGCAGGGGATTTCTCCGCTTCGCGCGCTTAAAAAAGCGCGCTTCGGTCGAAATGACATTGGGAGAAGGAAACGGTCGAAATGGTATTGGAGAGAATGGGGCGAAAATGACGGTGTAAGAGTTTGAACGAATGACAGAGAATAAATAGAGAAATGACAAGGAAAGCGCGTGCAGAAAGAGAGTGCGTGAAAAGAACGAAAGCCCTGACGGCATAGAAACGAGCAGTTCGAGGAAAACGAGTTTCCGCGACGGGGAGTTTACTTCCCGTAAATGACCCGAGCGGAAACGACGTTTGACATAGAAATGCGAAGTTTATATGCCGTCAGACTGACGGCACAGTCGCGCAAAAGACAAGGCAAACGAGCATTTGCGAAAGGGCGTGTACTTTGACGTACTCGCCCCGAGCAAATGCGATGTTTAACGATGTATTTTGCGATGAATGTGCCGTCAGGAGATGTCGGTCATAAGTTCGAGTACCGTATCATACCCCTTCTCCGCTGCCAGCATTGCCGCCGTTGTGCCGTTGTTGTCGGCGCGGTTATAGTCGGCGCCTTTCTTCACGAGATAGCGCGCGACGTCCTGCGAACCGTAACGCAGTGCATAGTGAAGCGCGGTTTTTCCGTCCTTATCCGCAACATTCACATCGGCGCCTGCGCGCACGAGTTCTTTTAACGTATCTTTATAGCAATGCTCGGACGCGGCGATTATCAGCGCCGTTCTTCCGCGGTTGTCCCTGCGGTTTACGTCCGCGCCGCCGTCCAGCAGTATGGGCTGGGCGTGGAGTATGAAACCTATATTTTCGTACTGCAAAAGCATTAGCGGAGTCATTCCGTCGCCGCGCGGTTCGTCAATCGTTTTCAGCGCGCCGAGTATTTCCAGCCTATTCTTTTCCGCTCTGTCGCGGTCGTTGCCGCCCATTCCGAAAGAGCTTTTCTTTGCCGCAAGATGCGCCGCCGCTTCGCCGTCGACATTTTTTATCCCGTCATCCGCGCCGAGAGAAATCAGCATTTTCGCCGCGGCGGCGTTATATCTTTCGCAAGCCGCGTGGAGCGGCGTATTCCCTGCCTTGGCAGGCGCGTCCTGCGTGACGTTGACGTCCGCGCCGCTCTCGACCATAGCCCTTAACATTTCCGTATGTCCTAAACGCGCCGCCGTGTGCATTGCCGATACGCCGCCGTTGTCGAGCGCGGTCATAGACTCGCTTGAAAACAGGCGCGCCGCGTCTTCGAAATAAGTGAATTTCTCTCTGCCGAAACTATACGGCTCGGGCTGTTCCGCCACTATATGCACGGGCGTTTTGCCGCCGACTATCGCGGAGTCTATATCCACGCCGAGCGATTTGAGTTTTTTAATCGCCGCGACTCCTGCGCGCATAGAGAAGCATTTATCGCGCAGACAATAGACTTGTCCGCGGCTGCTTATCGTATCGGTCAGGCTTATGCCCGCCTTTAACAGCATATCGAGCACGCTGCCCTTTTCGTCCTTGCCCAAAGCGTCGGGCAGTACGGAGGCTATGCCGTCCAGCTCGTCATCGTCGTCTTCGTCTATCGTATTTATCAATTTTTGCACAAGGTACAGCGCCGGCGCAAGATTATCCTTTTCGGACGGGGAAAAAGCAAACGCGTTCGACGTATCCTGCTTCAATTCCTGAAGTTTTATTCTGTCGTACCTGCTCTCTCCCGTCGCGCCGTTGGCTTTCAGCGTCATACAGACTGCGGCTTTGCGGTAATCGTCGGCGATTTTGAGCGGCATATCGCCGTTTGCGCCTGCAGCGTTGACCAGCGATTTATCCGAGGCAAGTCTCAATGCCGCGGTGTTATGATTATTCTTTATCGCAAGCATAAGCAGGGTATCGCCGTTTTCCGCCCTATAATCGGTCTTTGCGCCCTTTGCCAGAAGGATATCTATAATCGCGCACGACACGAAGTTTGCGTTGCCCGACAGGACTGCGGCAAGCGGCGTTTTGCCGTTTGCGTCCGCTTTATCGAAGTTGTTTCCGAGAAGCTCGGCTATCGGTGCGCGCTGGTCGGCGCTTGCTTCTCGGCAGTGGGTATTGAAAGCCAAGTCCGGTCTTGCGTCCGCTATATAGTGCCAGCACGTTCTGCCCGACGCGTCCGCGCGCATAACGTCCGCGCCCGACTTCACAAGCAGTTCCGCCATTTTCAGATTGGTGCGGCTGCACGCAAGCATAAGCGGAGTTATGCCCTTTCCGCCGCCGTCCGCGGTATCCACGTCGACCTTGCGCGCAATGACCGATTTGACCGCGTCGTAAAAGTTATGCCAGACAAGCAAGTGAAACAGCGTATACTTATAAGTCCCGACGGGGGCGAAAACGGTTTCGTTCGGCGCGCTTTCCACGAGCGCGTTTATCTCCGATATTTCCGCGTCCGTAAACAGGTCATAGCGATACATACCGTCCTTATCTTCGTTCCACCAAGGGACATATTTATTCCGACTGAAATTCTCGCCCGATTTGACGAGAATCTGCGTTGCTTCCTTTATATCCATTTTTCCGCTCCTTTAATTTTCCGCGCCTGCAATGATGAGTTTTTCCACGATGTCGTTATAGCCGTTTTCCGTCGCATAATAGAGTGCGGTATGTCCGTCCAAATCGGCGTAAGAAACGTCCGCGCCGCCGTCGAGCAGTGCGCCCACCACATAGTTATAGCCGCCGTGCGCCGCAAGTATGAGCGCGGTTTCGCCCGATTCGTTGCGCTCGTCGAGTTTGGCTCCGCACGCAATGAGTTTTTTAACCAGACGTTCGTTGCCGTTATCGGCGGCGAAATGCAACGGAGTGAAGCCCTGCGCGCCGCTGATATTCGCGTCTGCGCCGCCGTCGAGCAGCAGTTCGGCTATGAGAAGGTTATCTTCTTCCGCCGCGGTGCAGAGCGGCGTATACATAGCGTCGTTGCGCGCGTTTATATCGCATTTACCGCCTGCGAGCATTGCTTTGACGACTTCGCTCTGTCCGTTGTAGCACGCCTGATGCAGAGGCGTATTTCCGTAAGCGTCGGTCGTGCCTGCGCTGTCCGTCGTGACGGCGCCGATGAGCTGAACCAGTCCGAAAGCGTTGGCGTAATCGAGCGCGGTATGTCCGGAGTTATCCGCAACGGAAACGTCTGCGCCGAGCTCTATCAGGTATTTCGCGGCATCGGCTTTCTTTGCCTCTATGGCGGATATCAAAGGGGTCTTGCCCTGTTTATCCGTCGCGCCGATATCGCCGCCGCCGTCCACTATCAGTTTTATCACTTCTTTATTTCCCGACGACGCCGCCAAGTGCAGAGGCGTTACGCTCGTGTTCGACAGAGCGGATACGTTTGCGCCCTTTTCGAGCAGCATCTTTACGATGTCCTTATAGCCCTTTGCGCAAGCGAAATGCAGTGACGAATATCCGTCGCCGTTCACCGCGTCCACATTTATTCCGTCTTTTTTCAGAAAGGCAATGACTACGCCTTTTTGTCCGTTTTGACACGCTTTGAGAAGTAGCTGTTCCATTTTTACCTCCGCCGTTTTCGGCAATCTTTATACCGTTTTATTATATACTTCGCCGCAGGCTTTGTCAAGATTTCGCCGCAGGCTTTGCAATATTATATGCCCGTTCAATGCCGCTTTACTTCTATTTTAACAATACCCCATTTCTTTGAGTATTGCTCCCAAGCGGAAAAGTCTTTGTCCGAGCTGCTCGTCTTCTTTGGCAAGTTCGTCTCTGAAAAGTTTTATGTCTTCGTCTATCATATTATTGTCCGTACAAACAGACACGTCCATAGCTCCGCCGTGCAAAGGAATTCTGTCGATTAAAGGATTGTTTTCGTCATACAGTTTTTCGTATTTATATGCCTCTCTGAAATACTGCATTGTTCTGCAAACGAATATAGACAGGTCTATCGCTCTGTGCAATGGTATTTCTTCGGATTGACGAGACCATTTTTCGCCCGTATAGCGCCAAATCTTTGCGGAAATATCCAATTTGCCCCTATCGTTCCATTGAGCAAGTCCGACCGACAGTCCTTTTGCGTCGGAATGATTGCTCCATTTTCCGTCTATCTTATCGTAATCCTCCGATACTATTACAGGCTTGTGTTTTAAGGTTGTAGGTATTTTCATTTTTGACTCCTTTATTTGATAATTTTTCATATAGATAAATCGGCGATATGAAACGCTCGTTTATTTTTTAATGTACTCAAAGTTTTCCAGCTTTTCCGCACACAGCTCGCATAACAGGCGCAGTTCTGCCCGATAATCGGTTTTAGATTCGTCTTTTTCATATTCGAGCTTTTCCAGCAAGGCAATCTCAAATTCCTTTTCTCCGTACTTTTTCCAGTCGCTTTGCAGATTGAAATTTCTGAATGTTCCGAGATTTAATTGAAAAGTAGCACTGTTTATATCCCCTTTCACATTCTGTCCGTAACCCAAATAGGTTTTATTTGTCGGATTGCACTTAAAAACATAAACACCCATATCGGGCTTATACTGTTTATAAGCCGCTTTCAATTCTTTTCTGTTCATTTTTCTGTTTACTCCGTTAGTAATTTACTAAATTAGTATATCACAAACTTATTGACTTTGCAAGCATTTGACGAAAGTAAATTCAATAAAAGTTCGGCAACGGCGTGCAAGGAAACGAACGCCGTGGCATAGAGATTGGGGCAAAAGGCACGGAAAAACTGCGTAAAAAACAAGTATTTTGGAAAGAGTTTGTAAGCGCTTTGATGCAGGGGATTTCTCCACTCGTTTCGCTCGGTCGAAATGACAGAAAAAAAAGGAATGGTCGAAAATGACAGTAGAGAAAGTCGGTTGAAACGAAAAAAGATTAGTGCGTGAAAGGTACGGAGTGTCCTGACGGCATAGTCGCGCAAAAGACAAGGCAAACGAGCATTTGCGAAAGGGCGTGTACTTTGATGTACTCGCCCCGAGAAAATGCGATGTTTAACGCAGTATTTTGCGATGAATGTGCCGTCAGGCTGACGGCAGAGAAACGAGCAGTTCAAGGAAGTCCGAGCGGCTTTCGACGGGAGCGTACTTCTTGTACGTGACCGAGAAAACGCGAAGGCTGACGCCGAAATGCGAAGTTTATATGCCTGTCAGAAGGGGATTTCTCCGCTCGCTTCGCTCGGTCGAAATGACAGTGGAAAAATTGACCCGAGAAAAACCGCAGTTTGACACAGTATTTCGACGCGGATATGCCGTCAGAAAGTGAAAAGGCAGTGAGCTTAGCCCAACTGCCTTTTACCCTATACTTATTTTCGACAGAGCCGACTGCCGCGGGGCGGATAAGCTCTGTCTGTCTCGGTGGTGCCCAAGACCGGACTCGAACCGGTACGGAGTTTCCCCCGAAGGATTTTAAGTCCTTTGCGTCTGCCATTCCGCCACTTGGGCAATAAATTGGAGGCACCACCCGGAATCGGACCGGGGAATAAAGGCTTTGCAGGCCTCTGCCTTACCGCTTGGCTATGGTGCCTTATGGAGCGGAAGACGAGATTCGAACTCGCGACATTTGCCTTGGCAAGGCAACGCTCTACCACTGAGCCACTTCCGCATAAGTTTCGGGTATGCCGCCGCCCGAGGCAAACCACGCTTATTTATTATATATGAAACGGCGCGTAAAAGCAAGCAAATAGACGGGGTTTTCTGAAATTACGCTCTTTTTTTCTTTACATTTCATTGCAATATCCGCGCGCCCGTTTTTTCGAAAAGTTTTGCCGTATTCGCGGTTTTCGCCGTACTTCCCTATTTGTTATATGCGGCTTTATGTTTTGACGTTATTTCTTTTTCACGCGCTTGCATAAATCTTTTATCGGTGTTATACTAATCTCATAATGGACCGAGTAATTCTGCATTGCGACCTGAATAATTTTTATGCGTCCGTGGAGTGCCGAAAGCACCCCGAATGGGCGGACCTGCCCGTTGCCGTTGCCGGTAATCCCGAAAAGCGGCACGGCGTCGTGCTTGCCAAAAACGAGCTCGCAAAGTCGTTCGGCGTGAAAACGGGCGACGTCATCTGGCAGGCAAAACAGAAAGCCCCCGGGCTTGTCATTGTCGCTCCGCACTTCGACGAATATATGTATTTCAGCAAGCGCGCTTTCGACCTATACTCTAACTATACCTGTTATATCGAGCCGTTCGGTCCGGACGAGTGCTGGCTGGACTGTACGGGCAGTACCAAGCTTTTCGGCACGGGAGAGCAAATCGCCGACAAGATACGCGCCGATATGATTGAAACGCTTAATCTCACCGTCAGCGTGGGCGTGTCGTTCAACAAGATTTTCGCTAAAATCGGTTCCGACCTGAAAAAGCCGAACGGCACGACGGTCATAAGCCGCGAGAACTTCCGCGAAAAGCTGTTTCCCCTGCCCGTCGCCGATATGATGAGCATAGGCAGAAAGACGGACGAAAAACTTGCCAAGCTCAACATCCGCACAATCGGTGACCTTGCCGCCGCCGACCCCGTTATGCTTAAATCGCACTTCGGCATAAACGGAATCAAGATGCACGCGTACGCAAACGGCAACGACGTCGAGCCGGTGCGCGAATATGTGAAGTCGAGAAAAATCGAATCCGTCGGTCACGGTATGACAGCCGTGCGCGACATAGACAATCTCGCCGACGCGAAGGCTATGATTTTTTATCTCGCCGAAATGGTTACGACGCGTATGCGCAAATACAAGGTGCGCGGCACGGGCGTCAGCGTGAACCTGCGCGGCAGCAATCTCAAACACATCACGCGGCAGAAAAAACTTAAAGTCCCCACCTATGCGACGAGCGAAATTGCCGAGTGCGCCTATTCTCTCCTACTCGAAAATCAAAGCAGTATGCCGCTTCGGACGGTGACGGTCAGCGTGTACGGGCTTGTGCCTTTCGGCGGTTATGTTCAGACTTCTATGTTCGACGATAAGCCGAACGAGAAGGAGGAATCGTTGGAACGCGCCGTCGACGAAATCCGCGCAAAGTACGGAAAGCAGAGTATTTCCCGTGCAATCGTGCTCGGCAAAGATTTCATTTACGACAAGACGGACGCCGAAGATTTTTTACCGTTTCAGCGATAGTCAATCGGCTCTCGGATAGAACACGAGCGAGCGCAGATTTTTCAGGTTTCCCGTCGAGTAAGTCTTATGCGTATCGTCCCAAAGCAGAAGATAGTCCCGTCCTACGGCGTAGATTACGCCCTGAAACACCGCAGGCGGCAAAGGGGTATTTTCATACTCGGCGCGCACGCGCTTGCCCACGTTGTCGTTTAACAGGCTTTGAAACGTGCCCTGCCACTCTTTGTCAGAGAAGTCGAAGCCGCCGCTCGGTATCACTATGTCTTGCATTTATCATTCTCCTTTTTTGACATAACAATATATATGAAGCGGTTTTGCCGTATGTGAAAAGTAAAAAAGAGCGGACTGCCTTGAGAGTTGTCCGCTCTTGTTTTTGTGCGTTTTACGCCGATTTTTCTTCGGCGGTTTTCGTTTATTCTTTCTTTTCGTCCGTGCTTGCCGCGGCTTCCGCTTCCGCCGCCTTGTCCATTTCCACAATCTTGAACGTTCTCGAGGACGTGCTTACCACTCTCTTGACAAGACCGCGTTCCATAAGTCCGACGGTGCCGTCATACGGCAGATAATAGTCCACCGCTTCTCTCGGCTTTTTGACCGCGCCTATTTCCGCCATTGCGTCGGCAATCAATTCCTTGGCGTATTTGGCTCTGCGCGAACTCTTTATTCTATACAGGCACGGGGTGTCCGCCGTCGAACCGACGCCCGACACGTCTTCCACCGTGAACCTGCTCCCCTCGTACTTCTTGGGGTCTACGGCAAGCATAAGGCAGAGCGTTTTGCCGCGCACGACAAAGCGTGCCACCGTCTTTCTTCCCTTGCGGTAGGTTTCGCGTTTCCAGCTCATACGGTCGCGCACCTTATGGTAGGAAAGCAGTTCGTTTTTGATTTCCGAATACCACTCTTTGACTTCGTCCTTATTCTGAATGAGTTTGGCGGTGAAGCTGCGCTCGTAACGCACCGTGTCGCGACCTTCGGTTATGAAGGTTGCGTCTTCGTCATCGTCGTCGTCATCGTCGTCGAGCTCGGGCTCGGGCTCCTCGACCTTTTCTTCTTTGGCTTCGGGCGCACCGAGAGCGGGAACGGTTTCGGCGCCCAATTCTTCCGTTTTGGGTTCCGACTTTACGGGCTCCTGATAGGTCGACGGCAGAGATACGAGAAAGTTCTGTCTCTGCGTCGGGCGTTCGGCAACGGTTGCCTGCGCCTCTTTCACCGCGTCTTCCGCCGCGCCGTTTTTGCCGCGGATACCCACGACGAACAGAGTCGCAAGTACGGTCAATACTATAATCAGCACAACGAGCGCAATCAATAATACTATCAGAGTAACGCTGTTGCTCGCAATCAAACTACCTGTCATTTTACTTTCCTCCTTTTACCGGAAACATTTTTACCTACAAAAATTATTGCAACCACACCTGCGGCTATTGCCGTAAACACAAGACCGATACAGACTGCCGTCAGCACTACTTCGCCCGACATATCGTCCGTCACTATCGAGAAGTCCACGGCGGCGGTGAGCGTTTTGTACCCTTCGGCTTCCACCGTTATTACCGCCTTATAGTCGCCGAGCGCAGTCGGTACGCCGTCTATCACTTCTCCGTCCGCCGTCATATACACTATCGTATATTTATCGCAGGCTTCCGCCGACCAGACCAGTTCGCCCGTCTGACCCTGTATCCAATCTTTCATTTCGGGAATGACCGTGAAGCTGTTTGTCATAAGCGGCTTTTCGTATATCTCGAAATCCACTTTCGCAGTCAAGCCGCGGTGAACGCCTTCCGGCAGAGCGTGCACGATTAACGTGTACTTGCCCGGGGCGGTCGGCACGGCTTCCGTCGCCTTGTGGTCGGCTTCGTCGCGCAGTCTGTATCTGAACACGACGGTGCCGAAGTGAGCGACGCCGACGGGAGCGTTGGGCTGTTCGCCGAACGTCCAGCTTTGAATGTTCGGAAGCACATCCCAATAGTTGACCATTGTTTCATAGTCGACGGGGAAAATTTCGAACACGACGCTTGCGTCCAAACCTACATAATCGTTCGTTGCGGGGACTTTTGCCGTCAGCAGGTATCTGCCTGCTTTTGCGTTTGCAAGGTCGTTTATGTTCGTCGTGCGATGTCCGTCGTTTAAAATCACTTCTTCATACACGGCTTCTCCGCTTACTTCGTCGATTATGCGCACGGTTATGTCGCCGTATCTGACTTTGGCGGTTACGAGTATGGAGTTGGCGTTGTACTGACCCTCCATCCAGCGCGTTATGTCGAGCGATTCTTCCCAATAGTTGCTCGCCTGACCGACGGCAAACGTGAGCTCTTTGTTTATGCCGTAATCATACGCGGAGTAATCGTTGGTTTCCGCAACGTGGACTATCATATAATAGTCGCCGCGCGGCAGGGCGCAAAGTATTTCCGCCGTTTCGTCGCTTACATAACCTGCGGCGTCCGTTTCTATGCTGTCCAGACCGCTTATCTTTTCGCCGTCTATCTTTCTGATTTCGAAGGTCACTTTTCCGCGCGAGGTGGGCAGAGCGGTGAACAGGTTGACGGTCTTGTCGTATTCGTTCCAATTCCAGCGGCTGACGTTCGGGGTTATTATCCAATTGACGAGCGCCTGCTCAATTCTGAAATGATACTCGTTAGACACCGAATACCAGTTTGTGCCTTCGGGCGTGCTTGCGACCAAAATATAGTCGCCGGCAGACCCCGGTCTTCCCGATTCCGTGGTTTCGTCCTTTATCCAACTGCCGTCGGGCTGTTTTATCGCCTTGTAATATTTGAACTCGACTTCGCTTCTCTCGCCGTAATTCGGGACGGCAACGATATTGCTTTCCATACCGCCGACAACCCAATCGTTTATCTGCGGTTCCAAAGTCCAGCCGTTTCTCACTTTATCGATTTTTATTTTTATATCCGTCGTCGTAAGCGAATTATAGTTTTTCGTTTCTATCGCCCGTGCGGTAAGCGTGTATTCGCCTGCGTTCAGCATCCGCAAATTGCTTGTCGGAATATTTTGGTTATCCGACGAAACGACGGTTATTATGACTTCGCTTTTATCCGCTTCGTACTTGACCTGCGGATTGACCCACTTAAAGTCTTCTTCGCTTACGCCCCACGTCCAGGACTTGACCCAGCTTGCAGGGGCGGTCGTCCACTCGTTGTCGGCTTTTTGCACCGTGAACGGAAGCTCCAAAGACGGCAGGTCTGTATAGTTGCCGTTTTCGGGCGCGGTTACCGTTATTATAAGCGTATAATTGCCTGCGTCCAAAGAGCCGAGCTTTGCGTCTATATCGTTTATCGCATTGCTTTCCGTACTCAAACGCGCGGACACCGTGCCTTCCTTTGCCGTCGGCAGCGTCCAAGGGGTCTTTGCGTATTCGCCGTATTTCCAGCTCGTTATGGAAGGCGTGCCGCCCGTAAAGCCGTTTGCCGCCTTTTTCACTTCGAACAGCACGGCTTTTTCGTCGCTTTCGTAATTTGCCGTTTCGCCGACTTGGACGAACCAGAAGTAATTGCCCGCATTCTTCGGCATTCCGCCGTCGAGCTCGCTTGCGTCGAGTTTCTCCGACATCTGCCAGACGTTGCCGCGATAGACCGCCTTATAGTATCCCGTCGTAACGACTGCGGTGCTGTCTACGGGCGTGCCTGCCGAATGGGTCGGCTTGCTCTCGCCGTAAGTCCAGCCCGTTGCCGAAGGGTCTGTCGTAAAGCCGCCGCTTGCCTTTAAGACTTTAAAAGAATATGTATCGGTCAACTCTTTGAAGTTGAGCACGCTTTTATCGCCTTGGTCGCGGCTGCTTACGCCCTGCGCCACAGTCACGGTCAGCGTATAGCTGCCTGCCGAAAGATTGGACAGCACCGACGAAGATATGCCCGTTATCGGAGCGGTCAAACTGCCGCCCGTGAGCGAATAGGTTATCGTGCTTGCAAATACGGGCACGGGCGCCGTCCAGACTACGCTGTTTCCGTACGTCCAATCGTTTAACTCGACGGGGGTCTTCCAATCGTTATCCGCCGCCAAAATCACGAACGGGGTCAGCGACTGCGCGCCCGAATAGTTTGCGCCGCCGCTTGCCTGTGCGTACAGGTAATATCTGCCGCTTTCCAGAGCGTTGATATGAGTTTTGACAGCCGCCGCATCGGTGAACGAGCCGAGATTTAAGACGGGGTTCTTATGAGCCGCGTCGAGATATATGCCGTAAGTCACCGTCGTTTCGCCCGCGCCGTGAAGCGTTGTGCCGCCTATGAAGTTTTTGGTCACGTCGAAGCCGCTGTAATTCCAGCTTGTGAAGCTCGGCGTGATTTCGAACGTATTGTATGCCTTTGTGACTTCGAGTTTATATTCGGAAGTCCAGCTGTAAGCCGAATAGTTATAGCCCTCGGTTATTTCGGCGGTCAAAAAGTATTCGTCGCCCACGTCTATCGTATTCAGCTTATCCGCAACTTCGCTCGGGACTTTGCCGCCTATGAGTTCGAAGCCCTGAACGAGATATTCCTTATTGCCGTCCGTCACTTTATATACGGAGTACAATATTTTCGCACCGTCGCCTTTCTGCTCCGCCACGATGACGTTCAAGTCGCGGTCGAAGCTTTTCCACTGCCAGGAGGAAATTCTCGGCGCGGAGTCGAAGCCGTTTGCCGCTTTCAGTATCTCATAATACAGCGTTGCGGTATCGCCCGTAAATTCGCTTTTGCCCGGCTCTGCCGATTCGGGATTCCAACGGAACAGCGACGGATTGTTTATGACGAGATTGACGGCGCGTGCCGAACGGTCGGCGTTGCCTGCCGTCGCGTTCACATAATATCCGCTTTCGGTCTTCCACACTATTCTGTAATTGGGGTTTGCGGCAATTTCCGCCAAAGCGTCGCCGCCCGTATAGGTCACGTCTTTGAGCTTGGGCAAATCTATATACTCGTAAATCGTCACTTCGAACTTGCAGGCGCGGCGGTCCAGCTCTACCGACGTGTCCACCAGCGACGCATAGTTATTTGCGGTAAGCTGATAATACACGGTGTAAACTCCGCGCGTTCTCGGTGCGGTCAGGCGCGTATCGCTGAAACCGCTTTCTTCATAGTAGGCGTTGCCCGCAATGCCGTCCAGCGTGTATGTGAGTTTGAAATTGCCGTAATAGCTATTGTACTTTTCTTCCGCCCATATGCCGCTTCTTGCAACCTGCGGGTCGTTTTCGAGCAAATTTTTAAGCGCGGTTTTATCGGCTTCGGCAATCTGCTCCGCATTATAGAAATGCGCGCCGCCGTCCGAAAGATGTTCGAACGCTTTGTCTTTGAGCGCGTTGTTCACGGCGTTTTTCTGCGCCGCGTCGAGCGATTTGGCGTTGACCGTGAAATTATATGTCATATCCACGGGATAATACGTCGTGTCCGCCGTCGCCACGCTCGGGACGATGATACGCACGCGGTATCTGCCGACGGGCATAGAGGCGTTTATATATTTGCTATAGTTTTCTACGAAAATCTGTTCGTCGGTGTCGACAACTGCGTATTCGGTGCCGTTAAAGCGGCTCAATACGAAAGTTATCTTCACGTCTTCGGTTGCGCCGTCGTTTCTTTTATGCACGGCGGACGGGATATTGGGCGTCACGCTGTCTCCGTACGTCCAACTGCCGCCCGAAATCACTTCGTAATCGTCGGTTGTGCCGTCTATAATTATTCTGTTTCCTATATTGACTATGTACCAGCTTTTGGTTACGGTAAGCTTCGTGAAACGATTGGGACCGAGATTTTCGATTTCGCCCGAAACGGTTATCTGACGAGACGCAAGGTCCTGACTATACTGATTTATATAAAACACATAGTTGTTTTCGGCGCCTGCAACTCCGTTCAATTCCAAAGTCGCCGTAGTGGAATACCGTCCGACAGCGGTTTTGCTTATATCGCCGCTGTAAGTAATTCCGAATATTTCCGACTTTACCGTGTCGGAAAGCACGATGGACTGCGCGTTCGAGTTGAAACCTATATAGCCGCTATTGACGGAAACCGTATCGTCGGGCTCGGTCTGTTTCGGCTGCGTATGATAGCCGTCGTCATCGTAATAATACAATGTGCCGCTCGACAGCTGGGATTTGTTGCTCTGCTGCACCCAATGCAGGGCGTCATATCCGTTGAGATTTATTATCTGTTTGTCGATTTTAACGGTTATTTCGGCGGGCTTGACGTCGCCTGCGAAAGAACCCCACTTTGTATTAAGCTCTACCGACAGTTTATACGTTCCCGCATTCGTAAGCGAAGTATCGGGCAGGTTCGTCGTCACGTTTCCGCTCATATCGGTATAGGAACTTATTTTGACGATATAATCGTCGAGATTTTTCAAGCCCGCTTCATTCAATACGGTGCCTTCGTCCGTCGACTTCAAGGTATAGCCCGAACTTGTATATGTGCGCTGTAAAGACGTTGCGGAAATCTCGGGCACGGTAACTTTATTCGCGTACACATTTATCGTATCTCCCGCCAGAGCAAGCTGTCCCGTTACCCAAGCGGTATCCACTTCCAGCGCGGAGGCGAACTCCTTGTTTCTGTACCAAACGGTGGACGTATAGCCGTCTACGTTGGGAAGCTCGAATTTGCCTTCTTTATAGCGGTAGTCCCACTGCTGTTCGTAAGTTGCAGGCTTGCCGTGCAGTCTGACCACGCTTTCGAGAGCTGACGTCGTGCCGTTTTCGATTACGTTCGGTGTTATGTCGACATAATATGTGCGGTTGGCTGTCGCCACATTAAAGGGGTCGCCCGTCGACACGGAGCCGCTGTCGGGGAAAATGAAGTTTACGGTTTTATCCGTCGTTGCGAACGCATTGCTTCCGTAAGTCACTCCGCTCGTTTTGACGATATGTATGAATTTTTCGTTCTTGCCGCCGCTGAATGCACTCGCTCCGACGTGGGTAAGATTTTTGCCGAGTTTGACACCCGATACGCTCGAACCGTTGAAAGCACTGTCGCCGATTACCTTTACGGCGTCGGGTATCTCCATTTTCATAAGCCACACCCAAAGGCAGGCGCGCATTCCTATATCATAGCTCGTTATCTTTCTACCGTCAGGGAAATCGGCGTTGTATTTCGAATCTGTAAAGTCCACTCTCGACCACTTGCCGCAGGAATCCAACTTCGCGTAAGCCGAGTTGTGACTGTCGTTTACTATCCTATTTTCAATGCTCAAATCGAGCACGGTAGGGTCGAGATTTTTCGCCGTTTCGAAGTCTTCGGCAAGAGATATTTCGTTCGGGAACTTATAGAGCGGCGCCATATCCGCGGAATTGGAAAAGGTTCCGAGAGGGGTTTCGCCGTTACTCGTCCATTCGTTGGATTCGTTATCGACCTGAACCAAATACCACTGACCAACTTTATAGTTGGTCCCCGTCGCAAGCGTGCCCGTTCTGCCCGTATTTTTGCAGAAAACGAGATTGTTCGTCGTTTTGAAAAGATAGGGCTTGTTGTTTCCGCTTGCCGCGTCGGGGTCGTAAATATTGAGCGCATTTTCAAAGCCGCCCAACAAACGAAGCTCGGCTTCCGTATAAGCGGAGTTATTTTCCACTTCGGTGATTTTGTGGCAATTACTAAACGCATACGCCAGCATAGAGCTATATATAGCAGTGCCCGTGCCCGGCGGCGGAAGAGAACTCGGAAGATTTATGCTGTGCAAAGTCTGACAAGCGAAAAACGCTTTATTGCCTATTTTCGCCACGCTGTCGGGAATTGCCACCGTATGAAGTCTCGAACAACTGTCAAATGCGGACGCGCCGATTTCGGTAAGCGCAGTGCCCACGTCTTTGGACGCCACTTCCACGCTGAAAAGGTCGGCATACTGCATTCTCTGGCAACCCATAAAAGCATTGTCGCCTATCTTCGTCAGTTTTGTCGCCCCTTTCAAAGACAGACTTGCGAGATATTGGCAACCTGAGAAATCACTGCCCAGCTGCGTGAGATTGCTTCCGCTTTCGAAAGAAATGGAAATCAAGTTAGGCTTAAAGAAAGACAGAAAGCCCGTATTACTTCCCGCATTTAAATTTATAGCCGTGACTTTTGCAGGAATGACCAAATCGACTTGCGCCGAACCGCTGTATGCGGTAAAACCCGTCCAGACGCAACCGCCGCCCGACGTGTCATACTCCATTGTGTACGAAAGGGAATCGCTTGTATAGGAGTCGCCGTTGCTGCCGCCGACTGTCACTGCGGGCAATTTCGACGCGCCGTCCGTAACGTCGCTTTTGCTCGGCAAATACGTCAACATACAAAAGGCTACGCCGATAAAAATCAACGCCGCGACAAGTATCCAAACCACCCGTTTAAGTTTTTCAGTCATAATCACAGCTTCCTTTTTGATAACTTCATACTTAATTGTACGCTCTGAATATGACAACTGTCAAGTATTTTGCCGTTAAAAAGCAAATATTTCTTCTTTTTTCGCGGATATACTGCATTTTCGGCAGTCAAACGTCCCAAACAGTGCGATTTTCCCGACCCCATATCGACAATTCGCGTTTATCGGCACAATGGTGCAGTGCGATTTCCCCACCCCGTGTCGACAATTGGTTTTCGGCGTTTTGGGCATTATGGGGCTTATGTGCGCGTGAAAGGCGCAGTTCAAGGAAAGCAGGGGTTTGAGAAAAAGTTTGTAATCGCTTTGATGCAGGGGATTTCTCCGCTCGCTGACGCTCGGTCGAAATGACAGAAAAAAAAGAAAGGTCGAAAATGGCAGGGAAAAAGAAACTGTCGAAATGGCAGTAAAGAAAGTTGATTAAAACGAAAAGAGATTAGTGCGTGAAAAGTGCGAAAGCCCTGACGGCACAGAAACGAGCAGTTCAAGAGTTTTCGGAAAAAGCGTGTGCTCGTTCTAATGCAGGGGATTTCTCCGTTTCGCGCGCAATGGCGCGCTTCGGTCGAAATGACAGGAAAAAAAGAAAAAGGCGAAATGACAAGAAAGCGCGTGCAGAGCGCGAAAGCCCTGACGGCATAGACGCGAGAAAGACAAGGAAAACAAGGTTTTTCGACGGGGAGTTTACTTGGCGTAAATGACCCGAGAAAAACCGCAGTTTGACACTGTATTTCGACGCGGATATGCCGTCAGAATTCGACTGTAAATTTACTGCCCTCCCCCAATTCACTCTTCACGCTTATCTTCCAGCCTGCCTTGCCGCATATCTTTTTCGCCACCGCAAGACCGAGACCGAAGCCGCCGTTTTTGCCGCTGTGCGAACGGTCGACCGTAAAGAAACGGGAAAATACCTTGCTCATATTTTCCTGCGATATTCCTATCCCCGTATCGGCGACCGAAAAGCCCTGTCTGTTCAGCGTGACGGTGATACTGCCGCCGTCTTTATTGTATTTGATTGCGTTCCGCACAAGGTTGCCGAATATTTCGCTCAATCTTTCGTGTCTCGACATCACGATTACGTTGTCGTCGATATTCTCCGTAACCGTGATATTCCGCCTGTCCGCTTCGGGCTTTAAGGCTTGCAGAGTTTCGCGCGCAAGCGACGTGAAATCCACTTCGTAAGCAGGCAGTTCGTCGCTGTCAATCTCGCTGTAATTTATGATACAGGCAATCAGGTTGGTCAGGCGTTCGCTTTGCGCCTGTATGGTTTTATACGCCGTTTTACGCTGTTCTTCCGTCAGTCCGCCTGCGCTTAACAGCTCCGCATAGCCGTGAATGGACGTGAGCGGAGTGTTCATTTCGTGAGTGACGTTGGATATAAATTCGTCCTTGGAGATACGCGCCTTTTCCACAAGCTCCTTTTCCGTCTTTATGTCGTTCATCTGCCGCGCTATATTGCGGTTGCGCTCATTCAGAATTTCGGCGACGGGTTCGAGCTCGGAATATTTGCTTGTAACCGTTTGATTGGTCGTCGCGGCTTTCGCAAGCTGTTTTACGGGGCTGACTATATAATGCGTGGCAACGAAGGCTATCACCGCGCAAAGAGCAATCATAATTCCGGCAAACAGCGCGAACGTGGGCAGAGTCTTGACGAAGATATACCATTCGGAATCGGCGAACACGGCTATGCGCACCAAATACCGTCCGTCGAAATTTTTACAGTAATACACCATATCCTGCCCGAGCGTGGAGCTGCCGCGCACCGAAAAGCCTTCCTTGTCTTTACCGAAAATCGCGTCCTTTATTTCTGCTCTGTCCGAGTGGGTTTCGGTGATATCTTCCGCCATACTGTCGGCAAGCACGTTGCCCTGACTGTCCATAAACGTAACTCTTGCGCCGTTGAGCTTTTCCGAAAACGCTTTTGCGCCCTTTTCATCCAGCGAAAACGAACTGTCGAAGGCGTTCATATAGACGCGGAGATATTCCTTGCTGTCGTCGACGGAAGAATTATAATAGACCTGCGTGGACGCAAAGCCGAATATAAGAAGTCCGACAACCATAATACCGAACGACAAAAGCCAAATACGCCATCTCATAATCTATACCCCACTCCGAAAACGGTATCTATTTTTACGCCCAGCTTACGCAGGCGCGCAACGTGATTGTCCAGCGTTCGCGTTTCGCCCGCGTCGTAGCCCCAAATCTGCGTCAAGAGTTTTTCGCGCGACAGTACCTTGCCCGCATTCTCCATAAAATACTTCAAAAGCTCGTACTCTTTTCTATTGAGCGACGCGGAAACGCCGTTTATTTCGCAAGCAAAGGTTTCGGTATCGAGCGTTACGTTTCCCACGGTCAGTATCGGCTGTTTTTGACGTCTGCGCAGTCTTGCGTTTACTCTTGCGGTGAGTTCCAGAACGGAAAACGGTTTTGATATATAATCGTCCGCGCCCGTATTCAGTCCGTTCACCTTATCTTCTTCCTTGCCGAGAGCGGACAGCATAATGCAGTCGACGTCCGAAAAATTACTTTTTATATATCTCAAAGCGTCCAGACCGCTTCCGTCCGGCAGCATTATATCGAGAAGCGCGACGTCGGGTCTGTCCTTTTCGACGGCGGCAATAAACGATTTCAGCGTGTTATACGCCTGCGTTTGCAGTCCGTGCATTTCAAGCGCGACTTTTACAAGACCGCATATGCTTTCGTCGTCTTCCAGAATGAAAACTTTACCTTTCATAAATACTCCTTTCGATTATAAAGTCACCCTTGCATATTATAACACACATCGTTTTCGCTTTTCAACGATATGCGGCTATTTCCCAAAAAATCAACCGAAACGACCGTTGATATAATCGTCCGTTCTTCTATCGGAAGGGTGCGCGAATATTTCTTTCGTGGCGTTCATTTCAATCATTTCGCCCAAAAGAAAGTATGCCGTACAGTCGGCTATTCTGAACGCCTGCTGCATATTGTGCGTGACCATTATTACGGTCATTTTCTTTTTGAGCTCCACGCACAATTCTTCTATTTTGCCCGTCGAAATCGGGTCGAGCGCGCTTGTCGGTTCGTCCATCAGGATTATCTGCGGTTCCACGGCAAGCGCGCGTGCGATACACAGTCTTTGCTGCTGTCCGCCGGAAAGTCCGAGCGCGGATTTATTCAATCTGTCCTTTACTTCGTCCCACATAGCCGCGCCTTTAAGCGAGCGTTCCACAATGCCGTCGAGCTCGTCCTTTCTCCGTATTCCGAACGTTTTCGGTCCGTAAGCTATATTGTCGTACACGCTCATTGCAAGGGGGTTCGGGCGTTGAAAGACCATTCCGACGTTTTTGCGCAAGCGCGCAAGGTCGCATTTTCGGTCATAGATATTCGTACCGCCGATTTTGATTTCTCCCGTGATTTTGCAGTCTTCAATCAGGTCGTTCATTCTATTGAGCGATTTGATGAGCGTGGATTTTCCGCAACCCGACGGACCTATCAGCGCCGTAAGTTTATTTACGGGAAAGTCCATAAATACGCTTTTCAGCGCGTGGAATTTTCCGTAATACAAATTCATTTCCTTTACGGAGACGGCAATATCGTCCCCGATTTCAAACGGCTGTATTTTTCTTTCTTTCATATCGTCTCCCGTTAAACAAATATTCGGCAAGCGAAACAAGCAGATTCAGTACGATTACGAATATCAACAGCACCGCCGCCGTCGCATACGCTTCGTTCACCTGCAAGCCGTTGCTCATAAACTTCCACACCAGCACGGAAAGACTTGCCGCGCTGTCCCCGTAACCCAGCGGTATGAACGTGGACGCCGAGCCTACCGTGAATATGAGAGCGGCGCTTTCGTTGACTATTCTGCCGACGGAAAGTATTATCGAAGTGACTATGCCTGCGATTGCCTGCGGCAGTACCACTACGAAAATCGTTCGCAGTTTGCCCGCTCCGAGGGCGTAACTCGCTTCTCTCATACTGTCGGGGACTTCCGACAGGCTCTGCTCGGTGCTTCTTATAACCGTCGGCAGTATGATGAGCGCAAGCGTTATACCGCCTGCCGCAAGCGAATAGCCCATATTCATACCGCGGACGAAAAACACCATACCGAACAGTCCGAAAACAATGGACGGAATTCCTGCCAGCGTATCAACGAACAGGCGAATGATTTTTACCGTCACGCTGCCGTTCTTTGCGTATTCGTTCAGATAAATCGCCGCACCTATGCCGAGCGGCAGGGCTATTAACAGCGCAAGCGCTATGAGCATTATCGTCGAAACGAAAGCCGGCGCAAGCGTATTATGCGCGTTGCTGCTTTTGCCGAACAGAAAGTCAACGCTTAAATTCGGCAGTCCTTTTACGAATACGAATATTACCGTAAACGCAAGCGTGAACGCGACAAGCAGCGCTACCGCCCAAGAAACTATCCACAAAAAATCCTGAATACTGCCCGTACGCCGATAGCTTTTCAGAGCGTCGTTTTTCTCGCCTTCTCTTAATCTTCTCGAAAAGAATTTATTTCCGCTTTTCGGCTTTTTAACTGCGATAAGGCACAGATTGAGTATCAGTATGAATATGAGCAGTACGAAACCGTCGGCAATGAGCGCCGCCTGTTCGGTGGGCGCGGCATAGCCCCAATTCTGGACGATATTGCTCGTAAGCGTCGTGAACGGAGAGAATGCGCCGAGAGGATAGCCAGAGCCGTTGCCGACAATCATCTGAACAGCCATTGTTTCCCCTATCGCTCTACCTATGCCCAGAATCACGGCGGAGATTATTCCGCCCTTTGCGGCAGGCAGCAGTGTTTTCCACACTGCTTGATTTTTCGTACAGCCGAGCGCAAGCGCGCCTTCGTAATACTGCATAGGCACGGCTTCCAGACTGTTCTTCGTTATGGACGTTATCGTCGGCAGAATCATAATCGAAAGAATGAGCGTACACGCAAGCAGTCCGAAGCCCGCATTGTTAGGGTGGAAAATATCGACAAGGAGCGGCATTAAAAACTTATAACCGAACAGTCCGTAAACGATGGACGGAATTCCCGCCAGCAGGTTGATTATCTGCGTATATATTTTCTTAATCTTTTTCGGGCAGTAAAACACGAGCCATACCGCCGTGAATATCGCAAGCGTGCCGCCGAGCAAAACCGCGCAGACGGTCAAAACGAACGTGCCGACAATCATTCGCCATATTCCGAAAGTCTCCGATTTTGCCGACCATTCCGAGCCGAATATGAATCGGAAAAAGCCAATCCGACCGAACGCCGGAATACTCGCATAGAGCAGATAGCCGACTATCGTAAACACGGCAAGTACGGAAAATACCGCAAGTAGCAGAAATATTACTCTTGCAATATTTTCCTTTGCGAACGCGCGCCTGAATTTATCTTTTACTTGTTCGCGCGTCATACCGTTATTTTACCGATATATAGCCGTTGGCGGATATTATCGCCTGCGCCTGCTCGCTCATTATGTAATCATAAAAGCCCTGTGCCGCGGCGGATAGTTTTTTGCCGTCTTTGAGCACTATGACGAACGGTCTTTGCAAAGCATATGCGCCGCTTATTATATTTTCGTAGGTGCAGGCGACGTTGTCTAAACTCACCGCCTTGACTGCGCTTGTCAGGCTTCCGTAAGAAATATAGCCCAAGCTGTTTGCGCTGCCCTTTATTGCCTCGATTACGTTGCCCGTTTCCGCAAGAGCGGCAACGTCTGCGGCATAGCCGTTTTCGATTTTCAGCAGCTCGTCAAACGCCGTTCTTGTTCCGCTTGACGCGTCTCTGCCGATTGCCGCCGTAATCGGCGTGCCTGCAATCGCCGTGCCCTTTTCATAGAGCGCTTTGACGTCTGCTTTGCTCACGTTTGCGACGGAGCAATCCTTATTTACGATTAGGGCGATTCCGTCCATACAAAGCGTCGCACCCGAAATTCCCGTTTCGCCGTCTTTGAGCCCGCGGGACGACATTCCGAAATCGTTCAGGTCGTTTTGCGTATCGCTTATGCCTGCGCCCGACGACGACATATTGATTGTTATTCTCACGTCGTGCGTCTTTTCGTACTCGGCGGCGAGTTTTTCCATAATGGGCGTGACCGACGACGAGCCGGAAACGATTACGGCTTCGCCCCTGTTTCCGCAGCCTGCAAACGCGAACATACTTGCCGCAAACACGGCGACGCACATCACGCAGGTCAAAATCTTTACTGGTCTTTTCATTTTTTTATCTCCTTTTCTGTTTTGATAATTCGATTATAAAACTGGAAAGTAATAAATTTACGCTTATAATTGTAATAAAAAGGTAAAATCATATTGCCGACAATGCCGATATCGGCAAAAACTTCGGAATTTAAGACGGCTCAACGATTGATTTTTTGCCGATATTGTGATACAATGATATCGGTTCCAATATTTTAAAGGCGTTTTATTATGAAATATCTGTCAGTAGCCGAAACGGCAAAGAAATGGAATATATCGGAGCGAAGCGTTCGCAACTATTGTGCTTCGGGAAAAATCGACGGCGCATTTTTATCGGGTAAAACCTGGAACATTCCGGAAGGCGCGAAAAAGCCCGACAGAGCCAATAAGAAAACAGAAATGGTGACGCTTTTGGAAATTCTTTATGCCGAAAGGCGCGCAAAGCTTTCGGGCGGCATTTATCATAAAGTTCAGATTGAATTGACGTATAATTCCAATCACATAGAAGGCAGCCGTTTGACTCACGACCAAACGCGTTATATTTTTGAAACGAATACAATCGGAATAGACGGCACTGCTATTAACGTCGACGACATTGTGGAAACAGCCAATCACTTCAAGTGCATAGACCTTATAATCGAGAACGCCAAAAAGCCGATTACGGGAAATTTTATAAAAGAATTACACCGTACTTTAAAGAGCGGCACAACCGACGCGCGTCAAGATTGGTTTGCCGTGGGCGATTATAAAAGACTGCCCAATACGGTCGGCAATATGAACACGGCACAGCCCGAAGAAGTGTCCGAAAAAATAAAAGAACTGCTACTCGAATACAACTCAAACAAAGCAAAGACTTTTGACGACCTTTTGGATTTTCACTACAAATTCGAATGTATCCACCCCTTTCAGGACGGCAACGGACGTATCGGCAGGCTCCTGCTTTTCAAAGAGTGTTTAAAGTGCAACATCGCGCCGTTTATAATCGACGAAGAATTGAAACTGTTTTACTATCGCGGATTAAACGAATGGCAAAACGAGCGCGGATATTTACGCGACACCTGCCTTGCGGCGCAAGACAAATTCAAACTTTATCTCGATTATTTCAAAATAAAATATTGATGCAGACAACAATAAAAAACCGCGGTTGACAAACAGGTCAAGCACGGTTTTGGTGTTCCCGCCGAGAGTCGAACTCGAATCTATGCCTTAGGAGGGCACTATTCTATCCATTGAACTACGGAAACATTATACCGTCATTATAGCCGTTTGCGGCGGAAAAGTCAAGCGAATGATTCCACGGCGGCGATAAGCTGTGACGGACTGTCGATTATTCTATCCGCGCCGAGGCTTTCCAAAAGCTCTCTGTCGCGGAAACCCCAGGTGACCCCCACGAAGCGCAGTCCCGAATTCTTTGCGGTCTTAAAGTCCACGTCGGAATCGCCGACGTACACCGCCGTACATCTTTCCGAGTTCAGGCTTTCGAGCGCCGCCCACACGCCGTCGGGCGACGGCTTTTTCTTTACCGTTTCGCTCTCTCCCACCGCCAAATCGATGTATTTTCCGAAACGCTCTTTAACCAGCTTTTTGACCGCGCTGTCGTACTTATTGGACACGACTGCCGTCTTATAGCCGCGCGCCCTTACGCTTTGCAGCATTTCTTCCACGCCGTCGTACGCCCTTGTCTTATTCTCCATATTCTTATCGTAATGCTTCGTGAAAATCTCGAAACACTTATCAATCTGCGCCTTATCGGTTCCCTGCGGCACGGCGCGTTCTATCAGCAGTCTTACGCCGTTTCCGACGAAAGAGCGTATCTCGCCGTAACTGCGCGGAGCAAAGCCGCACTTTTCGAGCGCATAGTTCGTGCTGTCCATCAAGTCGTCCAGCGTATTCAAAAGCGTTCCGTCCAAGTCGAATACTATCGTATCAATCATAATCTTTCTCCTTTATTTCCAGCGTGAGCGCAGTACCGCAAGTTTCCAGCCCTCTATAAGCCGCTCTCTGTCCTGCTCATTCATAGTCGGTTCGAAAGCGGTTACTTTTCTGTTCTTTCCGAATTCTTCCGCGCTTTTGACCGCGCCGACAGCCTGCGCCGCGAGATAGAACACGCCGAGCGCCGTCGTTTCCGTTTCTTCGGGACGAAGCACTTTCGCGCCCAGAATATCCGACTGGAACTGCATTAAAAAGTTATTTTCCGACGCGCCGCCGTCCACGGCTACGCTCTCTATTTCCTGACCCAAGTCGCGCTGCATTGCGTGCACCAAATCGAACACCTGATAGGCAATCGATTCGAGAGCCGCTCTTATAAAGTGCGCTCTGTTTGCGCCGCGCGTCAGTCCCGTCACAGTACCCCTTGCTTCGCTGTCCCAATACGGCGCGCCGAGACCGACGAAAGCCGGCACTATGTACACGCCCTGCGTATCGGGAACGCTTTTTGCAATCTGTTCCGTCTGCGCCGCGCTGTCTATCATTTTCATTTCGTCGCGCAGCCACTGCACGACGGCTCCTGCCATAAACACGCTGCCTTCCAGAGCATAGTCGGGACGGTTGTCCGTCGTGCTTGCGGCAAGCGTCGTTATCAGTCCCCTATTGCTCTTGACGGGCGTGTCCTTTGTGTTCATAAGCAGGAAACAGCCCGTGCCGTATGTGTTTTTGACCTGTCCTTTTTTGAAGCAGAGCTGTCCGAACAGCGCCGCCTGCTGGTCGCCTGCGACGGCGGCTATCTTTGCGCCCGAACACGGCAGTCCGCCTGCAATCTCGCCGTAAATATGTCCCGACGGGCAGACCGTCGGCAGCATTATGCGCGGTATGTCGAAAATCTTGAGCAGGTCGTCGTCCCAATCCAGCTTATGGATATTGAACAGCATTGTTCTGGACGCGTTCGTATAGTCGGTGGCGTGCACCTTTCCGCCCGTAAGATACCACATAAGATAGCTGTCCACCGTGCCGAAAAGCAGTTCGCCCCTCATTGCGCGCTCTCTTGCGCCCTGCACGTTGTCGAGTATCCATTTCAATTTAGTGGCGGAAAAGTATGCGTCTATCGGCAGTCCCGTGCGCTCGTAAACGAGCTCGTCATACCCTTCCTTTATCAGTCTTTCACATTCCTTTGCCGTCCGTCTGCACTGCCACACGATGGCGTTATGCACCGCTTTGCCCGTGTTTTTATCCCAGACAATGACGGTTTCGCGCTGATTGGCTATGCCGACTGCCGACACTTTTTTGTCCTTTACCACGGCTTTTATCACTTCGAGCTGGCTTTGAACGATGTCTTTTACATCGTGTTCCACCCACCCTGCTTTCGGGTATATCTGCCTGAACTCTTTTTGCGCCTTTTTCACGACATTGCCGTTTATGTCGAACAGAATGGCGCGGCTGCTCGTTGTGCCTTGGTCTATCGAAAGTATATAGTCAGAACCGTTATTCACAGAATCGGTCTCCTCTTTTCTTTGTACGCTCTTATTATACACTTTTCCCGTATTTAAGTCAATGCTTTTGAAAAGTCTTTAAATCAGAAAAGCGGCGGTGATTCCGTCGCTTTTCCGTTCATAGGGGGAGGGGGAAATTGTCAAACTACGTCGCTTCCGCGACTTGTCTTTGACGCTTTCATTATACTATAAAATCGAAAAAAATCAAGGGGTTCTACATAAACGGTCGATTTTACGGCATAAATTGCAACGTATGCCCGTAAATACGGTGAGTTTATGATTTTCAAGACAATAAAAGACGACGGATTTTGCAAATGCACGCGGCGGCAGAGAAAGGAGAATGACAAGGGAAAAATGATAAAGGAGAAGCGCGTGACGTGACAAAGAAAATGAGTGTTTTAGAAAGAGCGTGCGCGTGACGTGACAAGGAAAATGCAGTGTTGAGAAAGAGCGCGTAATCGCTTTGATGCAGGGGATTTCTCCGCTTCGCGCGCTTAAAAGCGCGCTTCGGTCGAAATGACAGTGGGAAGAAGAAACGGTCGAAATGACATTGGGGAAAAGGTCGAAATGCGACGTTTATATCCCGTCGGAGCCGACGGCACAGTCGCGCAAAAGACAAGGCAAACGAGCATTTGCGAAAGGGCGTGTACTTCGCGTACTCGCCCCGAGCAAATGTGAAGTTTAACGATGTATTTTGCGATGAATGTGCCGTCGGAAATGATTGACAAAACACGCGCCGCCGCAGTATAATGAAAAACATAAACGGAAGCGGAGGCTGTCAATGGACTATATTAAAATCGACTCTAAATGGAACGAGCGTTGGAGCAAAAACGATAAGCTCAAATTCGACCCGAAACGCAAAGACGACAAGTATTACGTCTTGGAGATGTTCTCCTACCCTTCGGGCGCAAACCTGCACCTCGGGCACTGGTTCAACTATGCCCTGACCGACAGTTTTGCAAGATACAAAAAGATGCGCGGTTTCAACGTGTTTCAACCTATGGGGTTCGACGCGTTCGGACTGCCTGCCGAAAACTATGCCATTAAGACGGGTATTCACCCCAAGGACAGCACGCTGAAAAATATATCGGTTATGGAGCGCCAGCTCTCCGATATGGGCGCAATGTTCGACTGGGACTATAAGCTCTATACCTGCGACGAAAACTATTACAAGTGGACGCAGTGGCTTTTTCTGCAGCTCTACAAGAAGGGGCTTGCCTACCGAAAGCTCGCGCCCGTGAACTGGTGCGACTCCTGCAATACGGCTATTGCCAACGAGCAGGTCGTGGACGGAAAGTGCGAACGGTGCGGCACGGAGATAGAGCGCAAGCATATGACGCAGTGGTTCTTTAAAATCACCGATTATGCGGAGGAGCTTTTGGACTGTCTGCCCGAGCTTGACTGGCCGGAAAAGACCAAACTTATGCAAAAGAACTGGATAGGAAAATCGGTCGGCGGAGAAGTGGATTTCGCTTTGGAAAACTCCGACGAGAAGATAACCGTTTTCACGACGCGCGCCGACACGCTGTTCGGGGTCAGCTTTGTGGTTTTGGCGCCCGAGCACCGTCTTGTGGACGCAATCACCACGCCCGAAAACAAGTCCGCAGTGGACGCTTACCGCAAGGAGGCGGCGAAAGCCAGCGACATAGAGCGGCAGTCCACCGCCAAGGAAAAGACGGGCGTATTCACGGGAGCATACTGCATTAACCCGATAAACGGAGAGCGCGTTCCCGTCTGGATTGCCGACTATTGTCTTGCCACTTACGGCACGGGCGCGGTTATGGGCGTGGCAGCGCACGACGAGCGCGACTACGTCTTCTGCAAGAAACACAATCTTTCCATAAAACAGGTCATACGACCGAAAAACGGCGGTGACGCTCTGCCCTACACCGAATACGGCGTTATGGTAAACAGCGGCAAGTTCGACGGGCTTACGAGCGAACAGGGCAAGACTGCCGTCATAGAACAGCTGGAAAAATCGGGGCTCGGCAGAAAGAAAATCAACTACCGTCTGCGCGACTGGTCGGTGTCCCGTCAGCGGTATTGGGGCGCACCCATACCCATTGTGCACTGTCCGCACTGCGGCGCCGTGCCCGTGCCCGAAAAGGACCTGCCCGTCACCCTGCCCTACGACGTCAATTTCACGCCCGACGGCAGAAGTCCGCTGTCTTTGCACGAGGGCTATATGAACTGCGTCTGTCCGAAGTGCGGCGCGGCGGCAAAGCGCGACCCCGACACTTTGGACACGTTCGTGTGTTCGAGCTGGTATTATCTGCGCTATCCCGACAATAAAAATTCGAAAGCGCCGTTCGACAGCAAGATCATAAACAAGATGCTGCCCGTGGACAAGTACGTCGGCGGTGCGGAACACGCCTGTATGCATCTTCTTTATGCGCGGTTTATAACGAAGGCTCTGCGCGATATGGATTATCTTAACTTCGACGAGCCGTTCAAGTCGCTTGTGCATCAGGGGCTTATTCTCGGCGAGGACGGCAACAAGATGAGCAAGTCCGCAGGCAACGTCATAAACCCCGACAAATACATCGCGCTTTACGGTTCCGACGTTTTCCGCACATACCTTATGTTCGGCATACGCTTTACCGAAGGCGGTCCGTGGTCGGACGACGGCATACGTTCGGTTGCCAAATTTCTCGACAGAGCCGAGCGCATAATAGTCAAGGCGCACGAAAACCGCAAACTCAACGCCGACAAAAAGAGCGGCGGCGACGAAGCCGAGCTGGAATATGCGCTTAACTACTGCATTAAGGAAGTCACGTCGGACTTCGAGACGTTCTCTTTCAACACGGCGATTGCGCGGCTTATGGAGCTTGTGAACGCTATGTACAAGTACGACGCTCTGCCCGACGCAAATTATGCGCTTTTGAACGAAGTTGCAGGCAAGCTCGTGCTTTTAATCGCGCCTGCCGCACCGCACTTTGCGGAGGAACTGAACGAGCTTCGCGGCGGAAAACAGAGCGTTTTCCTTACCCCGTATCCGCAATTCGACAAAAACAAGCTTGTGAAAAGCACGGTGGAATATGCCGTTCAGATAAACAGCCGCGTGAAAATCAAGGTCACGCTTTCGGCGTCCAAAGACGTCAAAGCCGTCGAGCGCGAAGCGTTGGACTGCCCCGAAGTCAAGGAGCTTTTGAGCGGTCTGTCCGTGAAAAAGACCATTGTCATCCCCGGAAGGTTAATCAATTTCGTCGTGTAAAGACGTTTATCCGAAAATAAAACCCCGCGTCGGTTCTTGCCGATACGGGGATTTTTTTTGCGTTCCGGTTTTTCGGTTTGCGTTTCGGTTTTATTCGAGAACCGCCTTTATACGGCGCACGCCTGCCGAGGAGGACTGTTCCTTGACGATGCGGAAGCGACCGAGCTCGCCCGTGCGGTTTGCGTGGGGTCCGCCGCAGATTTCCGTCGAGTATTTGCCCATTGTATAGACTTTGACTTTCTCGCCGTACTTTGCCGCGAACAGTCCAACCGCGCCTTTCTTTTTCGCTTCGTCCACGCTCATCTCCTCGCAGGTGATTTCCACGTCCGCCTTTATGGCTTCGTTGACCTTGTCTTCCACCGCCTTTATTTCTTCTTGCGTCATCGGGCGCGGAAAGGAGAAGTCGAAACGCAGTCTTTCCGCCGTTATGTTACTGCCCTTTTGGTTGGCGTTTTCGTCGTTTAACACTTCTTTCAAAGCGCGGTGCATAAGGTGGGTCGCCGTGTGCAGTCTTGCCACCGTTTCCGTATTGTCGGCAAGTCCGCCCTTGAACTTCTGTTCCGCGCCCGCGTGGCTTTTCTGTCTATGCTCCTCAAACGCCTTTTCGAAGTCGGCGATATTCACCGTAAAGCCGTGCTCTTTGGCAAGCTCGACCGTCATCTCAATCGGGAAGCCGTATGTGTCGTACAGTTTAAACGCCGCCTTACCCGAAACGACGGTGCCGACGAGATACTTCGACAGCTTTTCGAACTCCCTTATTCCGCCCTGCAACGTCTTTTCGAAGCGTTCCACTTCTGTGTTTATTTCGTCCGAAATCTTCTTTTCGTTGTCTTTGAGTTCGGGGTATACTTCCTTATAGTTTTCCACGACAGCCGCGGCTATCCTGCTTAAATCTTCGCCCTTTATGTCGAGATTCGCCGCGAACCTGACCGCTCTGCGAAGCAGTCTTCTCAAAACGTAGCCCTGGTCCACGTTGGACGGAGTTACTCCCCTTTCGTCGCCGAGAATGAACGTGGACGTGCGGACGTGGTCGGCGACTATGCGCATTGCTCTCGCCGTATCGCCGCCGTCGGCGTATTTTTTGCCCGACAGTTTTTCTATGCACGCGATTATCGGCGCGAACAGGTCGGTTTCGTACACCGATTTTTTGCCCTGAAAGACCATAAGCGCGCGTTCCAAACCCATTCCCGTATCGACGTTGCGTTGAGAGAGCGGCTCGTATTTGCCGTCCGCCGTCTTATTGAATTCCATAAACACGTCGTTCCAGATTTCGAGATATTTTCCGCAGTCGCAGGCAGGCGAACAGTGCTCGCCGCACTTGGGCTTGCCCGTATCGACGAACATTTCGGTGTCGCTTCCGCACGGTCCGGTGACTCCTGCCGGTCCCCACCAATTGTGCTTTTTCGGAAGGTAGAAAATATTTTCCTTTTTTATTCCGCACTGCTCCCACAGCTTCGCCGTCTTTTCGTCTCTCGGGCAGTCGGCGTCGCCTTCGAACACGGTCACGGCAAGGCGGTCGGGGCTTATGGCAAGGTAGTTTTTGCTTGTCAGAAATTCATAGCTCCACTTGACCATTTCTTCCTTGAAGTAGTCGCCGAGGCTCCAATTGCCGAGCATTTCGAAAAACGTGCAGTGGCTTTCGTCGCCGACTTCGTCTATATCTCCCGTGCGCACGCACTTCTGGCAGTCGCACAGGCGTTTCCCCGCGGGGTGCGGCGTACCCAAAAGATAGGGCACGAGCGGATGCATTCCTGCCGTCGTGAACAGCACGGTCGGGTCGTTTTCCGGTATCAGCGACGCCGAGCTTATTACGGCGTGACCGCGCTTTTTAAAGAAGTCCGTCCACATATTTCTCAAATCTTTCGCAGTTATCTTCTTCATAATATATCGTCCTTATGCTTTAAAATCTATCAATTCTTTCAACGCAGCTTTCAACTCTGCCGCGTCCTTTGCCAATCTGTCCGCGCCCGCATTTTTCAGTTCTTCTACCGAGCCGAAGCCGTAAGTCACCCCGACGGCGGTCAAGCCGACTTTTTTCGCCGCTTCGATATCGAACATTCTGTCGCCCACCATAACGGCGTTTGCTTCCAATGCGGCGGCTTTGACCTTCTGCGACTTGTCGGCGTCGCGTTCCGCGCCGCTCGCGCCGCATATCTTTTCGAACAGGTCTTTCAGATTGTATTTTTCCAACAGTATTTCAATCGCGAACTGCGGCTTGCTCGACGCGATACACAGTCTTACGCCGCCGTCCTTTAACTGCCGCAAAAGTAACGGCAGTCCGTCGTACGGGCGGCATTGCATTAAGCCGCCTTTCACATACTCTTCCCTGAAAAGGCGCACCGCTTCTTCCACGAGTTCTTCGGGCACTTTCGCAAACTCCCTGAAGCTCGAAAATATAGGCGGACCCAAAAATCGGCGCAGAGTTTTTTCTTCCAGCGGCGGTCTGCCGAGTTTTTCCAGCGCGACGTTTACGCAGCGCGAAATGCCTTCGTAAGTGTCGAACAGCGTGCCGTCGAAGTCGAAAAGTACGTTGCTCATTTCTCCGCCTTTTTGGCTTTCGCCTGCGATTTGTGTTTCATCAGATGTTCGTACACCTGTCTTATCGCGCTCGAGTGCGAAGTGAATTTCAGTTTCGGCATAACGGCTTTGAGTTTTTCCACGCTTGCCGTATAGCTGACGTCGGGGGTATCGTATTTCACCGCTATATCCACTTGGCGCAGGTCCTTTTTCGCCAGTCTTTTCGCCGTGCGCGCCACGTCCGTCAACGTCAGCGGTACGTCGGAGGCGACGTTGTATTCGCCCTTTTCGAAGTCGTTGTCTATAAAAGCGGCTATGACCTTGACGGCGTCGTCGACGTATATCGCCGAATACTCCTTGTCCCTTTCTATTTCCGCCGTCTTTTTGCCCGTCACGCCGCGCGCGATGAGCTCCATTGTCTTGGACGCGCCCACGTCGCAGTATTTGCCGTACACGGTGAAAAACCGCAGTACCGTGCTTATTTTGTCCTTACGCGCCAGCATTGTTATGAGATATCTGCCAAGCCCGTAACCCTCCTGCGGAATACTCTTGCCGAAGTCGGTTTCGGCTATGTTCTCTATCGGGCGCTTTCTGTCGAAGTCCGCCGCGTCGCCTATGACGAGCAGTTTTTTCACGCCGTGCAGTATGGCTTCGTACTGCACGTTTTTGAACATTATGAGATTGTCCGCTTCCACGACGCTTCCCGTGTATCCGTCGCTTTTGCCTGCGGCGTGCACTACGACGTCGAAGCGTTTGCCTTCGAAATATTCGGACACTTCGCGTATCTTCGTCAAATCCACTTCGTCCGACGCCGGCGCAAAAATGTTATACTTCGCACCGTATTTTTCCATAAAGTTTTTTCCGATAAAGCCGCTTCCGCCGGTCAGCAATACATTCAACATATCCACTTTCCTCCGTCTATTTTTTAAAGCTGTCTTTGAGCCCCACCGTGCGGTTGAACACGAGCTGTTTTGCCTTTAAGTCGCGGCAGAAATATCCCTGACGCATAAACTGGAAGGACTGGCAGGGCTCCGCCTTTTTCAGTATCTTTTCCGCTTTCGCCTGTTTGACTATCAGAGAGTCGGGGTTCATACGTTCCGAAAAGTCCTTATCTTCGTCGCCTGCAAGCAGGAGATAGTCGTACAGTCTGGCTTCTATATCGATACAGTCGTCGGCGTTGACCCAATGAATGACGCCCTTTGCCTTTACGGGGCTTTCTCCGCCCGACTTCGTGCCTTCTATTATTTCGGCGTACACTCTCTTAACTTCGCCGTCCTTTTCTTCGACGTCGGTGCAACGGATTATATACGCGCCTTTGAGCCGCACAACGCCGCCCTTGGTCAGTCTGTGGTATTTGGGAGGCGGATTAAGCGAAAAGTCGCTCTTTTCGATATACAGGCGTTTGCCTAACTTCGTCTTTCTCGTTCCCTTTTCCTTATCGGACGGATTGATTTCCAGCTCGCAGTCTTCCTTATATCCGTCGGGGCGGTTTGTTATGACGAGCTCCAACGGGTCCAGCACGACCATTACGCGCGGCGCCGAGGCGTTCAGTTCTTCGCGGATACAGCTTTCGAGCTGACCTTCTTCCACCAAGCTGTTTGCCTTTGCCACGCCTATTCTCTCGCAGAATTCGCGTATCGACGACGGCGTGTAGCCCCGTCTGCGCAGTCCTGCCAGCGTCGGCATTCTCGGGTCGTCCCAGCCGTCCACGACTTTTTCGTCCACGAGTTTTTTGAGATAGCGCTTGCTCATAATCGTGCGCTCTATGTTCAGTCTGGCGAACTCGTACTGATGAGGGGGATTTTCGAACTCGCACTCTTTGAGCACCCAATCGTACAGCGGACGATGGTCTTCGAATTCCAGCGAACAGAGCGAATGGGTTATGCCTTCCACCGCGTCTTCCAGCGGATGAGCGAAGTCGTACATAGGATATACGCACCACTTGTCGCCCTGTCTGTGGTGGCGTGCGTGCACTACGCGGTAGATTATCGGGTCGCGCATATTTATGTTCGGGGACGCCATATCTATTTTGGCGCGCAGTACGAGAGCGCCGTCGGCGACCTTGCCGTTTTTCATATCTTCGAACAGCCGCAGGCTTTCTTCTATCGGGCGGTTGCGATTTGCCGTTTCCCTGCCCGGTTCGGTCAGCGTTCCGCGAAGCTCCTTCATCTGCTCGGGAGTGACGTCGTCCACATACGCCTTGCCCTTTTTTATGAGCTTGACGGCGCATTGATACATCGTGTCGAAGTAGTCGGAAGCATAGTATATGTCGCCCTTCCAGCCCATCCATTTGACCGTGTCTATTATCGATTCGACAAACTCCTCGTCTTCCTTGACGGGGTTGGTATCGTCGAAACGCAGGTTGCATTTGCCGCCGTATTTCACCGCCGTGCCGTAATAGTTCAGGCAGATTGCCTTGGCGTGTCCGATATGCAGACAGCCGTTCGGTTCGGGCGGAAAGCGCGTCACCACGCTTTTGACCTTGCCTTCTTTAAGGTCGCGTTCTATAATGTCTTCTACGAAATTACCCATTTTTTACGTCCTCTTTCACGTCTTGTTCTTCTCTTAAAACAGACCGCTTACCACTCCGTTTTCGTCAATCGTCATCTTCTCCGCATTCGGCTGTTTGGGCAGTCCCGGCATAAGCAGTATGTCGCCTGCAAGCGCGACCACAAAGCCTGCGCCGCCGCGTTTGACAAGGTCGCGCACCGTTATTTTAAAGCCCGTCGGTCTGCCGAGCAGAGCCGCGTTATCCGACAGAGAATACTGCGTTTTGGCTATGCACACGGGCATTTTTCCCGCGCCGTTCTGCAATGCGGTCAGCTTCTTTTGAGCCGCAGGAGCGAAAACAACGCCGTCTGCGCCGTATATTCTCTTTGCCACTTTCTCTATTTTCTCTTGCAGGCTGTCGTTATCGTCATAGCACAGCGTAAGTTTTTTACTGCCTTTATCCGCCGCCGCAACGACTTTTTCCGCCAGCTGTTTTCCGCCTGCTCCGCCTTTTGCAAAGCACTCGCACAGAGCGACGCTTGCGCCGACCTTTTCGCACTCTGCCCTTACGATTTCTATTTCGCCGTCTTCGTCCGACAGGAATTTATTTATCGCCACGACGACGTTCAAGCCGTATACGCCCGTCATATTTTCTATGTGTTTGATTAAGTTCGGCAGTCCCTTTTTCAGCGCTTCGTCGTTGCGCTTGCTTAAATCTTCTTTTTTCACTCCGCCCGCGCATTTGAGTCCGCGCACGGTGGCGACTATGACTGCCGCGTCGGGTTTGAATCCCGCCGTTCTGCACTTTATATCCAAAAACTTTTCCGCTCCCAAGTCCGCCCCGAAGCCGGCTTCCGTCACGACGTAATCGGCATAGGAGAGCGCGGTGGAGGTGGCAATCACGCTGTTGCAGCCGTGCGCTATATTTGCGAACGGTCCGCCGTGCACGAATGCCGGAACGCCTTCCAGCGTCTGCACGAGATTGGGTTTGAGCGCGTCGGCAAGCAGTATCGTCATCGCTTCGTCGGCTTTCAAGTCGCGCGCGGTGACTTCCCTGCCGTCGATATCTTCGCCTATGACTATATTGCCGAGGCGTCTTTTTAAGTCGTTCAAATCCTTGGACAGGCAGAACACCGCCATAACTTCGCTTGCCGCCGTTATGTCGAAGCCGTCCTCTCTCGTCGTGCCCCAATTAAGACCGCTGATTACGTTTCTCAACGCTCTGTCGTTCAGGTCCACGCAGCGGCGCCAGGTGACTTTCTTTATTTTAAGCTCGTTGCCGAAATAGATATGGTTGTCTATCATCGACGCAAGCAGGTTGTTTGCCGAGGTTATCGCGTGCAAATCGCCCGTGAAGTGCAAATTGATGTTTTCCATAGGCGCGATTTGCGCGTATCCGCCGCCTGCCGCGCCGCCCTTGACGCCGAACACCGGTCCGAGCGACGGCTCGCGCAGTGCCAGACAGACGTCCTTGCCTATCTTCTTCATTGCGTCCGCAAGACCTATGGACACCGTGGTTTTGCCTTCGCCTGCCGCGGTCGGGTTTATCGCCGTGACCAAAACGAGCTTGCCTTTCTTTTTGCCCTTTTTGTCCGTCTTTGCCATATATCTGCCGTACGGTATCAGTGCGTCTTCCGATATGCCGAGCGACTGCGCCACCTGCGATATCGGTTTGAGCTTTGCCTGTCTTGCTATTTCGATGTCACTTAACATTATTCCTTTCTCCTTCGCATTCGTGCGGAAATATTATTTCGTCGCTGTTTGCCGACCACACTCCGCCGCGGTTTTCAAAGCCGTATGCGGAATAGTCGCCGTCCTGCTCCATAATCACCTTAAAGTTTTTCACTCTCGTCGCGTCCAAAAGCAGTGTGCGCAAAAGCAGTTCTCTGCACAGCGCATCGCCGTCGGTCTTGAACGCGCCTATGCGTATCGCGCCGTCTTCCAATCTCGTGACCCCGACTCCGCCGCTCTCGCCGCTCATAGCGAACACTCTGTCGTTTTCTCTCGGCGTTATGCCGTACTTTTCGCAGGCGCAGTCCGCAAGCACGCCGAATACTTCCTTGACGGTTATCATTTGTCCTTTTCCTTCTCCTTTGCGCCGTACGCGCAGGCAATCAGCACCGCCGCCGCCGCGCACAGTGCGCCGACCACACAGGCGAACAGTATGTCCGCCGCGCCCGTCATTGCCGCAAGCGCGGACGACACGCTCACCGCCGCCGCAGTGGCGACCGTCAGTGCCATTATTTCCAGACAGTACGCCGCGCCGACCGTGTAGCCTTCCGCAAATCTTGCCGCGGAGTTTCTCACGCCCGAAAGCGACAGTCCCGAACCTATGCCGAGCGTGCAGAACGCGGCTATTACTATCGCCGTCGCCGCAGGTTTCGGCAGGGGCGCAAAGCGCAGAACAAACAGCATTGCGACAGCCGCGGCAATCGACAGAGCCGCGCCGACTATCGCCGCCGTCCTGCCCATTTGCTTCTTATATGCGACAAAATACATCGCTATGCCGAGCACGGTTGCCGCCGCCAGACAAACGAGCGACAGCGCGCCGAGCATACCGTAAAACCCGACCGCCGTTATCATATATCCGACGCACAGCAGTGCGGACACGGCAAACAGGAAATATGCCGCCCCCGACAGCACCGCCGTCTTTTTCGGCTTTTTGAAAAATTCTTCGCGCACGGCGGCAAACGTCGGTTTTTTCTGCAACGGTCTCACAAAGCGCGGCAGGCAGTCAACGCTTGCAAAATACACGACGGCTCCCGCAACGATTATCAAAGACGCGAGAGCATACCCTATCGAGTCTGCCGACAGTCCCGTGAACGGAAGCGCGCAGAGCGCGACTCCTACGAGCACTCCGAGAATGTTCGCCGCCGCCTTTCTCCTGCCGCTTTTGCCGTCGTCGGCGGTCAGGCGGTTGCCTATCGACGCCCCGACGTACGCCGTCCAGGACACGGACACCGCAAACAGCGGAAGCAGTATTGCCGCAGACGTTATGCGCGCCGCAGTCGATTCCGCGCCCTGCGACGCAAACAGCGCGGAACACATCATTGCCGAGAAAATAACGAAAATAGCCAAGGTCAGATGATATCTGCCCCACAGTCCGCTTCTCGTGCGGTTGACGGCAAGATAGATTAGCGGTATGCACGCCGCCGACAAAAGTCCGCCTATCGCAGTCGTAAGTACGGTTGCGGTCACTCCCATTGCCGCCGTTGCAAAGGACGCATAAAAAAACGCCGTCCCTATCCACACCGCTTGCAAAAGACCGCCGCACGATGACAGCGACGCCCTTACAGGCGATATTTTCAGGTTTGCGCTTCTATCTTTATCCAACGGAAAAGCTCCTTTTTTTCGGTGGACGGCACGCTGCCGTTTTCCGCCTTTCGTTATACTCTAATTATACTTTTTCGACCCCGTATTGTCAAGAAAAGAGCGGCGATTTTTACAGCGCGGACAAATCGAGAGCCTTGACGGAATCGGCGTAAAGTTCGCTTTCCGCGCCGTCTGCCGCTATTACCGCCAGACTTTTTAAGCGCGCGTACTTTATTATACACTCCGTTTCCGTTTCGCCCTTGTCGTATCCCACCGTTTTCAGCCGTCCGCTTTTGACGAGATTGCGGTAAGTCTTTAATGCCTGCGCGCCGTCCTCTCTTTCGGCGAACAGTTCCACCGAACGCGCCAGCACGCATACTTTGCCTTGCAGCCAATTGCCGACGAGTTCTTCCGCCCTTTCCGCGAAAAACGCCGCCGCCGTCATAATATATCCGCCGCTTGCGCTTTCCGCTCTTTCGTCGTCTTCTTCTTCGTCCTTTTCCGCTCCGCACAGCCAGCGCGAACACACGAGCGCGCCGAGAAAGCAGAACAGCAGAGCCGCTATTATCGTGAGCGCTATCACCAGCGGACGTATCGGGAGTACGACGCGCATTATGACGTAGGCGACGAAGGTCACCATTGCGCCGAGAGAGATGCCGAGAAAGAAGCCTGCAATCTGTTCCGGCGACTTGCCCGTGAACAGCTTTTTGAGCGCGGCGCCTATTGCCGCGACGAGCGACACAATCGGGCGTGCGGAGAGCAGCAGGGTCAAGCCGAGAACCAGTCCGCAGCTTACTATGAACACTATTTTCATAGTGCTTCCGACTATGTCCGGCTTATATTCGAAAAACAGCGCGACGAGTGCGGCGCCGAGCAGAAATCCCAGCACGAACAGCACTATGCGCACCGCCGCCATTACTTTTTTGTTATACCTTCCGTTGCCCATTTCCATCTCCCGTTCGCAGCGACTGCAGGCGTTTGCCGTCGCCAATCGCTTCTATGATAAAATCTTTGAGCGCGCTGTACCGCTTCTGGATATAGTTATTCTCCACCATTCTCTTGACCCAATAGTCCGAGCCGACAATGACCACCGTCTTTTTGGCGCGCGTTATCGCCGTATAGAGCAGGTTGCGCGTCATTATCATAGGTCCGCCGCCGACAACGGGTATTATGACGGCGTCGAACTCCGAGCCCTGCGACTTATGCACGGTTATCGCATACGCGGGCACGAGCTGGCTTCTCAAATCGCTCGGGTAAGTGGCTTCCCTGCCGTCTTCGAACTTCACGTCTATTTCGCCCGAGTCCCGTCTCACATCGGTTATTATGCCCAAATCGCCGTTGAAAACGCCCTTGCCCTCCTCATATCCGTCGGAAAAATTTTTCCATTCGAGGCGGTAGTTATTTGCGACGTGCATAACCTTGTCGCCCACGCACCACACGGCGTTTTCGTCCTTTATCTTTTCTCCCGAAGCGTTTCCGTTCATAGCCTGCCGCAGTCTTTCGTTCAGCGCAATCGTGCCGCACGCGCCGTTTTTGACGGGACACAGCACCTGCACTTTATACGGCTCGCAATTTAAATACTTCGGCAGTCGGCGCGCCGCCATATCGACGACGGTATCCGCCGCCCTTACGGGGTCGGGGCAGGACGAGAAGAAAAAGTCTCTGTCCTTGACCGTAAGGTCGGGCATCTGCCCTGCGTTTATCCTATGGGCGTTTACGACAATCAGGCTCTGCGTGTCCTGTCTGAATATGGCGTCCAGCTTCACGGACGGTATTTCGCCGCTTGCCAGCATATCGGCAAGCACGTTGCCGCTTCCGACGCTGGGAAGCTGGTCCTTATCGCCCACGAAAATTATTTTGGCTTCGGGGCGCAGGCGTTTGAGCAGCATATCGGTCAGATATACGTCCATCATCGATACTTCGTCCACAATGACCGCGTCGGCGTCAAGCGGGCTGTCGCCGCCGTCGTCTTCGCTTCCCGACGACAGTGCGCGGTGTATCGTGCTTGCCGCCTTGCCCGTGCTTTCGGACAGGCGTTTTGCCGCCCTGCCCGTCGGCGCCATAAGCATAACCTTTTCCTTTCTTCTCTCGAATATGCCGAGTATGCACTTGACTATGGTGGTCTTGCCCGTTCCCGGTCCGCCCGTTATCACGCACACGCCGCTGTTTGCCGCAAGCTTGACTGCGTCGCGCTGACGCTGTGCCAGCGTCACCTTATTTATCTTTTCGAAAGCCGCGATGTCGGCGTCGACGTCTTCCGATATCATATTGGCGTTGGACAGCAGGCGCGAAAGACCGACCGCCGCGCCCTTTTCGGCACGGTAAGTACGGCGCGGCATAACGGCGTTTTCCACTCCGCCCACCGCTCTCTTTTTCAGAAAGCCGTCTATGACGAGTCCGTCTATAATATCCGCAAGGCTCTGTTCGTCGCCTGCCTGCAACAGCTGCAGGGACGCCGATATGAGTTCGTCCTGCGGCAGGAAGGTATTGCCGTTTTTGTCGCAGCTCTCTTTCAACGTATGCAAAAGACCTGCGCGCAGTCTGGGCTCTCCGTCCCTTTCGAAGCCGAGATTTCTCGCGATGGCGTCGGCGCGCACGAAGCCTATGCCGTCCACGTCTTCTATCAGCTTATACGGGTTCGACGTCACCGTTGCCACCGTCTTATCGCCGTATGTTTCGTATATCTTGAACGCCGCGCCTATCGTTATGCCGTGCGACTGCATAAACAGCATTGCGTCGTTCATACTCTTGATTTTTATAAACTCCTCGCCGATTTCCGCCGCTTTCTTTCTCGTTATTCCCCTTATCTCGGCGAGTTTGAGCGGATAGTTTTCTATGACGTCGAAAGTCTTTTGTTTGAAGCGCGACACTATCGACAGCGCGGTTTTGGGCCCCACGCCCTTTATTATGCCGCTTCCGAGATAGCGAATCATTCCGTCTTCCGACGACGGTATTACCGCCGACGCGCCCGTCACGGAAAACTGGCGGCCGAACTTGGGGTGCATAGTATAGTCGCCGCTGACTTTTATTCGCATACCTTCTTTGAGCGGCGGAAAAGTACCCGCCGCCGTAACGGGTTCGCCGTCCACGTCGAGTATAACCACGCTGTATCCGTTCTCGTCGTTGCGGAAACGGATTATTTCCACGTCGCCTACTAAATTCACTTAACCGCTTCTTTCAGTTCGGCAGCCTTGTCCGTCTTTTCCCATTCAAGGTCGCTTTTGCCGAAATGTCCGTAATTCGTCGTCGCCGCATATATCGGTCGGCGCAGTTTCAAATTCTCTATTATCGCCGCGGGGCGGAAATCGAACACGCGCTTTACCGCCGCAAGTATTCTGTCTTCGTCGACCTTTGCCGTGCCGAATGCGTCTATGTTCAGCGACACGGGGTTTGCCTTGCCTATCGCGTACGCCACCTGAAGCTGTACCCTGTCCGCCAGCCCTGCCGCAACTATGTTCTTACAGACGTATCTTGCATAATAGCTTGCGCTTCTGTCCACTTTCGTGGGGTCCTTGCCCGAAAACGCTCCGCCGCCGTGAGGACACATTCCGCCGTATGTATCGACGATTATCTTTCTGCCCGTCAGTCCCGTATCGCCGTGTGGTCCGCCTATGACGAAACGTCCGGACGGGTTCACATAGAACTTCGTATTTTTATCCAGAAGCTCGGGGGCTATCACTTCGCGCACTATTCTCTCCTGCACCGCCTTTTGCAGTTCCTTTTGCGACACGCTTTCGGTATGCTGTGTGGACACGACCACGGTGTCTACCTTTACGGGTCTGCCGTTTTCGTACAGCACCGTCACCTGCGCTTTGCCGTCGGGGCGCAGAAAATCCAATTCGCCCGACTTTCTGACTTCGGCAAGTTTTCTCGTTATGCCGTGCGCCAGCATTATGGGCAGCGGCATAAGCTGCGGCGTTTCTTTCGTCGCATAGCCGAACATCATTCCCTGGTCGCCTGCGCCCACTTCGTCATAGCTGTCTTTGCTGTTCTCGCGGCGTTCCAAAGCCGTCGTCACGCCGTCGGAAATATCTTTCGACTGCTCGTCTATGCTTGTGAGCACGGCGCAGGTGTCGGCGTCGAAGCCTTCGCCTGCGTTCGTATAGCCTATGTCGCGCACGGCACCGCGCACCGTTTTGGGTATGTCTATATAAGTCTCCGTCGTGAACTCGCCCATTACCATTACCATACCCGTCGTGGCGAAAACCTCGCACGCGACGCGGCTGTCTTTGTCGCCCTCTATCGCTCTGTCGAGAATGGTGTCGGCAATCAGGTCGCAGACCTTGTCGGGGTGTCCTTCGGTTACGCTTTCGCTGGAAAACAATACTTGTCTGTTCATACGCGTTTTTCTCCTTTTCGTTACCTTAATAATATACCACCTTTGCGCCGAAACAGTCAAGCGAATTGTCTTGACAGACCGAGCGAAGCGGTGGTATAATTATATAAAGAATACTTCAAGGACGGTAATAAACTATGTTATTTTCCGCATTCGATTTCAATACTTTGAAGGACACGCTCAACCAATACGGCTATATATTCGCCGTTGTGGCGGCGGTGCTTCTACTCATTCTCATAATCGTGATTATAGCTTCCGCGGCAAAAGCGGGCAGGCTTAAACGCGAAAACGCCAAACTGCGCGAACGCGCCGAAGCCGACGAAAGAAAGCTTGCCGACATTGCGCGCGCTCTGCCCACCGACCCTGCGCCTGCGACGCGGGAAGAACCTGCCGTACAGCAGTCCGTAAGCGCACCCGAAGCGCAGAAGGCGGAAACGCAAGCTCCCGAACAAGAGCCTGCCGACGAAAAGCCCGTCAACGAAGAAGCAGCCGCGGTCGAGCAGGAAGCGGCTTTACAGGAAGCGGACGAGGAAGAAACAACTGCGGCTGTCGAAGAAGAAGTTGTCGAAGAAGAACCCGCAGAAGAACCGACGGTCAAAGAGAAGGTCGTCGAAGAAAAGCGACCCGTATCCAAGAGTTCGGCGAGCAAAACTTCCGCGGCGGCAAAGAGCGCGGCAACGCGTGCGGCAATCGCAAAGAGCACGACTCCGCCCGAAGCCGACCAGAACAAATACACGGTCAAGTACGACCGCGCGAAGGGCAATTGGATGGTGATAAAGAACGGCAATACCCGTCCCACGCGCAGAGTGGCGACCAAAGCCGAAGCGCTTGCCATAGCCAAAGAGCTTGCCGATTCGAGCGGTGCTTCGCTTATCGTACACAAGAAGGACGGAAAGTTCCAAAAGCAGTAACAAGTTTCAAAGGCGGAGAGCGGCAATGCTCTCCCCTTTTTTATTGCGCTTTTTCATACCGTATTCCCGTCCGTTTTTCGGCGCAGCGGCGGAAAATTTTTGCGGCGCGCGGAAAAGTTATACGACAAAAATCGACATATTGCGCGAACAAAAGCTTTGGTCGCGGTCATACGCCCAAGCCTATGCGGCATATAGTATAGCGATATGCAATACGTTGAGACGGCGGTATGTTTTTTATTGGGCGGCGCGCTTGCCGCGCTTGCGGGATTCGTGTTCAATCTGCGCACGAAAGGCTTATTTCGTTTAGCGGTAAATTCCATTGCCGGCTGTCTGCTTTTCCTGCTTCTGTCGCTGACCAACCTGCTGCATTTGCCGTTAAACCCGTTCAATGCGCTTTTGACGGGCGCGCTCGGCATATTCGGTCCGATTATCGTCGCCGTCGTCACCTTTTTATTATAGCCGCTTTTACGGCGCGCAACGCTTTGAGGCTCCGCACTTTTTCGGAGCTTTTTTCTTTGCAAACGGCGACTTACTTGACAAGGGCGCCGACGATATAATATACTGTAAAAGTATGAAAAAAGGCGCGGCTTTTGTCGCGCAAGGAGACTGACTATGGCAGACAAAGATTTCGTTAAAGAGATAGCCGACATCAAAGAGGACTTTCCGCGCTGGTACACGGACGTGGTTTTAAAGACCGAGCTTGTGGACTACGGTCCCGTCAAGGGCACTATGGTCATACGCCCGTACGGGTATGCAATTTGGGAGCGCATACAGCGCGAGCTCGACGACCGCTTTAAGGCGACGGGTCACAAGAACGCATACTTCCCTATGCTCATACCGTACTCCTTTCTCACGAAGGAAGCCGAGCACGTCGAAGGGTTTGCGCCCGAAGTGGCGGTCGTGACGCACGCCGGCGGAGAGGAGCTTGCCGAGAAGCTCGTCATACGTCCGACGTCGGAAACCATTTTCTGCGAGATGTATTCCAAGTGGGTCAACTCCTACCGCGACCTGCCTATGCTTTTGAACCAATGGGCGAACGTCGTGCGCTGGGAAAAGACGACGAGACCTTTTCTGCGCACCAGCGAGTTTTTGTGGCAGGAAGGTCACACCCTGCACGCCACCGCGCAGGAAGCCGAAGAAGAAACCTTGAAGATGCTTCACGTCTATGCGGAGTTTGCCAAGAACGTGCTGGCTATGCCCGTGCTTATCGGAAAGAAGTCGGAAAAGGAAAAGTTTGCCGGCGGCGAAGCGACCTATTCTATGGAAGCTATGATGCTGGACGGAAAGAGCCTGCAGGCAGGCACCACGCACTATTTCGGGCAGAATTTCACGAAGCCGTTTAACATCCGTTTTCTCGACCGCGACGGCACGCACAAATATCCGTACCAGACGAGCTGGGGCGTTTCCACGCGGCTTATCGGCGCGCTTATTATGGCGCACGGCGACGAACGCGGCTTATGTCTTCCCCCGCCCGTCGCGCCCGTTCAAATCATTATCGTGCCTATCGCGCAGAAGAAAGAGGGCGTTTTGCAGAAGTGCCGCGAGCTTAAAGAAAAGCTCACAGCTTCGGGAATACGCGCCGAAGTGGACGAGAGCGACAACTCCCCCGGCTGGAAGTTCAATCAATGGGAAATGAAGGGCGTTCCCTGCCGCTATGAGCTCGGTCCGCGCGACATCGAAAACGGCGTCGTTACCGTTTCGCGCCGCACGGGTTCCGAAAAAGAGACTGTTTCTTTGACCGAAGCCGTTGACGGCGCAGGCGCGCTTTTGAAGGAGATTACCGACGCTATGTACGAAAAGGCTTCCGCATTTATGCAGTCGCACATACGCAAAGTCAAGACTTTGAGCGAGCTGGAAAATGCGGTGAACTCCAACTGTTTCGCGCTGGCGCACTGGTGCGGAAACCGCGAGTGCGAGGACAAAGTAAAAGAGCTTTATCAGGCGTCCACGCGCAATATGCCGTTTGACCAGAGCGGAGCCGAAAAGGGCAAGTGCGTATGCTGCGGCAAGAAAGCCAAGCACATCATATACTTCGGTCGGGCGTATTGATTATACCGTCGATATAAAAAAGGGCGGCAGTTTGAAACTGCCGTCCTTTTTGTTTTGTTATATCGTTTTTACTTTCTGTTGAAGCCTATGCTTGCAAGGAATTTGTCCATTGCGGCTATGCCGCGCTCGTCGTTTTTGAATACGGCGGTGTTGCGGAGTATTTCTTCGCAGACGCGGTTGACTTCGTCTTTGACGTTGAGCGACGCTTCGAGCGGACTCAATTTGCCCTTGCTTTCGGCAATCAGTTTTTCAATCATACCCTTATGGCAGACCATATCTTCCGAAAGCGCCGCCGCGTTGTAGCGGTTTTCTTTCGTGAGGTATTTTTCCACTTCGGCAAGCTGTCTGTCCAATCTGCCCGGAAGCACGAACAGTCCCATTGCTTCTATGAGCCCGATGCTCTCCGACTTTATGTTCATATACTCGGGGTGAGCGTGGAAGATTCCGTCGGGGTATTTGTCGCTGCAGCGGTTGTTGCGGAGTATTATATCGACTATATAAGTCTTATCGCTCTTTCTGACAATCGGCGTTATGGCGTTATGCTGCTCTTTATCTCTTGCAATCACGTCCACGCTCTCGTCGCTGTAGCTGTGCCAAGCCGCGTTTATTTTGGACGCAAGCTCTATGAGCTTTTCCCTGTTCATGCAGGAAAGTCTTATGACATTGTTATACCAATCGACTACGCAGGCGTCCACATACGGATAGTCCGCCGATTTGATTTTATAAGCCGCGCCTGCCTTGTGCATAGGCATAAGTCTGCCGCCGCCCTGAAAATGGTCGTGCGAAAGTATGGAGCCGCCCACTCTCGGCAGAGCGGCGTTGCAGCCGATGAAGTAATTCGGCATATAGTCCACGAAGTCGAACAGCTTTTCCATTGTGGACTCGTCCACTTTCATAGGAACGTGCTCGCTGTTCACCGCTATGCCGTGGTGGTTGAAGTACGAGTACGGGCTGTACTGCCAGAACCACTGCTCGCCGCCGAGCTCTATCGGCACGAAGCGCAATGTTTTTCTGAACGTGTCGCCGCCGGAATAGCCGCAGTTTTCCGCGCAGATATTGCACGCGGGATATTTCGCGCCCTTGCTTTTCGCCTGCTTTTCCACGTCCTTATTGTTCTTCTCGGGGCGGCAGACGTTTACGGTTATTTCGATTTTGCCCTTGGTGCCTTTGGCTTCCCAATGCTTGTTCTGTGCAAGCTTGGTCGTCTTTACATAGTCGCTCTTGACCGCATAATCGTACAGCCAGTCGAAAGCCTTGACGGGGTTTCTCGCGTGAATGTCGGCAAACGTGTCCGCCACCTGCGACGGCTTGAGCATTACGAGATTCATAATCTTATCGCCGAAATATTCCCTTTCGCCGTCCGTGATTATGCCGTTGTCCACGGCGTAATCGACTATCGGATTGAGCACTTCGTCGGGGGTTGCGAGAGCGTCCAGCTCGTCGGCGTTGACTTCGTACTGCTCGTACGAGGTAAGTTTCAATTCATCCAAAATAAGGTTGCGGGCATAGTTGACGTCCAACTCGTCCAGCAATAGATTGCTCTGCGCGTAATACAGCAGGTTCTCCACGTTTTGATAAATCATCATAGTTATATATGTCTCCTTTAAATTTATTACCGTAATTATTTGCTCTTTCAGAGCGTTTTCAATCGAAATTGGGTCGGGAAATATTTATATACTTCTCCACGGCGAACGCTTTCCACGGCGTCTTTTCCGTGGGCGGAAATGCCTTGAACGCCATTGTCTTTTTGGTGGTCGGGTGAGTAAACAGCAGTTCGTATGCCCAGAGCGCGAGATTGCCCCTGCCCTCTTTTCCGTCGCCGTACTTCGCGTCGCCGAATATCGGCGCACCCGCGCCTTTGAGCTGAACGCGCGCCTGATGTCCCCTGCCCGTGACAAGTTCCACGTCCACGAGCGCGTATTTGTTCTCGTAGGTTTCCAGCACCTTATAGTCGAGTATCGCCTGCTTACTGCCTTCGCACGGCACGGGCACGATTTTGACGGTGTTCGTGCTTTCGTCTTTCAAAAGCTCGTTTATCAGTCTTGCCCGTCTCTCGCGCGGGATTCCCACCGTCACCGCAAGATACTTCTTCTGCACTTCGCCGTTTCGTATCTGTTCCGACAGTCTGCTTGCCGCCTTGCTCGTTCTTGCGAAAACCATTACGCCGCCCGTCGGTCTGTCCAGCCTGTGAAGCAGTCCTATGAAGGCTTCGCCCGGTTTGTCGTATTTGACCTTGACATAGTTTTTGACTATCGTCAGCATATCGGTGTCGCCGCTTCCGTCCGGCATTGTCGGTATGCCCTGCGGTTTGACGACGACGATTATATGATTGTCTTCGTACAGTACGATAGGTTCTTCCATTTCTACTCCTTTTGTTTGACGCTCTGCCAAAGTCCCGAACAGCCGCAGGGCAGCACCACTCCGCGCCTGTCCGACGTTTTAAGTCCCACTTCGTACGCGCGGTGGCTGCCGCCGAAAGAGCCGAGCGTCACCGACAGCAGGTTGTCTATCACCGTGGGCTGCAGACCCGTGGTATAGCTGTTTACGAGTACGAACAGCGGACTGCCGCACAATACGCCTTTGACAAGCTGCATAAAGTCGAACAGGTCGTCTTCTATCTTCCACAGCTCGCCGCCCGGTCCCCTGCCGTATGACGGCGGGTCCATTATCACGGCGTCATAGCTTTTGCCGCGCTTTATCTCGCGTGCAACGAACTTGGCGCAGTCGTCCACGATATAGCGTATTCTGTCGCCTGCTATACCCGAAAGGTTTGCGTTTTTTCGGCACCTGTCCACCATTGCTTTCGCCGCGTCCACGTGCGTGACTTTGGCTCCTGCCGCCGCGCACGCCACCGTGGCGCCGCCCGTATAGCCGAACAGGTTGAGCACGTTTATTTCGCGCTCCGCGCCCTTTATCATTTCCTGCATCTGCTGCCAATTGACAGCCTGCTCGGGGAACAGTCCCGTATGCTTGAAGCCCATAGGCTTGACGAGAAAGGTCAGTTCTTTCCACTTCACCTGCCACTCGTCGGGCATAGGGCGCAGTCTTTCCCACGCGCCGCCGCCCGTGCTTGAACGGACGTATCTCGCGTTCAGCTTTTTATACGACTTCAAGTCGAATTCCGCGCTCCAAATCGCCTGAGGGTCGGGGCGCAGAAGATAGACGTCTTTCCAGCGTTCCAGCTTTTCGCCGCCGCCGCTTCCGAGTATTTCGTAGTCTTCCCAATACGGCGCTATCACAATTTTTTGACGGCTATTCTGACTTTTGTTTCGCCGAGGTCGATTTCGCTTCCGCCGCTCCCCTTTGTGATTTTGTCCGCCAGCACTTCCGACGCTATTTTATCGCCGAACTTTTCGAACACCGCGTCTATATCCTTGCCGCCGTCATAGCGCAGTTCTATTCTGTCCGTGACGTCGAAGCCGCTGTCCTTGCGCATATTTTGCACTTTGGACACTATCTCGCGCATAAGACCCTCCGTCAAAAGTTCTTCCGTCACCGCGACGTCCAAAGCCACGGAAACGCTTTTGCCTGCAAGCGCGGAATAGCCGTCGCGCTGTACGCCGCTTATGAGCATATCGCTTTCAAAGAGCGTCACGGTTTCGCCGTCTACTTCGAACGAATATGCTCCGCCGCCCTTCACCGCGTTTGCCGCCCTGTCGCCGTTTTCCGCCAGATGCTGTCTTATCGCGCCCACTTTCTTGCCGTATTTGGGTCCGACGGTTTTGAGCTGGGGTTTGACTTCATAGGTCATAAGGTCGGACGCGTCGTCTATAAGCTCCACTTTTTTGACGTTCATTTCGTCCGCCAGAATTTCCGTCAGTTGATTTCTCACTGCGGCTTTTTCCTTTTTAAGTCTTTGCGCGCCGTCGCCCGACAGATACAGCACGGACAGCGGCTGACGGTTCTTTATCTTCGCCGCGTTGCGCGCCGAGCGTCCGAGCTCCGCCGCTTCGATTATTATGTTCATACCCTCTTCGAGCGACTTATCTATATACTTTGCGTCGGCTTTCGGAAAATCCGTCAGATGAACCGACTCGGGAGCTTTCTTGTTCACGCTTCTCACGACGTTGTCGTATATGCTCTCCGACATAAACGGCGTGAACGGCGCAGACAGTCTCGACAGCGTTTCCAGCGCGGTATACAGCGCTGTGAACGCGGCAATCTTGTCTTCGCCCTCGCCGCTTGCCCAGAATCTGCGGCGGCATCTTCTGACGTACCAATTGGACAGAGAGTCGGCAAAGTCCTGCAGCGCCCGTGCCGCTTCGGTTATCTTATACTCGTTCAGGCACTTGTCTACGGTATCGATGAGCGAATTCAGCCCCGACAGCATCCACTTGTCCATTACCGTCAGTTTGCACTTTTTCAAATCGTGCTTTGCGGGGTCGTATTTATCTATCTCCGCATAAAGGATATAGAAGCAGTAGGTGTTCCACAGCGTGCCGAGATATTTTCTCTGCGCTTCGCTTACTGCGTCGCCGCTGAACCTTGACGGCAGCCACGGCGCGGACGTCGAATAGAAATACCATCTCACCGCGTCGGCGCCCTGTTTGTTCAGCACGCTCCACGGGTCGACGACGTTGCCCTTGTGCTTGGACATCTTTATGCCGTCCTTATCGTTGACGTGCCCGAGCACGATACAGTTTTTGAACGGCGCTTTGTCGAACAGCAGTGTGGACACGGCAAGCAGAGTATAGAACCAGCCCCTTGTCTGGTCCACGGCTTCCGATATGAAGTCCGCGGGGAAGGTCTTGTCGAACGTCTCCTTATTCTCGAACGGATAGTGGTACTGCGCGAAAGGCATACTGCCCGAATCGTACCAGCAGTCGATTACTTCGCTTACGCGCTTCATCTTGTGACCGCACTCGCAGTCTATCTCCACTTCGTCGACATACGGTTTGTGAAGTTCTATGTCGCCCTTTATCTTGCCGAGTTTTTTAAGCTCTTCCTTACTGCCTATCGCCCTTGCCTTGCCGCACTTTTCGCACACCCAGATGGGAAGCGGCGTTCCCCAATAGCGTTCGCGCGAGACGCCCCAATCGATGACGTTTTCCAAAAAGTTGCCCATTCTGCCCTTGCCTATGCTGTCGGGAATCCAATTCACGGACGCGTTGTTTTTGAGCAGTCTGTCCCTTATCTCGGTGGTCTTTATGAACCAGGTGGAGCGCGCATAGTAGATGAGCGGCGTGTCGCAACGCCAGCAGTACGGATAGCTGTGCTTATACATAAGCTCCTTAAACAGCAGTCCGCGCGCTTTGAGGTCTTTGAGTATTATCTTGTCGGCGTCCTTGCAGAAAACGCCGTCCAGCATTTTTATTCTTTCGTCGAAGCAGCCGTTTGTGCCGACGAACTGCACGAACGGAAGGTCGTTTTCCCGACCCACTCTCGCGTCGTCTTCGCCGAACGCGGGCGCGATATGAACGACGCCCGTGCCGTCGGAAAGAGTTACGTAATCGTCGCAGACCACATAGAAGCAGTCCTGTTTTTCGCGCTTGTACGCGTCGAACAGCGGCTTATAGCGCATACCTTTGAGCTGTGCGCCCGTTTTCTTTTCCAGAATCTCGGGCTTCTCGAAGAACTTTTCGACAAGCGCTTCCGCCATTATATATTTGTTTCCGTCTTCGCCTTTGACCGTCACATAGTCGTACTTTGCTCCCACGCAGAGAGCGACGTTGCTCGGCAGCGTCCAAGGGGTGGTCGTCCAAGCCAGAATGTAAGTATTCTTCTCTTTCTCCACTTCGAACTTTGCCACGCAGGACTTTTCTTCCACGTCCTTATAGCCCTGCGCCACTTCGTGCGACGACAGCGCCGTTCCGCAACGCGGGCAGTACGGCACCACCTTATGTCCCTTATAAATCAGTCCTTCGTCGAAAATCTTTTTCAGCGACCACCAGACCGATTCTATATACTTGTCGTCATAGGTCACATACGGGTTGTCCATATCCGCCCAATAGCCGACGCGTCTGCTCATACGCTCCCAATCGGACTTATAGGTGAACACGCTCTCCTTGCACTTTTTGATGAAAGGCTCTACGCCGTAACGCTCTATGTCCTGCTTGCCGTCCATACCGAGAGTCTTTTCCACTTCCAGCTCTACGGGCAGTCCGTGCGTATCCCAGCCTGCCTTTCTCAAAACGTGGCAGCCTTTCATAGTCTTATAGCGCGGAATTATGTCTTTCATAGCGCGCGTCAGGATATGTCCGATATGCGGTTTGCCGTTTGCCGTCGGCGGTCCGTCATAGAAGGAAAACTCCTTGCCGCCTTCGCGCAGTTTCATACTCTTTTCGAAAATCTTATGCTCGTCCCAAAAGCGTGCGGTTTCTTCTTCTCTCGAAACGAAATCCAAATTCGGGTCTGCCTTTTTATACATTCTCTTTAAGCTCCTTTTGTTTTAAGACGCCGCTCCTTATGTCAGAGCAGGTAGCAGTATATCGACACGAAATGCATAGCCGAGCCGAAAAGCACGAACAGATGCCAAATCGCGTGATTGAACCTTATCTTCTTTATTCTGTAAAACACCACGCCGACCGTAAACAGCACTCCGCCGCCGAGCAGAAAGCCGAAGCAGCCCCAGCCGAGCGCAATGAGTTTGTCCACTCTTATGACGCAACACCAGCCCATAAGCACATAGCAAATCATATTGAACACTCTGAACTTTGCCGGAGACACGGCGTTGAACACTATGACAAGCACGGCTATCGCCAGCACGACGGAGGCTATCACTATGCCCCACACGGCGGTTGCGCCGCCCAGACGGTTGAAGCCTATCAGCATATACGGCGCGTAAGTGCCTGCAATCAGAAAGGCTATCGAGCAGTGGTCGAACCTGCGGAACACCGCGCGCCGCGTCTTGCCGAGCGGCATAGAGTGATACAGCGTGCTCATCAGATACAGATTTATAAGCGACAGCGAAAACAGCGATACCGCCACTATGGACAGCGCGTTTACGGGCACGGTCGTACAGACCTTGACAAGCATAAACACCGCCGCCGCAACAGACAGCACCGTTCCGATTAAATGCGTTATTATATTCATTTTTTCTTCGCCGCGGGAGTAGGCTATCTGATTCCTGCTCTTTTTCTCGGCGTCGGAAACGGGTAAGTTGTCCATACAATTTCTATTATATAACGAAACGGCGTTTAAAGTCAATTCCTTTTCCGCCCGCAAAGCTCATTTTTTCCGATTTGCCGATTGCGGCGCGCGTCGGTTCGGGCAAAAAAACGAAAAATTGTTTACTTTTAAAAAGTTGACTATACTCGCGGAGATATAGTATAATATTAGATATGGCAAAAGACACCAGACATATTTCTACGATATGCCCGTACTGCTTCCACACGCTGAACGGTTACGGGTTCTGTCCGAACTGCCGACGCACCGGCTCTGCGCAGTCCGTTCCCGACGCGCTGCCTATGCGCACCCTTTTGCACAGGCGGTATCTTTTGGGCAACGTACTCGGCAAGGGCGGTTTCGGTATCACCTACTTTGCCTGGGATATGGAGACTTCGACTAGAATCGCTTTGAAGGAGTTCTTTCCGAGCGGTTATGTCACGCGCGTGCCACGTCAGACGGGAGTGGCTATGCTCAAAGCGGAGTACGGCGGCGCGTTCAATCACTGGCTGAATGCGTTTATAGACGAAGCCAAAGTTTTAACAAACATCTCCCACCTTGCGGGCGTCGTCAAAATCAAGAACTTTTTTACCGACAACAACACGGCGTATATAGCGATGGAGTTTCTCGACGGTATTTCGCTTCGACAGTACCTGTCGGCGCGCGGCGGAAAGCTGCCGCTTAACGAAACATTGAGCATTATGCGTCCCGTGCTCGAAGCGCTTTTGACCCTTCATCAGTACGGCGTCATACACAAAGACATCAGTCCCGAAAACATACAGATTGTTCAGAACCGCGAAGTCAAGCTCATCGACTTCGGCGCGGCGTCCATTTACAACCGCAGCGTGCAGAAGCCGTACATAATTTTGAAGCACGGTTTCTCCCCCATCGAGCTGTACCGCACCGATTTGAAGCAAGGTCCCTGGTCGGATATTTACCAGGCAGGCGCGACGATATACAACTGTCTTACGGGAATCATTCCGCCGCCTGCGCCCAACCGCGTGCCAATCGACAGACTGGTGCCGCCGTCGGCTTACGGCATACACATCCCCGCGGTGCGCGAAAACGCGCTTATGAAAGCAATGCGCGTGAACGCAAAGGAGCGTTACGGGAATATGGGCGAGTTCATACAGATGATTTACGGCGAGTTTATGCCGCCGCCGCTTAAAATTTGAATACCACGAAAAAAGCGGACTGCGATAAAAATCGCGCCGCTTTTTCCTTATGATAAATTATGAAGGTTTAGCATTTTACTCTTTCTTTTCGGCGTTATCGTCCTGCGGTTTGCACTCCGATTTTTTGGCGTTCTTTTCCTTGCAGTCGCCGCTTGTCGACGAACAGTCCTTGGCGTACGGACAGCCTTTGCAGCCGCTCTTTTTGCCCTTCTTCACAAACCCGAAGAAGATTACGAGTGCGATTATTGCAAGCACTACGACCAAAATTATGCCGTCTGTCAGTGTGAATGTCGAAAGTACGTTCATTTTTTCTTTCTCCTTTTGACGTTGTTTCCGCTTTTTTTACAGCAGTAATATCAGCGAGCCTATCGCGTTTATCAGCGTTGCCAGACACCAGGCAAGCCCCGTCTGGAAGGCTATGGCTATCCACATTCTTTTCGCGCTTCCGAGCTCCTTTCTCATTGCGCCTATCGCTCCGAAGCAGGGCGCCGAAAACAGGTTGAACACCATATACGCATACGCGCTTGCGCCCGTGAAGAACGAGAATACGCCGCTCGAAAATATGTCCGCGCCGCCTGCGCCTTCGGAAAGTCCCGCAATGACCGTCATACTGGAAACCACCTGTTCCTTGGCGACCAAGCCTTGCAGAGAGGACACGGTTGCCGCCCAGCTCCACTCGCCGAGCATAGGATAGAACACCCACGCCAGACAGTTGCCTATAGACGCCATCATACTGTTTTCTATGTCCACGCCGTACTCGAACTTGAACGAGAACGACACCAAGAACCACACGACGACCGAGCAGAGCAGTATGACCGTTCCCGCGCGCTTTATGAACGCGAATATCCTCTCCCACACCTGCCGAAGCACATACACGGGGCTGGGCAGTTTATAGTCGGGCAGTTCGGATATGAACGACGCGGGGTTGCCCTTGAAGAAAAACTTTTTCATAATCAGCGCGGAAATCAGTATGACGGCAATCGCCATAAAGTACAGCGACAGCGACGCCAGCCAAGCGAACGAGCCGAAGAAGAATCCGCCGAACATCGATATAATCGGGAGCTTTGCCGAACAGGGTATGAACGGCGTAAGCATTATCGTCATTCGTTTTTCGTCTTCGTCTTCTATCGTCCTTGTGGACATTATGCCCGGCACCGAACAGCCGACGCCGACGATGAACGGTATCAGGCTCTTGCCCGACAGTCCGAACCTTTTGAACAGTCGGTCCAGAAAGAAGGCTATTCTCGACATATATCCCGTCGTTTCCAGCAGAGCCAGACACAGGAACATTATAATCAGCTGCGGCACGAAGTTGAGCGCCGCGCCCACGCCTGCGATTATGCCGTCGGCAACCAGGCTTGCCGCCCAATCGGACGCGCCGAGTTTAAGCAGTCCCGCGCCCGTTATTTCCGACAGCTTGGAAAAGCCTGCGTCCACCAAATCGACGGTGAGCGTCCCGACGACGCCGACGGACAGGAAGTATATCAGCGCCATAATCGCCGCGAAAATGGGCAGAGCCGCCCACTTATTCAGGAAAACCTTATCCAGTTTGTCCGTCATAGATTCTTTGGTCGGGGCGACGGTTATCGCCGCGGCTTTGACCCTTTCTATGTATTTATATCTTGCGTCGGCGAAAATCTGTTCGGTGTCCATACCTTCCGACTTTTCCAGATTTTCCGCCGTTTCTTCCACTCTGCTGTTTATGACGGGCGCAAGAAGTTTGTCGCGTTCCAGAAGCTTGACCGCTTTGAACCGACGGTTGCTTCCCGTAAGCTCGCTTCTGACCTTTTCCACGGCGCGTTCTATCTGCGGCGAGAAAGGTTTGTCCGTTTCCTTCTTCTGCTCGCTTCTCACGACGGCGTCTATCAGGTTGTCTATTCCCGTCTTTTTCAGCGCGGAAATGGTCACCACGGGCACGCCGAGTTTTTCGGACAGCTTACTTTCGTCCACGGTCACGCCCTTGCGTTTCATTATATCCGCCATATTCAGCGCGATGACGACGGGATAGTCGAGTTCGAGCAGCTGTGTGGTCAGATACAAACTGCGCTCTATGCTCGTCGCGTCTATTATATTGATTAAAAGGTCGGGGTTCTCGTTTAATACGAAGTCTCTCGACACCGTTTCTTCCGACGTGTACGGGGACAGCGAGTATATGCCCGGCAAGTCCACGACTTCCCAGCCGAGAGCTCCGCGGATATTACCAGATTTCTTTTCTATCGTCACGCCCGGCCAATTGCCTATCTGCTGATTGGAACCCGTCAAAAGGTTGAAAAGCGTGGTCTTTCCGCTGTTTTGATTTCCTATGAGCGCCGCTTTCATTTACTCCACCACCTTTACGTCTATATTCATAAGGTCGGACTTTCTCACGCAAAGTTCGTATCCGCGCAGTTCTATGTCTATCGGGTCGCCGAGCGGCGCAATCTTTTTCACCTTGACTATGACGCCCTTCGTCAGCCCCATATCCAGCAGGCGGCGGCGAAGTGCGGGATTGTCGTTGTGAAGCGCGATAAGCTCGCACTTCTGCCCCACTCTCAAATCGGACAGATGCCCTTCCTGCCCTGCGGTAAGTTTCGGAGCGTTCTTTTTCGTCTTTTCTTTGCTTTTTTCGGACAATGCGGTTTTCTCCTTTTTGTTCACTGTCGGCTCTTTTTGCCTTGCAATTCGGTTGTTAGCAATGGCTAACTGTTAGCCAACGCTAACATACTACAATAATTTACGCGGAATGTCAAGTGATTTAGAACAAAAAAATAAAAAAATTTATGCGGCGAAAAAGCAGGCAAAAACGGCGACAAAAAGATTTATGCGCAAACGAATTTCAAACGGGAATTTAGGGTTTTAGGCAAAACCGACAGGAGAAAATGGAAACGAGGATTTGAGTGAGAGTTTGTAATCGCTTTGATGCAGGGGATTTCTCCGCTCGCTGACG
>CAOJOK010000012.1 GCA_948440265.1 uncultured Clostridia bacterium
GAGCTGGGGCGACGCTGGCGAAGTGTTCGACTTTGAAGCCCCGAGCTCCACCAAGTCAAAGCCTAAAACGAATCACTATTTAAGTGATTGGTTTTAGGCTTTTATATTTATATTCGGAGCGTGATGACTCTTGACGCGGCGCGCGCGTTCAAGATAGGCACACTCCACAGTGCCGTTTTACTTTTCAACCGTGTTATATGGTTGAAAATGAAAGTTATTTGTGCTATAATAAATTTCTCGAACAGAGCATTAAACAGTAATTTGGGAATTATTATTATGGAAAGTGAAAACAATAAAAAATCTCTGTTTCCTGTAAATCCGAACAGTAAGTATTCCGTTATAATTTTTTTGGCTGCCTTAATCGTCATAATCGGCATAACCTTTTTAATGTGGTTTATCGGGCTTGTTAATCAATCTGCTGTAAGATTATGTTTGGTCTTACTCATAATAGTTGCCTACACGGCAGTTGCGGTTACCGCAATGTTTTTGACGGGACAGCAAAAACAATTAGTACCGAGTAAAAATAAATTATGGTTGCAAATTTTAATCGGTGTCGGAATAGCGGCATTTCTGTGCTTTTTTGTAGGAATATTGCCCATATTATGCGGCACAAGTTTTGTCGGCTCGCATTCCGATATGTCGGTCGGACAAATATTGCTTGCGGCAATGCAAGATATATTGTTCGTAGGCGTTGGTGAAGAAATTGTTTTTCGCGGCTATATACAAAATCAATTTACAATTTGGCTCAAAAAATGCAAGTGGCTTGCGCCGTTAATTGCCGCAGTTCTTTTCGGTCTTTGGCACTTAATAAACGGCAGTCTTATTCAAGTGCTTTTTACAACGGTTATCGGTTGCGTTTTCGGTTATGCAAAATATTTTATAAAAGATTGCTCGTTGCTGTCGGTAATCATAGCGCACGGTTTATACGATTTTTCTTTGGTGCTTTTAACTTGTTTTATGCTGTAATAAAATTACAATTATCGGGCGGTTTGAAAATTCGTTTTAGGTTACTACTTCTCCACCAAGTCAAAGCCTAAAACGAATCGCGTTTAGGCTTTTTCTTTTATGGAAATTAAAAACAGTTTGCAAAACACGGACAGCAAGTAAAAAATGCGACGGACACAAACGCAATCTCGCGCGTGCCGCCGTATTTTATTTGCCCCCTTTTGTAGCGGCGTATTCGGTTGGTTTGGTCGTGTGGCGGTTTGTTTGACTTTGGCGCGAAGCGGCGCACTCGTTTTATCAAGCGGTTGTCATAGTACCAAATTGAAAATATAATTCAATATTTAGTATTATTGTCCTGCGAATTTTGTTGCTATTTGTCAAACAAACTGATAAAATATTATTAATTACATTATGAGGTAAAACTTATGGAACTCAAAGATAAACTCATTGCTTTTAGAAACGAAATACATAATGGTTTATTGGAAATATCTAAAAATTATAGATATATTACAGATAAAGTTGAAAAACGTGAATATGGTTTTTTGTATTGGATTTTAATGAATTTATATAATGTTGATGAAGAAATTGTCCCTGATTGTATAACGGAATATAATGATAAATCAATTGATTGTTTTGTTCATTATCAGGAGAATAAAGAATTATATATTTTGCAATGCAAGTATTATGATTTGGATGGTGTTATTGCGCGCAAAGATGTGTCGGACTTTTTACAAATGCCTTTAACCGCTCTTTTGCGTGGGGATTATAAAAAATCAAGAGAACTACAAAGAATATTTAACATTGCCGTAAACGACAAGGAATATAAAATTTATTTTCATTTTTATTCTACAAGCACATATTATTCGAATGATATTGACGATAGTTTTAAGAGATTTAATTCCGACAATAAACAATATGCGGCATTGTTGCATGGTGAATTCATTGACTTAAAAGGGATTTATGAAAGATATTATGGAGTAAGCTATAAAGATAAGAAGAATTTGACCTTTAATTTAGGGACTGTAAATAAGGGAACATTTGCTTCTTTGCGCGATGAGTATAAAATACCTGATTTGCGGTGCGAAGCATACTATATAATAACGCCCGTTTATGAAATATATCGATTGCGGAGTGAAGCAAAAAAAGAAGGATATCAACTGTTTGAAGAAAATATACGAGAATTTCTTGGGGAAAGCACAGTCAATAAAGGTATTATAGATACATTGCGAGGAACAGAAAAAAACAACTTTCTATTTTACAATAACGGTATTACTATGATTTGTTCAAAGGTAGGGAAAGAAGAAAATAGAAATGAAATGCGGTATCTTGAAATATTTAATCCACAAATAGTAAATGGCTGTCAAACGGTAAATTCCATTTATACGGTTTTAAATGACGGACAATCAGAAAAAGAAATACAAGAAAATTATAGCAACGTATTTGTAATGGTAAAAGTATTAGTCATTTCTGATAAATCCGAAACAGACAAATTATTTTATAGAAATGTTGTCAAATTTACGAACAGACAGAATTCTGTCCCAGATAAAGTCTTTGCTGCAAATGAACAAACCGTTTTTATAAGAATACAAAAGGAATTTGAGAAACGCGGGGTTTTCTTGCGTGTAAAACAGAGTGATAAGCAGAAATTTGATACTGAGTATAAAGAAAAACAAAAAGCAGATATGATTAAGATTGCAAATGAATTTGTCAAAAAAGTCGGTTTTGAGATAAAGAGCGAAAATGATATTTGCATTGATTTGGAAAAAATGTTGCAGGTCATGATAGCGTACATTAAAGATGGCTATTATGGATACACGAAAAAAAGTTTGGTATTAAAACAAGACAGCGATGTTTTTAAGAATATTAGTATAAATATTCAAGACTATCTTTCAATAGATAATATGATTAAATTATACTATTTATATAAAAGAGCAGAAAAAGAGCAAAAGAAAAGTGAAGATAAAAGAACGCCCATTCCATATTATGTAATAGGTTTTATTAGTTATCATTTATATGATAAAAAGGATATAGCTGGAAAAATGAATTCACAGTTAAGCAAATTGTTTGATTGCGACAAAAATACTTTTAATGAAATATATCAGTACATTGTTGCTTTAACAAAGAGATACAAAAGAATATGCGAAAATAATAATTTAGACTATAATGTTATGATAAAACAACGTATTATGCCTGATTATATAGAAGATGCAATAAAGACATATAAAGATATGTATGATTCTGAAAAATTTAATTTAGTATTCAATATGCTCCATAATTGTTAAATTATTCGCTTTACGTTACTACTTCTCCACCACGAAAAATGCACCTGCATAGGGTGCTTTTTTTGATGAGCTATAAGGATATGAAGAACGGGTCTGTGAATAAGTAATTATTCGGATATTGACTTTACAGCAAAAACGTGTTATAATCAATAAACAAGATATAGGAGAAAATAATAAAGAAAACTTTAAAGCGTTTAAATTATTTTTAAGAAAAAAACTATGAATAAAAAAGATTTGAAAATTGCTGTTAAAAAGTTTAGAAAAATCGCAAAGAATAACAGCAACTACATAACACATCCCTTTTTTAGTCGTTGGTTGCAAGAATTTGCCCCCGAACTTACAATCTCGCAATATCGCAAATACATACACAAGCAATTTATTTGGCACGCATTCAGTTTTAATATAATTCCAAAGGAAAAGTATTTAGAAGGTAACGACGCACGTAAAGCATATAATAATGCGAATAAAGACTGCGCTATTGCCTTACAATTGTATTGCGAAGATACGCCGACTGCTCTCACCGAACAATTCGATACTGCAGAAAAGCTCGAAACAGTTGACGGCAGTTATGATGAGTTTTATGTTGTCGGAAAAGATTTTTCTTGGACTTATATCTTAACGCACGAAACAAGCCTTGGATTCGGTCCGTATTTTATGCAAAATAAAAAATGAAATTCGTTTTAGGTTACCGCTTTTCCGCCAATGAAGCGACGACGCCCCCCCTATTTTTGTTATACATACCGATACTTTTTTCGTTTAAATATGCAGAAAAAAATAGCGACAACCGTTGCTAAAATTTCGGCAACCAGCATAGACACCCAAACGCCCGTAACGCCGAAGAAAATAGGTAAAATCATAACGGTCGCCAACTGAAATACAAGCGTACGCAAAAACGATATGACTGCGGAAACAATGCCGTTGCCGAATGCCGTAAACATAGACGACGAAAATATCGAAAAGCCCGAAAACATAAATGAAAATGCAAATATGAAAAATGCGTTTTTAGTCAATTCGAAAAGTTCCGCATCATACCCTACATAAATTTTCGAAATGGGATAAGCAAGAGCAATCGCAAGAGCCGTCATAATAATACCGAATATTCCCATTAAATCATACTTTTTTTGAAGATGTTTTTAAGCTCGCTTTGATTCTCCGCACCGTAATTATAGCCTATAATGGGCGCGGTACCGATAGAATACCCTATAAACACCGCAACATAAATAAAGTTTACATACATCATTACGCCGTATGCGGAAACGCCGTTTTCTCTATAAGCCGCATAAGCTGAAAGTTAAATATGATACTTACGACGGAAGTCGATATATTGCTGACAAATTCGGATAAACCGTTCGAGCAGACCTTGCCCAATACCTTGAAACTGAATTTAGGTCTGCCGAGTCGAAGCGTACTTGAATTTCTGCAAAAGAAATATATAAGCGGTACGACGGCGCCGACAAGCTGGCTTATGCAGGTAGCGACTGCCGCACCCGCAACGCCCATTTTCAATACGCCGACCAAAATGCCGTCAAGGACTATGTTTGCACAGCCTGCAATAACGGTTATAATAAAACCGAGAGTAGGCTTTTCGGCGGTTGCGAAAAATGCTTGAAATACGTTTTGCAACATAAAGCAAGGTGTAGTTATGAGTATAATTCGCCCGTATAATATGCAATAAGGCAGCATTTCTTCGGTTGCCTTAAACCACTTCGCAACATACGGTAAGATAATTTCTCCGACAGCGGCAAAAATGACGCCGCTTACGAAAGTAACGTAAATAAAAAGCGAAAAGAATTTATTTGCGTCATCCTTGTTACCCTCGCCAAGCAGTTTGGAAACTATTGCCGTTCCGCCCGCACCGAGCATAAAGCCGATTGAACCTAATACCATTATGAACGGCATAATAAGATTTACGGCGGCAAACGGTGTTTTGCCCGTAAAATTGGATACGAAAAAACCGTCGACCACGCCGTATATCGAAGTAAAAACCATCATAAAAATGGGCGGAGCGACAAAACGCAACAATTTCTTGAAGTCAAAATGGTCGCTTAATTGAATTCTTGTCATAGCTGTGTTTCGAACCACCTTTTAATGTACTCTGCCAAAAATACGGCAATCTCTTTAATGGCTATTCCCGCAGTGTTTATGCAAATATTGTAATTATCGCAGTCGGTCCATTTGGTATTGGACATTAAATCGTGCAGCTTTGACCGTCCGTTATCGATTTGCTTTATTTGTTTTATCAATTCCTTATCGCTCATAAAATTTTCCGCCGTGCTTCTTTCTCTGCACCTTTCGATTTTATGCCGCAAGTCGGAATATACAAATATTTTGAACGGATTGTAATCGCGCAAAATAATGTTTGCGCCGCGCCCAACAAAAATGCAATCGCCTTTTTGCGACAGTTCTTTTATTGCCTTTTGCTGCGCGACAAGAGCGTTGACCGCCGTTTGATTATATGCAAAACCGAATGTTCTGCCATAATGCAAGTTATAACTCGGCAAACCTTTTTCGGATATTCTGTCTAAATAATTTTTATCTAAATTTGTTTCCTGCGCTATTTGCGTCAAGATTTCACTATCATAATAAACAAACCCCAACGTATCGGAAAGCCGTTTACCGATTTCCCTGCCGCCGCTGCCGAACTCGCGACTTATCGTAATGATTTTCATATACCGCTCCTATTTAATTTGTCAAACTGCTCTTTTAAATTCATCGCATATTCTTCGTATAAACTTATAAACAGCTTTGCTTTCTCGACAGACATATTTTCGATGGCTTTGACTTCCGAATCGATTACGCCGTCTGCCGCTTTTTCCGCAATGCGTTTGCCTTTTTCGGTCAAAGATATTATCTTATTTTTCTTGTTATCGTCTGTACTGCTTAAAACGATATATCCCGTTTCAATAAGTTTTTTTAAGGAAGAATTTATGGTCTGCTTCGATAAACTTAACAAATTAGACAAATTGCTTTGAGTAACAGGTTCGTCCGATAATCTAATCGAATAAACTATCCATAACGCACTATCCGATAAATCATAACTGTTTGCCAAACTCCGATACAGTTCGTCGACTTTCTTTATCTGCCTGTTTAATTCAAGCAGCATACCTTTCAAATTTTTTTTATCCATACATATTCCCTCTTTTTCCGAAATCGGACTATTGTCAATAAAAATGCGGTATTAAAAAAGGAAGCGTATGCTTCCTTTTGCTTTGCTCTTTATTCTAAGTTATGTCTGTCAATTGCTACTTATAATTATAAGTGCTGAACCGCTTATAAAACAATAATCGTGGTTTAAATATTTCTTTAAGCCGGATTTACTATTTTATTTCTTCCAAACAAATTTATTCACAATATTTACATAGCTTTGTATTATTTTCACTACTTTATTTGAAACATTTTCATCAATATAATCCGGTGTTGGAATCCCATAAGCGCCATTTCTATTCATTTCAACTGCCAAATCAACTGCTTGTAACAATGACCTTTCATCTATTCCCGCAAGTACAAAACAAGCCTTATCAAGTGCTTCGGGGCGCTCGGTGCTTGTTCTTATACATACTGCCGAAATCGGTTTACCGATTGACAAGAAAAAACTACTTTCTTCTGGCAATGTGCCACTATCCGAAACTACAGCAAAGGCATTCATCTGTAAGTTATTATAATCATGAAAGCCAAGTGGCTCGTGCTGAATAACGCGCTTGTCAAGATTAAAATTGCTTTGTTCCAAACGCTTTTTGCTACGTGGATGGCAAGAATATAATATTGGCATATCATATTTTTCGGCGAGTTTATTGACTGCCTCAAACAACGATATAAAATTTTGTTCATTATCTATATTTTCTTCCCTATGCGCCGAAAGTAATATATATTCTTTCGATTGCAATTTTAATCGCTTCAAAATATCACTGCAACAAATCAATTGTAAATTCGCACGCAGTACTTCAGACATAGGCGAACCAGTCACATATGTACGCTCTTTTGGCAACCCACATTCTGCCAAATATCTTCTTGCATGCTCGCTGTATGCCATATTTACATCAGATATAATATCCACGATACGACGATTGGTCTCTTCCGGCAAACATTCATCTTTACACCTATTCCCCGCTTCCATATGAAAAATAGGTATATGCAAACGTTTTGCCGATATTGCAGAAAGACAACTATTAGTATCTCCTAAAATAAGTAATGCCTCAGGTTTAATTTGCATCATAAGCTTATAGCTAAAATTTATGATATTCCCAACAGTTTCACCTAGGTCTTCACCTACGGCATTCATATATACTTCTGGATTTTTCAATTGCAAATCTTTGAAAAAGACACCGTTTAAATTATAATCATAGTTTTGCCCGGTATGCGCCAAAATGCAATCGAAATATTCGCGGCATTTTTTTATCACTTCCGAAAGACGAATAATTTCAGGTCGTGTTCCGACAATTATCAGTAATTTGATTTTTCCATTATTTTGAAATCCAATATCAGAATAATCTACTTTTTTTGTCATATTATTGTACCACCTTTTCGAAAAAAGTATCAGGATGCTCATGCTCAAACAATTCATTTGCCCACATCAGTGTTACAAGGTCTTCAGTTTGTGATAAATTGATTATATTATGTGTATACCCAGGAAGCATATGAACTGCTTCAATTTTATTCCCGCTCACCTTGAACTCTATAACTTCATCGGTACCTATTTTACGTTCTTGAATAAGAGCCTTACCAGAAACCACAATAAAAAATTCCCATTTACTATTATGCCAATGCTCACCTTTGGTAACGTTAGGCTTACAAACATTTACAGAAAATTGCCCGCAATTCGATGTTTTCAACAATTCAGTAAAACTACCACGCTCATCAATATTCATCTTAAGCGAAAACTTAACTTTTTCTTTCGGCAAATAAGAAAGATAAGTGGAATACAATTTCTTCTCAAAAGAACCATTCGGAATTTCAGACATAATAAGTGTCTGTGGCTGGTTATGGAATGTTTGCAGCAAATCCGCTATTGTACCAAGCGTAATTTTATACGCTAATGGGACATAGCAATAACCATTTTTGTTTGTATGTTCTTTGCCGTTAATCGCGCTAATTAATTCTTCAATCAGATCGTCGATATACACAAGTTCAAGTTCTGTCTCACGATTGTTTATTTGTATCGGTAAGTCTTTTGCTATATTGTTACAAAAAGTAGCTACTACGCTATTATAATTTGGCTTACACCATTTTCCAAATAAATTTGGAAATCTGTACACAAGTACTTTCACGCCACGTCGTTTGCCGTATTCAAAAAACAGTTCTTCTCCAGCTTTTTTACTCTTACCATACTCGCTATTTGCAAACCGCCCGTCAAGAGTTGCTTGTATAGATGAAGATAGCATTATGGGACATTTATTACCATATTTTTCAAGTGCATTCAAAAGTGTTTCCGCAAATCCAAAATTGCCATTCATAAATTCGATGTTATCTTTCGGACGATTTACTCCAGCAAGATTGAATACAAAATCCGAAATTTTGCAATATTCATTTAGTAAAGTCGGATCGGTATCTATATCATACTCAAAGACATCTTCAATACTAACACTATGCGTCCTATCTTTACCGTCGCGTATGTTTTTTAATGCCGCGCAAAGGTTTTTTCCTACAAACCCTTTCGCCCCAGTTACAAGAATCTTCATATTATTTTTCTTCTGCCAATCGCTCTTGGATATATGGAAGCGCAGCTATTTTTCTCGTGGTTTGCTCTACATCCAATAATTCCGTATTGTTTGAATTGAACTCTGTTAAAGTGTTCCTTTCCTTATTTCCTTGTGTAAAATATTTATCGTAATTAAGTCCACGCTTGTCACAAGGTACACGATAAAAATTTCCCATATCAATTGCGTGCGCACATTCCTCATTGGTTAAAAGTGTTTCATACATTTTTTCACCGTGACGAATTCCTATAACTTTTATATTTTCTTCCTTTCCGCCAAACAATTGCATTACTGCCTTTGCTTGTGTTTCTATAGTGCAAGCAGGGGCTTTCTGCACAAGTATATCACCGCTATGCCCATTTTCGAATGCAAATAATACAAGTTCAACCGCCTCTTCTAGTGACATAATAAATCTTGTCATTTTAGGCTCTGTAATTGTTATCGGATTACCAGCTCTTATTTGGTCTATCCACAGAGGTATGACGCTTCCTCGGCTACACATTACATTTCCATATCGTGTGCAACATATTTTTGTATTGATAGCTGTGCGGGCCTTTGCGACGATAACTTTTTCCATCATCGCTTTGCTTGTTCCCATAGCATTTACAGGATATGCTGCTTTATCTGTAGAAAGACATATTACAGCTTTGACACCTTCCTCGATTGCTGCCGTAAGTACATTTTCAGTGCCAAATACATTTGTCTTCACTGCTTCTATCGGAAAAAACTCGCAACTGGGCACTTGCTTTAATGCCGCCGCGTGAAATATATAATCAACTCCATTCATAGCATTTCGCACACTGGCAATATCTCTAACATCACCGATATGAAATTTTATTTTATCCGCGACTTCCGGCATCTTAGCTTGAAACTCGTGTCGCATATCGTCTTGTTTCTTCTCATCACGAGAGAAAATGCGTATTTCTCCAATATCCGTTGCCAAAAACTTATTAAGAACGGCATTTCCAAAACTACCAGTTCCACCAGTAATCATTAAAGTTTTATTTGTAAATAGCGACATATTCCACTCCTTATCTATTGCCATACATCTTTTCATAATAGTTTTTATATTCTCCAGAAATAATGGTTTCCCACCATTCCCGATTATTCAAATACCATTCAATCGTCTTCTTTATACCATCCTTGAATTTTGTTTTCGGAAACCAACCGAGCTCATTATATATTTTAGATGGGTCTATCGCATAACGAAGATCGTGTCCTTTTCTATCAGTCACAAAAGTTATCAACCTCTCGGACTTACCTAGTTCTTTGCAAATTAGTTTCACTATATCAATATTACGCATTTCATTATGCCCACCAACATTATATATCTCGCCGATTTTTCCATTGTGAATAATAAGATCTATTGCTATGCAGTGGTCTTTCACATACAACCAATCTCGCACATTTTCACCCGTACCGTAAACAGGTAATGGCTTATCATTAAGGGCATTAGCAATAATAAGCGGAATAAGTTTCTCTGGAAAATGATACGGACCATAGTTATTTGAGCAACGGCTTATACTTACAGGCAATCCATAAGTACGATGATAAGCAAGTACTAACAAATCTGCACCGGCCTTACTTGAAGAATATGGACTGCTGGTCTGAATAGGTGTTTCTTCAGTGAAAAACATATCCGGACGGTCAAGCGGCAAATCTCCATATACCTCATCGGTAGAAACTTGATGATAACGTTTTATTCCATACTTGCGACAAGCATCCATTAAAACTGCCGTACCCATTATATTTGTTTTCAAAAATATATCGGGTGTTTCTATGCTTCTATCTACATGGCTTTCGGCAGCAAAATTTACTATTATATCAGGTTTTTCTTCTTCAAATAACTTATACACCGCTGCTCTATCGCAAATATCTGCTTTCACAAAACGAAAATTCGAATTATCCATTATTGGTACAAGCGTAGAAAGATTGCCTGCATAAGTTAGCTTATCCAAACAAACTATATGATAATCAGGATATTTTTCTAACATATAAAAAATAAAGTTGCTTCCTATAAATCCGGCACCGCCCGTAACTATAATTGTCATAACTATCTCCTTTAATATCTAAGTTTTCCCTCGGCTACGTTTTTTAAATGTTCTCCGTAAGGGCTTTTGCCATATCGTTTAGCGGATTCTAAAAGTTTTTCCCTATTTATCCATCCGTTTTTATATGCGATTTCTTCTGGCGCAGAAATTACTACACTTTGTCGCTTCTGTACCATTTGGACAAAAGAGGCAGCGTCGGTCAAACTATCCATTGTACCTGTGTCTAGCCACGCAAATCCGCGTCCTAAAAGTTGCACATCTATCAACTCTTTTTCAAGATACATTTCATTTAATGCAGTAATTTCAAGTTCTCCTCTATCAGACGGTTTTATTTTCTTTGCCAAACTGCTTACTCCCATAGGATAAAAATACAATCCAGTTACGGCGTAATTGGAAATGTATTCGTCAGGTTTTTCGACAATTCTGGTTGCTTTACCTTTGTCATTGAAATCAACCACGCCAAATCGTTCAGGGTCATTCACATAGTAACCAAAAATCGTTGTTCTTTTAATCTCTTCCGCATTTTTTTTCGCAGTTTTGAGTAGTCTGGAAAAGCCATTACCATAAAAAATATTATCCCCGAGCACCATAGCACAAGCATCGTCCCCGATAAATTCCTCTCCAAGTATAAAAGCCTGGGCGAGGCCATCCGGTGACGGTTGAACTTTATACGAAAAATTTATACCGTAATTACTTCCATCCCCTAAAAGTCGTTCAAAATTGGGTATATCCACAGGTGTAGAAATTATGAGTATATCCTTTATTCCAGCAAGCATAAGGGTAGATAAAGGATAATAAACCATAGGCTTATCATAAACAGGCAAAAGCTGTTTGCTTGTCACCATTGTCAACGGATACAAACGCGTACCTGCACCACCCGCCAATATTATTCCTTTCATAATATCTCCTCCAAGTATCTTTCAAGTGCATCTTGCCACGTAGGCAGTTTTTCTATACCGATGGCATATAATTTACTCTTATCCAAGCGACTGTTGAGTTGTCTCTTGGCCTTGCTTCCGTATTTCACAGTTGTAGTGGAAATGACTTTAACTTTCTTCCCTGTACGCTTAAATATTTCTTTTGCAAAATCACACCAAGTACATTCTCCCTCATTATTGACATTATACGTTCCATATTTGTCCATAAACAAAATTTGTACAATAATATTCGCCAGGTCAACCGTATACGTAGGCGCTCCATACTGGTCATCAACAACAGTCAATTCCGTTTTACTTTCTGCAAGACGCAACATTGTTTTAACAAAATTATTCCCGTGCTTACCAAATACGCCACTCGTACGTAAAATAAAATGTTTTTTGACTTTTTCAGCTTCTTTTTCTGCATCAAGCTTAGTTTGTCCATATACGCCGAGAGGCACAGTTGCATCGCTCTCTTTGAGCGATGACTTACCATTGTCACCATAAACATAGTCTGTACTTATATGCACAAACTTGACATCATTGGCAATACAATATTCCGCTATATTCTTTGTACCTAGCACATTAATCCTTGTGCAAATTTCTTTATCGTCCTCCGCCCTGTCAACTGCCGTATATGCCGCACAATGAACGATGACAGTAGGTTTATATACCCCAAGAAAATGATTGACAGACAATTTGTCAGTTATATCGAAATCATATATATCAACACCTATACACTCTATACCTTTCGATTTCAACAATTTCACTACATCATAACCCAATTGCCCATTCACACCTGTCACAAGCACACGCACATCAAAATTGAGCTTGGCTTCAGCAAGCATCGGCGCGGTCTTGTCCTTCTCCGAAAGTATAGGCGCATCAACTGTCCAATCGATAGCAAGCTCCGAATCGTCAAACCGAATGCCGCCTTCACTCGCTTTATTGTAATAATCATCACATTTATATGCTATTTCCACGTCATCGCTTAACGTCACAAACCCGTGTCCAAAACCACGAGGAATGTATAACTGCTTTCTATTTTCAGCCGAGAGTTTAACAGCCACCCACTTTTTATAAGTCGGTGACCATAACCGTAAATCCACAGCGACATCAAGGATTTCACCTTTCAAGCAACGCACCAATTTGCTTTGTGCATATGGGTAATTTTGATAGTGTATCCCTCGAATTGTTCCCTTTTGCGCAGAAAACGATTGGTTGTCTTGCACAAACGGTGAAATTATCCCTTGCGCTTTCAACTCGTCTTCGCGGAAAGTTTCCATAAACCAACCGCGATTATCACCGTGAACATCGGGATTGACTACTATAACGCCGTCAAGAGAAGTTTTTTCATATTTCATATCTGCCTCCACTTTCTTTCTTTTAAATATACTTAACAATTTACTTGCAATAGCAATAGCCGTATCATTACGTAAGAGTAAAGTAATAACAAAGTATATAATCACACTTATCGGCACAGTTATTACAAATCGCAACATAAGTCTATGAACAAATACTCTTATTATCCATCCCACCCCGTAAAAAACCACTGCTGCAACCAAACATACAACCAAATACTTAATAGGAAATTTGTATTTTACATTTCTATATGCGTAATAAATAAGCACTACCGTCACAACAATCTCGGAAATGACAGATGCAACTGCTGCACCATTATAACCAATTAACCAAATTAGTAAAAAATTGAGTACTATATTAACCAACGCACCGATAATTGCTGCTTGCATTATCCTTTTTTCATTATTTGTAGCCATAAGAATCATATGCCCACAAATAAAAGCTATAGAAAAAACGGGGATTAGAACAGCAAGAATATTGAGTGTAACCACTGCAGGCTCAAATCCACCACCAAAAAGAAGCGGTATTGCAGAATCAGAAACAAGCAATACTCCAAAAAAACAAGGAATAGACAAAAACAATGCTAACTTTAATCCTTGACACGCCAATCTATTATATTCTTCTTTTTTTTCATTGTTATAACATTCACTCAGTCTAGGTAAATAAACCGCACAGGGAGCAGAAATAAGCGCAAAAACAGTCCTAACAACTTTAACCGCATTTGTATAGTACCCCAAATCCGCCTTAGTACACATTGCCCCTACCATTGTGGTATCAAGAAGCGTATACAGTTCCGTAGCACAGGAGGACGCCAAAAGGATAAAAATAGTCTTTAAATGCCTTGTTAGTTTTAAACCACTAAAAGAAAAACTTACATATTTATGTAGCTTAACAAAGTTAAGAATGTAATAACCTACATTTGAAAAACAAAGTATCGCCACATAAACTGCTATATTTTCCGCTCCTGTAACAAAAACAAATAAAAACCCGACAGATAGCAGTTTGGTTATAGTACTGCAAATAGCTACATATTTGTAATCTTCCGAACCCTGATAGACCCAGTCAAAGTTTAAAATATTAAACACTATCTGTAGCCCAAAAATCCACATCAACCAATTATTCCGCAGAGTTGACACACTCAACAACATCGTGTAAAAAGCCACGCAACAAGCCAACGACGAAATTGCGTTAATTATAAACAACTCTGAAAAGACTTTATTGCGTTCTTCTCTGTTCGATTGTAATGCCCCTATCTTTTTAGTACCATAATTAGGTATCCCTAGTATTGCTATGGTTGTAAAATATGTCATTATATTTTGCGCAAATGCGATCTGTCCCACTCCATCGGCAGAAAATATACGTGAGGAATACATTGAAAACACTAAAGGAACAGCCACAGCGACAATCCTATATATAACATTCCATATAACATTTGCTATAAGGCTTCTTTTTTCTACCAATTTCATCAAAATACTATACCCAAATAGAGTGATGACAACAGTCCTTGTGTTATAATGTACAATAAAAATGCAACATATTTCCACGTAAACGAATGCCGTCTCTCACAAATAAGTTTATAAATTAGAAATACACTCAGTATTAAAAGAGGCCATTGTGTACGCGTAATAGCTGAAGATATGCCGTTTAAAAATGTAAATAGACATAGACCATAGTAATAACCATTTAGTAATTTAATATATGCTTTGTCTTCAATCTTAAATAAGGCAAAAAACAACCCGAGCAAATGATAGTAAATATATTGACGCGTCAAATAATCAAAAACCGTTGTCCGTTCCACCAATTCAAAATACACAGAATAGTGTCCTACATCATCAAATATCTCTACAATCTTTTTGAATAATGGTAACAATCCTTGCATCACAATACGACTAAAATCGCAAAAATCAAGCAACAATAATATTAGAGATAAAATAAAGTAAAATTTAAAAGATCTATTTTTTACATTTCGAACTATTACCAAATACAGCAAAAACGGCAAAAGAATTATCTGTGTCCAATGCATAAGTATAGACATAACGAAAAAAATAATGGCTATTATATTAACTTTATTTTTAGAAACCAGTAATGATACAATTGTCACTAAAGAAAAAGATATCGCCAATCCTGACCTTATGACTTCCGCAGAAAAGCTCATCCCCCAATATATACAGAATAAAAACAAAAATGTCCCTATGTATCTGTGTTTAATCTCTCCTTGCTTTTGTATAGGCGAATAATTTAAAATCATAACGGCAGAATAAGCACATACGAGAACCAAAACAGAAATGCTGATGAGAAACCCATTAACAGACGGACCAAAAATTAATCTTATGACGTCTGTCAATATTCCGTAAACCGCACTGAAATATGAATTATCATCATTTATGAAACGCGATAAATAAGCACCAAGATCGGAATAATCCTTATATCCGTATTGTCTTGACAATACGGTAAGAACAAACAACGCACACATAATAAGCGTAATAAATATAGAAATACGTCTACGCTTAATCTCGCAAGAAAAGACGCATATGCCAGATATATAAAAAGCAAAAAACAAAAAACCGTTCAACTTATCGTTCCATCTATTCGTACTATATCATTGACTACAAAATTTATTGGCATTTTTTTACCATCTTTCTTACCACGTTTAATAGCTTTACATTTTTCTTTATCTTTTCGGTAAAGTATCCAAAATTTTATTCGAGTAATTAAATTTATAACAGATGTTTTTAACCAATTTATTTTATGTCGATATTTACGTTTAAAATAAATTCCGTTTCTTACAATGTGATAAATTCTAAAAGCCGAATACTGAAAATCATTTAATGTTCCAAACCAAAACTTCCGTTTTTTTACATCTCCAAGCCGATGCACCATTGAAATTTGATTATTACGTAAAATAGTATATCCGTGTATGCCGAAATTAGTGCAAATATCATTATCAACCCAATCAATAACCATTGACTCATCAAATCCACCAACATTATTCCACGCCTCAAGCGACATAAATGAACCACTTGTCATACACGCGGATACTTGAGAAACTTTACTATCGACGTCCCCTTTTTCCTTGACATCTAAATTCACATAATTTACCCGAGGGCAAACAATTGCAATTTCTTGACTTGTCCCCCAAACAATTTCTTGACAACCTCTTATAAAATCGTCGCAAACAACTGTGTCATGGTCAAGTGTCAATATCCAATTATATCCATCATCAATGGCTAGTCGACACATAGTATTCAATGCTTTTGCTATTCCGTCGTTAGTAGAAGACTCGACTAATACGCAACACTCTGTTTTTAAAATTTTTTTTATCTCCTCTCTATTGGCAGAAGCATTATCATAGATATATATGCGTTCAACCTGCCGTTCAACTGATTTGATAACACTTTTAAACAGTTCTATATTAGGATTATAGGTAACAATTGCTACACAAGCGTAAACACATTCAGTCAAGTTCTTTTTCTCCTGGACAAATATAAAATTTTTCTAGGCAATCCAAATATAAAGTCGGAAAATTTTTTACCGAATAACCATAAAACACGATAATACACTCCAGCCGGATAACATATTTTTATATCTAAGGACTTCATTTCTTTCCAATATCTTTTTAATGTTTTTCTGCTATCTGCTCGTGCTCTCGCCAAACCTCTATATGAACGTAAAGAATATTCTTTTTGAAATGACTTGATCACCAATGTATTCTCTTCTTCATCAAAAATGCGTATTACTTTAATCAAACCTTTATTAAACTGTAAGTTTGAAAAAATATTATTTCTATCTGCAAGCAAAGGATCCTTGTTGCTCAATTCAGTAGTCCCATATCCGTTTTCGCCATCACCAATACAATTTATAAGTTCCGTATTGTCATATATACCCTTATAGTGATATAACATTTTAAGCAAAAGATAAATTTGAAAATAATTGGTATTGATAAAACGATTCATATTAAAAATAGAATTTTTAACTAAATCGCTTCTAAAAATCAATCCGGAAAATAAAATCCCATCATATAAATATTTAATAGTCGAATCAAAACCACTTTCTATATCAAAGTTTTGATTGTATTTACGATTTAATGCTTTGTCATCATTACTCGAATATGCAGTCAACATATAGTCTGGTCTTTTTTCTTTGAGGACATTTAATATATGGGATAATGCTCCGATATTAAATGCATCATCATCACTTGTGAATAATATATACTGTGCATTTGATAGTGATATTAATTTAGCAAGGTTTCTATCATAGCCTAAATTTTCTTCATTGAAATTTGCTATTAATTTATAATCTGATGTCGCAGCAAACTCTTCAAGTTCTTTACGAATTTCTTCTTGTTTTGGCGACTTATCTTCACTGACAATTATTTCGACATCTTTTACATCTGCGTCTATGCTACGCAAACACCTCATAAGTTCATTTACCCTATTATACGATGTAATACAAATAGAAAGCATTGCTTTATTCTCAAATAAATTACTTACTGAATTTTGAATCAACTTTGACATTTATTTCTCCAAATGAATTCGTTTTTACTAATATTTTAAAAATTCCATTTACTTTTTATTTATAAATTCAACTATCTTTTTCATAGAGTCATCTACTGAAAAATTATCTTTCATATGTTCGAATGCACGCTTACCCATCTGTTTTATAATAACATCATCGCAAAAAACAATTTCATCTATACATACTATAAAAGACTCCACATCACTGCTAGAACATTTCCAACCAAACTTTCCTGTTACTATATCATCCCCTATATCGGTTGCATTGTCAGTACAAGCAAGAACTGGAATACCACACTGCATATAAGAAAGCAGTCTGCTTGGATAATTCGGTATGGTAAACCGATGGTCCAAAAAAATTAACCCGATATCACATACCGCAACCAGTCTGTTATATTCCTCTTGCGGCAAACCATTTATCAGTAATAAGTTTTTTGGATTTTCGTTATCATAAAACTCTTTTATAATTGAATACTCCCCGCCACTACCACAAACAATAAAAAACGCATTCTTTATACTTTTACAAGCCTTTATGCATTCAACAATAAAAGACACATCTTGCGGTTTGCCGAGATTTCCACCGTAAATAAATACTCGTTTTTCTTTTGGAATGTTATATTTCACCCGTAAATCTCTTTTTTGTTCCACGGACAGCGGCTCACAAATACGACTTATATCCACAGAATTGGGACTGATAAATACTTTTCGCGAATCGACTTCGGGATTGTTTTCCAACAAAAACTTAACGTTCGCATTGCTCATACAGCCAATTATATCCGAAATAGCATAGTATTTTTTTTCTATATGCCTAAAATAACGTGTAATTATGCCTTTTATACCTTTATACGAAAGTAATCCTATATCAACCGCATTTTGCGGAAAAATATCTTTTAGAAGCAGTGCTGACTTTGCTTTAAATTTTTTCTTTGCATACTTTATTGCATTATAAAGCGTAATAGGCGGCGTAGCATAAAGTATTAAATCGAAATGCTCTTTTTTACAATATTTTTTTATTGCTTTCTTGTATTTATTCGCTAACGAAAGTAGTCTAATACCTTTTAGCAATAAGTTACTGTTTCCTGTAACTTGCCCTGTTTTTATCTGCAAAACAGTATTATTCCCCTCTTTTATAATGCGCGTATCAGTTACAGATGATGGTATAATGGAAAAAACTTCGTGTCCATCATTTATAAAACTTCTAAGCAGATCAGGATAAATCCCAGACTTATAATAACTATTAAAAATTCCTACTGAAAGAAAAAGAATTTTCACCTTTCACAACCTTTCAATTTACAAAATATCTAAATAAAACTCTTGTAGTTTTTGGGACTCAGTGTAAATGTTGTAACCTCTTTTTCCAATTTCTGCTTTCGCTATAAGAGAATCAGTTCGTTCGAATGCTTTCGACATTTCTTTTACCCATAATCCAATATCGTCTATCGGTAAGGATTTGACATTTTTCGTTATCACCACTTCATCTGTAATGGTGTTTGACATAATAACAGGTAAACCGCAAGCTTGTGCTTCTATAACACAACAAGGCAATCCCTCATATAAAGATGGAAATAGAAAAACATCGAATGCCGAATAAAAATCATTTACATTGCTGGCAATACCGTATAGCTTCACATTGTTTTTTAAACCAAGATTTTCTATTTGAAATTGTAATTTCTCCCTAAGGTCACCCTCGCCTACAATGACATATTTGTATTTATTTTTATTTATCTTATTAAGTTCAACCAGTGTCTCTAAGATAAATTTGTGATTTTTGTTCTTTGTTAAACCGCCAATACTTCCAAATAAAATCTCGTCGTCCGCAATATTTAACTCTGCTCGTATTTTTTCACGTGCTTTGACATTAAAAGCAAATTTTTCACAATCAAGCGCATTGTGAATAATCCTAACACTATGATTCCCAAACAACCACTGTCCCGCCGCTTTGGAACAAGCAAAACGATGAGTTACTTTACTATTCAAAAACGGCCTAAATAAATAATGTTGCCACTTTATAAAACACGAAGTATTATGACTATGCCCTATTCTAATAGGTATTCCACATTTTTTCGCAACACTTAAATCCATACATATACTTGCACTATTCCCGTGCGCATGAAAAATCTTATATTCCGGATGTGTGATAAACAATTTTTTCAAAGCCTTCCTATATGCAAATGGATGCAAATTTCTACTTGGCAATCTATAAATCTTCCCCCCCCCCGAGAGTTTCAATTTCATCATCATACCTTTCTCTCTCTTGAGAACATACGATAAAATCGAATTGAACTTTACTTTTGTCAATGTGACGGTAATAATTCATTACAACCGCTTCCACTCCATGCCAACCGAGACTGCCTACCATATGTAAAATTCTCACAGGTTGACTCAATTGCACGAAAGAAAAAATCTGATAAAGATCAGTTATCTTTTCAACATCAATATTCTGCTTATTTTTATGCAGCGAATAATTTCGCATAATGAGTTTTGGCAACGCACCATATGCTCTTATAAAAAAATCCTTATCGGGGTTATCACCGATAACCAAACAATCGGTTAATCCAATGCCGAAGTTCTCGCAAATCAGTTTGTATGCGTATGGATTGGGCTTTCTGTATTCCTCTCCCCCAAGTTCGTCGGTAATGACTATTTTATCGAAATATTTTTCTATACCGAGTGCTGCTATTTTGTTACGTTGTCCCTCTGGTCTGCCATCTGTCAAAAGCGCAAGTTTAATTCCACTATCTTTAAGTTGGTTTAAACACAAAATAACGTCATCGTAAAGTTTTATATTAGGCTTATGTCCGCGATAAATGCTTATAAGATTTTGTTTATCAAAATCTTTATTTTCATAGACTGCACAAAAGCGATCAATTACCCCAAACGGAGATTGTGAGATTATTTCATCAAAAGTATGTTTGTATTCATCATATAGTCCTTTATTACCTCTTGCAAGAGTAGCCGCAATAGCCTTACAACCGCTTTTCACATAGTCTATTTCCGGATATAAAGTATCGTCTAAATCAAATATAACAGCTTTAATCATTTTGTATTACCACACTGTCGTCAAATCTGACTATATATGCTCCATCCCGATAACTTTCATCGTATTCGAGTCTTTCACGCTTTAACATCCTATAAAGCTTCTCACAAAAATCTGCTCCGGCTTTAATGCTCATTGTAGCGCCTCCGCCAAACCGTGCATTCATTTCAATTAATTGCAGCTTTTCGTCGCTTGTCCAAAATCCTTGTACTGTTAACTGTCCAATATAACCAAGTTCTTTGACAAGCCGCTTCGCTATCGCAATAATCTTTTGATTCTTGTCAATCTGGCCCTTTAATATTTCTCCACCACGCACCGCAAGTCTTTTACGAGGTACTATCAATATTGGATTTCCTTCAAAGTCTGTCAAAATATCTATAGTATACTCCTGACCGTTTACACACTGCTGAACTATAGGATTTTTTACATAATGGGTAAAGAAATTCAATTCGCCTTTATTGTTTATCTTGAAAGCATTTATACTACTACTACCATCACGTGGCTTAATAAAAAGCGGGAACTTCCCTTCATAATTTTGCCACACCTTCTTAGGTATTTCATTCGGTCTATCAAACCCGTGCTTCCCAAAAAAACGCGATGTCAGTGCTTTGTCACTACATATTTTTACTACATTCTCTGTGGCAATAAGAACTCTTGCGCCATATTCTTCCAATTCCACTCTGTTTTCCGCAAGCAACTTCAACTCGGTATCTATTGTGGGAACTACAAGAGAAATACTTTCCTTTGCTACAATAGCTTTTAACGCGTCGATATATTCACCGCTATCTATACGCGGTATTACGTATTTCTTATCCGTAAAGCACAGTGCCGGAGCTGTATCGGTGCAATCCGCACCTATAATGTCTCCGCAAATTCCAAGCTTATCTCTTGCTGCCTTAAATGCATTAACAAGTTCCACTCTGCGTCCGCAACTTGTTATAAGTATATTAATCAATTGATTATTCACTTTTCGATTCCATCTCTGCTTCCGCATTCGATTCTTCTACGCTCACAGTTCCTGTGAAAAACGGCATTGTTGCCGATCCATCCTGCGAAATACCGTCTCTCTTAAACACTTTACCTATCGTTTTGAAAAAAATCTTCAAATCCTTAAAAAAACTGTATGAATACACATACTCTACATCGTAACTGAATTTTTCTTCCCAAGTAAGCGCATTGCGTCCGTTTACTTGCGCAAGTCCGGTAAGACCAGGGCGCACATTATGGCGTTGCGATTGTTCTTCATTATATAAAGACAGATATTCCACTCTGAGTGGACGCGGACCTACTATGGATAAATCTCCTTTTAGTATGTTGATAATCGAGAACAGCTCGTCTAAAGAAGTGCTACGCAAAAATTTACCATAACGAGTAAGTCTTTGCTCATCAGGAAGAAGATTGCCATTTTCGTCTTTTTTATTAGTCATTGTACGGAGCTTAATAAGATTGAATATCTTTTCTTCACCATACGTGCCGTAAGGGACATCTTTCTTTATACACTGTCTTTTGGAAAGCTTTTTTCTTCTGCCAGGGCGCGCCTGAACAAAAAACGGATTGCCGCCCATTTGAATCGCCGTCACTATCAACAAAATCAACAATAGTGGCGAAAACACAATTAAAGCAATTAGGCTCAAAATAAAGTCGTAGAACCGTTTGAAAAAAGGTCTATACATTAAAATAGAGAACGTAAACCAAACGATAGCACCACCCGTAACGATGAGAAGTATGTGCCACCACTCCATTACTCAAAGCACCTTCTTACAATTTCTATAATTATGTCTTGTTCTTTCTCTGTCATCTTATTATCGCTCGGCAAACAAAGTCCACGTGCAAAAATATCCATTCCCACATCAACGGGTTTTCCATCTTTACCAACTATGCCACCTGCCATATACGCATTTGTCTTTGCTCTACCACAACCTTCACGAGTCACAAAACTATGCATACGATATATTGGTTGCATATGCATTGGCTTCCAAATAGGTCTCCCTTCCACATTATAAGAAGCAAGAGTTTCCAAAATTTCCGTCGGACAGGATTTGCCTTTTTCGGGTAAATACAACGCCTCACATTCACTACGCACTTGCTTACACATTGCTTCTCGATCTATAATCATACACGACAACCAAAAATTGGGCTCACAATTGTCTATGTCATAAGGGTTCATAGAAACTGGTAAACCCTCAAATCCCTTTTTGTATCTTTTATATATGGATTTCTTTTGTGATATATGCTCATAAAGATACGGCAACTGTCCTCTTATCACCCCAGCTACTACATTGCTCATACGATAGTTATAACCAAGTTCCTCGTGCTGATACCAAGGCGCATTTTCTCGTGATTGAGTCGACCACTTACGCACCTTATTAGCCATTTCCACATCATCCGTAAGAAGCATACCCCCCGACGAACCTGTTATTATTTTGTTACCGTTAAAAGAAATACAGTTAAACTCTCCAAATGAGCCAGTCTGTTTGCCTTTATACGTTGCACCAAAACTTTCGGCGGCATCTTCCACTATTACTGCGTTATGCCTTTTGCAAATGGCTTTTATCTCGTCTATCTTACCAGGCGTGCCGTAAAGATGAGCTATTACTACCGTTTTTACTTCCGGATATAATTCAAATGCTTTTTCCAATGCTATGGGATCGGTATTCCAAGTGTCATACTCCGCATCTATAAAAATCGGCACTCCGCCTTCATACACCACTGGATTGACAGTTGCATCAAAAGTCATATCCGAGCAAAAAACCTTATCACCTGGCTTTACCCCTGCAAGCTTTACAGCCAAATGCAATGCTGCCGTACCGCAAGATAATGCCACCCCATACTTAACTCCGACTTTTGAAGCACAAAACTGTTCTACTTCATTGATGTTTTTACCAACAGTCGACATCCAGTTCGTTTCATAAGCTTCTATCACGTAATTAATTTCATCGCCGTGCATTGTGGGACTACTCAGCCATACTTTGTTCTCAAAAGGCATAATAGTTGTATTATTTCTATTAAACATATACAAAGGGGACGATTATTTTTTATCTACTATTTCCAATGCAACTTTGACTTCTGTTCTTCCGCCAAACATATTTACTTGTATTGTTGCGTTTCTATTATGGCGGTTTATATGTGTTATTAATCCTTCTCGTCCTACAAGTGGTCCCGCAGTTATGACAATTTTATCTCCTTCAATAAAACCAACTGAATGTCCCAAGCAACGCTTACCTTTAAAAAGATATTCAAACTTTGTTTTTTCATCTTCTGCCAACGCAATTATATTCGTGTTACCGTATTTTAAAAGCCTAATTATATCTTCAGACTTATAGATATAATCCGCAAATTCCTGTAAAAATTCTTCCTGAGGCATATCTGTTTCAAGAAAAACATAACCAGAAAATAATGGACGCTTTCTGTAAACTCTTCCAAAATTCCGTTCTTTCTTATTTCTATAATAATACTCGGACTCCGGACAAAATGGCTCAATAAAATACGGCAATTCACGTTTATAAAAAGCCTGTTTGAAATCATTAATAACACGTTGTTCTTTATTCGCGTGCACATATAAAATATACCAATATGTCTGCTTGCTCATAGTTTTTGGGTATGCTTCGCCGATTCGCAAAACTGGACTTTCGCAAATTAACACATATATATCCGCTACTGCGCCCGCCGAGATATAACCTACGAGCCGCCACATATAGCTTCATTCAAAATCAAATGCCCTACGACAAAAAATTATTCTACCCAAAACCTCCTTTTACATTTGTATCTATGTTACCAAATAAAATAATAACTAAGCATATCAAATATACTCTAATTATATTCAAATAATTTACCATAAATATAATGCGCTATGCTCTTAATTGAAAACGGTAACAAAAAACAGCAACCTAATACTATAGTAGGTGTGCAGTTTCTATATTGATTATACTATATTTAAAGTTAAAAAGCAATAGGATATTGCCCTTTTGAAAAACTTTTTTTGAAATATGTATTATTTACATAGTTCGTTTTAAAAAAAAGCTCAGGGAGTTAATATGTACGATGTCGGTCAAAGTGTATAGGGAAAGACGGAAACAAATATGATTTTTTTGTCACTCTCCCGATATGTAAATAAAATGCAATTGATTTGATTTTCGGCATTAAAAAAGGAAGCGTGCGCTTCCTTTTGCTTTATTGCTTTATTCTGCCCTGTCAACCGTTATTTCTTCGGGTTGGAAGGACGCGTTTTATCCGTCGTTTTCGGAGCCGGTCTTGCCGAAGAAGTCGGTCTGTTCGTGCCGCCGCCCGAAACAGGTCTTGTATGCGTCTGCGCAGGTCTTGACACCGTCTGCGAAGGTTTCGCCTGTGCGGATTGCGCCGTCCTCGTTTGAGACGTTTTCGTCGAGCCTGTCTGCGTCGGTCTCGCCTGCGTCTGTCTTGACTGTGCGGATTGCGCAGGTCTTGTTTGAGCGGGTCTTGACTGCGCGGGTTTTGTCTGTGTAGATCCGGACTGCGTGGGTCTTGACTGCGCGGGTCTTGACTGCGCGGGTTTTGTCTGCGTCGGTCTTTTAACAGCCGAAGCATTTGCCCTACCAGCCGTAGCCGTAACGGGCTGTTGCTTTTTCTTTATAAAGAACCACCAGATAGCGAATCCGCCGCCTGCAAGCACCAATACCGCGGCTATCACGCCGATAACTATTCCTGCCACATTGGACGCAGGCGGTTTTCCGAAGTCGCTGAAATCCACGTCGGACAGCGCACCGTACGAAATCGTAATGCCGTCTTTGGCGTAATTCTCCTGCATCTGCGCGGAAACGAACGTCACTTCCAATATATTGCTCGATTCGATATTCTTCTTCGCAAGCGTAAGTTTGCCGTCTTTATAATAAGCAGAGTCCACGACCTTGCCGTTAAGGCGCACGGCGCCGACTGCAAAGCCTTGGTCCGCCGTTATGTCGTAAGTTATCGTATCGCCCGTGATTTCCGCGATACCGCTCTTGCCGTCCGCCGTCACTGTTCCGCCCTTGCCGCCGTTTACGCAAGCATAGACGCTTACCTCGCCGCCCTGCACGGCATCTTTCTTGACCTGCACGATTGTAAACGGACTGAAACTCGTAACTTTTGCAATGAGTCCGTATTGCGTCACTATCACGGGTATTTCTTCCACCCCGATAATCGCGCCGTTGTCGTCGTGTTTATAGTGGTAAATTTTAAACGTAGTGCCTTCGTCGTCGGGGCTGTAACCCTCGGGGAAACCGAACGAAACCTGCATATAACTTCCGTTGGGAATTTTCCGCACAAGACCGCATATCTGCAAATCGATTTCGTATGTGGACGAAGCGATTATTTCGTTATCCTTTATCCCCGTTTCCTGCTTTAAGACTTTATCCATTTCCTGTTCTTCCGCAGAGGTCGGTTTGCTGGCAACCAGCATCAACTGACTGCGCTGGCTTTCCGCATAATACTTATTGTTTTCATCCTTGAAATCGGTCACAGACAAATCGGAGTCGTCAAGCATTTTGGGCTGTCCGAAAACATTCATATACAGTCTGCCGTCGTTGAACACCTTACTGCACACGACGCTTTTTCCCTTGAAGCTGTATTTGAAAGGTTCGGGCACTTTATTGCTGTTTGCGCCGACAAGGTTGGTGGGCGTAAAGAAGTACGACGCCATATTGTGGACATACATTTTGCTCGGTTTGAATTTGAACGTAATCGTTTTGTTACCGTCCCATTCAACATCGGACACGAACGCATTTCCTTCTATGCTCTCGGCACCTGCGGAAACGGTAAACTCCAAACCGACGTCTTTGCTTTCGTCGACCTTTTTCAATGCGGTGTGATATGCAACTCTTAAATCGTATGTTCTGTCCACGGGCAAATCACCGGTATTTGCGGGATAGAAGCTCACTGCCCACGGAGCGGAATTTTCCACAGGCGTATATCCGTCGTGACGGTACGGAACGCAGGGCGCAACGACAAAATTTCTCTCGGCTTCCGCTTCGTCTTTATAATTGCACTTCGCACTGCCTTCGCCGTAAGGATTGTCGTCGGGAGCAATACCTATCAAAGCAAATTGATAATACTCATAACCGGGGTCTGCGGTAAAAGAAGTTTCGTAATCGGTAACGGCGAAAACCTCATTGCCCATTACTTCGTTAAATCCGATACAATCCGTCCAACGACTCCAACCTATCGTACCGTCGTCATTTCTGTTTCCGCTGCGGAAAGCCAGGTATTTATTTTCTTCCCTGAGCTTGCGTGCGCCTTTCCCTTGATAGGAAATGGTAAACTCCAAAGTTTTTCCGACAGACTTGTCGTCGTAAACTCCAATGACGGACATACCGTTTTTATCGGTGTCGTCGCCGTAATCGTAAGGCTTGAGCACCGGATAGCGGAGTTTGTTTCCCGAAGAAGAAACCACGTTGTCTTCTATATATTTTTCGTTTATGGCTTCACCGCCGACAAGCAGCCACTTGTTTTCGAAATTCGGATTGAAAGTGGGGTCCACCATATACCACTGACCGTCGACTCTGACATAGTTCCACATATGCGGTTGATAGCCGCCTTGTGTGACGCTGTCCACATAGCCTGCCACGAGTACGCACGGAATGCCCAGTCTGTCCAAAATAGCCTTGAAGCCCTTTGCATAGCCTTCGCACACCGATTCCGCATTTATCAAAGAACCGTACGAAGTATAAATGAATGCCGCCTTTTCGGTATCGACATTACGGTCTCCTTCCGTTTTCGTGCCCCAGCCGTAGTGGTTATTATCTCTCAAATAATTGTTCGCAAACTCTATTTTCTCGACAACCGTCGCTTTTTTATTCGCTTCGGCAACGATTGCCGCAAGTTTGTTTTCGTAAGCATTTATCGCCGTCTTGACTTTTTCTTGCGAATCCAGACTGCCGACGTATGTATTGACCGCTCTCGACGAATCGAGATAAGCAACATAGTCGCTTCCCTTTTGTCCCGCGCTTATAGACGTTGCGAAAACGTCGGCATAAAATAAATCGGGGTGGTCCATATAGAAAGCGTCGCGTCCCATTCCGAACGCCTTGGCTATCTTATCGCTCGTACCGTTTACATACGCTTCCACGTCTTCCTTGCTTGCAATTTTATTCGCAACCAAGTCGTACTTTATAGTTCCCTTCTCGAACTCGCCGCCGTTTAACAACGACTCGAAAGCATTATAGAATTTCGCTTCCATAGAGTCCTGTTCCAGTCTCTCATAGAAATACTTATAGGCGTGGCTGTTATCGCCTGCGGCAAATGCGACGCGGCTTACCGTCAGTCCCGAACCGATAAGCAGCATTGCCATAACGGCAAGCGCCGTCATTATTACGCCCAAACGCTTTACTTGTAATTTCGTAGAATCTCCTTGAAAATTTTTTACTGCCAACATATTATACACTCGAATTTTCAAATAAGCAACCCTTTTTCGATAGTTTTATATTATATAAAGTCGAATTCGGTTGGAAAGTAATGCGGTCAAGCAATGTCTATCGCTTGAGTGGCAACATAAGTGGCACAGAAATTGCATAGGACATATTATGCTTGAAAATGTACGGCAATTGTGATATAATGAATTTGCAAAAGCAACCCGAAGTTTACATTTAGAACCGCAAAGTTGGTGGTGTTTTCACAAAAAATCATTTATAATTAAAGCAATCACTGTCGCACGGAGGCATTTATGACATTTGGCGAAAAACTTGCGAAAGCCCGCAAAGAAAACAATATGACGCAGGAACAGCTTGCCGACGTTCTCGGCGTATCCAGACAGTCCATAAGCAAATGGGAATCGGATATCGCCTACCCCGAAACGGACAAGCTGATTCGTATGAGCGAACTGTTCGGCTGCTCGCTCGACTATCTGTTAAAAGACGACGTCACGCAAAAGCCGAATATACAGCGCACTACATACAGGCACGACGCTTCTTTTTCGACTTTCAGTTTTACCATAACCAAAACGCGAGAATACGAGTACAAGTCGAAATCAACGCTTTTCGGACTGCCTTTGGTGCATATAAACATAGGTAAAGGCAAAACCGCAAAAGGCATAATCGCAATCGGGTTCAAATCGGTCGGGGTTCTTTCGATAGGGCTTTTGGCTTCGGGACTTTTTTCAATCGGCTTGCTGGCATTGGGTCTTTTCGGCATAGGAGTGCTCGGCATCGGCTTTTTCGGATTCGGAGCGTTTGCACTGGGAATGTTAAGCGGCGGCGCGGTGTCTGTCGGATTGATTTCATTCGGGGCTATTTCAATAGGCATTATGTCGTGCGGAGCTATCTCCGTAGGACAGTTTGCCGTGGGCGCATTGGCACACGGGCATTATTTCGCTTTCGGGGACAGCGCAACGGCAATGGTCGCGCTTGGCGCGACGCAAGCCGAAGGGACGCTCTACACCCATTTTACGGGCTTGCAAAACAGCTTTTCGGGATTTGACGCGCAAACGGTGATTTCGATTTTGGAAAACAATGTTCCGTCGGCTTTGAAGCTGTTTATGAAAATAGCCCTATCCATAGTCGGTATCCGATAACAGCCGATATGCCGCACAGCCGAAAAACTTTGACTTACATCATTCAAACGATTGAAAATTTATTCGATTTTAAATATAATGTATTATATAACCAAACGGCGCGAAACAATAATATAACGAGCCGTTATATAAAAGGAAGAAAATCTATGAAAAAGAAATTGGGTATTATTTTTGTCGCACTGCTGCCTATTGTCTTTTCGCTGTGCGCCTGTTCCCGTATATGCAAGCACAAATTAGTCAAAGTGAACTACACAGCCGAAACCTGCACGGAAGACGGTAATATAGAATATTGGCATTGCTCGCTTTGCGATAAGAACTTTGCGGACGCCGACGCCGCCGAAGAAATATCTTCGACAGTCATACTTGCCGCACACGCTTACGGCGATTATGAGTACGATTTCGAAAACAAGCGTTATTTTCGCTCTTGCTCGCGTTGCGACGATATCGTCAAAACGGACGCAGGCAATGAGCAGTTCCCGTTGCTTGCAAGAGACGAAACGGAGCTTACGAGCGTAATACAAAGCGCAAAGGCAAAGTCGCATATAAAGCTCGCAAACGACATAACTGTCACCGCAGGTGAGTATGAAGTCGTTCTGCGCCTGCCAGACGGCGGAACGCTCGACCTCGGCGGACACACCGTTACAGTCAAAAACAACGGCGGTTTTCTCGTCGAAGGCACGGACGTGACTTTGCAAAACGGCAAAGTTATTACCGACTTTGAAACTCCGAACATCGGCTATGCCGTTTTTCTCGGCGATGCAGTAGACGACAATCGCATCACGGTCAGAAATCTCGATACGAAAGGCGGTTTTAACGTATTTAACTGCGAAGCCGCTTTCTACGACTGCAACGTCGACGCGACGAACCGTCTTTACTACGCGCTTTGGGCAGACACTCATTCCACCATTACCGTAAACAGCGGCGTATATCGCGGCGGAGAAATTGCCTGCGTGCACTCGACTGCCAGTCGGGAAGCAGACAATTCGGGATATGTAATATTAAACGGCGGAACATTTTACGGTAAAATTTACGCAACTTTCTGCACGACTATAAACGGCGGAAACTTTGACGACAGCATCGTTTTGACACCGTATCTTTACGACGGAGAAACGGAAAAAACCGAAGCGAAACTGATTGTCTCAAAAGATTATGCAAGCAAATTAAACATAACCGTGACGGCAACCGACTATGAAATGTTCGACGGCAAAGACGCAAACGGCAATCGCGTTTATGAAACCCGAAAAAAGCAAACTCTTACAAACAATCGATAAGCCGTCTACACGGCGATTATATCGTCATTGCAGTTTGTTTCCTATATACAAACTTATTCCAATTTCAAAGTTTTTGCGGTTTCTTCGGACAAGCCTGTAATCGGCTGTTTGATATACTGTTTTATTACGGCATAGCGTTTTTTGTTCAATACAATGGCTATCGAATCCTTCACTTTATACCTACGTTCCATACTTACATAGGAAATCTTTATAGTTTTTGAAAACCACAAAAATCCGTACGGTGTTAAAAGGAACTGTGAAAAAGCTATATCGGCGATTTCTTCCCAAGTCATTTGCACTTTACAAAATCTCCCCAAGAAAGATTTGGTAACACCATTTTCGTCTATTGTAATCATTGCTAAGAATGTACGCGGTCCTTCAATCGTTAGACCCATCGAGAATATGGACAATAATGCAACCAAAATAATTGTCGCATAAATATTGTCCGTTCTCGCGGGTTCATATGATAGAATAAAAATAATTATGCCTAATCCGCACAGCCACGCGAATAGCGAACCTACAGTCACAGTGGGAGACGCAAATATTTTGATTTTTTTAGGCGTATCTTTTTGCCTTGCCATATTTGAATTACCCCTTTTCTTTTTCTCGTTAATTTCTGATTTCACGATTATTTTTCATATTCAATCCCCGAAAATCAAAAAGCGATTATAATATTCAGCTGTTGATATTACCGCATACGTTTCATCAAGTACCGTTGTTTATATTGCCCACGCGTCACAGTTATATTGTACCATTTATCTGCCCGTGTTGTCAAGTACAGACATAATACCGCTTTTGTATATGCTTTCCTGTACAAAACCGATAAAAGGACAGCGGCTCGATTTTTTTTAAAGGATGAAGTTCAATGAGTAAGTTTATAAAAGAAAAGTTCATTTGTTATCGTGACGGTTTCCGCATTGCAGGTACTGTTTTGCGTCCGAGAAGAAACAATCTGCCGATTGCCGTTTTATCCCACGGTTTTCTTGCAAACAGCAAAATGATGTCAAAGTATATGCGCGTATTTGCAGAAAGCGGATATGCCGCTTTCTGTTTTGATTTTGTCGGCGGCTGTATCATAGGCAAGAGCGGCGGCAAGCTTATCGATATGAGCATACAGACGGAAACAGACGATTTAAAGACCGTCATAGCTTTTGCCAAAACGCAAAGTTATGTCGACCCCGAAAAAATCTGCCTTATGGGGTGCAGTCAAGGCGGCGTTGTCAGCGCACTATGTGCCGCACAGCTGAAAGACGAAGTGGAAAAGCTTATACTGTTCTACCCTGCGTTCTGTATCCCCGATGATGCGAGAAACGGCAAAATGATGATGTTCGAGTTTGACCCGAGCAATGTGCCCGATATTCTCAAATGCAAAATTCCGTTTTTAAAGTTGAGCCGCATATATCCCGAATCCGTTTTGAATATGGATATTTGGAGCGAAATCAAAAAGTATACGGGCAATGTTTTGATAGTTCACGGCACAAACGACAAAATAGTAAATACCTGCTATGCAAAGCGGGCAAAAGAAGAATATGACGACGCAGGAGCAAACTGCAGACTGGTTTTGATTGACGGCGGCGGACATATGTTTGCAAGAAAGTATGATAAACCTGCTATCGAGCAGCTCAAACAATTCTGCTCTCAACTTGTCATAAGAAAGTATGAAAGCGCCGATTTAAAGACAGTTTCCGAACTGTTTTACGACACCGTGCACACCGTCAATGCGAAAGATTATTCTCACGCGCAGCTTTATGCTTGGGCAAAAGACAGGGACAGTCTGATTAAACGGCAGAACGATTTTCAAGAGCAGACTTCTTTCATTGCGCAAATCGGTGAAAAGACAGTCGGTTTTGCCAGCATAGACAAGTCGGGCTGTCTGGATATGCTGTATGTACACAAGGACTTTCAGCGGCAGAAAATAGCCGCGGCTCTGTGCGACGAGGCGGAAAAGCCGTTTGCCGCCATTACGACCTTTTCTTCTATAACGGCGAAACCGTTTTTCCAAAAGCGCGGATATACCGTAATAAGAGAACAGGAAGTCGAGCGTTTCGGAATCAAACTGAAAAATTACGAAATGCGGAAAATCAAGAAAATTTCCGAAAACATTCAAACGGAAAAATATTAAAAAATTAGTTGACCGCAAAGAGCCGCCTTTTGAAAGGGCGGCTCTTTTCTTTTATACTCGGGTGTTTTCATCTATAATCACAAGTTCGGTGTCGGTCAGCGACGCAAACAGTCTTATGTCGTCTACGTTCAGCGCCGTGGAAACGACTGCGTGGTGCGCGCCGCCTGCATATATCCAAGCCGCCGCGCCCGTTTTGAAATCGGGCACAAGTTTCCACATAATACGCGCCACGGGAAGCTTCGGCATTTTTTCGGGCTGTTTGACCAACTTTATTTTTGCGCATATGAGCCGAAAATGCGTGCCCATATCAACCATAGATACGGCGATTGCGTCGCCTTCTATACTGTCGAAAACAAGTCTTGCAGCCGGTTCTTTGCCGCCTATGCCAAGCGGATGAACTTCTATTTTCGGTCTGGACGCGGCAAACACTGGCGATACTTCCAGCATATGAGAAGCAAGTTCCATTTCGCTCCCTGCCGTCAAATCGTATGTATAGTCTTCGGTGAACGCCGTCGCGCCCTTTCTCTTTTCCGCCATTTTGCACAGCACCGCCATAAGCGCGGCGGTCTTGTAATCGCCTTCCGCGCCGAATCCGATACCGCGCGACATAATGTCCTGAACGGCAAGTCCTGGAAGCTGTTTCAAGCCGTGCAGGTCCTGAAAGTTATCGGTGAAAGCCGACACTCTTTCCCTGTCTATAAACCGCTCGGCGGCTATCTGATATTTCGCCTGTTCTCTCACCGCCGCCGTATCGCCTGTTGCGATTTCGTACTTTGTCTTATACTCCTTAATCTTCGCGTCGATATCGGCGTCGGTCACCGAATCGGCGATTTCGACAAGGTCGCCTATTCCGTAATAGTTGACGTTCCAGCCGTATTTTATTTCGCTTTCCACTCTGTCGCCGTCGGTCACCGCCACGTCGCGCATATTGCTGCCGAACATAGCGACGCGCAGTCTTTTGGAAAAATCGAGCGCGACTGCCACTTCCGCAAAAGAGCGTATCTTTTCTATAACGTCGTTATGTCTGTAATAGCCGACGACTATTTGTCGTTTGACGTTCAATCTTGTGCAAATGAAGCCGAACTCCCTATCTCCGTGCGCGGACTGATTGAGATTCATAAAGTCCATATCGATTGTCTTATACGGCAGTTTTTCGTTTGCCTGCGTATGCAAATGAAGCATAGGTTTTTTCAGAGTCTGCAAGCCGCGTATCCACATCTTCGCAGGCGAAAACGTGTGCATCCAAACTATGACGCCGACGCACTCTTTATCGGCGGCAACTTTCAAAAATACGTCTTCCGCCTCGTCGGCGTTTCGCACGGTGGGCATAAGCACGACTTGCGCCAGGTCGCAGAGTTTGCCGTTTAAAAATTCCGCCATTTCCCTGCCGTCGCGCGCCACTTCTTTCAAAGTCTGTTCGCCGTATAAGTCTTGACTGCCGACTATAAAATAAAGTTTTTTCATAAATCAATCTCCTTGTTTTGCAACTATTTGCGCGGCTGACCGTAGTACGCCGAAGCGCCGTGTTTTCTGTCGTAATGTTTTTTCAAAAGCGTCCTGCCGACCCTATTATCCTTTCCGCCTATGCTTTCCGTGAGCGCCGCCATTTTCGCCACTTCTTCCAGCGTGACTGCGTTTTGCACGGCTTTTTCCGGCGAATCGCCCCAAACGAAAGGTCCGTGATTTTTGACCAGCACGGCAGGCACCGCCGCATAGTCCAGCTCCGAAAAGGTTTCCGCTATCACCTTGCCCGTGTTCAGTTCGTACTCGCCGTTTATCTCGTCATCGGTCAATGCCCTTGTCACGGGGATATCGCCGAAAGCAAAATCGGCGTGCGTGGTGCCGTATGCAGGTATGGCGCGTCCGCTTTGCGCCCAAGTCGTCGCATATGCCGAATGTGTATGCACTATACCGCCGATATTCGAAAACGTCTTATAAAGATACAGGTGCGTGGGCGTGTCGGACGACGGACGATTGCCGCCCTGCACGACATTGCCGTCCAAATCCACCACCGTCATATCGTCTGCGGTCATAGTTTCATAGTCCACGCCGCTCGGCTTTATGACCACCAGGTTGCGCTTTCTGTCAATCGCGCTGACATTGCCCCAAGTCAATACCACCAAGCCGTTTTTGACGAGCGCGATATTTTCGCGATATACTCTTTCTTTCAATTCAGCCAGCATTTTCTATCTCCTATTTAATAGCCGCGGCTGTCTCTGCCGCTTTCAGTCCCGCCTTATACTTATCCATAAACAGCTCGAAAGATTGCAGTTCTTTCTCGCTCGGCTCCGCCGTCGACACTTCGGCGCTTGCAAAAATCTTATTCAAAAATTCGGCAAGGTCCTTTTCTCCGCTTACGGCAAACAGCGCAAGCAGCGCCATACCGAACGCGCCGCCTTCCCCTGCCGTTTTCATAACGGACACGGGCGCTTTCAGCGCCGCCGCCATAATGCTCTGTCCCACTTTATCGGTTTTGAAAAATCCGCCGTGTCCGCAGACAAGCTCTGCCTTAACGCCTTCTCTCTCAGCGATTTCCATACCGAGCCGCAATACCGCGACAGCCGAATACAGCTGCATTTTCATAAAGTCGGCAAGCGTGGGAGCATATCCCGAATCTCTCATAATCAGCGGTCTGCCGCTGTCTATCCCGACAATCGGCTCGCCCGAAAGATAGTTGTATCCGACAAGTCCGCCGAGATTTTCCGAGCTGTTTTTTGAATGTTCGAACAGCTTTGTCATAAGCTCGTTCATTTCCGCTTTTCTGCCGTTTAATACATACTCTACATCGGCGAAAATTCTTGCCCAGGCATTGATTTCGTTTGTGCAATTATTGACGTGCACCATAGCGACGGGCAGTCCGTGCGGCGTGGATACGATATCTATTTCCCTGTGAACGGCATTAAACGGCTTTTGCGCCACAATCATAAGAAAGGCGGAAGTACCTGCGGAGACGTTCGCCGTGCGCTTTCGGACACTGTTTGTCGCCGTCATACCGGTGCCTGCGTCGCCTTCCGGCGGACACATCGGACAGCCGCTTTTAAGAGTTCCGCTCCCGTCCAGAAAGAGCGCGCCGCTCTTTGTCAGAGTGCCTGCACACTCTCCTGCTTTCAGCGGTTTGGGAAGCAGTTTTTCGAAGTCGGAACAGCCGCCCCGCTTTTTCGACAGCGCATTGAATTTTTTCATCATAGCCGCGTCGTAACCGTTTTCGTCCACGGGGAACATACCCGACGCGTCACCTATTCCGATAACTTTTTCTCCCGTAAGGCGATAATGAACATAGCCTGCAAGCGTAGTCAAAAACGCCGCTTTCGGCACGTGCTTTTCCTTATTTAAAACCGCCTGATAGTAATGCGCGACCGACCAGCGCTGAGGGATATTGAACTTCAATTTTTCCGTAAGTTCGTCCGCCGCCGCTTTCGTAGTCGTGTTTCGCCACGTTCTGAAAGGCGTCAAAAAACAATCGTTTTCGTCCAGCGCGATATATCCGTGCATCATAGCCGACACGCCGATTGCCGTAACGTCAATCAGCTTTTCTCCGTACTTGGAAAACCAGTCGGCGGCAAGAGAGGCAAAGCTTTCTCTCAATCCGATTGCTATATCTTCTTCGCCGTACGTCCAATAACCGTTTTCCCACTTGTTTTCCCACACATATCCGCCGCTTGCCAAAACTTCGGCGCGCTCGTTGATGAGCACCGATTTAATTCTCGTCGAACCGAGTTCTATTCCGAGTATGCGTTTACCGTCCATATACACTTCTATATAATTATATAAAATCGGACGGCTACATAAAAGACTTATTTTCGCACAACACGGACATTTATTCCTATATGGCAAAAAGCCGCCCGCTTTTTCCGCAGACGGCAGTGTTTTTATATTTAAAATCAAACTATTTTTCGGTGTCGCGCAGAAGTTTCGAGCCTGCCAAAGTCGGGTCGGCAAATCTCGTATCGTCCTTTATAGGGGTCGTATTGACCCTGTAACCTTTCGGCAGTGCGCGCGGCGAATATCCCGTCACTTCACGGAAAACGCGGTTGAAGTGCCTGATTGTATTGAAACCGCACTTTGTGGAAATCTCTGTTATGGAATCTTCTCCGCCCCTTTCTTCCAGCATTTCGACCACCTTTCGCACTTTGACGCTGTTTATATATTTGGAAAAGGTCATACCGCATATCTTGTGGAACAGCTCGGAAAAGTAGTGTTCGCTGACGTTCATAAAAGCCGCCGCGTCGGAAAAGGTATACCAGGCAAAGTTCTCGTCAATCTCTTTAAGCAGAGCCTTATACTGCGCGATATACGAATTCTTTTCTTCGCGTTTTACTTGAGTAGGCTCTTTTCGGAATATGTCTATTATCATATCCGTCACGGCATTTTCTGCTTTCTTTGTGTAATGCGGCAATTTCTCTTTTAGCTCGAAATCAACTTCTTTAATCACGCTCTCTATGTCGTAAGCGTTTTTCAACAGCGGACTTTTGAGCGCGTTGTTCGACACGATATCTTTTACGAGCGCGTCGGAAAACAGAAACAGGGAAAGCAGACTGTCGCTGTCCGCTTCTATGCTGTGTATCTGTCCCGAGTCCACAAAAATGCTGTCGCCCTTGACTATTTCGAATTCCGCGCCGCCGACGAATACTTTCGCTCTGCCGTTCTCGACGTGAATAAACTCGCAGTCATAATGCCAGTGCGGCAGGTTGTGCAGATTTTCGTATTGCCCCAGCCAAACTCTTTCGTTGCCGTTGTATTTCCGCAATTCGTAAAATGCCATAATACGATTCCCCGAAATTTTTATCGCACTTTAAGCATAACACTTTTCGGAATAAATGTCCACTTTTTTAAACATAAAAATAAGCCCCCGAGCAACAGCAATTCCGTCAATCGTCAAACTCCCACATTACCGCCCTGGTTATGTACCACCCTGCCCGCCGAATGAATTTTGTCCACGTAGCCATCGGATGAAAGATATTATGCTCCATATCGACAAACCAAATTTTCTTTGACTTCGGCTCCCATACCAGCATTATCCCGTAATCCCAACTATCCTCCACCAAAGAGAGAACCTTGTGTCCGTCATAGGTAATCTCCGCCACATCGGAATAGGCAAATAACCGAACCCAGCCCGAGCGCTCATCATCCGTAAATTCCAAAAGCAAAGGTCCGTTCTTGAAATAGTCCCGCATAGCCGTCGGTACATTGTACTGCTTAAACAGTTCATCCTGTAACTCGTTCGTAAACGCTCCGACCGGCTCCAGAGATTTAATAACCGCAGCTGTGTCCATATGTCCATTTGCCCGAGCGGCGGTATACGGACGCAGACCGTATTCGTTTTGAACCGTTACATCTGCTCCCCTCTCTACCAAATACCGAACCATATCCGTATGTCCTTCCGCCGCCGCCCGTAAAACGGGCGTATCTTGAGAGGAATCACGGCTGTTTATGTCAACTCCTGCTCCCAGCAGATATTCCGCTACCGACACACGATTTTCACCGGCAATATGACAAAGAGCCGTCCCGCCCAGCGTGCCGACAGGCAGTTCCAGTCTATCGAGCAGAGCCGGACAATGCTCGTCCCATACGTCCGACAGATTGAGAATCAACCGAGTAATGTCACGTTCCGTTCGTCCGAATTGTCCTCCGTGGTCCAGCATATAATTCAACAGGACAAAATCTCCTCTGCGAATGGCGACAAACATTGCATCCCCATTGGGGGTCAGGTCCACTAAACCGTGGTCAATGAGCAGATGCACAATCTCCGTTTGATTTTGGTCGAGAGCAAAATCAAAAGCATCGGTATAGAGCGTTTCTCCGCCCACTATCTTTGGAATGTCCCGGTGAAGCCGAACTATTTCTCCGTTTCGAAACAGCAGACTTCCATCCTCAATCAAACAGCGCATCTTTTCTAAATCTCCTGCAAGAATGGCTTCCCCTGCCGGAGGCATTACCGCTTTTTCATACATACCCGACACTCTCCGTTTCTATTTTTTACTCCGCTAAATCACTGCTTATCTTCCGATTATTATACAACACACGTTATAAAAAGTAAAATAAATAAGCGCACTATACCTTGCAAGCAAGGCGAGTGCGCTTATTTATTTGTGTAAATTCTATGGAAAAGAGAGAAAGGGTGAAAAGTTAGTGACAGTATGTTCAAAACTATACTGAATACTAAAAGTACCGCAGCTCCCACCGACATAAAGTCAGATAAAGTTTATTGCTCATATATTTTTTTGTTTGTTTTCTTTCATTGAATTACTCCGCTTGTTCCGTTGAATTTGCTTTCCTGTTTTTAAGAACCCTGAAAACAACCCAGCCTGCGCCTGCTGCCACTGCAACGAATGCAACTACGTCAATGGCAATAAACACCTTGTACCAAGCAGGCATAGCCGTAACTGCCGCCGCTCTCGTCGCACCATTCATTGCGTGACTGTTGCCTACCGTAAAGAGAATATTTTTTGTAGCCGCACGCATTGCCGCAACTGCCGCCGCGCTCGTTTGGTCGGCGGGCTTTTTACCGAGCGTATCCATCATTAAATCGCCACCTACACTAAGCATTTGGTCGGTATTCATATACGCACCCGAATTATAGTCGGTAACCACACTTCCTTTAAAGCCCCATTCACCGCGTAAAAGGTCGGTGAGCAAAGGACGACAACCGCCCGCCCAAATACTCCCCAAACGGTTAAATGAACTCATCAACGCTCTCGTCTGACCTTCTTTAACTGAAATTTCAAAAGGTCTGAAATAAATTTCACGCATAGATTGTTCGCCCGCCCAAGTAAGTAAACCGTTTTTATCACGTTTGGTTTCGCTATCGTTCAATGCAAAGTGTTTGACGTAGCAGAATACGCCTTTGTCTTGACAACCTTTTATAACCGCTGCGCCCATTTTACCTGCAAGCACGCCGTCCTCAGAGTAATACTCGAAGTTTCTGCCACCAAAGGGGGAGCGGTGGGTATTCATACCGGGAGCGTACCAACCTGCATATCCGCCCTTGATTCCCTCTTCTCCGATACTGTTACCCATTCTTTCCGCAAGCTCCGTATTCCAACTCGAGGCAAGCACGACTTCCGAAGTAAATCCGGCACCGTATATGGAAGAAGCAAAGAAAGATGCAAAACCGCCGGGGCCGTCGGAATCGACAGTGACAGGTTTGCCTACCGAGTCGACTTTCTGTGTTTTATATCCCGCCTGCGAAACGAGCTTTATAAGTTCGGCTTTACTTATTTTATCCAGCAATTTATCCCAATCGGGGTCATTGTAATCTATCTTATCATATTTAATAAGGTCAACCAGCCAGATATCGTTGTTTGCGCCCGTGGTAGGCATAGCATCATTTTTATACGTGTCGTAAACGAAAGCCTTTACGCCGTCAATTATTTCCTGTGAAGCAGTAAAATCGTTGCCCGTAGGCGCAGTGGGCCAAGTCCCCGTCCAATCGTTGCGTGAAAGATATTTCTTTATATGGCCCGAAACGTCATCAAAGAGATTTGTCGCAACTTTTTTGTCGTTAGCTCTTGCCACATCTTTATAGACGATTTTATCGTTTACCATAAAGCTGTGAGTGAGATTATTCTTTACGGTATGCGCGTCCGAACGCAAGCTCAATGTATATTCACCGGAAGAAAGTACATAAGCCTTTTCGGTATTCATATCATAGGACGCCATATCGTCATAGTTCATAGTTATGGTAACTTCGTCCTTATCTCCTTTCTTTTCAAGTAATTTAGTTTTTGCAAATCCGCCCAAAACCACTGAAGACTTTTCAATACTTTCTTCGGGTTTGTATGGTGCACTATAATAAAGCTGAACAACATCCTTGCCCGCTTTATCTCCTACGTTTTCAACTTCCACCCTAACAGAAATAGTACCGCCTTTTTCGCCGACCTTCCATTCCTTTACCGTCCATTCAAAATCTGTATAGGAAAGGCCAAAGCCAAACGGATACTGAACCTGCGATTGATACCATTCCTCGCCGTCGGTTTCTCCGCGAGTTTCATAGTAACGGTAACCAACGTAAATTCCCTCTTCATATTCAACAAACCAATGGTCGGATAAATTGTTATAACCGAACCCAGTAGAAGTCATATTTACAAAAGAGGGAGCCGCGGTAAGGTCGTAAGCAAACGTATCTACCGTATGTCCGCTGGGCGTTATATCCCCCTTTAATATATCGCCTATAGCTTCAAGTCCCGTTTCACCGGGATAACCTATATAAAGCGCCGCTTTAATTTGAGGATAGTCGTTGAGCCAGCCGAGTTCCAATGTTGCAGAACTGTTTATGAGAACTATTATGTCTTTAAAATTTTCGCAAGCGTATTCGACCATATCTTCTTCGGCATTGCAAAGCTCCAAGAAATGCTTGCCCGCTTCACCGCCCCAATCTTTCATATCAAGCGGAAGGTCAACGCCCTCAGCTCCGGAACGACCTATCACAACTACGCCGTAATCGCCATAAGAAGCAAAGCTGTTTTTAACATTTTGGGTATTGTAATCGCTTTTCTCTATTTCTCCTATAATCTGTAAATTGTTTACGCCTTCTTTGCCTCTAGGGTATTTTGACTTTGCCGCATTCAAAGTATTCCACATAACATCGTTTACTTTAAACCCGTCGGCTTCAAGCGCCTCCTTCAACGTTTTTGGTTTTGCCGAATCACTTATCTGTCCGGAGCCGCCTCCGCCGTACAGAATGTCGACCGAGTCACGCCCGAACAGGGTAAGCTTGCTTCCCGAAGCAATAGGCAAGCAACCGTCATTTTTCAAAAGAACGGTGCCCTCGCCCTGAATTTCGGTTATCAGTTTTTTGCTGTTCGCTATCGCCTCGTCGTGAGATTTAGCCACCGCTTCGTAATAAACCTTGCCATTGCCCTGAATAACCTTTTCGCCGCCTTCAAAGAATGTAGTTAACACACCGTAAAATGTCGAAGAAAGAAGGATACTCGCAACAATTAAAAATACTAACATAAAACCTAAAATCGGCGTCCATACAGTTAAGAATTTTTTGTTTGACATTTTTTCTTTTTTCATTTTAATCACCTCTTATCAAAAAATAAGCGGCTATCAGTCGCCCGATAACCGCCACAGTCTTTTATTTAAGCAGCCTCAACGACCTGCGTCATATTAAAGTCAAGAGGCATAGCCCAATCGCCTACCATAAGATAAGATTTCAAGGTAAATGTATGCACACCGTCGGCTACAGTTGTTTTAAAAGGCAAAGACTCTTCGTCCAACACTGCCGATTGTACCCCTTTTCCTTTAAGAGCTTCGGGAATGGTTACCTCGCTTTCTTTGTTTTCAAAGGAAATTTCCAAAGTGCCGTCCGAATTTTTAGTCCAGCTACCTGTCCATTTACCGAGTAACATTCCGCCGAATTCGGTTGTGACGGTAACGGTTTTATCCTCATTACATTCAACGGTTGCCGCAACGGTTTGGTCGTGGAAGAGCGCCGAACCGTTAAACGAGAACGACTCTTTTGGACCGCAAGCCACCAATGCAAATACGCATACCGTAGCAAGCACTGCTGTTAAAATTGACAAAAATTTCTTCATAATTTTCTCCTTATAGGCTGTTCGCCCAAAATTTTTTTATATTGTAACTATAACAATAATTACAGTACTATTCAATATGTTGTTCCCAGTTATCATTTTTTGCGACACATATGCGATTGACCGGTTGGATAATCGACATAATCGCAGAAAATTTTAACATAAACGTAAAAAGCGCAGTCACTTTTTTGTAACCGCGCTTTAAAATAAGGAGTATTTTAAATTGTAAAAATAATATTTAACTCAAATAATCCTTCCGTTGCGTTAATCGTATATTGTCCACCGTATTTTTTAACTATATTCGCAATGCTCTTTAATCCGAACCCGTGCGATGTTTTATCGTTTTTAGTAGTAGATGGCAATTTATTGTTTTCTATGTCTTCGCCCTCATAATAATTTTCGATATGAATAAATAAAAAGCCGTCACGTTCTTTTACCGAAAGATGAATAAACCTATCGTCAAGATTAACAACACTCTCTTCATATTCCATTGCGTTGTCTATCGCATTGCAAAAGAGAGAATAAATGTCACATTCATACATAAAATTTAACTTTTCGGCATTTGCAATACAGGTGAAATCTATCTCTTTTGCAGAGCATTTAATAGCTCGGTCCGATAGAATTATATCAAGCGTTTTATTTCCCGTTTTGTAAATACTGTCATAAACGTCAAGTGCTCGTTCAGCCTCATTTAAAAATTCCGTGCTACCCGAATTGCTTTCACGAAGGCGTCTCAACTGATATTTTAAATCGTGACTCTTTAAGCTTATTGCTTCCATACTTTCTTTGAGTTGTTCGTAATATTTACTTTCCATTTCCTGTGTCCGTTTTAAAATTGCAGCGTCGCGTTGAAGCTGTATTCTGCTTAAAAGCATATAAACAGTAGTAATCATCATTACGCTGTAAATAATGCTGATAACAGACATCATCGCCTTGATTGTACCGAATTCCTCAATCATCCCGTCAGTTGCGGAAAGTAACGGCAGAATACAAACCATTGAAATAAGCAGTGCAAGAAAACTTTTGACTTCTTTACCTATATCATCATAACGACTTATCTTTTTACCGATGAATACTCCTATCAATATGTATGCAACGGCAAATATAAAATAATTTGCTAAAAGATTTAATATACCCGTACCGAAGCAAGCATCTTCGAAGGCAGGTATTCGTCCAAGTGTACACTTACAAAAGTTAAAAGCGCACATACCTGTATTTCTCAAAAACAGGGCCAACATAGTATAAACAAGCGCCCCCGAAAAATTCACTTTGTAAGCAAAAAATATCCAAAGCTGTGTTATTAAAAAAATAGCCGAAATTTGAATTGTTATAACCCATTCTTTTTGCGGTGCATATGCAAAAGAAATCAAAAAGCAAACAGCCAGCGCCAACGCCGCAAAACCCGCGGAAACAGGAATAAAAGCCTTACGCTTTTCTAATTTGCCGCAGAATATAAAAAAGGCTATTAAAATTTCAACGCAACATCTCAAAGAGATTGTAACGGCACTCCAATAATCTGACATTTAAATACCCTTATATGCTGCTAATGCACGTAAAAATTCGCTTTTTCTTCTTAATGCTATTTTCAATCTGCTGTCACCGACTATAACCTCATCGCTTTCAACGGCTTTCACATACAAAAGATTTACAAGATAACAGTTGTTACAACGATAAAACCCTTCGCCTATCAATTGCTTTTCCGCATCTTTCATAGAACTTCGAACACTGAAATCTCCGCTTACAGTATGATAAGTAAGTTCGTGAGCCATTACTTCCACATACAAAATTCCCGATACAAGTATACGTTTTATGTTGCCCCCTGCGCCTATGCAAATATTCTTTTTTGAATTAGTAACCTTTTTTGCGACCCTACGCATAATCGATGCAAAACGGCTGTATTTTAAAGGTTTTACCGCAAAATCCATCGCATCAACTTGATAACCCTTAAGAGCATATTGCTGTAAATTCGTTATAAACACTATAAGCACGTTTTCGTCTCTTTCTCGGATTTTTGCCGCAACGTCCATACCGTTTATATGCGGCATACTTATGTCAAGAAATATCAAATCGTATTCGGCTTTAAAAGACGATAAAAATTGTACTCCGTCATTGAATACAGTTACGCTATAATTAAAGTCCGCATATTCTTCTTTAAACTTACAAAGACTGTTCAAAAGTCTTTCCTGTTCGATTTTTTCATCTTCGACAATTGCAATTTTTATCATACATTTTTCTCACAATAATACTTATTATTTACTCGCTTTGTTACGACAGAATAAATCGGTATGCGAACTATTTTTATTATAACGTCTGTCGGCTAACAAAATCTGCGTTTTTGTTTTGCTGTCGCAATCTTATTCGCTAAACGCAAATAAGAACCGTACGTTGCAATACATCGCTAAAAAACCTTTGCAAGCAAGTTTTTTCGCTTCTATTATATCATATAATAAGCTCTAAAATCAATGATTAATTGACATAATATTCTTACATTTAATGATGTTAGCAGCTATAGTGTTCTTTAACCGTATACAATAAGCCCCCGATTTACTCGGGGGCTGTTTGATTGCATATAAACGGTTTAAATTACTTGCCGAAATATCTGTTTAACAGACCGTTGAACGCCGCGCCGTGACGGGCTTCGTCTTTTGCCATTTCGTGAACGGTGTCGTGCACTGCGTCGTAACCGAGCTTTTTGGCGAGGGCGGCAATGTCGAGTTTTGCTTTGCAGGCTCCGCCTTCCGCAGCCACTCTGGCTTCGAGATTGGCTTTCGTGGAGTCGGAAACAACTTCGCCCAAAAGCTCGCAGAATTTAGCCGCGTGCTCCGCTTCTTCGAATGCTATTCTCTTATAAGCTTCCGCAACTTCGGGATAGCCTTCGCGGTCCGCCACACGGGACATAGCAAGGTACATTCCCACTTCGGTGCACTCGCCGTTGAAATGGTCTTTAAGTCCCTGCAGAACTTCGGGGTTTTCCACTTTGCCGTCGCCAACCGAATGTACGGTCGCCCAATTAACGTTCGCGCCGGTAAACGGCTTGAAAGTCTTTGCTCCGCATTGAGGGCACTTGTCCACTCCGTCTTCCACTACGCATCCGCAAACAGTACAAATCTTCATAATTATTATACTCCTGTTATTTTATATTTTCTTGCGCCGAACCGTCTTTCCTTAACTCCCGACGCCTGCCGCAAGTATACACCAAAACACATATTTTGTCAACTCTTTATCATTCGGTTTTTATTCACCCGAAATGCCGTTTCCGCATATAATACGGTAGTGGGTATTCCCGCTATATACTTTTACTACGGAGGAAAAAACTATGTGTGACTTCAATTGCCGCTATCCGGCATACGTCGGCGACGATTATGACTGCGGCTGCGACAACGATATGCAAACGCCCGAATACGGCTGCTGCAAGAAACAGAACTGCGGCTGCGGTCGGCAGGAGCAGGACTGCAATTGCGGCTGTCAAAAGCAGGACTGCGGCTGCAATGACAACGAGTGCGGCTGCGAGCGCTCCGCTCACAACTGCAACAGACATTGCGGTTGCCGCCGCTGCGGCATCTGCAATTGCTTTTCTCGTCTTTTCGGCTGCCGCTGACGAAATCCGCCCCATAACGCCCCTTTGATATAAAGCAATCGCCGCAGGTTTCATATGACTGCGGCGATTTTTTTATTTCCGCACGCTTTAGCAAATTACGACATATATTCGTGACGCTACATTTTAACGAATATTTTTCGTAAAATATAGTTATGGACATTAAGATAATCGCCGAAAGAATCAGAGAAATACGAAAGGATACCAAACTGACACAGACGGAGTTCGGAAACAAACTTTTCGTATCGCAGGACACAATATCTCTATGGGAAAGCGGTAAAAGTCTGCCGACCACGGAAAATATTATTGCGATTGCCGAAACATTCGACGTTTCCGCCGATTATATTCTCGGTTTGAAAGACTTTTGATTCGATAGCAAATGAACAGGCAAATCACACCGCATTTCGGAAAACGGCTGAACAGTCTTATATTCGAAAAGGGACTGGAAGGAGTGGCTCAATTTGCACGGCAGGCAGGCATTTGCAGGTCGGAAGCCTATGCGCTTCTAACCCGAAAAACTCCGCCTGCGTTTTCGAGAGTTATAATGCTTGCCGATTTCTTTTCCTGCTCCGTCGACTATCTTTTGGGGCTGGTCCCATTCGACGGCAGTGCCGTGTCGAGCGGCAGTCGGCCGTTCGGCGAAGGGTTGAAAGCAGTAATCGAGCAAAAATATTCCACGCGATATCTGTTCTGTCAGCAGCTGCAATTTTCGGAATCTATGGTTGCGGCGTGGTATAGCGGCAAATCCCTGCCGTCGTCCGAAAACGTCATACGCATAGCGGAATTTCTCAAATGCTCCGTCGATTCCATTCTCGGACGAATACCTTTGACGGACTTATCTCAAACATAAAAAATACCTTTGCCCATATAAGCGACAAAGGTATTTTTCATAGTAAATCAAGAAGGCTTATTTATGCCGCGACGGAAGCAATGGGCTTATAAGGCGAAGCTATTGCATTGTTTGCCGCTTCTATTGCCACTGCCTTATACGCTTCATTCACAACCGGCGGTGCGAACGTGCAGGTATCCAGCGATTTTCCCGTAAGCGTTCCCACAAGCGTGAGACCGATAAGGTATCTGCCGAACGTATAACTCATATGATAGCCGTCGCGCGTTATCGTATCTCCGATAAACGACGTGCGCGCATTCTGAACCGCCGTGCCGCTGGGTATGACGAATTCCAGCGTATCGCGCGATTCCACCACCTGTTTGACCGTATCGGAGTTTGCCTGATACATCTTATTCTGGTCGGCGTCATAATACTTCGTGAACGCTTCCAATCTGTCCTTGTTCGAGACGTCCTTTTGATACGCCCAAGTGAGATGGAAGCCGAATCTCGCGTTGCAGCCCTTCGGCAGTTTTCCGCGGACATAGGCGATTAACTCGTCCAATCTGCCGTAAGTATCCGGTCTGCCCGTGGCGTCGCTCTGCTGCTGGAACAATACGAAGTCCCAATCTTCGGACGCAATCGCATCGCTCATCTTATAGCTGTCTTTCTGTCCGTCTACAAGGTTTTCCACCTTGTTACCGTTCGTATACGTGAAATACTTATAAACCGCCGCATCGTTTTTAGCATTGTCCGCGTGCATATCAATCGTGCAGGCGCTCAACTTTATATTGCCGATTACGACGTCGATTCCCATACCCGAAGCGATTTCGAAAACATACTCCATCAAGTCTTCCGAATAGCTGTTGCCAATCGAGAGGATTTTAAGTACGCCGTCTTTCTTCCAGGCATTGTCAATCAAGCCCTTTTGCTCTCTTTCTGCCGTGCTCACCTTGACGGGAAGTCCGTTGTATGCCGTATAGGTTGCGATATTTTCGCCTATGGCATAGTTTTTGGAGTTCAAAACAGGCAGAACCAGCGTGTTCGCCGAAGTGGCTTTCATCATATAGTCGCAGTGCTTGCACAGCAAAACGGCTTCTCCCTCATTTACCGCAGTGGGCGCTTTCGTAACGAACCAAGCCATATCGTGCACGTTGCTCACCGTTTTATTCTGAACGGTCGCCGCCGTGCTCACTTCTATATAGTCGATGCTCGAAGCAAAACCTGCCGTTTCGTCAGCATTTGTTTCGTCGTGCTGCATTTCGATAACGACGTCGTTGTCGCCCGCTTTGAGCGATACTGCCGCCGTAAAGGATACCCAATCGTGTCCCTTCAGTATGAGCGCGGTGGTCTTTCCTGCGTCCTTATCGACCATAACATCGTCGGCAAAGACTGCTTCTTGTCCCACAGTCACTTTCCAAAGTTTATTCAGCGCTATATTTGCGGCTGTCATAACGGGCTTTGCTATGCGCAGAGTGACGGTTGCGGAAACCGCTTTATCCGAATTAAGTTTGAACTCAATCTTATCCCCTGCCTTATAGTCGTACGGAGTTGCCGAACCCGTCTGATGTGCGGCGTTCTTTTCGACGTCGCCGGGATTAAGGTATGCCGCGCCGCTCGCTCTTGCTACATATGCGCCGACATAGGCAAGGTCTGCTTTACAGTCGAGCTTTTGATAGTCCGCCAAAGTGACTTTACCCGTTTCGCTCTCGAAACGATAGGTATTTATCTTTTGAAGCGCCGGAATCAACGCGTTTTCGAAAGTAAAAGTCTTGCCTTCAAACTCGTAAGTATAAGTGCCGACGCCGTTTTCCGTTTCCGTCGCCGCTTTCACGGGCGTGCAGGACGCGTAGCTGTCGGGAGCAAGTTTGGGCAGTTTGTGCATAGGCGCAACGGCGTTGCAAACCGAGCACTTCTTTCCGATATATCCGACTTCGTCTATGGTAGGCGTCAAAACAACTTCATATTCGCCTGCGTCTGCCGCCGCGGTGTGCGTGAATTTTTCCGTTTTATCCGTCAGCGTCGCATCGGAGGTGAGTTCTATATAGTCTATCGGACCTGCGTTTGCGGTGCCTTTAATCAAGAACTCTATCTTATTGTCGCCTTTTACGAGATTGACATTCATAACAATGTCTTTCCACTGGAATTCGGAGTATGTGATTACGTCCGCGTTGGCGTCACGATATTCGTCGCCGTTTATCGTATCCGCGCCGTACTGATACATATTGGACGTATAGTAGCGCTGCGTATCGTTCACGAACATATCGTACATCGCAGTGAATCTTTTGACCTTTGCTCTCCAACGAGTCTTTTTCGACTCATACGCCGTTCTGTTGCTGACTCTTATTTTGAGCCGAGCGACGGTGTCTTTATCGCTGTTTATCGTCCAGCCGACGCCGTATTTTCCTGCGACGCCGTCCACGGTGTTTCCGCCCGCGCCCGTCTTTCTGACGTTGAGCAGATATCCGCCGCTGGCTTCTGCAGAAGGGCTTATGAAACTGCAGTCGTATGTAGCCGTTCCTTCGGCAATTATATGTCCTTCTTCCGATTCATAGCGGTAGGTTTTGAGTTCGGCTTTTGCGCCGCCGACGGTTATACCCGTAACGAACGTCGTCTTGTCTTCGTAAGTTACGCCGACATACTTGTTTTCTTCGTCGAGTGCGCCTATCTGCGCCACCTTATACTCGTCGGAGGACAGCTCTTTGCTGTCGCCGTTATCGTATTTTGCCGTTACTTTCATTCCCGACGGGTCGAACTCTTCGCCGACGTTATACGTCATCTTATCGGGATTTTTGGTGATTTCGATATCCGTCAGCACTTTTTCGGTGACGGGCGGATTTTCTTCCTCCGGCGGAGGCGTGGGTTTGGGCGTTCCGCACGCGGCAATACAGCAAAGTATAGCCGCCGCGAAAATACATAAAACCGCTCTTGCAAATTTCTTCATACATTTTCTCCTTATCTTTTATTCCTGAACTTCGGGAGCAGGCGCGTCCTTCTCCTTGAAGTTTATGACAACCGTGCCGCCCTCTTTCGGCGTGTAAGTATACTCTCCCCAAACTTCGCCTTCAGGAGTGGTGAACTGACGGTATTCGGAATTTTCCTTGCTTATGACGGGAATCTCTATCGTCCTTATGTTTCTCGTCTTTATCTGCAAGCCGCAGCCCGTGCAGTATGCGTCGTTTGCTTCGCCCGTAACGGTATTCGTATCGGGGTTATCGACGTGTCCCGGAGCCTTTGTAACCGTCCAGCCGTGCGTATGAGCCACCGTCTTGACCGTTTTGTCCGTTATAACCGCCGTGCTGTCTATCTCGATGTAGTCGAAGTTGCTGGCAAAGCCCGCGGTCGCTTCCTGCTTATCTTCGTCGTGCTGCATTTCGCAGACGATTTCGTTATCGCCGGATTTAAGCGCGACTTCCGCCGTCAAGGTAACCCAGTCGCAGTATGCAGGGGCGGTCTTGGAGTTGTTTGCCGAACCCACCGCTATGTTGACGCTGTCTGCAAATGCAGGCACGCCGTTTACGGTCAACTTCCATACTTTATTCAGGGCTATTTCGGTTTTGCCCGAAATGACGGGTTTTGCCACGCACAGCGTGAGTACCGCCGTCACAGCCTTATCCGCATTGAGAGTGTAGGCAACTTTGTTTCCAGCCACTCCCATAGAGCCGAGGTATACATAACCGCTTGCCATAGACACGTCGCGTCCGAGATTGACGCCGCCCTTGCCTACGTCTATGCCTTTCGATATTATATTTTCCTCGCAATTGACGTTGCTTCCGTTTTCGGTTTTGCCCGTAACGTGTCCGTCTTCGCCCTCGAAACGATAGATATGATGTTCGCCCTTGGCAGGTATGACGGCATTCTCTATCGTGAAAGTTTTTCCGTCGTACTCATAGGTGTAAGTGCCTATTCCGTCGGCGGTTTCGGTCGCTTCTTTCGTAGCGGTGCAGGACGTATAATCGTCGGGGTTGAGACGCGGCAGTTTTACCATTGCAACGACTTTATTGCAATTGGCGCACAGCTTTCCTATCCAGCCCACTTCATAGCGAGTGGGAGCTTTTACCATTTCCCAATCGCCTGCGTCGTCGGAAATCGCGTGACCCGTAGGTTTGGTCTTATTCGTAAGTACCGCGCTTTCCGCAACGAGTTCTATATAGTCTATCGCGCCCGCATTTTTCGTGCCGTTCACATTAAACCAAATCTCATTGTCGCCCTTGACAATGTTTATATTAAACGCCACGGTGCGCCACTGATACTGCGAATATATCTGTATGGAGTTCGCAGTCGTTCCGTAAGCCGTCATAACGGTATCTTCGGTAAGTTTATCGCCGTTTACGAACACGCCGTACATTTCGCTTAAATTCTTTTTGTATGCGCGGAAGTTGTTGTCGGGATTATACGTTCCCGAATAGTTTCCGTCGGTCTTGGTACGCAGGCTGGCGCGTATGACAAGGCGCACGGTAGCGTCCCTGTCGCTGTTTACCACCCATTTGGGTCCGACGTGCGTATTGGGATTGGCGTCGTCCGTTCCGCCCTTTATCGTATCTCCGCCCTTATCGTTGTTGCGCACGTCGAGCACATAGCCCTGACTTGCGCCCAAAGCGGGACGGATATAAGAGCAGTTATACTTCGTATTGCCTTTAAGTATCTGCGCTTCTTCCGATTCGAAACGGTATGCCGTTCCCGTAATTTCGGGGTCTTCCACGACCACGCCGTCAAGGAAAGTCATTTTGTTTTGATAAATGACGGTTATTTCCTGATTGCTTCCGCGCTCCAACGGTCCGTTCGGTTCGTACTCATAATCCGTCACGATTTCGTCCGTAGAGTCGGAATAATATGCGGTGACTTCCATTCCGGCAGGGTCGAAATTCTCTCCCGAGTAATACTGCATTTTATCGGGCTTTTTGGTAACCGCAATGCTTTCCAGAGTGCGCTCCTCGGACGGTCCCGGTCCGGGAGGCGGGTCTTTCTCTCCGCCGCAAGCCGTTAAGGCAAGCAAGCTGCACAACAGCAATGCGGAGCACAGTACACACATAACTTTTGAAAACTTTTTCATACACTTCTCCTTTTCCTTATATCCAAACCGAATATGATTACACATTCGTATTTGTTTCGTTCTTTCTCTTATTGAGATATTTTGCAACTATTTCGTAAACCAGGAACAGCACGCTCAAACCGCCCAGCACGCCGATTAAAATTTCGCACACGTTTAAAGCCGTCATCCAGGCAGGCGTGAGTTTGATGAATATCGTGTTCGCGCTGACGCCGTTCATTACGTTGCTGTGCACGACGGTGTACAGGATATGGTGCGCCGACTCTCTCATAGCCCAAGCCATTTCCGAATAGTATTTTTCGTACTTGTCGAACTGCGCGCTGCGCTGTCCGTCGGGAAGGTCGTTGCCGTTGAGCACTGCCGTCGGCATATGCATATAGCTCTGCAAATAGTCGGATACAGCTATGCCCGTCATTCCGAACTCTCCGTGCAAGACGCTCTTGCAGAAGCCCTGCGCACCCGACCAAGTGGCGCCGAGCGCATTATAGCCCGTCATAACGCCTTCCACGCCGCCGTCTTCTATAGCTATCTGGAACGCCTTCAAATACACTTCGCGTATCGTCTGTTCGTTTGCCCAAGTGTTGATGCCGTGACGGTTGGTTTCCTGGTCGTTGAGCACGCAGTGTTTGAGGTAGATATACAAACCCTTGTCGCTCATTCCTTCGCTCATTGCCGCCACGCTCTTGCCTGCAAGATAGGGGTCTTCGCCGTAATACTCGAAATTACGTCCGTTATACGCACTGCGGTATAAGTTGCCGCCCGGTCCGTACAAGCCGTTATAGCCTACCCAAAGCGCGTCTTCGCCCCACTGTCTGCCCAGCCGTGCCATAAGTTCGTCATTGTACGTCGACGCCACGGTGGCGTTGCAGGGGTAGTTATTGCCCTGATTGTTTCTGATGCGCGGGTCGTTGTAATCGGCAAGCATAAACTCCTGTCCGCGCGTGTTCGTCTGCCAGTTCTTGACGCCGCCGCTTCCGTTGTGGTCGAGCGTTTCCGGCTTGCCGAATCTCTCGAGACCTACCGTGGTACGGAATCCGTTGCTCAACAGTCTTGCGGTTTCGTCGAAGGTGAGCTGGTCCAAAAACTCGTCCCAAAGCGGGTCGTCGTACGGTATCCACTCGTCGTTCGTCGGGTCGTTGTCGTCGTCGGAATAGGCGCGCAAATCGATGAGCCGAAGTTTCGGCGTTTCATCTTTATTGCCGTATTTCGGATACTCTTTCAGCTCGGTATCTCTGACGATACCGCCGCCCTGCGAGATGTTATACGCTTCGTCCATCTTCGCCGTACGGGCAAGTTTTACTCCCGTAGAGGGCAAAGTTCCCGTCCAATCCTTTCTTGTCGTATACTTGAAGTTCTTGGCATTCGCCGAATCTTTTTCGAACATCAAAATATCCGCGTCGTCGAAACGGTTTACTATCTGCGTACCGTTTGCAGATTTGGAATAAGCAGTGGAGTCGAAGTCGTTTATTTTTACTTCTTTCACGCAAGCCGTATTGCCCTTGCCCGTCACGCCTTTCGCGGACATTCTGGATTCGGGCGCGCCCTTTACTTTCAGAATGTTATTGACAGCTTCGTGCGAATCGTGCGCCGCCGTCAAATAGTAACTGCCTTTATCGAGAACGTAGGTTCCTGCATTGTATGCGTCATAGCAGGCAAAGTCGCGGCGTTTGACTTTTATCGTGACCGTATCGGACTCTCCGCCTTTCAGCAGTTTTGTCTTTGCATAACCCACAAGCTCGACGGCGGCTTTTTCTATGCCGTTTTGCTTGTCATAATCGGTATAGGGTTTTTGCAGATAAACCTGCACGGCGTCCTTGCCTTCCGCACTGCCGCTGTTGGTGACCGTGACACTGACGTTATACATATCGCTCGCCTTGTCATATACGGCATTGAAGCCCGAATAATCGAACGTCGTATAGCTCATTCCGTAACCGAAAGGATAGTCGACCGTCGAATAATAATCGAAGTTGCCTGCCTTGCCCTGCTCCAAAACATAGTCTTCATAGCGGGTTTCGGTATAGCGGTAGCCCATATATATTCCTTCCTGATAGACGACGTATTTCTTTCTGATATCGCCGCTTCCCGGATTGCCCGAGTATGTGAAGTCTCCGAAGTTGACCATTGCAGGATTCTTGGAATGCTCCGTCCAGAACGTCGTCGAGAGCTTGCCCGACGGATTTACCTTGCCTGCAAGCATATTGCCTATCGCGTACGTTCCGCGGTGTCCCAGCGAACCCGTCCAAAGCAGTGCGTCTACTTCGATGTCGGGATTGTCGAAACCGCAGACCTGATAGGCGCTGTTCATAACGACTATTATCTTTTTAAACGTACCCTTTGCTTTTTCGGCTTTCAGGTTTTTCAAGACGTCCAGCTCGCTCGGCGAAAGCGCGAGATAGTCGCCGTTCGTCATATCGTTTTTGTCGCCCGTATTTATATCGAGGTCCAATCCTTCGCCGCCCATTCTCGCGACCACGAACACTGCCGCGTCGACTTTGTTCGTCTTTGCCGCGCTGTCAATCTGCGACCAGCGCGCGTCACCTATCGACCAAGTTATGGACGTGCCCGAACCCGTGCTTTTGCGCGCATACGTCCCCGCAGTGGAAACATACCAATCGTAAAGCGCGTCGTTGACTTTGAGTCCGGCTTCTTTTAAGCCCTGTCTGAAAAGCTCGTTGCCGGGCTTGGTCTTGTCGTTGCCGCCGCTGCCCGTTCCCGTCATCGCGGGATATGTGCAGCTCGCGCCGAAAAGCGATACGCTTGCGCCGTCGCCGAGCGGAAGCGCGTTGTTATTCGTCAGAAGCACGGAGCCTTCCGCCACGACTTCTTCGGCAACTTTGCCGGCATTTTCTATCACTTCGTCCAAAGACTTGTTCACGGACTTGTAATAGGTGTAATCCTTTCCTTCGGTTTCGCCTTCATCTCGTTCCACGCGCTTCTGCGTCTGTATACCGAAAAAGCTGTTTATTGCGGTGCTGTTTTCACGCAGTATCTGTCCGCCCACTATGGCAATGCCCGTGAGCACGACAAATATGTAGCACAGTATTTTTGCCAACCACAGCAGGTTGTCAAGCGGTAACTTCTTGTTCATTGTTTCCCTCCTCGATGTGTTTTGCGTCCGATTTGTTTACGCTTGTGAAAATTCCTATCGAGGAAAGCACCCAAACGGCAATCAGTGCCACAGTAGTAAAAGCAAAACCGAAGTCCATAATCGCAAACGCCGCAAAGAACGACGCGACGGACGTCACTTCGAAAAATACTGCCGACAAGTACATATAGCTTGTACTGACGAAAAGTAAAAAAGCGACGAATCCGCCTGCGAACAATGCCGCCGAGGCATAAGGACTTGTCACTTCGAACGCCGACAGCGCGGCGAAACCAACCACTCCAAGCAGAGCAACAACAAGCACCCAAGCTTCGAAGTTCAGGTTGATATGCTCGCTTGCGCTGAATGTCACGGAATATATTATCGCCGTAACAAGCAGCAGAACCGCTCCCGAAAGCGAAACGTAGAATCCCCACGACTTGCTTCGGAAAAACTTTTTCACATTCTCCATACACATTTTCTCCTAAAAAACTAACCCTTTCACCGATTAAAAAAGGATACTTCAATTATATCACCCCCCCCCGAAAGTCAAGTGCAATTTCATTTCATTTTGATGTTTGTCAAGCATTTTTCAGTAACTTTTTGAACTTTTTTGAAAAAATC
>CAOJOK010000013.1 GCA_948440265.1 uncultured Clostridia bacterium
CCGCGACGGGGAGTTTACTTCCCGTAAATGACCCGAGCGGAAACGACGTTTGACATAGAAATGCGAAGTTTATATGCCGTCAGGCGCGTTTGATTGAGCCTTTAGTATAGTTATAATACCCAGCCCGTTCTATCCCCACGACATCAGTCCAGTCGATTTCACGCTCGCCGACGGAGGCAAGAAAGGAGTTGACTTTGGAAAAGGGCTTGGAGCCGAAAAAGCCGCGGTAGGCAGAGAGCGGACTGGGGTGCGGCGAAGTTATGACAAAGTGGCGGCTGTCGATAAGTCCTTTTTTGGATATGGCGTTGGCGCCCCACAGCACGAATGCCGCAGGTTTTTCGCGCTTGTTAAGCGCGTCTATTACGGCGTCGGTAAAGATTTTCCAGCCGAGTTCGGCGTGCGACTGCGGCACTCCGCGGCGGACGGTCAGCACAGTGTTCAACAAAAGAACGCCCTGTTTCGCCCAGCCGAGCAGCGTTCCCGTTTTCGGCATTTTGACGTTTAAGTCGCTCTCTATTTCTTCGTATATGTTTTTCAGCGACGGCGGCAGTTCCACTCCGTCGCCGACGGCAAAAGCCAGACCGTTTGCCTGTCCGTCTCCGTGATAGGGGTCCTGTCCCAAAATCACGACTTTGACGTCGTCGTAGTCCACTGTCTTTAATGCCGCGAACATAAGCTCGCACGGCGGAAACACCGTGAACTTTTCGTATTCGGTCTTGACCTTTTCCATAAGTTTTCCGAAATAGGGGGCGTCGTATTGCTCCTGCAAAATCTCGTCCCATTTATTGCCGATGAGCTGCATTTTTTTATCCTCCGAATTTGCCGCTTTGACGATATTGTAACACAAAAAAGCGCGATTTGCAAACGATTTTTCGCAGAGCTTCTCCGCCCTGCCCTTTTCGGTTTTTATTTAAACAGTTTCACATATTCGCATACGCGCATATATCGCAGCCGAAAAAGACAGGCTATTTATATACAAAAGAAGTTCGGTGCGGAAAAAGCGGCGGTTTATCCGCCGCTTTGGCTTTTAACGCGAACAAACCTGCAAAAGCAGTTTATATGCAGTCTGCGGCGCCCGTCAGAATTTCCAGCACGGCGCGGTTGCGGACGAAATAGAAAATCACTTTGCCCTGTCTGTACGAGCCGACGACGCCTATCGTGCGCAGGTTTTTGAGCTGGTGCGACACGGTTGTCTGATTTATGTTCAGCAGTCTGCTCAAATCGGTCACGCACATTTCGGATATGCTCAACGCCGAAACTATGCGGAGTCTGGTCGAGTCCGACAGCGCGGCGAAAAAGTCGGCAAGCGCGCGCAGGCTGTCGCCGCCCAAGTCGTATTTTCGCACCAAACTCTGCGTATGTCTGTCGAGAAGTATTTTATCGTCTTCCACTTTGCTTCTCCCTGCCTTTTATTTTTCAATCGGTTATATGCGCATATATTCCCGACATATATATTGTAAAGCCGCTTTTGTTTATTGTCAATACCGTAACAACCGCGAAATTTGCAACATATAATCTAATAAAAGCGTATTATAGGGAGGTCTTTGGTTTATGCCGTCCGACGATATTTTTCGTATTCTTTTAATCATTCTTCTACTGACAAACGGCAACGATAACTGCGATTTCACTTCCGTCAACGAGGCGGTTATCGCGGCGCTTCTGCTTTCGTCCTGCAACGGCGCGAATAATAATAATTGCAACCGAAACCGCGGATGCGGCTGCGGCTGCAATGTAAACAGCAATACTTCGTTTTGATTTTTTTCGATGATTTTACATCTTGTCGGGCGATTCTATAAGCAGTAAATTCAGTCCGTCTTTCAGCGTTTTGCGCACGCACTCGGACAGCATAAGTCTGGCTTTCGTGACGTCTTCTATTTCCCCCGCTATTCTATGGTCGACATAGAAAGCGTTATAGCTCTGCGCCAAGTCTATCAGATATTTGGCGATTATGCTCGGCTCGTATTTTTCCGCCGCGTCGCATATAACGGCTTTATACCTGTTCAGCAGGGTCACGACCGCCGCCGCGGCGTCGTCGGTAAGCAGAGAAAAGTCGATATTATTAAGCTCGGGCTCGCCGCACTTTACGCGCACCGAGCGGCAACGCGCCTGCGTATATTGAAGGTACGGCGCCGTTTCGCCCTCGAAGGAAAGCGCCTTGTCGTATGAAAAAACCAAATCTTTTATTTTGGACGTGGACAGCGCCATAAACAGCACCGCGCCTACGCCGACCTGTTTTGCCGTCTTTTCCTTTTCTTTCAAGCCGGGGTTCTTTTCTTCTATCACCCGTTCCGCCTTTTCCACCGCGGTATCCAATACGTCGGAAAGATACACGACGTTGCCGCTTCTCGTGGACAGGCTGCCGCCGCCTTCCAGCGACACCATTCCGAACGGGACGTGAACGCAGTCCTTTGCCCAATCGTACCCCATAAGTTCCAGCACCTTGAACACCTGCTTGAAGTGCAGGTTCTGCTGGTATGCCACGACGTACAGGTTTTTATCGAAATCGTACGTATTTTTTCTGTACACCGCCGCCGCCAAATCGCGCGTGGCGTACAGCGACGCTCCGTCGCTTCGAAGTATCAGGCAGGGCGGCATATTATAGTCCGACAAATCGACTATGCTTGCCCCGTCGCTCTGTTTCAAAAGGTTCTTTTCTTTCAGCGTTTCTATCACGCCGTCCATTTTATCGTTGTAGAAGCTCTCGCCGTTATAGCTGTCGAACTCTATGCCCAGACGCTTATATACCTTGTCCACTTCCTGCAACGTGACGGCTTTGAAATATTTGAAAAGCTCGGTCGCCTCTTTGTCGCCGTCCTCTATCTTTTTGAACCAGGCGCGCGCTTCATCGTCCAGCTTTTCGTCCTGTTCGGCTTCCTTATGAAAACGCACATACAGCTCCACGAGAGCGTGCACTCCGCGCTTTTCCACGTCCTTTTTGTCGCCCCACTTTTTGAACGCGACAATCATTTTTCCGAACTGCGTTCCCCAATCGCCGAGATGATTTATTCCGACGACATTGTATCCGAGCCGTTTGTATATCCTATAAAGCGAACCGCCTATCGCCGTCGTCAGCAGATGTCCGATATGGAAGGGCTTGGCGATGTTTATCGACGAATAGTCTATGCAGACAGTTTTGCCGTTCGGCTTTTCCGCCGCGAAAGTTTCTCCGCCTGCGGCGACTTCGGTCAGCACTTTCTCCGCCATAAACGCGCGGTTGAGTCTGAAATTGACATAGCCGCCCACGCTCTCCGCCGTGAAGTATTCGCCTGCCGCGCCCTTTGCCACTTCTTCGGCAATCGCCTGCGGAGATTTTTTCAGCTCCTTGGCAAAGCGGAAACAGGGCAGACAATAGTCGCCCATATCCAAAGACGCGCACGCGCCCAGCATAGGATATGCCTGCTCTTGCGTCAGAAAGCCGCAATTCAAATTTTCGCTGATTATCTTTTTGAAGTCCACTCTGGTTTTTTCCTTGATTATTATATGGTGAGCAAAGCCGCCGACCTAACGCCGTATTGCGACGCTTATAAGCCGATAAGCTCTGAAAAGGATTAGAAGCGAGCAAGACAAGGCAGGCGCGGTTTTTGCGACGGGCGCGTACTTAAACCGTACGCAACCGAGCAAAGCCGCCGGCCTAACGCCGTATTGCGACGCTTATAAGCCTTTTCAGACGTTGAAGCGGAATAATACCACATCCCCGTCCTTCATAACATACTCCTTTCCTTCGCTTCTGACCTTGCCCTTTTCCTTGGCGGCGTTGAAGCTGCCGAGAGAAACGAGGTCGTCGTAGGAAACTATTTCCGCGCGAATGAAGCCTTTTTCGAAGTCGCTGTGAATTTTGCCTGCCGCCTGCGGCGCTTTGGTTCCGCGCTCCACCGTCCAGGCGCGCACTTCCTTTTCGCCTGCGGTAAGATAGCTCATAAGTCCCAAAAGGTCATAGCCCGTTTTGATTATGCGGTTCAAGCCGCTTTCGCCGAGACCGAGCTCCTGCAAAAACATTCCGCGCTCCTCTTTCGGCAGTCGGGATATTTCTTCTTCCACCTTGGCGCAAATCACTATGACCGCGCTGTGCTCTTTGGCGGCGTATTCTTTGACCGCTTTCACAAAGTCGTTGTCGGCGCAACCGATGTCGTTTTCGAAAATGTTCGCGCAATATATGACGGGTTTATCGGTGAGCAGGAAAAACGATTTCGTCATTTCCTTTTCGTCTTCGTTTAAAGTCAGCGTGCGCACGCACTTGCCGCCTTCCAGACACTCGTACAGCTTTTTGCACAGCTGTGCTTCTTCCGCGTATTTCTTCTCGCCCGTCTTGACGTATTTCTCCGCCTTATCCAAACGCTTTTTGACCGTTTCCATATCGGCGAGCACAAGCTCCAGATTTACTGTGTCTATGTCGCGCACGGGGTCTATGCTGCCGTCGACGTGAATTATATTCTCGTCGTCGAAACAGCGCACGACGTGGACAATTGCGTCCACTTCCCTTATGTGCGAAAGGAATTTATTGCCGAGACCCTCACCCGCGCTTGCGCCCTTAACAAGTCCCGCGATGTCCACGAACTCCAAAACGGCGGGAGTTACTTTCTTGGTATCGTAGAGCTTGGCAAGCACGTCGAGGCGCTCGTCCGGAACGGCGACCATACCGACGTTGGGTTCTATCGTACAGAACGGATAATTAGCGCACTCCGCGCCTGCTTCCGTGATTGCGTTGAACAGCGTACTCTTGCCCACGTTCGGCAAGCCGACAACTCCCAATTTCATAGTTTACAACCTCATTTTTATATTTTTCGCTTATAAGCAAAAGAGCGCGAGTCTTTTTAACTCACGCCCTTATTATAACCGAAACTTTTGTATATTGCAAGCGTTTTACCGATTAGTACAGGCTTTCGGTCAACCACGCGTCGATAATCTTTTGCAGCTGTTTGTCGTATGCCTTTTTCAGGGAGTAATACTCGTCCCACTTGGACGAAATATAGGTCTGCGTATCGTCGAGCTGTTTCTTCAAATCGAACATCACTTTGAACGTATCGTCCAATTCCTTTTTCATCTCGTCGTATCTTTCATCGTTTTTATCCTTTACTTCCGTCTTTCTCGGCTGCGGACGGCGTATGGGCGGTCTGGGGCGTGCCTTGTCGGTTTCTCCCTCAATGTCGTATTCGGGAGCGTCGCACTCCACTTCGCAGACGATTTGCGTTCTGCCCGAAATCTCCTGCACTGCCTTTTCTTCGCAGGGCAATGCTTCGTGCGCGCCGCCTGCTATCAATGCCGACAGAAGCGGCAAGAGCGTAACAAAAATTTTCATAACGGAAAATCTCCTTTTTAATTTATTGCAAAAGTAGTATCTTCCTTATTTTTCCGTTTTATGCAAATTTTTTTATCGGGCGGTTTTTCGGCGCAGGTTCACGCTTTTGACCGTGCCGTTTTCGTCCCTGACCGTTTCCGCTCTGTTTGCCGAAAGAAACCTGCACAGCGCATAGACGTCTATCCATATTTCGCCGTTGCCGTCCTTTTGCGACTCGTCGAAAATCAGCTGCATACCGAAATGCAGATGCGGCGCGCAGTTTTTCAGGTTCACGTCCTCTTTGTCCGAATAGCCCGTACAACCGAGAAAGCCTATGACTTCGCCTGCCTGCACGCTTGCGCCTTTTGCAAGTCCGTCGGCATACGGCTTACCCTTGCGCAAGTGCGCATAATAGTAATAGCGTTTGCCGTCGAGTGACGTTATACCGACGCGCCAGCCGCCGTATCTGTTCCACCCCAGCTCCGTCACCGTTCCGCTCTCTACCGCGACTATCGGCGCACCCGTGCTTCCCATTATGTCGTGGCCGAGATGTTTTCTCTTGAAGCCGAAGCTTCGCGAATTGCCGAAGTCGTCATAGTGGTTATACCAATGCCCTGAGGCTATCGGAAAATACGCGGTTATGCCGAAGCCCTTTTCGCCCTGCGGCGTTTCGTATTCGCCCGTGAAATTTGTCAGTATTGCCGAGTATGCTTCCTTATGGTATTTATAGTATTTATTATCGGCGTATTTTCCCGCAACGTCGCCTCCGCTTATGTTTTCTTTCATATCCTTTATATACTTCGCGTCCTTTTTTGAGAACTTATTTCCGTTTCTCGTCGCGACGTATGCTATGCCGTCGGAGAACTCGAACTCCGTATCCGTGCCGTGATTTCGGCGGCAGACGTCGTAAACCTTTTTCAGCACGTCATAGGACACCGCGCAGTCCACCCAGCGGATAAAGGGCGACGCCGCCGTCGCCAGCGGCAGTATTATGCCTGCCAAGACTATGGTTATGATTTTTGCCGTTAATACTCTCATACTGTATATATTGCGCTTTTCGCGCTTTTTTTATTATTCGAAACCGAAATGCAATGCGGCAAACGCGCTCATTCGATTGACTATTTTGCACAAAAGCTTTATAATGATAAGCGGTGCTTATCGGCACTGATTTATCATAAAAAAAATTACATATTATATGGAGGTTTCTATGAAAAAGATGACCATTGACGGCAATACCGCCGCATCGCATATAGCTTATGCGTTCAGCGAAGTTGCCGCCATCTACCCCATCACCCCTTCGTCACCTATGGCGGAATATGCCGACGAATGGGCGGCGCAAGGCAGAGTCAATATGTTCGGACAGCCCCTGCGTCTTGCGGAAATGCAGTCGGAAGGCGGCGCGGCAGGCGCAGTGCACGGCTCTTTGGTTGCAGGTGCGTTGACGACGACGTTCACCGCCAGCCAGGGCTTGCTGCTTATGATTCCGAATATGTACAAGATTGCGGGCGAGCTTCTGCCCACCGTGTTCCACGTCAGCGCACGCGCGCTTGCGGCACACGCTCTTAACATATTCGGCGACCACGCGGACGTTATGGCGTGCCGTCAGACGGGCTTTGCAATGCTCTCCTCGAACTCCGTTCAGGAAACTATGGACCTTGCGCTTGTCGCGCACCTGTCCACGCTTAAAGCCTCGGTGCCCTTTTTGCACTTCTTCGACGGTTTCCGCACCAGCCACGAGGTGTCCAAAATCGACGCCATCGACTATGAGGACATCCTTCCCCTTGTCGATATGGAGGACGTCAAGAAATTCAAGGCGCGCGCGCTCAACCCCGAGCACCCGAAGCAGATGGGTACGGCACAGAACGGCGACATCTATTTCCAGAACCGCGAGGCGGCGAACAAGTATTACGAAGCCGTCCCCGAAATAGTAAAGACTATGATGGAGAAGGTTTCCGCTCTCACGGGCAGAAAATACGAGCTCTATCAATACTACGGCGCGTCCGACGCGGAAGAAATCATCGTTATGATGGGCAGCGGCTGCGAAGCCGCCGAGGAGACCGTGGACTACCTTTTGAAGAAGGGCAAGAAAGTCGGTCTTTTGAAGGTGCGTCTGTACCGCCCGTTCAGCGCGAAGGACTTTGTTTCCGCCATACCCGCGTCCGTCAAGAAAATCGCCGTGCTCGACCGCACGAAGGAAGCCGGCTCGCTCGGCGAACCGCTCTATCTCGACGTCGTTGCCGCCCTTAACGAGCAGGGCAGAAACAATATCGTCGTGGTCGGCGGAAGATACGGTCTCGGTTCCAAAGAGTTCAACCCGTCTATGGTCGGCTCTATCTACGAAAATCTCGAAAAGAGCGCGCCGAAAAACCACTTCACGGTGGGTATCGTCGACGACGTTACGAACACTTCGCTCGAAGTCGTGCATCCGATTGACGCCGCTCCCGAGGGAACGGTCAGCTGTAAGTTCTACGGTTTGGGCAGCGACGGTACGGTCGGCGCAAACAAGAACAGCATTAAAATCATCGGCGACCACACCGATATGTACGCACAGGGTTATTTCGAATACGACTCCAAGAAGTCGGGCGGCATAACCATTTCCCACCTGCGTTTCGGCACCACTCCGATTAAGTCCACCTATCTCATCGATTTCGCGAACTTCGTGGCTTGCCACAACCCGTCCTATGTCACGCGTTATGATATGACGAGCGAAATCAAGGAAGGCGGCGTGTTCCTTTTGAACAGCAAGTGGACTCCCGAGCAGATGGAGGACGAATTGCCTGCCGCTATGAAGCGCGACATCGCAAACAAGAAGCTGAAATTCTATACTATCGACGCATTGAAGATTGCCGAATCGGTCGGTCTCGGAAAGAGAATAAACGGCGTTATGCAGGCGGCGTTCTTCAAGCTTGCCAATATTATGGAATACGAAAAGGCTTCCGAATATATGAAGCAGATGATTAAGAAGTCCTACGGCAAGAAGGGCGACGACGTCGTGAGAATGAACTGCGACGCCATCGACAAAGCTATCGACGGACTGGTGGAAGTCAAGTATCCCGCGTCCTGGGCGAAAGCCACGACGGGCGCGCAAGCCGTGGAAACCACGAAGGACGAATACTTCAACACGTTCATCAAACCCATTATCGCACAGAAGGGCGCTACCCTGCCCGTGTCGGCATTCAGTCCCGACGGCAGCGTGCCCACCGCTACCACGCGTTTCGAAAAGCGCGGTATTGCGGCGCGCGTTCCCCAGTGGATACCCGAAAACTGCATACAGTGCAACCAGTGTTCGCTTGTATGCCCCCACGCCTGCATACGTCCCGTGCTTGTGAGCGAGGACAAGAAGGCTCCGAAAGATTTCGTTACGCTTAAAGCTATGCAGCTCGACGGACTGAATTTCCGTATTCAGGTATCGCCGCTTGACTGTACGGGTTGTTCGTCCTGTGCGAACGTCTGCCCGTCCAAGAACAAGGCGCTTAAAATGGTCGACCTCGAAACGGTTGCCGCCGTCGAAGAAAAGAACTGGGAATTCGCGCAGAAACAGCCGCAGGTCGACGTTTCCGAGAAGTTCAAGCCTGCCACCGTCAAGGGCAGTCAGTTCCTTCGTCCGCTGTTCGAATTCAGCGGCGCTTGCGCAGGCTGCGGCGAGACCCCTTACGTCAAGCTCATCACGCAGTTGTTCGGCGACAGAATGATAGTTGCCAACGCAACGGGCTGTTCGTCGATTTACGGCGGTTCGGCTCCTACCTGCCCTTACGCAAAGAACGAGAACGGTCACGGTCCCGCTTGGGCGAACTCTCTGTTCGAGGACAATGCGGAGTTCGGTTACGGTATGAATCTCGGCTATAAGGCGCGCATTGCCAAGCTGGAGAGCGAAGCCGACAAAGCCATAGAGCTGGGCTGCGACAGCGCGCTTAAAGCCGCTCTCACCGAATGGAAAGCAAACAAGGACGACGCGCAGGGCTCCAAGAAAGCCGCCGCCGCCGTCAAAGCCGCTCTGCCTGCCGCGCTTAAAGCCGCAAAGGGCGAGCTTAAGAAGGTCATCACTTCCATTAAGGAAGCGCAGGACTGCCTTGTCAAGAAGTCCGTCTGGATATTCGGCGGCGACGGCTGGGCGTACGACATCGGTTACGGCGGACTGGACCACGTGCTTGCTTCCGGAGAGGACGTCAACGTGCTTGTGGTCGACACCGAAGTGTATTCGAACACGGGCGGTCAGGCGAGCAAGTCCACCCCTACCGGTTCGGTTGCGAAGTTTGCCGCGGCAGGCAAGCGCACGAAGAAGAAGGACCTCGGTATGATGGCTATGAGCTATGGCTACGTCTATGTGGCGCAGGTGGCTATGGGCGCGGACAAAGCGCAGGTCATCAAAGCCATTGCCGAAGCCGAAGCTTATCCCGGACCTTCGCTCATCATCGCTTATGCAACCTGTATCAACCACGGCATAGATATGTCCAACGGTATGGCGGAAACCAAGAAAGCCGTCGACGCAGGTTACTGGCAGCTTTACCGCTTCAATCCCGCGCTTGCGGACGAGGGCAAGAATCCGTTCACGCTCGACTCCAAAGACCCGTCGGGTTCGTACCGCGAGTTCATTATGAGCGAAACGAGATATAAGTCGCTTGCAAAAGCCAATCCGCAGGTTGCCGAGAAGCTGTTCGAGAAAGCGGAAAACGACGCAAAACAGAGACTGGCTTCCTACAAGACGAAAGCAGGCAAGTAAGCCGAACGACTTAAAATATGCAATATAACAAAATACCGAGCTTTACCGCTCGGTATTTTTTTTGCCCCTTTATCGGTTATGTATTTTCCGCTTCCGCTTAATTTCCTGCCCTTCCGCCCGATATCACTGCAATAAGTCCGCAAGCACTTCGTCGATTTCCTTACCTTTTAAGTGGTTCTTTTCCAGAAGTTTCGCCGCAAGCTTATCCGCCGCCGCACGGTTTTTCGCAATCAGCTCCACCGCCCTTTTCAGCTGCTCGTTCAAGACGGCGTTCACGCGCTCTCTCACCGCCGCATAGTACGGCGACGAGTGCAGAGCGTTTATGTCCATACTCGCAGGACCGATTACTTCGTCCATACCGTACAGGCAAATCATCTGCTGTGCCAATCTCGTGGCGTTTGACAAATCGCCGCTTGCGCCCGTGGAAATGCCGTCGCTCTCTCCGTAATACACTATCTCCGCCGCTCTGCCGCCGAGCGCGGTCATTATGTTATCCAAAAGCTCGCTCTTTGTATACAGGCTTTTGTCTTCCCTGTCCGCCTGCATATATCCGCCGTGCGTGCCGCGCGCGACAATGGTGACGTACGACGGCGTTTCTCCCGAGAGCTTGCACAGCAGGGCGTGTCCTGCTTCGTGCCGCGCCGTTCTTTCCAGCACGGACTCGCTCCACTTCTTTTTCTCGCCGCCCGTATACGTTTCGAACGCGTCTTCCAGCACGGCGTCGTCCACCACTCCGTCGTTTGTGCGTATGGCGCTTCGCAGGGCGAACTCCACGACCGATTCCAATTCGGCAAGGCTCATACCTGCGGAACGCATTGCTATGCTGTCCAGCTCCTCGTCCGACGGCTTCAGATTCTTATTCCCCGAAATCTGCATTTTCAGAAAGTCGGCGCGTTCGTCGCGGCTCGGCATATCTATCAATATAGCCCTGTCGAAACGGCGCACGAGCGCAGGGTCCAGACTGCGCCCCGTACCGCTCTCGGGCGTATAGTTTGTGGCGGCAAGCACGAACACGGGTTTATCCGATTCCGTCTTTACGCCGTCCATTTCCGTCAGAAACGCCGTAAGCACGTCGGACGTCAAATCCACCGCGCCGCCGCGCTCCTTTGCCACGGCGTCTATCTCGTCTATAAACAGTATGCTCGGCGCGTACTTTCTCGCGGTATTGAAAATGTTATGCACGCTTTCCGCTCTGCCCTTTAAAAACTCGTTGCCTTCGCAGTTGACGAACGTCACGTCCGACTCGCCTGCGACCGCCTTGGCAAGTTTTGTTTTGCCCGTTCCCGGCGGTCCGTAAAGCAGTACGCCGCGCGGCGCGCGCACGCCTGCGCTCACGAACTTTGACGGATTTTTGAGATAGTCGACGAAATAGCCGAGTTCTTCTTTGGCGTCCTGCGCGCCCACGACGTCGGCGAATTTCGTTTCGGGTTTGGACACATCGGTCAGCACGTTTCTGCCGTCGCCCGAATCGACTGCGGTTTCCAGACGCAGGTTATACAGCGTTATCGTCGCGCACGTCTTATCCGCAGACAGTATCTGCGACGTCTGAAAATTCAGCACCTTGTTTGCGCGTGCAAGCTCGGTCAGCTTTTCCTGCTGGCGCAGAGCTATGCACTCGTTCAGCACGGCGGCTTCCAGCTCTTTGGGTTTCAAGTATGCCGCTATCTGACCGCGCGCGCCCTTTTCCGACAGCGACTGCATTTCTTCGGGGCTTATCTCGTCTTCCTTTTCGGTGAGCAGATACAGCGGCACGTCGAGATGCTTGCCCACATAGTCGAACAGGTCGCGCCCTTCGGACGCTATGTCGTCGAGGTTGAGCACGCCCATATCCTTTTTGGGGTTGCAGACTATGCTGCACAGAATCAGATTTATCTTATTTTCGCGCAGTATCTTTTTGGCGTCTTTGAGCGTGTCGGCAAAGTGAAGCTCGGCTTTCTTCAACGCCTTTTCGCATTTCTTTCTCGTTTTTTCCGCCGCGAAAACCAATATCACGGGCGCGATTTCGTCCGAGAAAAGCTCCTTGACTTTCTGCTCCGCCATTGCCAGCGACACTCTGAATTTGATATTTTCTATATCTCCCGAGCGCGCCGCCACTTTTTTCGACTCCGCCAATCGGAAAAGCTCGAACGTCTCGCGGTATATGAATCCCGCCGTTCTGCCCGTCACCGTTCTCGCGTCGGCATTCGCGCCTTCGGCGAATATTATAGCGTACGGAACGTTCTTGTCGCGCTCCACTCTGACGCCTGCTTTCTCATAGCTTCTTGTCTGCTTGTCCAGCTCTCTGCCCGCTATCGTCAGCAGGTGGTGCGCTTTTAAGCGATTGAACATAACGACGTTGCCTGCCGCGAAGCGGGAGCAGAGAGCTTCGGGGAACAGGTTGCTTTTCGTTACGGGGTTTTTGTCCGCCGCCAGCGCTTTCATAATTACCTTTTTGGACACGGCGGACAGGTTGGTCACCGTCGGGTCGTCGTACAGCGTTTTGCCTGCGTTGGTCGTGATTATAATTACGGCGTCGGTGAACGACACTTCCCTTTCTGTGTAGTTATCGCGCAGTCTGCCTGCGTCGAGCATTTGCAAAAACAGGTGAATGACGACGAGATGTGCCTTTTCTATCTCGTCGAAAAGCAGTACGCACTTCGGGAATTTCGACACGAAACCCGTCACGTTGCCCTCCCTGCCGTCCTTATACACCTTATTCGAGCCGCAGAATGCAAGGTTTTCTTCCTTGTCCGCGAACTCGCTCATATCGAAACGCTTGAACGGCCGACGCAGATTCTGCGCCGCCTGTTCGGCAAGAAAGGTTTTGCCCGTTCCCGGAGGTCCGGCAAACAGAAAGGTCGCAAGCGGCTTCTTTCTGTTTTCCTGCGTCGCGGCGGTCAGCTCCGCCTGAAAATAACCGTACACCAGCGCGTTTATCGCATCGTCCTGTCCGTACACCGTTTTGCGCAGAGCGTTTTGCAGTTCCAAAGCCTTTTCCACCGCCTGCTGCAGCATTTGCGGTCTCGGCGGTTTTTCCAGCGCCTTGGCAAAGACTTCCGCTCTTTCCACGGAGTTGCCGCCGCCGCTGTCTTTATGCGCGTCGAAAATGTCGAAGTTAAACGGGGCTATTCTCCTTGCCGCGCCAGTTACGCTATTCTCGGGCTGTTTATACGAATCTTTTAATCTCCCGTCCGCTTCGTACTTTTGAAGGAACTCCTTATACTCGCGGAGTTTGACGTCCGTATCCGTCCGTCTCTTGGCTTTTTTGACAATCTGTTCGTTGACGGCGTCGCTCGGATTTTCCAATATGTATTTCAGCACCAAATCCGCCGTCAACGCAGGGACGCGGTACGTCGAAGCGGCATATAGCAGTACCACGCCCAAAAAGCCCATTCCCACGGGGGACGGCGCAATTGTGAATCCGTCGGTGAGTTCCGTCGCGACGGCGGCTATGTCTATATCGTAATTGGATATTATTTTTGCCGCGGTCTGCAATTCGAGCTTTTCTTCGGGGGTCACGCAGATTCGCTTGCCGCTTAAAAAGTCTTTGACTTCGCCGAGCAATAAGCCGACAAACAAGTCGGCGGTTGCCGATTTGCCGTTTTCCTTTCCCTTTTTATCCGCGCGTTCTTTCAGTTCGTCCAACAGGTCGCTGTATGCCATTTTATCACCTCGCTTGCCCTTTCTTTCCCTATATACAATTATAAGGGAAATTGTCGAAAAAAGCAAGCGAAGTCGTTTGCCGTCACTTCGGCAATTTCATATCGCCGAATTTTATCCAGCCGAGTTTTCTCATAAGTTCACTTGTGCCGAGCGCGACGGCGGCAGGGACTATTATATAGCACACGAGCACGCCTATCAGCGTATACCACCAGCTCATTCCGTTTGCCATAGAAACGGAGAAGGTCTGTATCACGCCCACAAGCCCTGCCGTGCCCATTCCCGAGCCGCTTGCGTCGCACATAAGTCCGAATACCGCCGCAGACAGCGGTCCGCTTACCGCCGAGGCAATCACCGCAGGCAGGAGTATGCGCGGATTTTTGGCAAGGTTGGGGATTTGCAGCATACTCGTGCCGATACCCTGCGAAACCAGTCCGCCCCATTTGTTTTCCCGAAAAGACGCTACGGCGAAACCGACCATATGCGCGCAGCACCCTGCGCACGCCGCGCCTGCGGCAAGTCCGACCGACTGCGCAAGGTCGGGCGTTATGAGCGCGTTCCCCGCGCCGAACAGCATTACGCCGAATGCCGCGCTGGAGGTGGGCAGAGTCAGCATAAGTCCCATTACGACGGCGACGATTATGCCGAACACAATCGGACTCCACTTTATCGCCATTGCTATCCACTTTCCGAACAGTGCGAACAGTATGCCGAAGGGTATGCCCAGAGCCATACCTGCCGCGCTTCCCGTGATTATGCCGATAAGCGGTATCAGCACTATATCTATGGGGGTTTTGCCCTCGACGAGCGAACAGATTTCTATGCAGAACACCGCCGCAAAATACGCCGCCACGGGGTCGCCTATCGTTATGGACGGGTTTAAAGACGCGCCGTAAATATTCACGCCGCTCATTGCGAAAATATTGGTCATATTCGCGCCTATCATTCCTGCCGCCGCCGCCGTGAACGTCGTCAGTTTCTTTGCCTTGAAGCTGTGCGCTATGCCGACACCTATGCCTGCGCCCATTATCATTTTCGCCGCCGTGCCTATGTACGATATGATTTTGCCGACGACGTTGCTCTCGCCGACGAGCTTGCCTATCTGACCTATTATCGTGCCCGCAATCAGCGTGCAGAACAGTCCGAGCGCCATACCCGAAAACGCGTCTATGAGATAGCGTTTTACGGCGCGTTTCATAAAGCCCTTAAAGCCGCCGTCTTTCGCGTTTTCCTGCGCGGTTTCCTTTTCCGAAGCTCCGCCGTCTTTGTTCTCCTGCGTTTTTACACATTCCTGCTCTGCCGTATCGTCAGCGGCAATTTCGGTATTTTCGCCGATTTCTTCGTCGTTTGTCATAGTCCTGTCTCCCGTCTTTCAAATTCAAAAAAAGTATATCACAACAAGACGAAAACCGCAAGAAAATCGCGTACTTCGAGTTTACAATTTATTTTACTTTTTGAGCAATTTGTGATACAATGTGTGAAATAAGACTTGGACGGAGTTTATTATGAATTTTGATTTGGAAAAATGCGAGTGGATAAATCAGCCGAAGCGGACGAGAGTATCGAAAGACGGGATAGAGATAATCACCGAGCCGCACACCGATTTATGGCAAAGGACGTATTACGGTTTCAGAAACGACAACGCGCACATTCTGCAAATGCAGACAGGCGAAAAATTTTTCTCGTTCACCGTAAAGACGGAGTTTGACGGCAAAAGGCGTTTCGACCAATGCGGCATAGCGGTCTATCTCGACTGCGACAATTGGCTTAAAGCTTCCGTCGAGTATGAAAACGACGAGTTTCAGCGGCTGGGCAGCGTGGTTACGAACAACGGATATTCCGATTGGGCGACAGCGGATATTTCCGCAGACATAAAAACCGTTTGGTACAGGTTGAGCCGCAGAAATTCCGATTTCTGCATAGAAAGCAGTTTCGACGGTATGCATTTCAAGCAAATGCGAATCTGCCATTTATTCGAGGGCGCGGAACAAATAAGCTTCGGCATTTACGCCTGCAGTCCCGAAGATTCTTCGTTTAAAGCCGTCTTTCGCGAAATCAAAGTCGGCGAATGTATCTGGAAAGAGCATAAGTAATCCCCCCTCCTTATCGCATAAGAAAAGAGCGAAGATTTACGGTATCTTCGCTCTTTGTTTTATTTCGCAATCTTTCGGGAAAGTTATTCCTTTACGGGAGCTTTTTCCGACTTTTTCTTTATCTTGATTATTCCCAAAATGCACAGCGTCCACACGACGAAGCCGCCCACGACGAGCACATCCAGCGCGACGAGCAGCGGCACCCACCAAGGGAATACCTTTACGCCGTCGCCTATCAGAGAGCCTTTTTCCAGTCCCTGCGCCGTTTCCGCATAGTTCAGCGTGTCCGCATAAGTGTACAGAATATCCTTTGCCGATTTGAATATGGCTTTTTTGGCGGTGTCGCTCGTCCTGTCGTCGAACGCCACGAGCGAGCTGTCCGTCCATAAAAGCATACTGTTTCCCGCGCGCACGCACTCGTCCACGTCGTGCATTATGTCGCTTGCCGCACTGCCCTTGTTTATGTCGAGCGCGCCCTTTGCACACTGGTAATAGTCGGTTATGACGGTGCCGTCGAAGCCCCATTCGTCGCGCAGTACCTGCGTCAGCATTGCGTGACTGCCCGAAGCCCTTGCCGCGCCCACGCGGTCTATCGAGCTCATCATAGCGTTTGCGCCGCCCTTTTTGACGAGTATCTCGAAGGGCAGAAGATAGTTTTCTCTCAGGTTCTGTTCGGTGAGCCATTTATACGCCGCGCCCCTGCCCGACTCCACGTCGTTGACGGCAATGTGTTTGACGTACGCCGTCACGCCGTTCTTCTTCGCGCCCAAAACGTGGTAAGCGCACATAACTCCCGAAAGCCGCGCGTCTTCGCTGTAATACTCGAAGTTTCTGCCGCCCGTCGGACTTCTGTGCAGGTTGGCGCCCGGTCCGTACCAGCCCGTCAGCCCGAGAGCTGTGCCTTCTTCGCCGATTGCCATACCGACCTGATACGCCGTATACCAATCCCACGTTGACGCCAGCACGGTGCTTGACGGATAGTTGACCGCTTTCAGGTTGCCCTGACCCGTGACTTGGTTGTTGAAGCCGCTGGGTCCGTCGCCTGCCTTGGTTTCCGCCTTATTCAGCGATTTTATCTCTATTGTGCCGAAGCCGCCCTGCACTATGAGCTTGCACATCTGCTCCATAGTGAGCTGTCCGACGAGAGCGTCCCACAGAGGGTCGTCGTATTCGAGTCCGAAAACGTGTTCGATTTGCAGTCCTGCGTCCACGCCGAAAGACGGCTTAACGTCTATATCGATATCTTTCTGTTTTATCTGAACGCGGTAGGAGTCGTCTATGAGCTTCTGCCCTGCGTCGCGCTTTAACCTGCTTTTCGGGAAAGTTCCCTCGAAATCGGCTCTTGTCAGGTAGGTGATTTTTACGGGTTCGTCGCCGCCGTCTACGGAATGACCGTTTTTCATAAGCGGTTCGTTTACCGTGCTCTTGGCGCCGCTGACCGTATTCGTATAGGTGGTAAATCTGTTCTCCACCTTATGACCGGTTACGCTGTCGACTTCATAGCGGATACCGCCCCTGCCGACATTGAATCTGTAACTGTTTCTGCCGTCGGCATTTCCCGTCACGGCAAGCGTGTGCGCGTCCGTGCGCAGGCTTACCGTATACTCGCCTTCTTCCAGCTCATAGCCCATAAAGCCGTTGTTATTCCTGTCATAGCAGTCATAGCTTTTCATATCTTCCACGGGAATTTCCAGCTTGACCGTTTCTATTTTGCCCGGTTCCAAAAGCGCGGTCTTATGGAAAGCCAGCAGGTTTACTTCCGACTTTTCTATGCCGCCGTTATAATAAGGCGGAGTGTAGTATACCTGCACGACGTCCTTGCCTGCGGTTTTGCCCGTGTTTTTCACGGCGAGTTCCAGCTTTATGACGTCGCCTTTTTGCAGGGTTTCGCCATCGCGGTGAGAACAGTCGGTAAGCGTCCATTCGAACGTCGTATAGCTCTTGCCGAAGCCGAACGGATACTGCACGACGCCGTTATAGCCCTTGCCGTATTCGTTCTGCACGCCGTCGAAATAGTGTTCGGCGTCCGCCGTTTCGTACCACTTATATCCGACATAGATGTCTTCGGCATAGTCGGAATATTTATTGGTTCTCATACCCACGGACTCGTCGGGGTGAATGTCCTTATAAGTGCTTACGCCTTCCCTTGCGGAGTTCACATAGGACGGTGCGGACGCAAGGTCATATGCCCAAGTGTCGGACACTTTGCCCGACGGGTTGACTTCTCCCGTCAGTATTCTGCCTATGCCGACCGTGCCGCGCGTGCCGGGCAGTCCCATAAACAGTACGGAATCTATCTTGTCGTTGTTCTGCACGAAGCCGAGTTCCATAGGGTTGGACGTGTTCAGCACCACGATTACCTTGTCGAACGACGAGCAGACGACTTGCAGCATATACTCCTCGAGCTCTGATATCGACTGCTGTTTTCTGTCGCTGCTGTCCGCGCCCGTTGCGACGTACTGTTTCTGCGAATAGTCGTTGCCTTCGCCGAGCAGACGTCCCAAAACGACGATTGCCGTATCGGAATAGGATTTTGCGTGCGACATAAGTTCGTCGGTATAAAAGCTCTCGGGGGCTTCGTAGACGCCGTATATATCCTTATACTCGGCTTCGCCGCTGGCTTCTATGACATAGTTGCCGCCGCTTTTCTTCACGCGGACATAGCCGAGCTTTTCATAGGCTTCGGCAAGCTTCTCGTTGTAGGAAAGCCCCACTTCCTTCAGTCCGCCGAGAAAAGTTATCAGGTCGTTTCTCGAACCCGTGCCGCTTCCCGTGCCTTGCGGTATGAATCCCGAATCGCAGCCTGCCCAGCCGAATACGTTTACTTTATTTGTTTTCAGAGGCAGTGCGCCGTTGTTTTTCAAGAGTACCGCGCCTTCGGCTTCCACCTGTGCGGCAAGCGCGTTTCCGCGCTCTCTCGCCGCCACGGTGTTTTGACTGTTTTCGTTCAGTCCGAAGCCGCAGACAAATTGCGTTATTATGTTCTTATACGTCGCGCAGAGGATATTGCCTATTATCAGCGCAACCGTTATGACTGCCATAACGGCAAAACATATTATCGCCGTTATGCGCTTCTTCTTTGTATTTTCCATTAAGCTCCCCTTTTCTTATGCGCCGTATTCGGTCACGTCGAGCGTTATGCAATCCAGGTCCAGACTGCCGCGCACGAGCTTGAATTTGAACGTATGCACTCCTGCCGTAAGCACTCTGTCTTTGACAGCCGTCACCGTCTGCCAATCGGCATTTGTTCCGCGCATATTCGTATCTTCGTCGTAATCAGCCACCTGCTCTCCGTCCAGCCAGAACAGCATTGTCGTATCGTTTACGGGATAGTCCGTCATATAGCAGTAGCCTTTCACCGAAATGGTTACCTTTGCGTTCTGCTCCACTTTGACTCTTATCGTGAACTCCGTGCCTTTATCCAAGCCGTATATGCGTTTGCCGCCGCTTGCCGTGCTGTCGTCTTTTACGACGTACTCGCCGTTATTGCACGCGCCTGCGTTCACCTGGTCGGGCTGGGTTTTGACTCCCGAGTTGTCGAGATTCTCCGCTTCGACCAGTTCCGCTCCGAGTTTGGAAATCGTCGCGTCGAGATTTTCCGCGCACTCGCATTTTTCTTCGCAATTTGTTTCAGTGCAGTCGGTCAGGCACTTATGACAGACATCGCACTCGTCTTCGCAGATATGTCCGCACTCGCACTTTTCCGCGCAGTCGGAGTGCGTGCACTCGTCATTGCACTTCGAGCAGCGGGGGCAGATATGGGTGCAGACGTGATTTTCGCCGTCGGGCAGTTGTCCCGTCACGACCTTGAATTTGAAGCAGTCGAGATTGCAGCTTTCCTTTGTCGAGCGCACGTCGAATATGTGTTCGCCTGCGGCAAGAGTCACTCTGCCGAGATAGGTATCCTGCCAATTCCACCATTCGCCCTGCGCGACCGTGCCCGACATTATGTCCTTATCTTCGACGTCAGTGAGTTTTTCGCCGTCGATGAAAAACTCGAAGCTGTCCGCTATCTTATACGGAATGGGATATGCCGCGGCAAGCGATATGTCCACCTTGATATCGGTGTTTGTGCGAATGACGGTGCTGACTTCGCTTCCCTTATCCAATCCGCCCGTGGACTTTCCGCCGCTGGTGTTTTCCAGATTCTTGCCCGGCACTTCCGTGTAGAGCTCGCCCGGCTTCAAGTCGTGACCGCTCATCATATCGGGGCGCACGAGCACTTTTTCCAGATTGAAGTCTTCGAACTCTTTGACATAGGTCTTATGCTCGGTTATTTCCACACTGCTGTCGGAGATGAATCTTCTGCCGACGTAAAGCTCTATTTTGTCTATGCAGGGAACGTCGCTCGAAGTAACGTCGAACGACAGCGTGTTTTCGCCCTGCGGCAGGGTCAAGCCGCGTATCGCCCTTGCCTGCCACTGCAACTGTCCGTCTTTCATAGCAGGCAGAGTCGGCACGCTTTTCAAGTCGATTGCGCCGTCTTCCGCCACGCCCTTATAGTTCAAATACAGCTTGAAGCTCTCGTTCAAAGACAGCACGCTCTCGCCCGCGTTTGCCGCGTGAAGTACGAGCGTTACGTCTTTCTGTTCGTGCTCCACATTGAACGTAAAGCCGAAGTAGTTGTTTTTGACGCCGTAATTCGTTATGTATTTGCCGCCGCTCACGCTTTCGTCCTGCGTTTCGGCAACGAGCGTTCCGCCGCTTGCCTGCACGCCGGTTGCGGAGAAATTGATGTCTTCCGCTTCCACCGTGAATACCGCGTTCGGGGTTTCGCCCGTCACGGTCAGCAGAGGGGTTTTATCGAGAGCGGGCATAACGCGCTCTTTCAGCACGACGGTGTAGGTCGCGCTCTTGCCCTGATACATAACGCGGATAAACTTATTGCCCGGCAGGTCCCACACGGGTTTTGTGACCGCGCAGTCGGAAAGCGGCACTTCCTTTTCCGAGCCGTCGCTCATTGTCGCTTTGACTTTCAGTCCGTCCGTCGAAAACGCTTCGCCCCATTCGAACTGCGTCTTTGCCGCCGAATAGTCGAGCGCAATCGATTCCACAGTCGGTTCCGTCGCAGGCGGTTTTTTTCCGCAGCCGACGAGCATAGAGCTCATCAGCGGAACCATAAGGCACACCGTCAAAACAGCGACGGTCGCGCGAAACAATCTCTTTTTCATCATTACAGCTATGTCCTCCTTGACACAATTATACTTTCGAATAAATTGTAGCAGAGAACTTTTTGTTATTCAAGGGGCGGCGCACGAATTTTCGTTTCAAACGCACAAACTCGGACGGCTCACTCTTTCCCCTTTTTATTTTAGGTGCGTGAAAAAACCGCCCTTTTTATCGGGCGGGTTTTGTTTTGTTACTTATTTCTTATGCGTACTTCGGCTTTAGGCGGATAGACGCTGTCTTTTGTCAGAATGACTTCGCCGACGGAGTCTGCGGTTATTCTGCCGCTTCTCGGGTTTTTGACGCTTAACACGTTTCCGATTATGTCGGCTTCCACGTCGCTATATTCGAACGACAGGTCGCAGTCCTGCATTGTGCAGTCTATGAGTTTGAGATTTTTGCAATAGCACAGCGGCTGTGTGCCTATTATTTTACAGCGGACGAACGTCAGGTTTTCGGAGTACCAGGCCAAATATTCGCCGCGCACCGTGCTGTCCGTCACGGTCACGTTTTTTGCGTGCCAGAATGCGTCCTTCGTGTTCAGCTCGCTGTTTGTTATCGTCACGTTTTCGGTGTACTGGAAGGTGTATTTTCCGCCCAGCGACATATTGTCCGCCGTTATGTCGCGGCTGTGCAAAAAGGCATACTGCGACTGCACGGTGCAGTCCTTTATATTTATGCCGACGCTCTGCCAGCCGAACTCGGGCGAATCTATTTCGCAGCTTTCAAGCGACGTGTTTCTGCACTCGCGCACCGCCTTTATGCCGCCTATTCGACAGTTTTCGACAGAGCTGTTTTCGTCATACCACATTGCGGCGCGGCAGTTCTCCGTCATTTCGCCGCCGCGCACTTTAAGTCCGCGAACGTGCCACAGCGGATAGCGCAAGTCCATTCGGCAATTGACGACCGCTATGTTTTCGCACTCCTTCATAGCCGATTCGCCGTCTTCCTTGCCCTCGAAAAGGCAGTTTTCTATGACGGCATTCTTCGTGCCGTACAGCGCGCGCTCGAACCCGAACGTCTTATTCTTTATCGTTTCGTTCTTCAAAAAGTTTCTCCGATGCCTATGCGTTATTGACTTCGTAGTCGTACAGCGCGGCGCAATATATCTTGAAAAGGTTTTCGTCCACGAGTACGAAATACACCTTTTCTATATCGTCGTTGCGTTTCAAAAAGCCCATAACGGTGTTTACCGCTATTGCCGCGGCGCGCTCGTGCGGAAAGCCGTATGCTCCGCAGCTGATAGCCGGAAAAGCTATCGACTTCACGCCGTTTAACACGGCTTCCGACAGCGAACTCAAATAGCAGTTTTTAAGCTGGGTTTCTTCGTTGCTTCCGCCGCCCTTCCATATCGGTCCGACGGTGTGAATTATGTACTTTGCGGGGAGTTTGAATCCCTTTGTGATTTTGGCATCGCCCGTTTCGCATCCGCCCAGACGGGCGCACGCCTTATTCAGCCCTTCTCCCGCCGCGCGGTGAATGGCTCCGTCCACTCCGCCGCCGCCCGTAAGCAGGCGGTTCGCCGCGTTGACAACGGCGTCCACTTTCATTTCGGTGATGTCTTTCAACAGCACGTCGACTTTCATCTTCATACCTCCGCATATATTGTACCACATTTTCGGCATTATGGCAAGCGAAACGCAGTTCGCTTATTTTTTCGCAGAAAAAAGCCGCAGACATTCTCCGCGGCTTCGAACTTTTGCATTTAAGGTTTACGGCTTACTTTTTCGCCTTTTCCTTTTTAACGGGAAACACCACGTCGCAGGTGCGCTTGAACACGACTGCGGACTTGTTTTTGACCTTGCCGTCGAACGGCTTTAAAGTCATAAGGTCGGTCAAGTCTTCGCCCTTGATTTTTTCGGGAACGAACTCTATATCTTTTCCGCTCACGTTGGCGACGACGTACAGTTTTTCCACGCCGTTGTCGCGCTCGAACGCATACAGTCCGTCCTGCGCAAGCAGTCTTTTATAGCCGCCCTTGGCGAATATGTTTCTCTCCGACGTCCTTATGCCGCCCAGCTTTTTATAGAAGCGCAGTATGTCCTTATTCTTGTCTTCCCACGGATAGCAACGGCGGTTGAACGGGTCTTCGAAGCCCTCCAATCCCGCTTCGTCGCCGTAATACACGCAGGGCACGCCCGGCAGAGTGTATTGCAGAGTCACGGCAACTTTCATAAGCTTGATTGCTTCGTCGAGATTTTTGACTCTTGCCGCGGCGCGCTGTTCTCTGGTCGCCGTTTCTCCGCTGTCGCCCAAAACGGTGAGAAGGCGCGCGGTGTCGTGCGTGTCGAGCAGGTTCATAAGATTGTCTACCACTCTCTTGGGGTAGTTGTTAAGTACGACGTTTACCGTGTTATTCAGTCTTTCCGCGTCGCCGCACAGACAGAAATTGAGTATGTCCGATTTGAAGGGATAGTTCGTCACGCTGTCTAACTGTCCGCCCTGCAAATAGCGTCTGCGCGTCGAATAGGAAACCTTGTTCGAAGCGTCTTCCCAAACTTCGCCGAGCATAAGCGCGTCGGGGTTGACCGACTTTGCCGCGCGCACGGCTCTGTCCAAAAATCTGTCGGGCAGTTCGTCTGCAACGTCGAAGCGCCAGCCGCCTATTCCCGTTTCCGTCCAATATCTGATTATGCCGTCTTCGCCGTTGATGTACTCGTCGTATGCGGCGTTGTTTTCGTTCACTTCGGGCAGAGTGTCTATATTCCACCAGCACTTATACTTGTCGGGGAACTCGTCGAAACTATACCAGCCTGCGTATGCGCTGTCCTGCGACTGATAGGCGCCTGTGCTGTCGTATCTGCCGTATTTATTGAAATAGATACTGTCGTCGCCCGTGTGCGAGAACACGCCGTCCAGCATTATTCTTATGCCCTTTTTCGCCGCTTTCTTTATGAGCTCTTTCAAGTCGTCCGCCGTGCCGAAGTCGGGGTCCACCTTGCGGTAATTGCCCGTATCGTACTTATGGTTGCTCCTTGCTTCGAAAATGGGGTTCATATATATGCAAGTGACGCCCAGTCCCTTGAGGTAAGCAAGCTTTTTCGTTATGCCTTTTATATTGCCGCCGAAAAAGTCGTTGTTTAAAATCTTGCCTTCTTTCGTCGCCCTGAACTCCGGACAGCCGCCCCAATCGTCGCGGTAAACGACGCCCTGTTTGGTCTTTTTGCGTTCGCCGCCGATATTGAATCTGTCCACGAAAATCTGATACATCAGACCGCCGTTCAGCCATTCGGGCTCCTTATAATCTTCCGAATAGACGGTGAGCTGCCAATCGTGCCCCTTGCCGAGCAGTGCGTTCAAATCTTCGTCGCTGCCTATCCTGTACTGCTTTTCTTCGGTGTTTACGACATAGTGATAGAAATACAGTCCCCTTGTCGTGACGGTCAGCGTGACGGTGTATTCCGTCATTCCGTTCACGTTCGTCGTGACGTACGTCATAGGATAATACACGTCCTGCTCGCCGTCCTTTGTCAGCACGAGATAGACCTCGGCAGGATTGGACGGGCGGGAGAAAAGCAGGTTCAATCTTACGGGTTCTCCGACCTTTACCGCCCCGAGCGGTTTCTTATACTCTTCTCTGTTCGGGAAATACAGTACCGTCTTTTTTTCGTTGTCATTCATAACTAATTACCCCTTTACTGATTTTGTTTTACTCTGCGCAAGCCCCAGATGTTCTTTGCATACTCGTCTATACTTCTGTCGGCGGCAAACACTCCGCTTTTGGCGACGTTGACAAGCGCCATAGAGTTGAATTTTCTGCCGTCCTTATACGCGGCGTCCAGCTCCCTATTTGCGCGCATATAGTCGTTGAAATCGGCAAGGCACATATACGGGTCCGCCACGCCGTTCTGACCCATTATCAGATAGCTTGCAATGTCGGCGAAGCTCTCGCCGTCGAAGCCGAACTTCAATCTGTCGATTATCCTGCGGAGCTTGTCGTTGTGCGCAAGATACACCGTCGAGTCGTAGCCGTTTTTCCAGAGCGCGTCCACTTCGTCGGTGAGTTTGCCGAACGTGAAGATATTTTCTTTTCCCACGCTTTCGCCTATTTCGACGTTGGCTCCGTCCACCGTACCGAGCGTTATCGCGCCGTTCAGCATAAACTTCATATTCGACGTGCCGCTCGCTTCCTTGCCGGCAAGGCTTATCTGTTCCGAAACTTCGCTTGCCGGAATCAGATGTTCGGCTTTCGTGACGTTGTAATTTTCTATAAACATTACGTCGAGTTTTTCTTTCAGCGCGGGATTCTTGCCTATCTCGCCGCTTATTGCGTTTATGAGCGCGATTATGCGCTTGGCGTGATAATAGCCGCCCGCCGCTTTTGCGCCGAAAATGAACGTCTGCGGCGTGAAATCCATATTCGGATTTTCCGTCAGGTCGATGTAATAACCGACTATTTTCAGCACGTTCAAAAGCTGTCTTTTATATTCGTGCAGTCTCTTTATCTGCGTGTCGAAGCGCGTTTCGGGGTTCAAATCGAAACCGCTTGTTTCCTTTATCCACTTGGCGAAGTCGCGTTTGTTCCTGCTCTTTATCTCGCCGATTTTTTTGAGTACGGACGCGTCGTCCTTGAACTTCAAAAGGTCTTCGAGTTTGGACGCGTCGGTCATATACCCGTCGCCTATGAGTTCGGTTATGAACGCCGCCAATCTCGGGTTTGCCTGATTGAGCCAGCGGCGGTGCGCTATGCCGTTCGTGACGTTTGTGAAGCGTTTGGGGTATACGTCGTAAAAGTCCTTGAATACGCTCTTTTTGATAATGTCGCTGTGCAGTGCCGAAACGCCGTTTATCGAGTGCGAGCCTATGACGGACAGGTTTGCCATACGCACCTGACCGCGTCCGATTATGCTCATATTCTCTATCTTATCGCCCTCGACTTTACCCTGCACGCTTTCCACAAACCGACGGTTTATCTCTCTTATTATGGAGTAAATTCTCGGCAGTCTGCTTGCCACCATATCTTCGTTCCACTTTTCCAGCGCTTCCGCCATTACGGTGTGGTTCGTGTATGCAATCGTGCCCGTCGTCATCTTCCAAGCCTTATCCCAATCGTATCCGAACTCGTCTATCAAAAGGCGCATCATTTCGGGTACGGCAAGAGCCGGATGAGTGTCGTTTATATGGATAGCCACTTTGTCGGCTATGTTGTCCAAAGAGCGGTAGTTTTTCAGGTGGTCCTTGAAGATGCTCTGCAAGCTTGCGGATACCAGAAAATACTGCTGGGACAGGCGGAGCTGTTTGCCCTGCATATGGTCGTCCGACGGATACAGCACTTTGGAAATGAGTTCGGCTTCGTTGTCCGCGCGCATAGCCATCATATAGTCGCCCTGCGTGAACGACTTCATATCGAAGTGGTCTCTCGCGCTTGCCTGCCACAGCCGCAGTACGCTTACGCCTTCGCTGTTTGCGCCCGATATCATCAAGTCGTACGGTATGGCTTCGACAATCTCCGCGTCTCTGTGCTCTATATGGCACTTGCCGTTTTCGTCCCACCACTCGTGGACGTGTCCGCCGAGCTTTATCTGGAAGTTTTTATCCGAGCGCGGCATCATCCACACTTCGCCGGTGTCCAGCCACTTATCGGGCAGTTCCACCTGCATATGGTCCACTATCTTCTGTTTGAACAGACCGTATTCGTAGCGTATGGAAAAGCCCATTGCCGGATAGTTCAGCGTGGCAAGAGAGTCCATAAAGCACGCCGCCAGACGTCCGAGACCGCCGTTGCCCAAGCCTGCGTCCGACTCTACCTCATAGAGGTTGTCGAGATTGAAGTCGTACGACTTCAACGCTTCTTTGAACTGCTGTTCCAGACCGAGATTGTACAGGTTGTTTTTCAGCGAGCGTCCGATGAGAAATTCCATACACAGGTAGTACACTCTTTTGAGCTTACCCTGCTGTATGCGCAGATTGTTTTCCTGCTTCTTTTTGAGCAGTATGTCGCGCACGACGAGCGCGGACGCCTTATACATTTGTTCTTTGGTTGCGCGGCGTGGCTGCGTCGCGAAATATTTAGTCAATTTCTCCGAAATGAGGTCTTTGACTTCCTCAACCGTTTTTATCATTTAGAGTTCCTCCAAGAAAGCATTAAATCGATTTTGTGTCAACATTTAACCCCGTTGATTATATGCGGATTCAAAACATCTCGTTGTAGAACTTGATATACTCTTTCGCGCTGTTCTTCCAGCTGAAATCGGTCTTCATAGCGCGCTGTACAAGTCCGTCCCACTTGTCGTGATAGTCCTTGTAAAGCCCGACTGCGCGTTCCACCGCGTGCAGCATATCGCCTGCGTTGTAGGTCTGGAACGTGAAGCCGTTGCCGTAATCTCCGTCGCCGCAGTCGGTTATGGAGTCCTTTAAGCCGCCCGTAAGGCGCACGACGGGAATGGTGCCGTATCTGCACGCCATCATCTGCGACAGTCCGCAAGGCTCGGACTTGCTCGGCATAAGGAAGATATCCGCCGCCGCGTAAATCTTGTGCGACAAGTCCTTATTGAACGCAATTACCGAGCAGACTTTTTGGTCGTACATCTGCTGTATGTGCGTGAAGAAGCCTTCGTAATCGGGGTCGCCCTTGCCGAGTATTACGACCTGCACGTCGTTTTTGAGTATGTCGTTCATCGCAAAGCGCACGAGGTCCAGACCCTTATGCGACACAAGGCGCGATATGACCGCAATCATCGGCACGTTCTCATTTACGGGCAGGGACAGCATTTTTTGCAGTTCGGTCTTGTTTACCGCCTTATCCGTTTTGACGGTCGCCGTCGAGTAGTTCTTGAACAGCGCGCGGTTGGTTTCGGGATTATAGCTCTCGATATCCACGCCGTTGAGTATGCCGCGCAGTTTATAGCTGTTTTTCAGCAGGATATTTTCCAGACCGTGCGAATAGAACGGGTCCATAATCTCCTGCGCGTAAGACGGGCTTACCGTGGACACGGCGTCGCTGTAATCGATTGCGCCCTTCATAAGGTTTATACAGCCGCGGTGTTCAATCGACATATACTCGTGCTCCGGTATGCCGAACACGTCTTCTATTATGCCCTTTCCGTACTTGCCCTGATACTCTATATTGTGAATGGTGAATATGGTCTTGATGCCTTCGTATCCCGCGCGGTACATATAGAACAGTTTGTAATAAATGGGTACGAGCGCGGTCTGCCAATCCTGACAGTGCAGAATGTCGGGCTTCCAGCCGAGATGAGGAATGAGCTCTACGGTGGCTCTCGACAGGAACGCAAATCTCTCTCCGTCGTCGTAATAGCCGTACAGCGCAGGGCGTTTGAAGTAGTATTCGTTGTCTATGAAATAGTAGACCGTGCCTTTATAGTCGTACTTGAACAGTCCGCAGTATTGGTTGCGCCAGGCAAGGGGCACGTTTATGTGACAGATAAATTCGAGATTTTTTCTCTCGTCCTGCGGAAACGATTCGTACAGCGGCAGTATTATGCGCGCTTCGTATCCGCTGTGTTTGTCGGAGTTTATCTCTCTCGGCAGCGAACCCATAACTTCCCCGAGTCCCCCCGTGCCTGCAAACGGAAAGGCTTCCGAGCAAACAAAGAGTATTTTTCTCTTTTCGGCTTCCGCTTTCTTTTCCGCGGTCGGCTTTTCTTCTCTTGCCGCCACAGGCTTTTCTTCCTTTATTTCCGTCAGTTTGACGGTCGGTTTTTCCGTTTTTGCTTCCGTCGTTTTTACCGCGGGTTTTTCCTGCGGTTTCGCCGCGGGTTTTACTGCCGTCTTTTTAACCGTCTGCGGCTTTTCCGTTTTTGCCGCCGGTTTGGTTTCCGCTTTCACGGCGGTTTTCGTCTCCGTCTTTACGGCGGTTGCGGTTTCGGCTTTCGGAGCGGGTTTGACGACTGCCTCGTTCCTTGTCTGTTTTTCGGACTTTTCGTTTGTGTTCTTTTGGGCGGTCGGTTTTGCCTGACCCGTCTTTCTCGAAGTTGCCATAATATTATTCTCCTTTTTCGGATTTCTTTTTATTTAATCAGATTACTACGTTTTTGGCTATATAATAAGGATGCGTCGCGTGACCGGAAAGTTCTCTGTTTTCCAAAATCCGCACCTGTTTGTCGGCTATCACGCAATTGAGACGGCTGTTCTGCGCAATCTCGCTTTCCTGAAACACTATCGAATCTTTTATGACGGCGCCCTTTGCCACTTTCACGCCGCGGAAGAGTATGGAGTTTATGACCGTACCTTCTATGACGCAACCGTCGGCAATCAGCGAGTTCTGCACAATGGACGTATCTTCCAGACGGCAGGGCGCGCTGTCGCGCACTTTCGTGTAGATATTGGCTCCGTCGCTGTTGAACAGCGAGTCGCGCTTGTTCTTTTCCAACAGTTCCAGCGAGTGCTTGAAGTAGTTTGCCATACTGTCTATGGACGCGAAGTAGCCCTTATACTCGTACGAATATATGTGATAGTTTTTGCAGCCCTTGACAAGCACGTCTTTGGAAAAGCTCTTATACCCGAGCTCGGCGGAGTTTTCCAGAATATTGAGCAGGAACAGGCGGTTCATCACGCAGATGTTCGTGTACACGTTTTTGACGCCCGACTGCTTGTTTGTCACGGTGACTTTATTCACTCTGCCGTCCTTGTCTATGTCGAGAATGGTTCTCTCCTTATCCGGCTTTATGTCCTTTGCCCGATATACTACGGTTATGTCGGCGTTGTGCCCGACGTGACGGCGCACTATGTCCGCAAAGTCGGCGTTGCATATACAGTCGCAGTCGCTCATAACGACGTACGTTTCTTCCGAGCGTTTCAAAAAGTGCGTTATGTTTTTCAGCGCTTCGAAACGGGAGTTGTACAGTCCGTTCATCTCCTCGCCGAACGGGGGCAGAATCATAAGTCCGCCGTTCTTTCTCGACAGGTCCCAATGCTTGCCGCTTCCGACGTGGTCCATAAGCGACTGATAGTTCGACTTGGTTATTATGCCGACCTTGCTTATGCCGCTGTTCACCATATTGGAAAGGGGAAAATCTATGAGACGGTATCTGCCGCCGAAGGGCACGCTTGCCAGCGTTCTCTTTTCCGCCAGCTCGCCAAGCTCCTTGTCGTGTATGTTACTGAATACTATTCCCATCGTTTTCATATTTTTATTCCTCCCTTTCCACTATTTCGCCGGCTTTGAGTTTGGTGCCCTTTTTCAGGTTTACTCCGCCGCCTATGAGCGTTATGCTGTTTTTATCCGAAGTTTCGTCGCCGAGCACGCAGTTCTCTCCGATTGTGCAGTTCTCGTCCACCATAGCGTAATTCAAACGCGCGTTTTTGCCGACCGTCGTGCCGCGCATTACCACGCTGTTTTTGACGAGCGCGCCTTCTTCTATCACCACGCCTTCGCCGAGCACGGAATTTATGACCGTGCCGTCCACTTCGCAACCCGTCGTCATAATCGAGTTCAGCACTCTGCCGCCCGCGCCGATATGGCTGGGAGGCAACGGACGGTTGCGGGAGTATATCTTGAAGTTGGAGTCGTTTAAATTGATGAGCGGATTTTCTCCGAGCAAATCCATATTGGCTTCCCACAGCGACGTGACCGTTCCGACGTCCTTCCAATAGCCGCTGAAGCCGTATGCAAATACGTTCATTTTCTTTTTGAGCAGCGTCGGTATTATGTTCTTGCCGAAGTCGTTGGACGAATCGGGGTTCTTTTCGTCGGCGACAAGCTCGCTTACCAGCACGTCTTTTTTGAAAATGTATATGCCCATAGACGCGTGATTGCTTTTCGGCTTTTTGGGTTTTTCTTCGAACGACAGTATTCTCTTGCTCTCGTCGAAGTCCAAAATTCCGAAACGGCTCGCCTCCTCCTTGGGCACGTCTATGACGGCTATCGTACAGTCGGCGTTGTTCGCCTCGTGCTCGGCAAGCATTTTCGAGTAGTCCATTTTATATATGTGGTCGCCGCTTAAAATGAGCACGTGTTCGGAATCGAACTCGTTCAAAAAGTGGAGGTTCTGGTATATGGCGTTTGCCGTACCCTTATACCACTCGCCGCCCTTTTTGGCTTGATAAGGCGGCAGAGTATGTACTCCGCCGTAGCTTCTGTCCAAATCCCAAGGTTCGCCGTTGCCGATATACTCGTTGAGTATGAGCGGCTGATACTGCGTCAGCACGCCCACCGTGTCGATGTTCGAGTTCGCGCAGTTGGACAGCGGAAAATCGATAATACGATATTTCGCGCCGAAAGACACGGCAGGTTTTGCCACTCTGCTCGTGAGCGCGTACAGGCGGGTTCCCTGTCCGCCTGCCAACAGCATTGCAATACACTTCTTCTTTTTCATATTCTTCTCCCTGATTATAGTTGACTTGCCTTTGCTCATATGAGCTTCGGCAAGACGAGATTACTTATTCTTTACCGCTCTTTTGGGTGCGGCACGTTTTGCCACAGGCGGTTTTTTCGCCGCGGTCCTGGGCGGTTTTGCTTCCGCCGCGAACATATATCCCGACATAGGCGCAAGGTCCAGCACTATGCTGTACTCTTTGCCGTGGCTTGCCGTCTTTTCCGCCTTTAAGCCCGTGCCGCCCTCTTTGAAGCCGTACACGTCGGTGGAGAGCAGGCGCTTGAACGTGCCCTTGTCCACGCCTATGCGATAGTCCTTCCACTCCGAGAGCGAGAAATTTATGACAATTATTATGCGGTTGCCCTTGCGGTCCTTGCGCTCGTATGCGATGACGTTCTGCTTATTGTCGTCGGCGACGAGCCAATGATAGCCGTCCCAGCTGTCTTCTATTTCCCACAGCGGACTGTTATTAAGGTATATCCTATTCAATGCGGCGGCATATTTTTTACTGCCGCTGTGCATATCGTAGTCCAACAGCTGCCAGCACAGAGAGTCGGCGAAGTTCCATTCGTCGAACTGCGCGAACTCCGTGCCCATAAAGGAAAGTTTTTTGCCGGGGTGTCCTATCATATTCATAAGATAGTTGCGCCAGCCTGCAAACTTCTGTTCGTACGTTCCCGGCATCTTATTGACGAGAGAGCATTTTCCGTACACCACTTCGTCGTGCGATATGGGCAGCACATAGTTTTCGCTGAACGCGTACGTCATTGAAAACGTCAGGTTGTTATGCAGTCCGGCGCGCCAGAGCGGGTCGGTCTTGGCATAGGAAAGCGTGTCGTTCATCCAGCCCATATTCCACTTGAAGTTGAAGCCGAGTCCGCCGTCGCAGGCAGGCTTCGTGACCATAGGCCACGCGGTCGATTCTTCGGCAATCATCATCGCGTGCGGAAATTTTTCGAATATCTTGCTGTTGAGTTTTCGGAAAAACTCCACGGCGTCGAGGTTCTCCTTGCCGCCGTACTCATTGGGGCGCCACTGTTTTCTGCCGTAATCGAGATACAGCATACTTGCGACGGCGTCCACGCGCAGTCCGTCTATGTGGAAAACGTCCAGCCAATAGGCGGCGTTGGAAATCAGAAAGCTGGCGACTTCGCCGCGGCGGTAGTCGAAACAGCGCGTTCCCCACTCCTTATGCTCCATTCTCAATTCGTCGCTCGGCTCGTACAGCGGAGCGCCGTCGAACTCGTAGAGTCCGTTGCCGTTTTTCGGGAAGTGCCCGGGCACCCAATCGAGAATTATGCCGAAGCCTGCGTTGTGCAGCTTGTCCACGAGATAGGCGAAATCTTCGGGTGTGCCGTATCTCGACGTCGGCGCATAATAGCCCGTGACCTGATAGCCCCAGCTGGCGTCGAACGGATATTCGGCTATGCCCATAAGCTCTATGTGCGTATACGACATTTCCTGCATATACGGCACAATCTCGTCGGCGAACTTGCGGTAGTCATAGCAGTTGCCGTCGGGATATCTGCGCCAGGAGCCGATGTGGCACTCGTAGATATTCACGGGTTTTTTATAGACGTCGGTCTTTTCCGACATATATTTTTCGTCGGTGAATTTATAGGCGTCGAGCGGATATGCCTTGCTCGCCGTACCTTCGTGCGTTTCCGAATGAAAGGCGTACGGGTCGGATTTATAGATTCCGCCCTTTACCGTTTCGAGATAGTACTTATAATTGTCATAGCGTTTTATTCCGCTTATTCTGACTTCCCATATTCCCGCGTTCGTTATGCGGTTCATAGGGTTGACATTCGTGTCCCAACCGTTGAAGTCCCCGACTACGGACACCGACTTTGCTTTCGGCGCCCACACCCTGAAAACGGCTTCTCCCGTCCTTTCGTTGAGACTGCAGCCCATAAAACGGTATGCTTCGCAGCAGTCTCCGCACTCAAACTCCGATTGCGTGTTTCTGTCGAATATCATTAGTCCTCCGATGATTTGCGGCTTTTGCAGCCGTTGTTTAAAAGTATTCGATTTCCCGAACCCGTTGACATATATATTATACTACATATTTACAAGAATTTCAATAGATATTTCATTTTTTTACGGAAATTTTTTAAGTTTTTTTGACGGCGGCATTTGCGTGCCGAAAAAAGTTTAGAAACTCCGTGTCAAACCGTTGACTTTCGGCGTAGCATAATATATAATAACACCATAGTAATCTTGACGGCAAAGGCGCTGTGGGATATGATATTCCCGTAGCGTCTCTTTCTTTATTTCGGGTTACGTCACACTTTTACAAGGAGATTATATTATGAGCAACAATGTACCGAAGCTGTTCGGAAGTCTGGTCTTTAACGACAAGGTTATGCGCGAGCGTCTGCCGAAAGAGACTTACCGCGCCATACAGCACTCAATCAAGAGCGGCGCGCCGCTGTCGGGCGAGACTGCCGACACGGTGGCGGGCGCGATGAAGGACTGGGCAATCGAAAAGGGCGCGACGCACTATACGCACTGGTTCCAGCCTATGACGGGCATTACGGCGGAAAAGCACGACAGCTTTTTAACCCCCGTCGGCGACGGCGAAGTCATTATGAACTTTTCGGGCAAGGAGCTTATAAAGGGCGAACCCGACGCGTCGTCCTTCCCCTCGGGCGGCATACGCGCCACTTTCGAAGCGCGCGGATATACGGCTTGGGACCCGTCGAGCTATGCTTTCATCAAGGACGGCGCGCTGTGTATTCCGACGGCGTTTATGTCTTACACGGGCGAAGTGCTGGACAAGAAAACGCCGCTTTTGCGGTCTATGAACGTGCTCGGCAAGCAAGCCGCGCGCGTCTTGAAGCTGTTCGGAAAAAACGTGACCGTGGACACGACGGTCGGTCCCGAGCAGGAATATTTCCTTATAGACCGCGCTATGTACGAACGGCGCAAGGACCTTGTAATTACGGGGCGCACGCTTTTGGGCGCGCGTCCGCCGAAGGGTCAGGAGCTCGAGGACCATTATTTCGGCAACATCAAGCCGCGCGTTATGGCGTTTATGCAGGACCTTGACCGCGAGCTGTGGAAGTTCGGCATTTACGCAAAGACTCGGCACAACGAAGTCGCGCCTGCACAGCACGAGCTTGCGCCCATATTCTGCTCCGTCAACATCTCCACCGACCACAATCAGCTGACTATGGAAATTATGAAGAAGGTCGCCGAGGAGCACGGTCTATACTGCCTTTTGCACGAAAAGCCGTTTGCCGGCGTCAACGGCAGCGGCAAGCACAATAACTGGTCTATGTCCACGTCCGACGGCGAAAACCTGTTGAACCCCGGAAAGAGTCCGGAAAGCAATTTGCAGTTCCTGCTGTTTCTGACGGCGGTTATAGAAGCGGTTGACAGGCATCAGGACCTTCTGCGCCTGTCCGTGGCTTCCGCCGGCAACGACCACAGGCTGGGCGCAAACGAGGCTCCCCCTGCCATTCTGTCCATATATCTCGGCGACGAGCTGACTTCGATTTTGGAGAGCATTGCCGAGGGCAAACCGTACAGCAAGCGCGGCGGCGTCAAGTTCACGACGGGCGTCGATTCCATTCCGCTGTTCACCCAGGACACGACGGACAGAAACCGCACGTCGCCCTTTGCGTTTACGGGCAATAAGTTCGAATTCCGTATGCTCGGTTCGGCGGTCAATATCAGCTGTCCGAACGTGATGATTAACACGGCGGTTGCCGAAGCGCTCTGCGAATTTGCCGACAAGCTGGAAAAGAGCAAGAATTTCGAAGCCGACGCGATTAAGCTCATAAAGGAGTCTTACCGCAAGCACAGGCGCATTGTGTTCAACGGAAACAACTACACGAAGGAATGGGAAGAAGAAGCCGAAAAGCGCGGCTTGCTCAATCTCAAAAGCACGCCCGACGCTCTGTCCTATTACGACCGCGAAGAAAATATCAAGCTGTTCGAGAAGTTCAAAATCTACACGGCGGCGGAAATACGCGCGCGCGAAGAAATACTCCTGGAAAATTACAGCAAGGTGCTCAACATCGAGGCGCTGACTATGATTGATATGGTGGGCAAGCAGATTCTGCCTGCGGTGTTCGCCTACTCGTCCGACCTTGCCGAAGGCATTGTCCACAAAAAGACCTGCGGCGTGTCCGTCAAAGCGGAGTCCGACGTGCTGAAAAAGATTACCAATCTTTCCGACGCCGCATACGACGCATTGAACCGCCTGTCCGACACCGTGGTGGAAGCAAAGGGCGTTTGCGACTTCAAAGCCGCCGCGTTCTTCTACCGCGACAACGTGCTTCCCGCTATGCAGGAGCTTCGCACGCACTGCGACGCTTTGGAGATGCTGGTGGAAAGCGATTATTGGCCCGTGCCCACCTATTCCGATTTACTGTTCTATTGATTGAAAAAGCAAAAGCCCCTGCCGGTGCAGGGGTTTTCTTTTACGAAAAAAGAGCGCTTCGGGTTTTAAAGCGCTCTTTTGATTTACTGAAATACTATTTCGTCGAGCAGGGACTGGACCATAGCGAAGTTGGCGCGCGCCTGACGCGGACGCATATCCGCCGCTCTCTCGCCCAGCACCTGATGCTGGCGGTGCAATATCAGAAAGCCTTTTTTGGTTACCTTTCTCAAATACGCGAGCGTATCGCCCTTGCTCCTTGCCGCGCAGAAGCACAGGTCGCAGTCGGAAAAGCGTTCCATAGCCATTCTCAATTCCGACTCCTTATCGCCGTCGGTGGTTATGCCGATACGTCTTCCGCCTATTTCGAAAATGACGTACATATCGTGAAAGTCGCAGTCTTCGCCGCGCTTTTTCATCGCTTCGAACATATCTATTTCCTTGCGCAGAGATATCGGAGTCGGTTTTTTCGCCGACGATTCGGCGATGACCGCCTTGCTTCCGTATTTTTCCATAACCGCGGCGATGAACAGTTTCAAGACCGTTGTCTTGCCCGACTCGCCGTTTCCGAAAAGCGCAACGACATTCATATCATTCCACTCCTGTTTTATATACTGCGTCAAGTATAAATCAAAATACGGAAAATGTCAAGAGCCCGAAAATAATTCGGGCTCTTTCGTACATTCTTATTTTCGCCTATGCGCCTTATTCCTTTTCGGCAAGGCGGAAATTGATTTTACTGCCTTCCACGCTGTCCACTATTATGCTCATAGGGTCGCCTATGCAATAGCTGTTCTGCTCTCCGTCCAGACGCATAAGGTCGCGGTTGTACACATATTCGCCGCCCGGCAGGTTGGCGGTGCGGACCAGACCTTCCACGCTGTTTTCCAGCTCTACGAACACGCCCCACTCGGTCACGCCCGAAATCACGCCGTCGTATCTTTCGCCTATCTTGCCGGACATATATTCGGCTTTCTTCAAGTCGTCCACGTCGCGTTCCGCGCTTTCGGCGAGTTTTTCCTTTTCGCTGCTGTGCTTGCCCACTTCGGTGACGAAATTGGTATATTTCTTCGGGTTGCCGCCGTGCAGGATATCCTTTATTATGCGGTGTATGGCAAGGTCGGGATAGCGTCTTATCGGCGACGTGAAGTGGCAGTAGTATTCCGCCGCCAAGCCGAAGTGACCGATATTCTCGGCGACATAGGACGCCTTCATCATACTGCGCAGAGTGACGCGGTTGACGACGGCTTTCACGCTGTCGTCCACGCCCGACAAAAGCGCCGCAAAGTCTGCGGGCTTGGGTCTGTTCAAATCGCCGCGGAAAGTTATGCCGAGCGCAGACAGAAAGTTTATGAGCGTCTGCAGTTTTTCCGCCGACGGCGTTTCGTGTCCGCGGTATACGAACGGCACTTTTTTCCTGCAGAAAGTTTCTGCCACGGTTTCGTTCGCCGCAAGCATAAATTCTTCTATCATATTGTTCGACTTCAAAATCGGGTAGCGCAGTATGTCCGTGACTTTGCCGTTTTCGTCCATAACAATCTTGCTTTCCGAAAGGTCGAATTCTATCGTGCCGCGCTTCTTGCGCTTCAACAGCAGCAGCTGCGACAGCTTGTACATATCGTCCAACATATCCTTTACGTCGGCGAACTTTTCTCTCATACTCTTGTCGCCGTCCACGACTGCCGCCGCCTGCGCATAGGTCATTCTGTGTTTCGAACGTATGACGCCTTCGCATATCTCGCTTTTGACTATATTGCCGACGTTGTCTATATCCATAATCACGGACAGAGTAAGCCTGTCCACGCCTTCGTTTAAAGAGCAGATTCCGTTGGAAAGCTGTTCGGGCAGCATAGGCAGAACGCGGTCGCAAAGGTACACGCTGGTGGCGCGCTCGAACGCTTCTTCGTCGAGCCTGCTCCCCGTCCTCACATAGTGCGTGACGTCGGCGATATGCACGCTCAAACGGTATTTGCCGTCCGCCCTTTGCAGATGTACGGCGTCATCGAAGTCCTTGGAGTCGTCGCCGTCTATGGTTATGACGGCGTCGCCGCGAAAGTCCCTGCGCCCCTTTCTTTCTTCGTCCGACACCTGCTGCGGCTGTCTGCCCGCTTCCTTCATTACATCGACTGGGAACTGCGAGCGCAGTCCGTACGAGCGGATTATGCTTAAAACGTCCACGTCCTTATCGCTCGGATAGCCCAAAATTTCGTTGACCGCGCCTATCGGGTTTCTGCCTGCGGGATAGTCCTTTATCTCGCACACCACCTTCTGACCGCTTTTCGCGCCCATAGAGCGTTCTATGGGTATATAGATATCCTTGCTTATCCGCGCGTTGTCGGGACGGACGAAGCCGAACTTCAAGCTGCTCTCGTAAGTGCCGACTATGGTTTTGAAGCCGCGCTCCAAAATGCTCACGACTTCGGCTTCGCCGCTCTCGCGCCTATGAGAGGGAACGACCTTGACTTCCACTCTGTCGCCGTGCATAGCGCCGTTTAATCTCGACGCCGGAATGAACAAATCTTCGCCGCCGTCGTCGGGAACGAAAAAGCCGAAGCCCTTCGGATTGCCGTCCAAAGTTCCCGTCAGTATTTTTTCTCTGCCGCGGCGAACCGTTTCGCCGCCCCTGTGCATATCATATCCGCGTTTATACGACATATTATTCTCCTTATACCAAAGCGCAAAAAAAGCGAGACGTCTTCACGGTCCCGCTTTTTCACCGAATTTTAATTCTTACTTACCGACGTACAGTATGAGCGTCACGAAGAAAAGAACCGCCAGCACGAAAAGCGCACAAGCTATTATAACGGTCAGCTTCTTCAAAAAGCCTTCCATAGTCTTGGACTTATTCTTGCTGTAAAAGGTGTCGGACTGTCCCGTCAAACCTCCCGTGCCCTGCTGATTGCTCGGCTGAATCATAACCACGATTATAAGACCGACGCTTAAAAGAACTATGAGCGCCAAAAGCACTATCCTTACGGTCGGGAATATTTCGAACCATTCGGGAACGGCGAAAAGATTTGCGATACCCATTAAAGCTCACCTCTTTTTAAAGACTTAACGGGACAATTTTACCACATTTACGGATATAATGCAAGCGTTTTGTCAAACTTTCGGCAAAGATTCGGAAATTATTGACGCCACTGTTTTCAAAATCAGCGTTTCTTCTTCGGTTACGGGCTCGTGCGAGAGCAGATAGAGTCCGCCGCGCACTTCGTCGCCGTACGTTATCGGGCAAGCCGCGAAATAGTCGAAGCCGCTGTTTTCCAGCACTACGTCGGCATTGTCGTTCGCCGTCGTCGTGGACAGCGTTTTGCCCGCTTTGAGCGCGGCGACTATGCCGCCCGGCACCTGTCTTCTGACAAGCGGAGCTTTGCCCGTGCCGCAACCCGACAGTATGTTCGACAGGTCGGAAACCAGCACGGTTTTGCCGAGCGAGTCGGAAAGCGCCTTGACGGACGCCTGCGACGTGAATTCCAGCTGGGAGGAAAGGTTTACCTTTCTGACGACGATATCGCCGTTGTCCAGCGCGTACATCTCCATAGGGTCGCCCGGATTTATGTCGTACATTCTTCTATATTCTCTGGGCAACACCACTCTGCCCAGCTCGTCCAAACGTCTTATAATACCTTTTACCATATCTGTTTTCTCCTTATTTCGTATTTTGCGCCCGAAAGCATTATCTTATACAAATTATACAGCAATCGTAAATTTTTTTCAAGCAATATGGTTTTAAATCGTCAAATGCAAAGTGAAATCTTTTCCGACCGCTTTTTAATTGACTTTACTTGCCCCGAAATGTTATAATACAATATATTATGCGCGACGTTACCGTAGACATAATCACTACTTCGGGCAAAGATTCCGCTTCCGTATTCTGCGACGGTCAGCTTAAAGAGAGCGACGGCAGATATTCCGTCAAGGCGCAGGACGGCGACGTCTTATTCTTTTTCGAATACGACGAAAGCGAGCAGTGTCTGAAAGCGCACAGGCGCGGCGGTATGGATTATGACACGCGGTTTAAGAGCGGCGAGACTTTTGCCGCCACGCTGACTTCGGCTTTCGGGCAGGTCAAGACGGAGTGCAGAACGCTTTGCACGGCACTGGAAAAGCTCGCGGACGGATACGTCTTCAAGGCAAGTTACGAGCTGTGCAAGGAGCCGTATTCGCTGCAAGTAAGGGCGCGCTTTAAATGACGTTTTCGTTTTACGGAAGGTCAAGGAGGTTTAAAGACTTTATGAAAATTCAATGGCTGGGACATTCTGCTTTCCGCATTACGGAGAGCACCGGTTCTACGGTCATAACCGACCCGTTTAAACCCGCCGCAGTGGGATATGCTATGCCGTATGCCGCCGCGGACGCGGTTACGCTTTCCCACGGTCACGACGACCACAATTTCGTCGACGGCGTAAAGGGCAGTCCCGTCGTCATAGACACGCCCGGCAACAACGACTTCAAGGGTATTTCCGTGAACGGCATTTCCTGCTACCACGACGACGAGGAAGGCGCAAAGCGCGGCGGAAATATTATTTACAAGTTTTCTTTCGACGGCGTTACCGTCTGTCATCTCGGCGACATAGGCGAAGAATGTTCGCCCGAGCTTGTCGAACAGCTCGTCCCCGTCAACATACTTCTGCTCCCCGTCGGCGGCACATATACGATAGACGCCGAGCAGGCAAAGGAATATGTGGAACGCATTATGCCCGACGTCGTCATTCCGATGCACTATAAGACCAAGCACTGCGAATTGGACATCGACCGCATAGACGCCTTTCTGCGGCTGTTCGACGACGAGAATATCGTCGAGCTCGACACGGATACAATGGAATTCGACCGCGCGGACTTCGACGGAGAAAGCACGAAAATCATAGTTCCGAAACGATATAAGGGCTGAAAACAAGTCAAACACGCGGCGGCACTTTTACCGCTGCTTTAATTTAAATGCAAGGAGTTATTTATATGGTCAAATGCAAAGATTTGAAATACGAGCGGTATACCGCCGAGCAGCTTAAAGCCGCCGTCGAACCGCAGATTGCGGCGATAGAAAACGCCGCTTCCAAAGAAGAAGTGCTTGCCGCGCGCGAGAAAATCAACGAAGCCGTACGGCACTTTTCCACTATGGCCGCGCTTGCCAACGCGCGCTATACCTTAAACACGCTCGACGAATTCTACGTCAAGGAAGTGGAGTATTACGACGAGAACACGCCGTATGCGCAGGAGCTTATGTCGCGCTACGGCAAGGCGCTTATCGAAGGCAAGTTCAAGTCGGTGGCGGAGGAAATCTCCCCCGCTCTCGTCAAGTCGCTGGAAAATCAGCTGAAATCGACGTCGCCGAAAATCATTCCCGACCGTCAGAAGGAAGCCGCCATCGTTATGGAATACAGCAAGCTGATGAGCACTATGGAATTCGACTACAACGGCAAAAAGCTGCCGCTGTCCGTCGTGCGCGGCGATTTGAACAATTCCGACAGAGCGGTGAGAAAAACCGCGGCGCAGGCTATCGGCAGAGGCTTGCAGGCGCACAGAGAGGAGCTGGACGACATTTACGACCGTCTTGTCAAGGTGCGCGACGCTATGGCGAAAAAGCTCGGAATGAAAAACTATATCGAGCTCGGATATCTCAATATGGACAGAAAGGACTATGACCGTGGCGACGTGGAGAAGTTCCGCGAAAACGTCAAAAAGTATCTCGTCCCCGTCATATCCGAAATCAAGGCGCAGCTTAAAGACGAGCTCAATCTCGGCACGTTCTATTTCTACGACAACGGCGTTACGCTTAAAACCGAGCCGAAGCCTATGCTCTCTCACGACGAGATGTTCCGGGCGGCGCAGGATATGTACGACGATATGGACAGTGAAATCGGCGACTTTATGCGCTTTATGATTGACAGCGGCGCATTCGACGTGGAAGCCAGAAGCGGCAAATGGGGCGGCGGTTACTGCACGGAGTTTGCCGACTATGAACAGCCGTTCATTCTCGCGAACTGGAACGGCTCCTGCGACGACGTGGACGTTTTGACGCACGAGTTCGGTCACGCGTTTGCCGGCATAAACGCTATGAAGCACGGAATAAGCGAACTCAACGTCGGCGGTATGGAGACGGCGGAATGTCACTCTATGACTATGGAGCTTTTGAGTCACCCGTATATGGATAAATTCTTCGGCAAGGACAGCGACAAATACCGCTATCGGCACCTGTTCAAAAATCTCGACTTCATTCCCTACGGAGTCATTGTGGACGAGTTCCAGCACATTGTTTACGAAAAGCCCGAGCTGACGCCGAAAGAGCGCAACGAGGTCTTTAAGAAGCTGACCGAAAAATATATGCCTTATATGACGTACGACACCATTCCCTATCTCGAGGAAGGCACGCGCTGGCAGTACCAGATGCATATTTACGAATCGCCGTTCTATTATATAGATTACTGTCTGGCGCAGACGGTGGCATTGGAGTTCTTCGCGCTCGCGCTCGAAAAGGGTCAGAGCGCCGCTTTGAAAGCCTACGTCGATTTTGTCAAGAAGGGCGGCGGCAAGATGTTCAAGACGCTCGTCAAAGAAGCGGGGCTGGCTTCTCCGTTCGAGGACGGCGCGCTTAAAAGAGTGGCGGACGTCGTGCTCAAAGAGCTTCGGCGGTTGAAATCCGAAATAAAATAACGATTGCGCGTTTGCGAATATGTTCAGCCGTCGGCTTTGACCACCGTTCAAGCCGACGGCTTTTTATATATGCGCATATGAGAATATATTAAGGCGCGGTTTCTGTCCGTTTTGAGTCGTAAACTGTCCGATAAATCGCTTTACTTTCGCGCTTTTCGCGTGTTATAATTATCGTGAAAGGACCGCAGGCGCGGTTTCAAGGAGGATTATTTATGCAGAAAATACTCGTTACGGGCGGCGCGGGCTATATCGGCTCTCACACCGCGGTAGAGCTTTTACAGAGCGGATACGAAGTCGTCGTGCTTGACAACCTTTGCAATTCGAGCAGGGAAAGTTTAAAGCGCGTGGAAAAAATCACGGGCGGAAAAATCAAGTTTTACGAGGCGGATATGCGCTCTCACGCCGACGTCGCAAAGATTTTCGCCGAAAACAAAATCGACGCCGTGATACATTTCGCAGGCTTGAAAGCCGTCGGCGAAAGCGTGAAGATTCCGCTTGTCTACTATGACAACAACATCGGCGGCACGCTTACGCTTTTGGAAGAAATGGCGAAAGCCGGCTGTAAAAAAATCGTGTTCTCGTCTTCCGCAACGGTTTACGGCGACCCCGAAAGACTGCCTATCGACGAGGAATGTTCGCTTTCCGTGACCAATCCTTACGGCGCGACGAAGCTGATGCTGGAAAACATTCTGCGCGATTTATATGTTTCCGACAACGAGTGGAACGTCATACTTTTGCGCTATTTCAATCCCGTCGGCGCGCACGAATCGGGACTTATCGGAGAGGACCCGAAAGGCATACCGAACAATCTCACGCCGTTTATAGCGCAGGTCGCAAGCGGCAGGCTGAAAGAAATCAACGTATTCGGCAACGACTACCCCACCCCCGACGGCACGGGCGTGCGCGACTATATTCACGTCGTCGATTTGGCGAAGGGTCACACCGCCGCCCTTGAAAAAGTCACTCAAAGCGGAGTGCACGTCTACAATCTCGGCACGGGCAACGGATATTCCGTTTTGGAAGTCATACGCGCCTTTGAAAAAGCCTGCGGCAAGAAGCTGCCGTATAAAATCTGTCCGCGCCGCAGCGGCGACATTGCCGCCTGCTATGCCAAAGCCGAGAAAGCCGAACGCGAGCTTTCCTGGAAGGCGAAGCTGAACATCGACGATATGTGCGCGTCGCTGTGGAAGTGGCAGCAGATGAACCCGAACGGTTACGAAAAGTAAAAAGACGCAAAGACAAAAAGGCGGTCGGATATTTCAAATTCGACTGTCTTTTTTATTTTAAACGGTTTACATATTCCGGCGGCGGTGATATAATGAAAGTGATATTCCACCCTATTCAAAGAGGCGTAATTTTATGAAAATCGGAAAAAACCGCGGCATATTAAGAACTTTGCTCGTTCTGCTTATATCGCTTGCCTGCTCTTTCGGGGCGGTTGCCTGTGCGAAAAAGCCGGTGCAGACCGTTCCGCCGCCGAGCGGCGAAACTACTGTTCCCGACGGCACGCAGACGGGCGGCGAACTGGAAGAAAAGCCGGACGGAACGCCGAGTGAAAAGCCCGAAGAAAAACCGCTTTGGACGACGACCTATACCCTGCCCGACGCGGACAAAGCGTATGAGCGGCTGAAAGAGATTTACGGCGCGGAAGAAAAAATCTTTCTCTTGCAGAAAGGCAGAATCGCGCGTATGCCCTGTCCGAAAGACGGCGCGGCGATGGTGCTCAACTTTACATACGAAGTGGAGGACTATGCGAAAATCGTATTGGAGGACTGCGTGGCGGAGTTTAACGACGTGTTCGAGGTCATAAACCCGAACTACCGTTTCGAAATCAACTATGCGCCGCAGGACAAGGACTTCGAAAGCAAGTATTCCATTCGAATGAGAGCGCTTGACAATCTCGGCAGTACGGAGACGTCTACCGTGTTCGGCACGGCGCACATATCCTATTACGACAATTTCACGACCTTGGGCGACTTCGGGATAAATCTCAAATCAGAAGTGCTGACAAACGGCAGTTATCTTATGACGACATTCAAGCACGAGCTTATGCATCTTCTGGGCGCAGGCGACGCATACAACAATCCGTCGGCGACGAAAGCCACGGTTATGCAGTCGTACACCGTGAGCGGATATCACCATTTCTCAAAGAGCGACGTTGCCTTTCTCGACGCGCTGTACCGCAATCCTGCCTGCGAAAAAAGCGACGACTTTATTTCGGACTATATAGACAACTACGAAAACACCGTGGCGCACACGAAATTCAATAACACGAAAGCCGTCTATGCCGCGCTGGTTTCTTCGGTCGACGGCGGCGTTTTGAAACAGCAAATCGAGAGCGTCGGATATGCCGACGTCGAAGAACTGCTCTTTCTTATCAAAGACGGTCTGACGATTAGCCGCGACTTCGGAAAAGAGAGCGTTTCCTTTGTCGAGCTGGAATATGCCGAGCCGCCGCAGGAGACGTACTTCGGCGGTTTCGACACTGTTCGCGGAAAATACAGGCACGGCAGGCAGACTTCTCTCGGCAGTTCGTTTGAAATACACTACATCGATTACGGCGGCGGTATTTTATACGCCGCTCCGAACGGCAACAATTACACGATTTTCGTGCGCGTAAAAAATTATGTACTGCTCTTTAAACTGCAAGGCGGCTTCACCGATTTGCCGAATCTGAATTTAGCGCTGTGGCACGCCTGCTCCGTAAAATAGCTCCCTGCCCTTTAACGCAGAATTTTTGCAAGAAAAAACCGCGAATTTGTTTCGCGGTTTTGTTTTATTTCACTTATCCGAATTTACTTTGCGAGAGCTTCCTGCACGGCAACGGCAACGGCTACGGTCGCGCCGACCATAGGATTATTGCCCATACCTATAAGACCCATCATCTCGACGTGAGCGGGCACGGACGACGAGCCTGCAAACTGCGCGTCGGAGTGCATTCTGCCCATTGTATCCGTCATACCGTACGACGCGGGACCTGCCGCCATATTGTCGGGGTGAAGCGTTCTGCCCGTGCCGCCGCCGCTGGCAACGGAGAAGTATTTTTTGCCTTCGTCCACGCACAGTTTTTTATACGTTCCCGCAACGGGGTGCTGGAATCTGGTGGGGTTGGTCGAGTTGCCCGTTATGGACACGTCGACTTTCTCGCTCTGCATTATCGCCACGCCTTCTCTGACGTCGTCCGCGCCGTAGCAGCGCACTTTCGCCTTTTCGCCGTCAGAGTATGCCGTTTCCTTGACGATTTTGAGTTCGCCCGTGAAATAGTCGTACTTCGTCTGCACATACGTGAAACCGTTTATGCGCGAAATAATCATTGCGGCGTCCTTGCCGAGACCGTTGAGAATGACTCTCAAGGGCTTGGTGCGGACTTTGTTCGCCGTCTTTGCTATGCCGATTGCGCCTTCAGCCGCCGCAAAGCTCTCGTGACCTGCAAGGAAGCAGAAACACTCCGTCTTTTCGTCGAGCAGCATAGAGGCAAGGTTGCCGTGTCCGAGACCGACGTTTCTCTGTTCCGCAACCGAGCCGGGCACGCAGAACGCCTGCAAGCCTTCGCCTATCGCCACGGCGGCGTCGGTCGCCTTTTTGCAATTCTTCTTTATGGCTATCGCACAGCCGAGCGTGTACGCCCAGGACGCATTTTCGAACGCTATGGGCTGAGTGGACTTGACTATCTTATCGACGTCTATGCCCTTGCTTTTGCAGAGCTTTTCGGCGTCTTCCAGACTCTTGATTCCGTTTTCTTTCAAAGCGGCGTTGATTTTATCGATACGCTTTTCGTAACCTTCGAACTTGACACTCATAGTCGCACCTCCTTAATTTTTGCGGGGGTCGATGTACTTCGCCGCCCCGTCGAATCTGCCGTACGTACCCGTGGAAGCCTTGTATGCTTCGTCGGGCGTTGCGCCTGCCTTTATCTTGTCCATCATTACGCCGAGCTTGACGAACTCGTAACCGATGACCTGTCCGTCCTTATCGAGCGCAAGTTTCGTGATGTAGCCTTCCGCCATTTCGAGATAGCGCACGCCCTTGGCTTCCGTGGAATATATCGTGCCAATCTGCGAACGGTGTCCCTTGCCGAGGTCTTCCAGACCTGCGCCGATTTCCAGACCGTCTTCGGAAAACGCCGACTGCGTTCTGCCGTATACTATCTGCAAAAACAGTTCGCGCATTGCGGTGTTTATCGCATCGCAGACAAGGTCTGTATTGAGCGCCTCCAAAATGGTCTTGCCCGGCAGTATCTCGCCTGCCATTGCCGCCGAGTGCGTCATTCCCGAGCAGCCCAACGTCTCCACGAGCGCCTCTCTTATCACGCCCTCTTTGACGTTTAACGTCAGCTTGCACGCGCCCTGCTGGGGTGCGCACCAACCCACGCCGTGGGTCAGACCGCTGATATCCTTAATCTCTTTTGCCTGAACCCACTTGCCTTCTTCGGGAATGGGCGCGGGTCCGTGATTGGGACCCTTTTTCACGCAAAACATCTCTTCGACTTCTTTACTGAAACGCATAGAATCTCCTCCGTTTATTTTATGGTTTTACCGCTACTTATTATAGCATATCGAACGGCAACAGACAACCGTTTTGACCCGCGCTTTTCAATTTTTTGTATGCAGGCGGCTCTGCAAGAAAAGGACGGGCACATTCGCACCCGTCCGAAAAAGGCTTTTGTGTTTGATTATTGGGAATTGACGACGCTTCGAAAGAAACACAAAAGCGTTTAGCGTTCCAAAAGAAAGGTGATTTAAGAAAATAAAGCAATTTTAAAAGAGCTTGTAAACGCTTTGATGCAGGGGATTTCTCCGCTTCGCATACTTCGTATGCTTCGGTCGAAA
>CAOJOK010000014.1 GCA_948440265.1 uncultured Clostridia bacterium
GGATTTCTCCGCTTCGCATACTTCGTATGCTTCGGTCGAAATGACATTGGAAAAAGAAACGGTGAAATGACAGTAGAGAAAGTCGGTTGAAACGAAAAGAGAATAGTGCGTGAAAGGCACGTAAGCCCTGACGGCAAAGACGCAAGAAAGACAAGGAAAACAAGACTTTTCGACGGGGAGTTTACTTCCCGTAAATGACCCGAGAAAAGTCGCAGTTTGACACAGTATTTCGACGCGGATATGCCGTCAGACTGACGGCAAAGAAACGAGCAGTTCAAGGAAAGCAAGGGTTTTAGAGCGTGTGCGCGTTCTGATGCAGGGGATTTCTCCGCTTCGCACACTTCGTGTGCTTCGGTCGAAATGACATTGGAAATTAAAGAAATGACAAGGAAAGCGCGTGCCGAGTACGGAGTGTCCTGACGGCAAAGAAACGAGCAGTTCAAGGAAAACGAGTTTCCGCGACGGGGAGTTTACTTCCCGTAAATGACCCGAGAAAAGTCGCAGTTTGACACAGTATTTCGACGCGGATATGCCGTCAGGACTGACGGCAAAGTCGCGCAAAAGACAAGGCAAACGAGCATTTGCGAAAGGGCGTGTACTTTGATGTACTCGCCCCGAGCAAATGTGATGTTTAACGATGTATTTTGCGATGAATGTGCCGTCAGGCTGACGCAGAAATGCGAAGTTTATATGCCGTCAGGATTTTACTTTTGTTGATGCAGTCAGTCTTATATGTCGAGGCAACCCATCCACCCAAAGCGGTGCGATTTCCGCCTGTATGAGCGGTGAAATGTAATGAACGAGCTCTTCCGTCACGCCCATTCCGTCGGCGGTTATCCACTCGCTCGGTACTTTCTTTTCCACGTTGGCGATGTCGTGCACGTCGTGCGGCTCGGTTATGCACATATACGGGTCTTCCGATACGCGCTTTAAGGTTATGACCTGTCCGCTTTTGCCTTCGAACGCCGCCTTGACCGCCGCGCCGCCTGCATTGTATGCTTCCGTCATATCCACTCTGCTCATAATATGCGACGCACAGCGCTGCAGAGAGGACAGCTCTATCGCTCTTGTCTTGACGCCGTATTTTTTCGCCACTCTGCCTGCAAGATAGCGCGCCGTCCCTGCAAGCTGTTTATGACCGAAAGCGTCGGTATAGTCTATATGCTCGGACAGCTCGCAGACGTATCTGCCGTCTTTCACCTTTACGCCCTCGGACACGGCGACGACGACGGAGCGACCCTGTTTGAGCAGTTTGCCCATATCATTTTCGAACTTGTCGACGTCGAACACTCTTTCAGGAAGATAAATCGCGTCCACGCCTTCGCAGTCTTCTCCGCCGGCAAGCGCCGCGGCGGCAGTCAGCCAGCCTGCGTTTCTGCCCATTATTTCCACGACCGAGAATACGGGGTAATCGTATACGAGTCCGTCGCGGATTATTTCCTTGACCGTGGTGGCGATATATTTTGCCGCGCTGCCGTAACCCGGGGTGTGGTCGGTGACGGCAAGGTCGTTGTCTATCGTTTTTGGCACGCCCATAAAGCGAATGGGGCTTTTTATCTTTTCGCCGTAATCGGACAGCTTTTTGATTGTGTCCATAGAGTCGTTTCCGCCGATATAGAAAAACGCGTATATATCCAGCTCTTTCAGGCTTTTGAATATCTTTTCGAACGTCTTTTCGTCGTCCTTTATTTCCGGCAGTTTATAGCGGCAGGACCCGAGAAAGGACGACGGCGTGCGCTTCAACAAGTCCATATCCAATTCGTTTTTGAGCATTTGGGACAAGTCTACGACTCTGCCGTCCAAAAAGCCCTTTATGCCGTGCACCATTCCGTACACCTTATCCGCGCCCCTGTCCTTTGCCGTCTTGTATACTCCGAGCAGACTGGAATTTATGACGGCGGTGGGTCCGCCCGACTGACCGACGATTACGTTTTTCATTTTTTACCTCCCTTTTGAAGAAAACGGCAGAACCGTTTGGTTTCTGCCTAAATTATACTATACTCGTTTTGAAAATGCAATACTTAAATGAAAATCGTGCAAAAAACACAATCAATTAAAGTGTTTTTGCAACGGGTTTATCCGCGTCGATATACTGCCGACAAAAGCGCGCAGACGATTTATTTTACTTCTATCTGGCAGGAGCGCATTGTGGCGAGCGCGGCTCTGTGGCTGTTTTCGCTTGTGCCTGCGCAGCAGGACGAATCCACGGATATGTCGCACTCGGGCAGAGCCGCCTTTAAGAGCAGGGCGTTGCTGACCACGCATATATCGGTGCATACGCCGATTATCTCTATCCTTTTCGGGTTTAGCGCTTTCAAGTCCGAAGCCAGCTTTTCGCTGCCGAAAGTCGGCTTTTCGTATATTTCGCATCCGGCGGCAAGCTCCGCAATATGCGGACAAAGCTCCCAACCGACCGTGCCTTTCACGCAGTGCGGCACGGGAAGCAGTCTGCCTTCCCTTGTATCGAGGTAGTTTTCTGTGTGCGTATCCAGCGTGAAAACGACTTTTGCGCCCGACTTTTTGCTTCTGCTTATTTTTTCGGTTACGCAAGGGACAATCGCCCGTGCCGCTTCCGAGCCGAGCGAGCCGCTTATAAAATCGTTCTGCATATCGACGACAACCAAAACGTCCATTATATTTCCCTCAATCGTCCATCAAAAGACCCAAGTCGCGCATTATGTCTTTCAAATCCTGCTGCGGATGCAGGGCTTCTTCGAAAGAGAATCCCGACGGCGAGCGGTCGGCATAGTCCGCCTGTTCCGTCACTGCATTTTCCGCAGTCATATCCGACTTAAAGTCCGTATCCGTTTCTTCCGCCTTTGTTTCCGCCGTTTCCTGCGTATGTTCTTTCTTTCTGGGCTTGGTGAGATATTCTCTTATTCTGCCTTCGGGGTCGAAGTCGCGCGACAGAATGTCGTCTTCTTCTATTTCGGCCTCCCCGTCCGTCGTAACGACGGTATACCCTATTCTGGTTTCCTTTGCCTGCGCGGACTCCTGCTCCGTCTGCGGCGGTTTAGTCTGTTCGGCGGCGGTCTGCATTTGCGCGCCGCGCGCTTTTTCCAATATTCGGGTCATTTCTTCGTTGAACCTGCCGACGCCTATGAGTTCGTCGTTCAACGGATATTTTTTCAAAATCTTATCGTAATAGCTCAACCACTTGTCGTGAAACGCCTTTAATTGCTGCATTTCGCGCGTGTACTTCAACTGCGCCAGACGGTCTATCTCGTCGGCTTTGGCAACGGCAGAGGTTATGGCTTTGGACACCAAGCTCTCCTTATCCTTATACGCTTTATTCTTTTTCTCGCTCTCGTCCAGCTTGTACTTCAAGTCTTCTATGAGCTGTTTTTGAGACGCGGCAGTCCCCTCGTAATTTTTTACGAGGTTCAGTATATATGTGTCGACTTCGGCTTTGGCATAGCCTTTCTTTTCGATTTTGAAATTCATAACCCTTTTTTACCTCTTGTTCAAGAGATTTTGTTTAAGCTCGTACAGTCCGTCGGACAGGTCCACTTTATAAACGTGCGGATTGGCAAGACGCTTGTATTCGTCCCAGAAGCGTTCCATTTCCGCTTCGCGGTATTTGACGCTTTCGTTGAGCGCGGGACACTCGTACACGAGCTTGCCCTTTATGAATATCGGCTGCAAGAGTTTTCTCGCTTCGTAATCTTTCAGCGTCGTCGTCTTCCACCTTTCGGTTTCGTGCGTCAGCGTGAGCGGCTTGGGAAGTTTCTCGCCTTCCAGCGCAATCAGGTCGGCGAACGCCTTGCCGCTGTCCTTTTCGTAAATTCTGTACAGCGTTTTGAACCCGGGGTTGGTTATCTTTTCCGCGCTGTCGGAGAATTTCATCACGGGATACGCCTTGCCGCCGCGCTCTATCTGCGACAGTTTGTACACGCCGCCGAGCGAGGGCATATCTTCGCTTGTTATCAATTTCGTACCCACACCGTACACGTCGGTTTTCGCGCCCTGCAAATTCAACTGCTGTAAGACGTTTTCGTCTATGTCGCCGCTGGCGAAGATTATCGCGTCGTTAAAGCCTGCTTCGTCCAGCATTTTTCTCGCCTTTTTGGAAAGGTACGCCAAATCGCCGCTGTCCAGCCTTATGCCGACGGGCTTATGCCCCTTGGCTTTCAGCTCCTTGAACACCGTTATCGCGTTGGGGATACCGCTCCGCAGAGAGTCGTATGTATCGACGAGCAGCAGGCAGTTATCGGGGTAAATCTCGGCGAAAGCGCGGAAGGCGTCGAGCTCGGTCGCATAGCTCATAACCCAGCTGTGGGAGTGAGTGCCCTTGCAGTCGACGTCGAACATCTGTCCGGCAAGCACGTTGGACGTGCCGCTGCAGCCGCCTATTATACTTGCGCGCGAACCGTATATGCCTGCGTCGGGTCCCTGCGCGCGGCGCAGTCCGAACTCGACCACTTTCTTGCCGTCCGCCGCCTTGACTATTCTCGACGCTTTCGTCGCAATCAGCGTCTGGTGGTTCACTATATTGAGCAGTGCGGTTTCCACGAACTGCGCTTCTATTATCGGCGCTTTGACTATCAGAGTCGGCTCGTACGGGAACACGAGTTCGCCTTCCACGACGGAATATAAGTCGCCCGTGAATTTGAACTTCGACAGATAGTTTAAAAAGCCTTCGTCGAACTGATTGAGGCTTCTCAAATATTCTATATCTTCTTTTTCGAAACGCAGATTTTCGATATATTCCACGACCTGACTCAAACCTGCGCTGACGGCATAATTCATCTGTCCCTTTCTGCGGAAGAACACGTCGAACACCGCCGTATTCTTATAGGTGCCGTTCACGAAATAGCCGTTCATCATCGTCAACTGGTACAGGTCGGTCATCATTGTCAAATTACGCTGCATAATCTATTCTCCTATCTTTCCTTTCGTATCTCATTTATCCCTTTTCACGGGCTTGAACGCAAACACGGCGACGGCTATTATCAGCAGTCCCGCAAGGACGAGCAGCAGCGGAAGCACCACAGCCCAGCTTACGCCCATAAGCGAATTCAGAGTGAACAGAAAGGCTATCACTCCGAAAAACAGTATGACTTTCAAATGGCTCTTGAACGAATGAGGGGTCATAATAAGCGTGAACAGCGACGCGATTGCCGGTATCGCTATATAAAAAGGATACAGCTGTGCGTACGTCAGCGGAGTATACACCGCAAGCAAGGATATGACCGCCGGCGTATTGAACACAAAAGACAACCACAGCGATACGGGGTTTATCCCTATCGCCGCGGTTATGAGCAAGGTCACGCCCACCGCCATAAGACAGGCAGGCAGTGCGATTTCCCCTATTTTCAGCGGTATGACGTTTATGCCGCACAGCAGAAGAAATACGCCGCACAAAAGCGTCATTACTCCTGCGACTATATTTCCCGCAAGTTTCTGTCCGAAAGACAGTTCGCCTTCGTTTTTTTCGACCGTCCCACTCATTCGAGGGTCTCCTTTTCGCTGCTTTCCGACGCGCCGAAACGACGGCGCGTGCGGCTTGTCTTATTATATGCGCAACGGGGATATTGTAACACCTATTTGAAAATTTGTCAAGCCGCTCGGGCTATATCGGCAGTTACTCTTTACCCGAAATGGCGCTGACGGGCGTTATCTTATTGAATTTGCGAAGCGGTATGATTATGGATAGAACGGTCACTATTATCGCCACGGCGAACATTGTCAGGTATACGGGGGCGGTTACGGTCAGCAGTGCGAAGTAATATCCCGAGCCTGCGCTTATCATTACGTTCAGAAGCGGCGCGCCTGCGGCAATCACGATTATCGCTATCACAAGCGCGCACATCGTGACGAGTATGCCTTCCAGCGCGTAAATCATAAACGTATCTATCTTCTTCGCGCCGAGCGCGCGCAGTATGCCTATGTGCTTCGACGTCAGTTTTATCGACGTGGATATGAACGTGAACAGCAGTATCACGACGAGCAGGCAGAAAATCAGCGACACGATGAGCAGTACCCAGTGCAGAATGGTCAGCACCATTTCCGCGGTGTCGTATTGAACCATAAACGGCTGTAAGAACTGCAAGCCGTAATCGTCCGCCGCGTCCACCAATTTGCGGCAGTCGGCGGCGTCGTAAGTTGCGTATACGACCGTCGAAACCATAAAGCTGTCCGTCACGTTTTTCTGTACGCTTTCGCTCATATAAATATCTGCACCCGACAAGGCGGATTCTTCGGGCGGCAGAGTATCGTACCCGTCGATTTCCGGCACGTCGGGAATGTTCTCTTTCGAGGGCAAAGTCACGCCGACTATGCGCAAGTCGTCGGAAACGTATAAGGCGCCGACCTGCTTATCGCGCAGGGACATTTTTTTCTCCTGCTCGGCATTGAACGCTTCGGCAAGGCTTTTTATCTTGGTTTCGTCCGACGTGGGTGCGGTTTGAAGGACGGAAAACAGCATTTGCGCCTCAACAATCAAGTCGCCTTCCCTTTCTATCGCGCCCGTCGGCGTTACGGGAATGACGTTCTTTGCGCTTTTGCCGCCGTCGAACACGACTTTGGCATCGCCGTTCAGTTTGGCGTTTTTGCTTTCCAGATGAACGGTCAGCGCTATTCCGTTTTCGCTACGATTTTTGAAAAACTCCTCGGCGAAGCCTTTTTTGGTGTAGAGCTGTCCCCAGCCGCCTGCCTGCAGCATATACAGTCCGAGCGAACCGAACGTATCCAAAAGCTTGCTGTCCTGCATCATCCAGCGCTCGGCGTCCTTGCATTTGAAAACTCCGACGATTTTATATTCGTGCTTTGTGCCGCCGTATTCGAGCGGCAGGGTTTTGCCTATTAAATCGGCTATGCTATCCGCTCTTATAAGATGCTGGTTTTTCCATATGGAGAGAGCGGCGTACTCGGAAATTATCACTTCGTCGAAGTTGTCGCAGCTGCCCTTGCCGCACATAAGCTCGTACCCGCATTCGGAGATGTCGTCTATTTCCACGACGCCCTTGAAATTTTCGAGAGAATAGTGGACAAAATATTCGAACCTATCGAAGTGTATGTCGTACTGTTTGGTAAACTTCGCGTTCGGAAGGCGCTTGGACAGGTGTGCCAGCTCGTTGTTCGTTATGCGTTTCACATACGAGGTGTTATCGCCGTAAGAGTATGTATACATCCGCGACGAGGCGAGCGCCATACGAGTTATGTTCTCCTTTTCCAGCGTCTTGCTCACTGCGGCGCGCAAGTCGTAAGATGCGAATGACTGCGACACGCCGAAAAGCACGAAAGCGAGAAAGGCAACGATTACCGTCAGCACCAGCCGCACTTTTTTGAAGCTTAAATTATTGAACGCTAGTTTGACCGTTCTCAAAAACGAAAGTCTGCCGCGTTTGAACTCCGCATTTTCCATTTCGCCGACCGCGCCCGAAAAGGGCACGAATTCGTCCGACGAAAGTTTCGGGTCGCCCTCGTCGTCCTTGCTCTTTTTCCGAGCGGGCTTCTGCTCTTTGAATTCGCCGACCGCTTCGCGCAGGTTCGGGTACAGAGCCTTGACCTTTCGGGGGTCGGACTCTACGGTGACATAGGTCTTTCTGACCGAACGCGACAGCGCGTCGTTGATTTTCTCCGCGTCGGCGTCGTTTATCTGCGCGCCGCCCGGCACCACCATAAGCGTGTCGGAATACATCTGGGCGTTGACTTTCTCTATTATTTCGCCGTCTTTTTTCTTGCGGACGTCGCGGTATATCTTGCCGTCCTTCATCTCTATTATTCTGTCGCCCGTCTTTATCGCCGTTTCCATATCGTGCGTGACGACTATGACAAGGCGGGTTTCGGACATTTTTTTGAGTATGGATATGACTTCCGCGCTTGTGGTCGAGTCCAGCGAACCCGTCGGTTCGTCGGCGAGAATCAGTCTCGGGTTTTTGACGAGAGCGCGCGCGATTGCCACTCTCTGCCTTTGACCGCCCGACAAGTCTTTGGTCTTGTTCTTCGCCTTATCGGCTATGCCCATTTCTTCCAGAGCGCGCATAACTTCGCCGTCGTCCTTGCGGCTCTGCATATCCATCGCTATTCTCACGTTGTCGTAAACCGAAAGCGTGTCTATCAGATTGAACTCCTGAAACACGAAGCCCATAAGCGTGTTGCGCAGGCTGTCGATTTCGGTGTTTTTCATTGCGTTGAGTTTCTTGCCCGCAATTATGACGTCGCCGCTGTCATAGCCGTCCAAACCGCCTATGACGTTTAACAGCGTACTCTTGCCGCTTCCCGACGCGCCGACGAGATAGACAAGCCCCGTCGAGTCGAAGGTAAGGGATACGTTGTTCAAGGCGCGGAAGGTCACGCCGTTTTTACTGCAATATGTTTTCTGAACATTTTTGAGTTTTATAAGCACTGTCTTGTCCTCCCCTATCCTATATCAGTTTGACGGCTTCCACCGGACGTTTCGACGTTATGCGGCTTATCGGAAGCAGTGCGGACACGGTCACTATCAGCGTACAGCCGAGTATAATCGCAAGCGGATTTATCAGCCAATTGAAGTTCACAATCGAAAGCGCTATGCCTGCAAGCGACAGCACGGACGAAAGCATACTGTTCAGCAGCAGAGAGGTCAAGAGCGAAAGAATTATCGACACCACGGACGACACTATCACTATGAACAAGCCCTCGACAAGGAACATTCGCATTATGTCGCTGCTTTTCGCGCCTATCACTCTGTATACGGCTATCTCTTTTGTCCTGAAGCGCACGGTTGCCGACATATAGTTGAATATCGTCAAAAATGCCAGCACGAACAGAATTACCGTGGCAACCAAAAATCCGACGCGGAAATCTTTCAAAAGGTCGGTGAATATGTTTATCGACGTGTAATCGGCGACCGACGTTCCGTACACGAAGCCCCTTCTATCCAGCGTTTTGAACTTGCCTGATAGCGACGAGGCGGAAAAGCCCTTATTGAAGTACAGAGCGTCGCACTCTCCTTTCGGGTGCAGTTTTTGCGATATTGCGTCGCCGCCTACCATAATCTGCGGTTCCGAGTAATATTCGTCAAGTGAGTTCGGTTCTCGGAACACGCCGACGATTTTCATTTCGCTCAAGAAAAACGGGTCTTCGAGCTCGGACGAATACACATACAGGGTGTATGCGTCGTCTATGATTTTTTTGAATATCAAAGACTGCTCGGCATCTTCCGCGCTTGCGAAATTTTCGTCCGTCAACGTATTCAGGACGTATTTACCTATTACGATTTCGTTCTCTTGAAGCTCGTCCGGCGCGACATAGACTCCGTTTTCCTTTTTTGCCGACCAGAACATATTGCCGTCGAATTTCGATTTATCGTATCTGACGCTGTATTCGGTGGCGCTCATCCAATAACTGACGTCGCCCTTTGTATTGTTTATGGTCAGGTTGAATCTTTCGCCGCCTTTGCTGCCAGAAGAATCCTTCCTGTATTGCTCGGTGAAGCCTTTTGCCACAAACATCTTGCGATACATATAATCTTCGTTCGCTTCGAAAATCGCCTCGGCTTTTCTGTCTATGCCGCTCATTTCCGTTACGGCATACATATACTTTTCATAGTCGGTTTCGAACACGCCGACTATATCATAAGCCAGTCCCGTTTCTTCCACCGTCACTTTCGTACCCACGATTTCTTCCGCCGTGACGGGCTGTACGACGGAATACTTGCCGCCTTTGTCATAGCCTATATAGCCGTGATTGCAGAGCATATAGGCGGCATAGTCGGAAATTATTATTTCCGAAAGCGTTTCGCATTTCGACTTTCCTGCCACCGTTTTCAATCCGAATTTTGAGATATCGTCCGTTTCCAGCACGCCGTTTATATAGGCGTTTCTGCTCGTTTGCGACGAGTCGGCAAATTCCGGAGTGGCGGACAGATAGTACAGCTGTGCACTGCTTTCGCCCATTATGTCTTCGGTTATCTCAACGTCGTCCTTCGTCATCTTTCTGGAACCGTAGCCGTTTCTGCCTTTCGCGCCCACGACCACAAACGGCTGTGACCCCGCGTCGAACGCCGATTTGGAAATGAGCGACGGCGTATTCACGAGCGACACTATCAGCATAAGCGAAAAGAACGTGAAGCATATCGACGTGACGACCATAAGAAAGCGGTAGCGTTTTTTGGAACGTTTTATGCCCTTTCGCGCATACGCCAGAGAGTCTTTGAGTTTCATTTTGCCTTTGGACAGTTTGAAAGGCTTTTCGTCGGTCGGGATATTTTCGGGTACGGTCTTATTAAAGCTCGCCGTACTCGGCGCGTCATAGAACCCTTCCACCGTTTCGGGATAGGCAAGCGCTATTCTGTCCTTTTCCGCGCACAGCCCTATGTAGTTCACGGCGTTCTTTTTCAGTCTTTTATTGAGCTGTTCTTTCGTGACTTTTCCGCCTGCCGACACTTCTATCGTCGTGCCTTCCAGCTCTTTGACGCTCTTGTCGGTTTCGGAGTCCTTCATACTGTCGCCGATTACTTTTCCGTCGGAAAGCTCTATTATGCGGTCGGCATACCCGAACGCAAGGTCGCGGTTGTGCGTCACCACTATGACGAGTTTTTCCTGCGCTATGCGTTTGAGCGTTTCGAAAACGCCTTCGCCCGTCACGGAGTCCAGCGCGCCCGTCGGCTCGTCGGCAAGAATAATCTCGGGTTTTTTCAGCAGTGCGCGCGCAATCGCCACTCTCTGCCTCTGTCCGCCCGAAAGCTCGCCCGGCTTGCGGTAGCCGAGATTGGACAGTCCGACCATATCCAAAACTTCGTCCACGGTGTTCACGTCGGCGTCCTTTTCCTGCAGTTTCATCGTCATATTTATGTTCTCGTAAACGGTGATTTCGTCTATGAGATTGAACTCCTGAAACACTATGCCGACAAAGGTGTTTCTGTACGAATCGAAGTCGACGGTTTTAAACGTCGCCGTGCTTCTGCCGTTTATAACCACTTCGCCGCTCGTTGTGCTGTCCAAGCCGCTGATTATGTTCAGCAGCGTGCTTTTGCCGCAGCCCGATTTGCCGAGCACGACGACAAGACCGCGACTGCCGAAGTCTATACTGACGTTGTCGAGAGCTTTGAAACCGCCTTTTTTGCCGTAAATTTTGGTTACGTTTTTTACCTGCAACATAGTTTCTTCTCCTTATCTTACCCCTTGCCCTTTACTTTGCCGTTTCTTCTCCTACGCCGACTGCAAGACGTTTATCATATCTTTTATGACACAAATAGGACACCGTCGGCACGAGCGCGAACACGAACAGCACCGCCGCCGCGACCACTATCACTATGACGTACCAGCCGCGGAAAAAGGACAGCAGTCCCGCAAGCGCGGCGAACACTCCGTTGCATATATACGACAGCGCGTTGTGCGTATTCGTCCACACCTGTGCGGACGACGTCGTATGACGGTTGCGGAAGCCCATTGCTTCGTTCGGTTTCAGCCCGTACATCAGTGTGCCTATAAAGCTCAACGCTATACTCAAAAGTACGCAGACAAACGTGGAAAAATCTATCGAGCGGGCATACTCATAGGATTCGGACTGCTTGGAAAAGCTGTATAACAGCACGCCCGTAAACACCGCCGCAATCAGCATTGTGCTTATCGTCACGAACAGGTAGTTGCGGTCTATGAGGTTTTTACTGCGCAGAACCGTGGACACCGTCAGCATACAGAGCGGAATAAGCATAAACAGGCAGAGCGACAAATCGTTGTACTTGCTTGTCGTTTCGGCTACGGTCTGACCCAAAAGCACAATGGGTATGCGCTCGGGCAGACACCCGAAAATCACACCCAATGCCGCAATGGGAACTACGCATATGTTCAATGCCGTCGTAAACAGCCATCTTTCGGCTTTGTTCATCCTGTCTCCTTTTCCCGAATTTCTTCGCCGCTTTTATTTACAACAGTATAACACGATATACGCCGTATGTCAATACAATGACGTATTTTAATCGTTTGCGGGCTTATTTGCATTATAACTCATCCCCCCCCCGTGTCAAGCGGCGAAGTCGGTTTTTTTCGAATTTTGCCGAAAAAAATCCGCTCGCGCGTTTTAAGCCGCAAGCGGCGAAAATAAAAAACTCCGCAAAATGAAACGCACCTCCATAGTTTTATCCAAACTTTGGGGTGCATTTCAAAACAAGGTTTTTTGTATTTATATACCCGTCGCGGTGTAGACTAATAACCTCTGCCCGTCTGCTCTACGGTTTCGCGAATAACGGTTTCGTCGTCATAAGACCGCCAGTAATGTCCGATATCGTCTATATATCTATCGTAGTGCGTATGTAATTCGTAATCTTCCTTATATGATTCGCAAAGCTTCAATTTTCTCTCGAATCCGTTTTCAAGAACGACCAATTCGCCTTTGCCGCCGCTTGCGGACGAACCGGAACCTGTATTCGAAACGCCTTTTACGATACCGATAATAAATTTGACCAGCCATATTATAATCAGTATGATACCGAGCGGCAAATAGTATTGCAAAAACGACAGCACATAAAACGCCGTTATCGCACCGTTTTTGCCGTTGGCTTTCTTCGCTTTTCGTATAAAGATATGTCCGACAAGTCCGCTACCGACAAAGGCTATGATTCCGCTTTCCGCAAGCACGGGAAAAGGCATTCCTTCCGTCAGAAAAACAAAACCCACGACGGTCAACGGAATACCGAGAAGCGAAATTATCGTCAGAATCACGCCTACAATAAAAAATCCTTTTTTCTCCATTTTTCTCACCTATCCTGTAATATTTTGTCATTTAAGACAAAAGCATTATAACACATCCCCCCCCCGTGTCAAGCGGCGAAGTCGGTTTTTTTCGAATTTTGCCGAAAAAAATCCGCTCGCGCGTTTTAAGCCGCAAGCGGATAATTTTATTTATTATAAGATTTTACTAATCTACTATATTTCTGAAAAGCGGACTGTCGAAAAACTCGGGCAGTTCCATTCCGAAGCCTTGAGCTATTTCGTATATCAATTTAATATTAACGGTTTTGTTTCGCATATGCCGTATATCGCCTATCGACGACTGCGGCACGCCGCTCAACGTGAATAATTTATATGCCGTCATATTATGTTGTTTTAACAGCTCGTTAACCCTCGCCGCGAGGGCTTCTGCAATAGTCATACCACCCTCCTATTGCGACATTTCTCCCTTATATTATATGAAATCGAAAAATTTATTTACTAAGCCAAACCGCATTAGCTCGGTTTGGCTTAGTATCGTCTCTCGATTTTAAACTGCAAGCGGATAATTTTATTTATTAAAGGGTAATGTCAGAATTTCATTTGCGGAAATCTGCGCCGCATAAACGCGTCGCCGAAAAGCTTATCGATGAGCTCGCCCAATTTCAGCGCGGGCGCGGCGCCTGCGTGGCGGGCGGCATAGCGCACAAGCGCCGCCGTCGTAAACAGCATATCGACTGCGATTATCGTCGCAAAAATTATTGCCGTAACGCGCATAGCCTTTTCGGGCAAGCCGCTCAAAAATTTATCGAGCGGACGATACACGCAGAATACGACGACCAAACAGAGCAGTCCCCAGAACGCCATATACGGCAGAGTGGTGCGTCCGTTTATGTTCAGCGGTAAATCGGAATAGTCCCAAGAGCGCGTGCCGAGCACGGCTTCTTCCAGAAAGCTCAATATGTATTCCACCGCACCGCCGCCGACCGCGCCGACAAAGTATACTTCCAGCGGATTGGTCTTATTCCGCAGGCAGGCGATTATGACGAGCGCGCCGACTCCGTACACGAAGTTGAACGGAGTGAACAGACTGCCGTTGCACCAGACGTAACCGTTGCCGCAGCAGAAATTCAATATCGTTTCCCACAGCGTGCCGACTATTCCGCCGAGCATATATATGTATACCGCCTTATAGAAGCCGAGCGGTTTCGACAGCTGCTTTTGCCGCGCCCTTTCGTTTTCCGCGCATCTTTTTTCCAAAGTCTTTATGTCGTACATCTATCCTTCCTCTCTTGTCATACTATTCCTTTATCCTTGCAAGCGTGAAATCGACGCGGGTTTTCTCTGTTTTTGTATTTTTGTCTGTTTCTGTATTTTACCATTTTTCGATGAAATTTCAATGGCGGCAATGTGAATTTAATGTGAAAAAGCCCTGACTGCGAATCGGGTCAAGGCGGTGTTTTCAAGTCAGTATTTTACACTTCTTCTATATTGTCTATCAGTCCGTTTATGAGCTTTGCCTTGAACAATTCGGCGGTCTTTCCCGAGTCGGGCACGAGAAAAAAGGAGTCGCCGTCCGTTGAAACATAGCCGTTGTTATCGACGATATCTTCGTATCCGTCGAAAAATTCCAGCAGAGAATTGTCGTCCACCGACGCGGAAAGTTCGCCCGTCAAAAGCGAGCGCGCCGCCGCCAGGTCGCGCTCTTTCACCGCTTCGAACAGGCGCTTTACCGCACTGCCGTTTCGGGGTTTTGTTTCGTGGCGGACGGGAGAATATACATAGTTGAAACGAGGCAGAAAGCGCACCAAAAAGCGGTTGTCGCGCAGTCTTGTAATCTTCGTAAGCGCGGCATTGGCAAACACTTCGCCGCCGCCGATACGGACGGTATAGGGCAAATAGACGGCGTCTAACGGAAAGACGGTTATGAAAAGGCTGTCCGACGGCTCGGCTTTCAGTTTTGTCACGCTTTCGAAAAATACGCCGTTGACCGTGAATACGGCGGGGAAAAAGCACTCGAAATGATAGAATACTTCCATACTGTTATAAGTATGAAAATTTCCCGACGATTATGTATAAACCGACGATTTTTCGTCTATTATCAGATATACGAAAAGGCGGCGTTTCTCCGCTTTCAATGTGATTTTTCAGGAGGTTTTTTTAATGGATAATTGGACGATTGCACAGACGAAAGAGCTGTTCGAGCTTGTGCGGCAAGCCGGCGACAACGGCAGGGGTTTGAACTGGGCGTTCGAAAAAATGTCGCAGAAATGTTCGCGTTCTCTCAACAGCGTTCGCAACTATTACTACTCGCAGCTTAAGATGTTTCAGCTTCTGCCGTCGCTTGCAAGCGATTTGAAAATCAGACTGCCGAAGGTCAAGCGCGACAATTTCGAGCTGTTCGGTCAGGACGAAATACGAGAGCTTATAGAGCGCATTTTAACGGGCAAAGCCGAAGGCAAGAGCGTGCGCGCCACCATTGCAGAGCTATCGGGCGGCGACGGCAAGAAAGCTCTGCGTTTGCAAAACAAGTACCGCAGTATGCTCACCCATCACCGTGCGTATATGGAGGACGTTATGCGCTCGCTTAAAGAGCGGAATATCCCCTATTACGACCCCTACCGCAAAGCCCTGGGCGGCGACGGCAAGGACGACAACATCCGCAAGCTGACCGAGTATATTTCCAAACTCGACGAGCAGGAAGCAGGCAGTTTTCTGAATCTCATAAGAAAGCTGACCTGACGGGTAATTTAACGCATACGAAAAAAAACACGGACGCCGTTTGTCCGTGTTTTTTGCGTATTGTTTTTACTAATCTCTGCGGCGCATAAAGAACATTGCGAGTATGCGCAGAAAGTGGAGCGCGGACATCATAAAGCTTGCGATGTACGTCATTGCGGCGGCGGTAAGCACTTTTTTCGCGCCCTTCAATTCTTCGCCGCTCATATAGCCGTCGGACAGCACTCTGATTGCGCGCTTGCTGGCGTCGAACTCCGTGGGCAGAGTCACGAGCGAAAACAGCAGCGAACCGCCGAATATGACCAGTCCGATAATTATGAACACGTCGCCTATTATTCCGAACGTGCCCATAAATCCGAATATGACGCCTATTATGAAAAGCGGCCACAAAAACGTATTGGCGAAATTCAGTATCGGCACGAGCTTTGTGCGCAGTGTGGAAAACAGATATTTTTTCGAGTGCTGAACGGCGTGTCCCGCTTCGTGGCAAGCCACTCCGAGCGCCGCCACAGACGTCGAGCCGTATACCGATTCCGACAGCGAAAGCACCTTTGTGGAAGGGTTATAGTTATCGGTCAGATTGCCGCGTATCCTGACTATGGCAACGTCGGTCAGTCCTTCGCTGTCCAGCACTCTGCGCGCGGCTTCGGCGGCGGTCAGTCCCGTATTAGAGTCCACCTTGCTGTATTTGGCGAATGTGGAATTGACTTTGACATTGGCGACGACGCCCACAATCAGAATGGGTATGAACAGCGCGGAGACGATTATATACATCAAATATGCATCGTATGCGCCCATTTCGGCAAAGACGTTTATACCTATCAAAAACACGTCCCTACCCTCCTTTATCTCTCTGTCGGAAAAACCGAATAAGTCTTTATCGATTCTCCGCAAGACTATTATATCCTTTACGCCGATTTTTGTCAACGCTTGTTTCCGCATATTCGGGGTGTTCGACAAATTTCGTCAAACCGACACAATACTTTCGCAAAGGCGTTTATTTTCTTTCACCGTGCAAGGCAAACGACATTCCTTGACTTTTAATCAAAAAAATGATACACTCCAAAAAAACATTTCAGGAGAAGCATTATGGTTGCGGACTGCCACACGCACTCGCTGTTTTCGCCCGACGGCACGCAAAGCGCAAGAGAGATAATCGAAACGGCTATCGAAAAAGGTCTGTCGCACATTGCGATTACCGACCACGCCGACCTTATGACGCCCGACAACTTCACGGGCGTGGACGAAAAAAATATCGGCGCATACATAAGCGCGCTCACCGCGCTCAAAGAGGAATACAAAGGCAGAATCTACGTCTGCGTCGGGCTGGAAGTCGGATATACTCCGCAGTCCGAACAGGCGGCGAAGGCTTTGGTTTCGGGGCGGTATCCCGAATACGTCATCAACTCCGTTCATTACGTCCGCGGCAGCGACTGTTATTCGAAAGGGCATTTTATGGGTCAGGACAAGCTCACGTCTTACGGGTATTATCTCGACGCGGTCAAGCAGTCTTTGAACTGTGCGTACCGCTATGACGCCGTCGGGCATTTCGGCTATATAGAGCGGTGTTCGCCGTTTGACGATTCCGAGATGACTTTCAAGGAGTTCTCGCGCCCCATAACGGATATATTCCGCACGATTATAGAGCGCGGCGTCATACTGGAAGTCAACACGTCGGTTTCGGGCGCGCCGTCTTCTTCCCTGCCGAGCGAAAAGCTTCTGAAAATATATTACGATATGGGCGGCAGAAAAATAGCGACCTCGTCGGACGCGCACTTATGCCGCGATATAGGTCGCAATTTTCACCGCATACAGGATATGCTGAAAAAGATAGGTTTCGAATATCTGACCGTCAAACAGGACGGAAAGTTCAAAAAGTTAAAGTTTTAACTGTTCGGTCAGCTCCGAAAAAGTTATGAGCGACACCTTTCCCGTGCCTTTCATTTTATTGTAGGTACGCACTTTCAAGTCGGAGTTCTGCGTATTCAATTCGCTTTCGTCTGCGACCACGAATATACATCTCGAATCGGGCATTGCGCATATGCGCTTGCCCGTTTTCAGCAGTGCGGCGGCGGCGTCTTCGAACGCGTACAGTTTTTCCGCTTTCGCCGAGAAACAGTAATATTCGCCCCTTGCGCCCTTGACGGAGTATTTGCGCTTTAAATACTGCATAAAGGAGATGACTTCTCCGTCCGCCGTCGTCACCTTATTCGGGTGGAAGTCGAGCGCGTTTAAAACGCTTTGCGGCGCGCCGTATCTGCTTGCGAAGTCGCGCAGACGGCAGTGCCTTTTATCGCCCTCGATGAGCTGCGACGTCACTATTATATCGGCTTTGTCTTCGTCGGGGACAGCCTTTGCTCCGCTTTGCAGTGCGAACTCCGCAAGGGAGTACAGATTCTGATTGCTCGACAGTTTCTGCTCGAACGCCACTCTTTTGCCGCTTAACGCGCCATTGCCGCGCGGCGTATTTCGAACCGCGTCGAACAGCGCGTTATGGTTCTCTATATGCTCTTTTGCCCGTGCCGTCATACAGTCGACTTCGCATTTTCTGACCAGACCGCCGCGCGCCTTTCCTATGTTAAGCGCGCCTTTTTCCACGAGCGAATCAAGGTCGGTTTCGTACCGTTCCAGCATACATTTCAGGGCTTTCAAAGTTGCCGTCGCGTCCTCTTTCGGGTTGTGCGCGTCGAACTCTATTTCGAAGGTTTCGGCAAGCGTTTTGAGCCCCACCTGCGCGTACTCTCCTTTCAAAGCCCCGTAAACGGCGTTTGTGTCTATGAAATCGAAATCGGGATATTTCATACCGTACAGCGAACACGCCTTAAACAGCATCTTTATATCGTTGTCCACGGCGTGTCCGACAATCAGCGTGTCGGCGTCGATAAGCTCTATGAGCGGCTTGGACGCGACGTCGAACTTGGGCAGGTTTTTCAAGTCCCTGTATGTGAACGGGAACTTCAATTCCTTGCCCACCATTTTATGCCTTGTCGCAGGGTTCACCCTTATATCGATATACGAAAGCGGCCGCATAGAACTGTCGGACACAACGGCGCCTATCCAGCATATCGAATAGTACTTCATAGAATTATACAGCTCAAAATCGAGCGAAAGTATTTTATTGTACTTTTTCATCGGTTCTCTCAAATTCTGACGGGCACTCCTTTGTCTTTCAAGTATATCTTCAATTCGCGTATATCGAGCTCCTTATAATGAAACAGCGACGCCGCCAGAGCCGCGCTTGCGCCTGCCTTGAACGCCTGCGAAAAATGTTCCTTTTTTCCCGCGCCGCCGCTGGCAATCACGGGCACGTCCACAGCCGCGGTCACCTGCTTCAACAGCGGTATGCCGTAGCCGTTTTTCGTTCCGTCGTTGTCTATACCGGTCAGCAGAATTTCGCCTGCGCCCAATCTCACGCCTTCCTTTATCCATTCGACGGCGTCCATACCCGTCCTGTATCTGCCGCCGCCCGTACAGACTTCGTACCTGTCTTTGCCGACCTTTAACGCGTCCACGGCAAGCACGACGCACTGCGAGCCGAATATTTCGCTCAACTCGCCAATCAGCTCTCTGTTTTTCACCGCCGCCGTATTCACGGATATTTTATCCGCGCCTGCGCGAAGTATCTTTCTCGCGTCGTCCGCGCTCTTTATTCCGCCGCCGACGGTCAGCGGTATGAACACGTTTTTCGCCACGCGCTCCACCATATCGGCGACGGTGGCGGCATTGTTTACGGTCGCGGTTATGTCGAGAAACACGAGCTCGTCCGCGCCGAGCTTTTCATACATAACGGCATTTTCAACGGGGTCGCCCGCGTCGCGCAGGTCGACGAAGTTGACGCCCTTGACGACGCGGCCGTCCTTGACGTCGAGGCAAGGAATTATTCTTTTCGCGTTCACTCTTTCACCGCCTCTATCAGTGTTTTCAAAAGCCGCAGTCCGTTTTCTCCGCTCTTTTCGGGGTGGAACTGGCACGCCGCCGTTCTGCCCTTTTTGACGGCGCAGACGAATTTTCCGCCGTAATCGGCTTCGGCGGCAACGACGTCAGCGGCGGTATTAAGCACGGCATAGCTGTGCACGAAATAAAAAAATTCATTGTCGAACGGTCGGAAAACGTCCTGTTTCGCGCTTATATCCGTCCAGCCGACGTGCGGCACTTTCAGTCCGTCGCCCCTGATTTTTTCCGCCTTTCCGCAGAAAAAGCCGAGTCCCGATACGTTCGGCGATTCTTCGCTTTCTTCGAACATAAGCTGCATTCCGAGACAGATTCCGAGCGTGGGTTTATCTGCGGCAAAGCGTGCTTTCAACGCCTGCGCAAGTCCCTTTTTTTCCAGCTTTTGCACCGCGACGCCGAAAGAGCCTACTCCCGGAAGCAGTGCGATATCGGCTTTTTCCGCCGCTTCGGGGTCGCTTGTCAAAAAAGCCTGCTCGTCTATGCGGCAGAGCGCGTTTTGTATCGAGCGGATATTTCCTGCGTCATAGTCGATTACTGCAATCATATTGCATATTATACAATAAAACACGCAGGCAAGTCAATCGGTTGGCGGCGCAACGTCTCTTTACTTTGTTGACAAACGGGCGGCGTTGTGGTATTATGAAAGTATGCACAGGATTTTATTCGAGATAGGCGATTTGACCGTTTACACATACGGATTCTGCATTGCGCTGGGACTCATCGGCGCGGTTCTGCTTTTTTGGTTGCTTTCCAAAAAGTTCAAGCTCGGGGAAAAGTCGTTCAACTTTTACTCGACCGCGGTTCTGATTTCCATTGTTATCGGCTTTCTGTTCGCCATACTCTTTCAGGCGGTTTACGACTGGATTGAGAGCGGTTTCAAAAAGTTCACTCTGCTCGAAACGGGTATGACGTTTATGGGCGGTCTTATCGGCGGCGTCGGCGTGTTCCTTTTAATCACCGCGTTTTTTGCCAAGCCCGACGTCAAAAAGGACTTTTGGAAAACCGCCAATCTTATGGCGCCCTGTATTCCTCTGGCGCACGGGTTCGGACGTATCGGCTGTTTCTTCGGCGGTTGCTGTTACGGCAAGGTGTCCGACTCCCCCATTGCTATGATTTTCCCCGGCATTACGACGCAGCCCGTTCTGCCCACGCAGTTGTTCGAAGCGGCGTTCCTGTTTATTCTGACCGCCGTGCTTTTGGTGCTTTTATTCAAGTTCAAGCGCATAGATTTACAGCTTATAACCTATCTCGGCGCGTACGCCGTATGGCGGTTCATAATCGAATATTTCCGCGGCGACCACCGCGGCTCGTTTATCCCCGGTCTTACGCCGTCGCAGTTCCAATCCATACTTATGCTGTTTGCCGCCGCCGCGTTAGCCTTCTATATCTTCTATTTCGACAGAGTGCCGTTCTACGGCAAACAGAAAGTCGGAAGAAAGTTCCGCTTTATCGCTTTGGAAGAAGTCGGCGCTCCAGCGTCGGAGACCGAAATCGAGAGCGGCGAAACCGCAGGCGATGCGGACGGCGAAGGTTTTGACACGGAGGACGGGTTGGACGAAAAAAGCGAACCTGCTTCTACGCAAAACATAGAGAGCGGCGACAATCCGACCTGCAAGTAAACGCAGACGTCACTTACGAAATACAAAATACAAAGCGCGAAGATTGTGTCTCCGCGCTTTTTTCGTTCGATTATGCAGATTTCTTATACGCCTTCCCCGAAAATCGCATTGTAGAGTTTGGCGTTCACGAGCACCTTATATTCGCCGCCGTACGGCTCGACGAACTTCAAAGAAGCCATTTGTTCGAGCAATTTATGCGCTCTGTCCGTGCCTATTCCGAAGCGGCGCTGCAGCCACTGCACGTTCATCGTTTTCGCCCACTCGTTTATCGCCGTGCGTGCGGCAAGTTTTATGAGATTGTCGTAAGGCTCGCCCGTGATATTTTCCGCACTGTTTTCGGCGGCTTTATCCGCGACCTTTTTATTCTCCGTTATATCCGCCTTGCCGTCGTTCATTGTCCTTTCTCCCGTCTGCCGACCTTGATTACCGTGCGCGGCGCTCTGCCGCCGAGTATGTCGTTCAAGTCGTACTTTGCGCTTGCGATTATGACTTCGGTGCCGTTTTTGACGCACGGCTTTATGTATTCGAGTTTTGCCGCCGCTCCGCCTGCACCCGAGCGCGACGAGCCCTTACAGCGCGTCTTTATTTCGTCTATCTTCTTTATCACTTCTTCCGCGCTGTCGCCGTCTATGCGCTCTATGAGCGAGCCTTTCTCTTTGACGTCATAATATATTCCGTCCAGCGTGGATAAAATCAGCAGTTTCTCGGCGTTTACGAGGCAGGCAATCTGCCCTGCCGTTTCGTCGTTGTCCACAAGCTCCACCGCCTTTGCGCCCTGTTCGCGCAGTCTGCGTATTTCCATTTTGCGGTTTTCTTCCACGGACACGGCGTCGTTGTAATTGACTATCGCAACGGCGTTCTGCTTTGCCGTGCGCAGCAGCATTTGCTTTATGTGCTCGCGCTTCACTTCGTCGTTGAAATGCTGATGTTCGACGAGCAGCTGTCTGACCGAGTAGCGTTCGTCTATAAACGTGCGGTAAGTCTGCATAAGCACGGTCTGACCCTGCGCGGCATAGTCGGTCTTTATCTCGTCGGGGTCGCCGACAAGCTCGCAGCCGTTGCGGCGGATATAGTCTAATCTACCTATCTCCGTTGCGCCCGACGTCACCCACACCATACCCGGTTTAAGTTGTCTGCCTATTCGCGCAAACTTATTGTAGTCTATGTCGTCGCGCTCTATTAGCGCCATAGAACCTATTTTGCCTACCAATTCTATTCTGTCCATTTCGGCGTCCTTTAAATGTCGTCTTCGGGCTTTGTCTTTCTCCGCTGTTCGAGTTCCGCCAGCGCGTCATAGCCCATATCTTTCAGGCGGTGGTTTCTTGCGGCGACTTCTATTATCGCGGCAAGGTTTCTGCCCGATTTGACGGGTATGGTATACATAGGCACGTCCATACCGAGAATATTGTATTTTTCCGTTTCGCCGCCCAAGCGGTTGTACTGCTTTTCATAGTCCCAATTTTCCAGCTTTACGACCATATCGACGGACTGGGAAAAACGCACCGCGCCCGTGCCGTACATCTGGCGCACGTCCACTATGCCTATGCCGCGTACTTCCATCATATATCTTATGACGGACGGCGACGAACCGACCAATTTATCCGACACGCGCTTTATGCACACGGCGTCGTCGGCGACAAGACGGTGATTTCTCTGAATGAGTTCGAGCGCCGTTTCGCTTTTGCCAATCGACGACTTTCCAATCATAAGCACGCCCACGCCGTACAAGTCCAGCATTACGCCGTGAATTACTATTCTCGGCGCAAGCAGTTCGTTTAAGAATATGGACAGCTCGTTTATTATCATCGTGGAGCGCGAACGGCTTTTGAAAACGGCTCTGCCGTACTTCTTTGCGCAGACGCTTATCTCTTCGCAGGGCTCGCAGCCGCCCGACACGACAAGGCAGGGAAAGTCGTATTTGAACAGTCTTTCCACCGACTCCATACGCTTTTTCGGCGGCAGTTGATTTAAATATGCCGTTTCCATTTCGCCGAGCACCTGCACGCGGTCTTTGCCGAAATGCTCGAAATAGCCTGCAAGCTGCAATCCCGGTCTGTTTATGTTAAACGTCGCCATATGCATTTTGCCGCTTCCGCGGTGCAGGATTTCGAGATTGAGTTTTGCGGCGAACTCGTCCACGCCTATATCGGTTTCGTTCTCTTCCAATTCTTCGTCGGTTATTCCCTTACCCATCGCCCTTCTCCTTTCAGAAACAATACTTTACAATGGTCTTTGCCACGCCGTCCAAATCGTTGCTCGGCGCGACGGCGTCTGCGCGGTCTTTCAATTCCTTGCGCGCGTTGTCCATTGCCACGCCCAAGCCTGCCGCTTCTATCATAGTCCTGTCGTTCATCTCGTCGCCGAACGACATTGTTTCTTCTATCTTCACGTTCAGAAGTTCGGCTATCTTCTTCAAACCGTTGCCCTTGCCCGCGCCGCTGTTTATGCACTCGAAAAAGTACGGTCCCGACGTGAAAATCTCCACACCCGTGCGACCCTGCGCCGCTATTTCCGCGCCGTATCTCGTCTTTTCCTTATCGTCGGTTATGGCAAGAATCTTTATGAAGTCGTCGCGCTCGGACTGCTCCAAAAACTCGGAGACGTTGCCCACGAAGTTCATACCCACGCCTGCAAGCCTTGTGTAAAGCTCGGTGAACATATTCGGCGCGCTGCTGAAAATTTCGCCCTTTGTGTAGACGTGATGATACACGCCGCGTTTTTCGCACTCCTTGGAAAACCAGAGCGCCGTCTCTCTGCCGATGCCTTTTTCGTAAAGCACGCGTCCCGTCAGATTCTCTTCAATGACCGAGCCTTGCAGTCCGAGCAGAGGTATGTCCCTGTGCGTCAAGCCGGCTTCGTCCAGATGCGTGCGAAGCGACGCTATGCTCCTGCCCGACGACAGTGTGAAAATGCCGCCGCGTTTGAAATATTCTTCTATTACTTCCTTGGAATATTCCGATACGGTATTGTCGCTTCTGCAAAGCGTTCCGTCGAAATCCGATACGATTAGTTTGTATTTCATAGCGCAATTATACCATTAAAGACGGCGTCTTGTCAATCGGCTTGTTTGCCGTGGAAAAACGAATACACGCTTGCCGCCGACCGTGCGTCCATACCGTTTACCGACGCAAGCTCCTCTTCGCTTGCCGCCTTTATGTTTTCCAGCGTGCCGAAAGTTTTGAGCAGTGCCGCCCGTCTGACGTTGCCGATATTGGGTATGTCTTCCAGCCTGCTTCTATACCGTTTGGCGCGCAGGTTTCTGTGGTAGGTTATGGCGAAGCGGTGGGCTTCGTCGCGGATACGCTGCATAAGTCTCAACGGATAGCTCGACTTATCCAGCAGCAGCGGCTGTTCGTCGAACACCGTGAAAATTTCTTCTTCGCGCTCCGCAAGGCTGACCATAGGCACGTCGAAGCCTTCGCTGTTTGCCGCGCTGTATGCCGCCGAAAGCTGACCCTTGCCGCCGTCTATGACCACCAAATCGGGCAGACTGCCGAACTTTACGTCGCCGCTTGCCGCCCGTGCGAACCTGCGGCGTATGACTTCGTTCATACTCATAAAGTCGTTTGCGCCTTCCACGGTCTTTATCTTGAAGCGGCGGTATTCGGAGTTTTCCGCTCTGCCGTTTATGAACACAACCATTGACGCCACTTTGTCCACGCCGCTTATATTGGATATGTCGTAGCACTCCATTCTCCGCGCGCTTTTGAGCCCGAGAATTTCGGCGAGCTTTTTTGCCGCGCCTTCCGTCATATCGTATTCGCGTTTCGTCTTTTCCGTCGACTTGGACAGATAGTCTTCCGCATTGCTGTATGCGGTGTCTATAAGTTTCTTCTTGCTTCCTATTTTGGGCGTCACTATCTGCGTGCTTCCGCCTTTCAGCGCCGCCAGATATTCCGCCAAAACGTCGCCCTTCTCGTCGCTCTCCCTTTCGAACGGCACGCAAATCTGCGGCGGCAAATCGACGTTGGAACCGCCGTAATACTGCCGCATAAACTCCTCCACCGCTTCCCTTTCCGACAGCGAAACGTCGGGTATGACGAAGTTTTTGACGCCCATCATCTTGCCGCCGCGCACTATGCAAACCGACACGCAGCCGTACTCCCCGTTGGACGCATAGGCATAGGCGTCCAGCGACAGCACGCCCGTCAAATCGGCAAGCGTGCGCTCCTTCATTTTATCCAGCATATTGAGCTTGTCGCGGTAATAAATCGCCTGCTCGAACTGTTCGTTTTCGGCGGCGCGCTGCATTTTTTGCTCTATAAGGCCGCGGGCGGTATCGTCACGCCCTGCAAGAAACTCGGTCACGGAATGTACTACCCTGTCGTAATCGGATTTATCGATACGCTTGGTGCAGGGCGCGGTGCACAGTCCGATATGGTAATTGAGACATTCTCTCGTGTTCTTTTTCAGCTTTTTCGGACAGGTGCGCATACCGTATGCGGAGCGTATTACGGCGACTATATCCCACACGTTCACGCCGCTTAAAAACGGTCCGAAATATCTCGCGCCGTCCTTTTTGACCCTGCGCGTGACTTCCACCGTCGGGTATTCTTCGCGCAGGTCTATCTTGATGAACGGGCTGGTTTTATCGTCTTTCAAAAGTATGTTATACTTCGGCTTATACTTCTTTATCAGGTTGTTTTCCAGCAGCAGTGCGTCCTTTTCGGACAGCGTTATTATATAGTCGAAGTCGGCTACGTTCTCCACCATAGCCCTGACTTTCGGGTGTTTCTGCTCGCGCTTGAAATACTGCCGCACGCGGTTTTTCAGCACGACGGCTTTGCCGACGTATATGACGTCGCCGCTTTTGTCGCGCATTATATACACGCCCGGGTCGAGCGGCAGACCGTTTATTTTTTCTTCCAGCAGTTCCATTTACGACCCCTTGGCAAATCGGCAGCCGCAGTAGCTTTGGCGGTATATGCCGTACTCGCGGCAGATTTGCGTGCTTCTTATAAAGCCGCCGCCCTTTTTGAAATCGGACGGAAGAAAAATCACGCCGCTGTCCTTTGCCGCCGCCTTTCCCGTTTCGAACAGCAGTTCGGCATTCTTATGCGGCGACACCGAAAGCGTCGTAAGAACGTATTTTCTACCTTCTTTTTTTGCCTGCTCTACCGCCGCCGCCAATCTTATGCGGAAGCAGACCGCACAGCGCGCGCCGCCCTCGGGGCAGTTTTCCAAGCCCTTGACGGCGTCGTAAAAGGTCTGCGGCTCGTAATCCGCCACGGTGAGCGGATAGTTATAGCCGCCTATTTCGTTGAGCTTTTTCAGTTCCCCCGCGCGGCGGAAATATTCTTCTTCCGTATCTATGTTCGGGTTGTAAAAATACAGCGACATATCTTTGACTTTGGGTTTCAAGTATTCCAGACAGGACGTCGAGCAGGGCGCACAGCAACAATGCAAAAGAACGCCGCCGTCAAGAGTCGGCAGCATTTTTTCCAGTTCTTTTTGCAGATTTTGTTTGGGCTTTATCATATTTTCTCCCAGACGTCGCGCAAGCCGTCGACGTACTCAACATCGAGATAGGACGGCGGCGTGAGCTTTCCTTTCAAAAGCGACGGCAGATACAGAGTTACGGCGCCGTCGTTCATACGCGCGTACACGAAAGTTTCCGCCATAGCGTATTGCATTTTATACGGTTTTTTATCCTGCAGATACAGCGTGAACTTATGCTTCTTCTTTTTCTCGTCGTTATACACGGATATGGTTTCCGCGTCCTTGTCTTCGAAGTAATACTCGTCCGCGTCGTAAGCGCTGCCGCCGCGCGCCTTTAAATAAGAGCGGTAATCGCGGTCGAGAAAGTCGACGTACGGATAGCTCGGCTCGTACTTCGTGTACTCGTGGCGTTCTTTCAGCACTTTGCCGCGTTCGCAAATCGTTTCGCCTTCCACAGTATTATATATGAAGCCGCCCTTGCGCGAATATATATATTCTTTCACTTTGCCGTTTTCTATTATGCACACGGCTTTATGCGTGACGTTGTTTATATGCGACAGAAAATACCAAGCGCCGACGGACGCCAAAAATGCGCCGAGAATGATGAAAGAAATGAGAAACACTTTGTCCTTTGACAGACAGCCGCCGACAATCAGACCGATTGCCGCAAGCTCCGCCACCGCCGCGCCGACGAAAAACCGAGTGCGCTTTACTATTCTCGTCACGCGGACGATTTTTATTCCGTCGTTGAGCGTCTTTAAATCGGCTTTCGCGTCGCCCGTATACTCGAACGCGGAAAGCTTCTGCTCCGCCTTTTCACATTCCTTTTCAAACTCCGCTCTGTTCAAGCCGCACCGCCTATCTTGCGACTATGGACGCCATTTGGTAAAGTTCGAGATTGAATTGCTTTTTCATAGCGCAGCCCTCGACTATGTCCATATCGTAAATTTTATTGTCGCGTATTCCGCAGATTCTGTTTCCTATTCCCTTTTCCAGCAGTTTGACCGCGTGCACGCCCCAGCTTGTGCCGAGGAATCTGTCTTTCATACTCGGAGAGCCGCCGCGCTGCAAATGTCCCAAAACGGTGGAACGCACGGAAAGCGGACTTATCTCCTTTATTTTCGCCGCCACTTCGTCTGCGTGACCTGCGCCTTCGGCAAGCACGACTATGCCCGACAGTTTGCCGCGCGCTTTCGACGCCTGCAACTTCTCCACTATTCTCACTATATCCAGCGTATGCTCGGGCACGATTATGACTTCCGCGCCGCCGCCGAGACCGGAATACAGCGCCAAGTCGCCGCAGTTTCTGCCCATAACTTCTATTATGCTGACGCGCTCGTGCGAGGTCATTGTGTCGCGTATTTTATTTATCGCGTCCAGCACGGTGTTGCACGCCGTATCGAAACCGAGCGTGAAATCGGTGTACGCAAGGTCGTTGTCTATCGTGCCCGGGATACCGATTGCAGGAAAGCCCTGTTCGCTCAACGCCTTTGCGCCCATAAACGAGCCGTCGCCGCCGATGACGATAAGACCTTCTACGCCGTGTTTTTTCAGATTGGCTATGCCCTGTTTCTGACCTTCTTTGGTCTTGAACTCCGGACAGCGCGCCGTCCTTAAAATCGTGCCGCCGCGCTGGATTATGTCGGACACGCTTCTCATACTCATAGGTACGAACTTGTCTTCCAAAAGTCCCGCATAGCCGCGCTCCACGCCGAACACTTCCATACCCGCGTATATGCCGTAACGCACCGCCGCGCGGATTGCCGCGTTCATACCGGGGGCGTCGCCGCCGCTTGTCAAAATCGCTATTCTTTTCATTCCTACACCTCTCGAAAAAAATTCTTAATCTCTCATTCTCTTCCCGAAAAGCTTTCTTTCGAAAACTTTTCCCTATAATTATATCAAAACGTTCGGCAAAAATCTACTGTTTTTATTTAATTTATATACCGTTTTTACGTCACGTTTCCGCTACTTTTATGTTCTCCGCGCCCAAAAGTCCGGAAAGCTCGGCAAGCAGAGGGCGGCAGCACTCCACGCCTATGTCGAGCGGATATACGGTGCCGTTGTCGGTGTTCTTGACATACGTCTTGTCTTCGCCCGGATAGGTCAACAGCACGTCCTGTATGTCGTCCAGAAACGACGGCAGATTGCCTTTGAATGAATAGCACATACAAATCTTTTTCCGGCGGATTTCCTGCGCGGCGACATTCTGCCACGGCTCTATCTTATCCACCCAGATGGACGCGCCCAGCTCGTTTATGCGCAGTCTGCCCTTTATCGTCACGAGCTTGTCCTTTTCCCAATTGGCTTTCATTCTCGAAAGGGTCTGTCCCGACATCGCAAGGTCCACGGTGCCGTATAAATCTTCCAGCTTGCCTATGCCGATTTCCTTATTGTCCTTTGTGAACTTTTTGCCTGCTTCCACGAGCATACCGCCGACGACGACCGTTTTGCCGTCTAAATTTTCCGTTTCGTCTCCGACGTCGTCTTCTTCCGACTGCGCCTTGAACATAGACGTGTTATACTCGAAGTTCTTTAAATACTGCGTATACTCCTGCAACGGATGTCCCGTCAGATATATGCTTGCCACTTCCTTTTCTCTGCGCAGTTTCTCGCTTAACGAATACTCGCGCATTTTGGGATATTCGAAGCGGTTAAGCTCTGTCGTCGCGCCGCCTATGGCGTCGAACATCGACATCTGCCCCGACAGCTTTACTTTCCTGTCGCGCGCCGCGCGGTCGAGCACCTGTTCGTATACGGCGATAAGCTGACTTCTGGCGTGTCCGAAGCAGTCGAAAGTACCTGCGTATATCAGGCTTTCCAGCATCTTTTTATTGAGCGTTATCGAACTCATACGGTTGACGAATTCCACGAAATCATTAAACTCGCCGCCGCGCTCGCGCTCCTTTACTATCTGTTCTATGACGGGCATACCTACGTTTTTGATTGCCGCCATACCGATTCGCACCGAGCCGTCTTCCACGGTGAAATAGCCGTGCGATTTATTTATGTCGGGCGGAAGCACCTGTATATTCTTCTCGCGCAGATAGGTCAGATAGTTTCTGATTTCTTCTATATTCGTTATGCGGTTGTTCAGCACCGCCGTGACGAATTCCACCGTGTGATAGCGTTTCAAATATGCCGTCTGATAGGCAAGGTAGCCGTATGCCGCCGCGTGGGACTTATTGAACGCATAGGACGCGAAGTGCATCATATCGTCGAATATCTTATTGCCCACGGCTTCGGGCACGCCGCGCCTTATGCAGCCGTCTATCTCATTGCCCTTATTGTCCACGCCGCCGTGCAGGAAAACTTCGCGCTCCTTGTTCATCGCGTCCAGCTTTTTCTTGCTCATCATTCGGCGCACGTTGTCGGCGTTGCCCATAGAGTAGCCTGCAAGGTCCTGCACCATACGCATAACCTGTTCCTGATAGACCATTATTCCGTATGTGACGGAAAGTATGGGTTCCAGCAAAGGGTGGTCGTATTTTATGCCTGCGGGGTTGCGCTTGTTTTTGACATAGTCGTCGATGTACTGCATAGGTCCGGGACGGTAAAGCGATATGCCTGCTATTATATCTTCCAGCGAAGTCGGCTTCAAGTCCTTCATAAACTTTTTCATTCCTTCCGATTCCAACTGGAACACGGCGTGGGTGTCGCCGCTTGAGATAAGCTCGAACACGCCCGGGTCATCGTACGTCGCGTCGGGTCCGTAAAAGTCTATGTCTATGCCCTTGGTCTGCTTGACGAGGTCTATCGCCTTTTTAATGTCGGTGAGCGTGCGCAGTCCCAAAAAGTCCATTTTCAAAAGACCGAGTTCTTCGCACTCCACCATATTGAACTGCGTGGTGATTATGCCGTCTTTGGTTCTCGTGAGCGGAACGTGGTCGGAGATTTTATCGCGGCAGATTATAACGCCCGCGGCGTGCATACCCGTCTGGCGCGGCATACCTTCCACCTGCATTGCCATATCCAGAATATGCTTTGCCATAAGGTCGCTTCCGTAAATCTCGCGCAGTTCGGGGTTGCTGACGTCGTTGCCGTCCTTGTCCTTTTTCAGTCCCAGCAGGTGTTCGAGATGAAGTTTGCCCATTATATTCGGTATGGGCTTGGTCAGTTTCTGCGTTTCGGAAAACGGGTGCGAATATACCCTGCCCACGTCTTTGACCGCCGCCTTGGCTTTCAGCGTGCCGAACGTGACAATCTGCGACACGTTCTCCTCGCCGTATTTTCTCGTGACGTACTCTATAACTTCTTCGCGCCTGTCCACGCAGAAGTCGATGTCGAAGTCGGGGTTGGAAACGCGCGCGGGGTTCAAGAAGCGTTCGAAAATCAGCGCGTATTTCAGCGGATTGACTTTGGTTATGCCTATGGCATACGCCACTATGCTGCCGACGCCGCTTCCGCGCCCCGGCCCTACCGGTATACCCTGCGACTCCGCCCAATGTATGAAGTCCCAGACTATCAAAAAGTATTCGACGAAGCCGAGCTTTTCCACGATTCCGAGTTCGTATTCCGCGCGCTCTTTTATCTCGTCGGTTATCGTTCCGTATTTTTTGTTCAGTCCTTCATAGGTCAGTTTGCGCAGATACTGCGCAGGGGTGCTGCCGTCGTCGGGGATATAGCGCGGCATAAGCGGTTCTTTTCTGAAAAAGTTGCAGGCGCACTTGTCCGCGATTTCCACGGTGTTTGCCAGCGCGTCGGGAAAGGACGGAAACAGCTGCGCCATTTCGTCGCCGCTTTTCATATAAAATTCGCGCGTCGGGAAATATCCGTCGTCGCTTACTCCCTCGCCCGTCAAATCCACGTCTTCTTCCGCATTCAGTTCTTCGTACAGCATAGTGTTCTGAAAGGATATGCATTGCAGCATTTTCTGCACGGCGGAATCGCTTTTATGGAGATAGTGGACGTCGTTGGTCGCAACGAGCTTTATGTTGTTTTTGCGTGCAAGCTGTACGAGCTTCGGCAGTACGAGTTTCTGGTCGCGGATATTGTGGTCCTGTATTTCTATATAGAAATCTTCTTTGAACAGGGCTTTGAACTTTTCCGTCCACATCTGCGCTTCGTCGTCTTTGCCGTGCAGAAGGCACTGCGGTATGACGCCTGCGATACAGGCGGACAGGCAGATAAGCCCTTCGCTATACTGTTCGAGCAGAGAAAAGTCCACTCTCGGTTTGTGATAGAAGCCGTCCACATAGCCTTTGGAAACGAGCTTGACGAGGTTTTTATAGCCCTTTTCGTTCTTTGCCAAAAGTATCAGGTGATTGAGCTTGGGCGCCTTGCCGTTCACGCTTGTCTTGACCGACATTTCTTCGCAGGTATACAGCTCGCAGCCGAGCACGGGCTTGACCTTGAACGGGCGATTCTCTTTCAAAAAGTCGAACGGGTCGGCTTTGGGGTCGGTGTGACGTATGGCGGCTTTGACAAATTCCAAAGCGCCGTACATATTGCCGTGGTCGGTTATCGCCACGGCTTTCATACCCATTTCTTCGGCGCGCTGAAAAATCTTTTCTATTCTCGTCGCTCCGTCCAAAAGCGAATATTGGGTATGAACGTGTAAATGTACGAAATCCGTCATCTTTATTACCTCCGCGCCGACGCATTGCATTTTGCGCGGCTCTTGTCTTTTCATCGTCTTTATTTGTCGCCGTCTTTCTTATCGAGAGAGCGCAGTCTTTCGGCTTCTTCCACTATCTTACGCAAACGGTATTTTACGCTGCCCTTGGATATGGACAGTCTTTCGGCTATGTCGTCATAGGACAGTGCGTCTTCTGAAAGGCGCAGTTTCGCCACTTCGTACAGTTTGTCGTTCAGCGACTGCAAGCCGACCTTTTTATCTATCAGTCTTATCGCTTCCGCCTGCGACACGGCGGCGTTTATCGTTCTGTCCATATTGGAAAGCTCGAAATTCAGTCTGCCTGCCGAGTCCCGTCTTGTGCGGTCTTCGGCGAACTTGCCGGTAAGCTCCAGCATAACTTTCGATGCGCCCACCGTTCCGAAAAAGTCGATTACGTCTTCGGCGCGCTTCAAATATACTATATGTTTATCCTTGCGCTTGAAGCAGTGCGGCGAAAGGTCGAAATTCTCTATGAGCGACACAAGGTCGTCGGCAAGCTCCTTGCTCGTCACTCCGATTTCGAGGTGCCAGGACGACGCCGTGAAGCTGCCTGCCCCCAAAAACGCTCCTTTCAAGTATGCCTTTTTTGCCGCGTCGCCCTTTATCATCGACGGTTTTATGCCGCGCACGAAGCTTATCTCGCCGCCTGCGGAGATATTGACTATGCCCAGTCTGTTCATAAGCGCCATAGTTTCTCCGCCGACCACTATTTCTTTGCCGTCCGCCGCGATATGACAGCCCGGTATTTCTCTTTCTATTATCCTGCTTACAAGCGGCGCGAGAAATTCGTTGTTCGACATCATATGCAGTTCGAAACCGCCGTGAAACTTTCTGACGACGGCGCAGGTATGCACGAGCGCTGAAAGCAGCGTTACGTCGTATTTATCGGCGGCGCACTCGCAAATCTGTTTTTTTGCTTCGCTCGAATAGTTCATTTGCTCTCTCCGTCCGCCGCGCTGCGTTTTGCCGCGCGCAGCAGTTCTTCCTTTGCTTTATGGCTTCTGAAAACGGGAGTGCGGTTCCAATTCGCCACGCGCTCGAGCGGCAGTCCCACTCTTTCAATCAGCGTTTCCGCCTTTTCGAAATGCCCCACTCTTTCGGGGCGGTGCGCGTCGGAATCGACGATGAACTCGACGTCCGTTTCCATTACCTTTTCCCACTGCTTGTCCGTGCAGGAGGAAAGCCCCGTCTTTGCCTTTATATTCTTGTTATTGACTTCTATCAGCGTGCCGAAATATGCCGCCGCCTTTGCCACTTCCACGGGGTCTACGGGCGCGGCGTGGCAGATGTGCGATATCACGTCGATGTCGTACTTTTCCAGAGCCTTTATATATGCGTCGGTGTTTTTGACGAGCATACGCTTTTCCGCCATTCCCAAAAGGTTGGGCAGAAAGAATCCGAACTGGTCGGTCAATCTCTCGGGCTTGACGAACTTATGGTAGCCGCACACGAGAATGTCGAGATATTTCATATCCGCCGCCGTTATGTCCACCGTGCCTTTGAGCGATACGAAGTTGCTTTCCAATCCCAAAAGTATCTTTATCATAGGATACTTTTCTCTCATTCTTTCCACGTCCTTTCTTATGAACGGCCAGTCCATTTTTCGGACGTTGTAAGTCATATGGTGGAAGCCGTGGTCGGTTATGGCGATTTCTTTCAACCCGCGTTTAACCGCGGCAATCACGTTTTCTTCCACCGTGCCTTTGCCGTGGCTGTATATGGTATGGGTATGATAATCACCGAAAAATGCCATTAAAACTCTCCTACCGTTCTGACTTCTCTTTCCAGCTTTACTCCGAACTTACAGTACACTTCGCTTTCTATCTTTTCCATCAGCTCGAGCACGTCGCGCGCCGTTGCTCCGCCTTCGTTTATTATGAAGTTGGCGTGCTTTTCCGACACTTTCGCGCCGCCTATTCTGAATCCCGACAGTCCTGCCGCCGCGACGTACTTATACGCAGGCACTCCGTCCGCCGCCTTATAAACGCTTCCCGCACTGCTGCCCTTGGGCTGTGCCTTATCGCGCAGTCTGCCGAGACGCTCCGTCTCTTTTTGCACCGCCTGCACGCCGCTTCTAAACAGCCGAAACGCCGCGCCGACCGCTATGCCGTCGAAGTCCGACGTGCGATAGCCGAGCTTCAATTCTTCTGCGTTCAGTCTTATAAGCCGCTTTTTATCCGACACGTCGGCGTAAACGATGCGTGATTTCACGTCGCTTCCGTGTGCGCCTGCGTTCATCTTCACCGCGCCGCCCACCGTGCCCGGGATACGCGCCGCCCACTCCAATCCCGACAGTCCGCTGTCCGCGGCATAGCGCGAAAGCAATGACAGTTTTGCCGCGCCGCTTATGTACACAACCGTATCTTTTTCCGACTGCGACAGAATCTGCGGCTCGCACGCGTTCGAGCAGAACCTAATGACCGTACCTTTGACGCCGCCGTCGCCGACCAGCAGATTGCTTCCGCAGCCTATGACGAGCGCGCCGTCCTGCTCCTGCATAAGCGTCTGCCAATCGTCGGTTTCCAAAAGCCGTTCGGCATTGCCGCCTATGCGAAAGGTCGTATAATTTTTGAGCGGTACGTTCCGAAATACGCGCGTATTTTCACACATAATATTTTACTCCATTTGCCGCAATTTTTCAAGCGTTTGTATTTACTTTTCCGAAATTTGCCGTTTGCGCGGATTTGGGGCTTTAAAACCGCAATCGACGAAATTCTTCACAATTCGACTTTATTTGCGCCAACCTATTGCATTTAGCCGCAACATATGTTATAATATACCATATGCAGCAGCAAGCCGACATTTTAATAAAAAACGCGTCTGCCGTTCTTGCCGCGGTCAACATTCAACCGAGTCCGAAAGCCAAAAAGGACGCGGCGGCGGCGTATATCGAAAAGCGGGACTTTAAGAATTTCGCCAAAAAGGGCAATGAAAGCAACCGCTTGTTTTTCCGCGTTCTCACTGCGCTGACAAAGCCGTGCGACGTTTTCGATACGCAGTCGCTTATCAAGCTTCACGCGTTTTTATTCGACGGCATAAAGCCCGAGGCGGGGAAGCTCCGCACCGCAGAGCTTTCTTACGACGGCGCAGGTTTTGCCGACAGCTCTTTGATTGCGGGGTCGCTGAAACGGCTGCTTTCGAAAATGAACGAGATTTTGGCGACAAGCAGTCCGTCCAAAGAGGACTTTGCCTTGAAGCTGACTTATTTCTTTTCGGAAATGTTTCTGCTCTGCCCTTTCCGTTTCGGCAGTCTTGTCACGCAGGCGGTGTTCTTTCAGCACTTTGCCCTGTCGCGCGGATTCGATATCAACTATGACGCGTGCGGCGGCTTACGTCTTGCCGAGGCGGCGAAAGTCGCCTTTATCACGGACGAACCGTCCGAGCTGTATCTGTGTCTCAACGACGCCATATCGCGCGTTGCCACGGCGTCTACGGGAGAGACGGTCGTGCTGGAAATAGCGCAGCGCGAATTGAAGCGCGGCGGCAAGCCGAAAATGCTGGTCAAGGCAGGAAGCAAAAAGGAAAAGAAATCCGACAAAGCCAAGGCGGCTAAAAAGGAAGGCGAAAAGGAAAAGGGCGACAAAAAGAGCGAAACCGTAAGCAAGAAAGTCAAGACGGACAGCAAGAGCAAACCCGAAAAGAAGCCGATTGCGGCAATGCCCGAGCCCGTCGAAATAAAGGCGGAAAGCGATATTCCGCCGCCCGTTATGGTCAACTTGACGGAGCTTTCTTCGGACACGCTTAAAAAAGCCGCCAAGCTCAAAGAAAAAATAGAGAATTTACAGCGTCAGCTCTCCGAGCTTTTGACTACCGCCGACGACGAAAGCAAAGGCAGTGCGCCCGTTTCGATGGTTTCCGACGAGCTTGAAGCGGAGAGCAAAAATGCCGAACCCGTACGACAGAGCAAGGAAAATTCGGAACAAGCGCCGACCGAAAAGGCGGCTCGGAAAAAGTCGAAGAAGTCGGAGAAAATCGAGCTTGTCAAAATTAAGACCGACGGTCTGACAAACATCCCCATTGCGCCGAAAGCGGACGAAAAGCCCTGAACGCAGAGCAAAGATTTCAAGTAAAAAACAGGCGAAGATATTCAAGTCTTCGCCTGTTTCTTTATTTTAGATTAAACTACGCTTTGCTCGCTCTGCCCTTCCAATACGCGACCCTTTCGACGTCCTTTTTGGTGCCTATGCCCTTTTCGTAACATTCGGCAAGCGCGGTCATTGCGCCCGTATGCCAATTCTCCGCCGCTTCCTTATACCAGAGCACCGCCTGTTTTTCGTCGCGCTCCACTCCGTCGCCGTTCTTATAACATTCTCCGAGCTTGAACTGTGCCGCCGCATAGCCGCTTTCCGCCGCTTTTGCGTACCAATCGAGCGACGCCTTTACGTCTTTTACGACGCCTTCGCCGACTTTATAACACTCGGCAAGCTCGAACTGCGCCGCCGCGAAATCGTTTTCCGCCGCCGCCTTGAACCACTTTGCCGCTTCGGTGGGATTGCTTGCCACGCCGTCGCCTTTCTTATAGCACCAAGCCAAGTTATTCTGCGCCGCCGCATAGCCGTTTTCCGCCGCTTTCGTATACCACTTTATGGCTTCTTTCAAATCCTGTTTTACGCCCGCGCCCTTTTTATAGCACCAGCCGAGATTGTTCTGCGCCGCCGCATAGCCGCTTTCCGCCGCTTTCTTATGCCACTGCGCCGCCTTTTCGAAGTCCTTTTCCACGCCCTCGCCGTTGTAGTAGCACACGCCCAGATTGTACTGCGCCGCCGCAAAACCGCGCTGTGCCGCTTCGGCATACAGGCGCGCCGCTTCTTTCAGATTCTTGCTCACGCCCTCGCCGTTGTAATAGCACACGCCGAGGTCGGTGACGGCTTTGTCGTAATTCTGTTCTGCCGCCGCCTTATAATACTCGACGGCTTTATTGAAGTCTCTCTCCACGCCCATACCGTTATAGTAGAATACGCCGAGTTCGTACTGTGCCGCCGCGTAATCGCTTTTTGCCGCAAGCTCCAGCCAGCGCAGAGCTTCCTTGAAGTCCTGCTTGACGCCTTCGCCTTTCTTATAGCAGATACCGAGTTCGTACTGTGCCGCGATGAAGCCGAGCTGTGCCGCTTCTTTATGCCACTTTGCCGCCTCGGTCAAATCTTTTTCCACACCGTCGCCCGTCTTATAGCACCAGGCAAGGTTGTTCTGCGCCGCGGGATAGCCGCGCTCCGCCGCTTCGACGTACCATTTGACGGCTTCTTTGGCGTTCTTTTCCACGCCTTCGCCTTTCTTATAGCACCAGCCGAGATTGTTCTGTGCCGCAACGTGACCGCGTTCCGCCGCTTCTTTATGCCACTTTGCCGCTTCTTTCAGATTCTTTTCCACGCCTTCGCCGTTGTAATAGCACACGCCGAGATTGTACTGCGCCGCGGGATAGCCGCTTTCCGCCGCTTCCGAATACCACTTGACGGCTTCTTTCAAGTCCTTATCCACGCCTTCGCCGTTATAGTAGCACACGCCCAAGTCGTTCTGTGCCGCCGCGTCGCCGAGCTGTGCCGACTTTTTCAAGCGTTTCATTGCGGCGTTGAACATACTCTTCGCGTCGTCGTATCCGAGCTGTACCGCTTTGAGATATTCCTGTGCCGCCACATAGTAATTGGTTTTGACGCCCCAGCCGTTTTCATAGCACACGCCGAGATTGCAATATGCTTCGGGATATGCGCTGCGCGTGGCTTTTTCGAAAAGGCTCAACGCTTCGTCGGTATCGGCTTTGACGCCGACGCCGTGCAAACAGCAAAGTCCCAAGTCGCTCTGCGCTTCGGGATTGCCCGACTGCGCCGCTTTCTGCAACTGCTTTATTGCGTCGTTCAACGCCGCTTTGGCATTGTTCGAACCGCCGTCAGCCGCCTGTTTCAATCTGACCACGGACTTATAATAGTTGTTCTTTTTCTGCGTTTCGGAGTTCAGCACGGGAACCGTTCTGACCGCTTCCAATTCCGGCTTTGCCGTCTTTTGGAATTCCTTTACGGCTTTTGCGAACCATTTTTCCGCTTCTCTGGCGTTCTTTTCCACGCCTATGCCGAGCTTATAGCATCTGCCGAGTTTGTACTGCGCGTACGCTTCGCCTGCCTGCGCGGCTTTTTTGTACCACTCTGCCGCCGTTTCGACATTCTTTTCCACGCCGTCGCCCGACTCGTAGCAGAGACCGAGTTTATACTGCGCATCGGGATGTCCCGCCTGTGCGGCCTTTTCGTACCATTTTACGGCTTCCTTGCGGTCCGTTTCGACGCCGTTGCCGCACCAATAACACAAACCGAGATTATATTGCGCTTCGGCTTCGCCTGCCTGCGACGCTTTCAACAAATCCTCGATTTTCTTCATAGTAACACCTCCGCTTTCATACCCTGTTAAAGTCCCAGACTTTATATGTATTGTCTATCTGATTTATTTTACCATATCGGCGGTTATAAGTCAACTTTACGAAAGCATATTGTACAATAAAATCAAATGAAAAACCCCTTTGCCCAATGTGCGGCAAAACGGGGTTTTATCGTTTTTCCAATCGTATTTTCCTGTTTCAGTTATTGCCGCTGCCTGCGCACACAACGATAACTATGCGGTTTCCCCACTCGCCCGGGCGTTCGGGAAACTGTCTGATGAGATTGACCGACGCATTGCGTATCTTGCGCACGGGTGCGGCTGGGCGCTCCGTTTTAGCGGCGGTACTGCTCTTTGCCGCGATACTTCTTTCGATGACGTTTTCCATAGCTCTGTTACTCCTTATTATATGTTTTGTTTTAAGGCTGCAAACTGTCCTTTACATAAGACTGCCCCTATGACGATATTATATAACAGTCTGCTTCAAAATCCTATCTATTATCTGCCGATTTGACCCGTCCCGACTATACAACTGCGACCGCAATTATTCCTGTCGCTCTACTGTCGGTAGAGCGGTGTTTTCGGCGCTCTACCGAGAGTGGAATTTACTTGATTTTGCGCCGAACTTGTGGTATAATAGGCTTCGATATGAAAGAATTGAAGGAAATCGTCGCGGAAAAGCTTGTCTATCTGCGCAAAGAAAATAAGATGACGCAAGCCGAACTCGCGGAAAAGCTCAACTATTCCGACAAGTCCGTTTCCAAGTGGGAACGCGGCGAGGCTCTGCCCGACATCGAAGTCATTGTCAAAATCGGCAAGCTGTTCAATGTTTCGCTGGACTATATAGTCAGCGAGGAGGACGTCAAGGTATCTACGACCGCCAAAAGCCAGCGGTACAATCATCTCATAATCTCGTCGCTTGCCGTTCTGACGGTGTGGGTCATTGCCACGCTGATTTTCGTCATCTGCCAGATGACCGCCAAAGTGTCGCCCTGGACCGTATTTATTTGGGCGATACCCGCATCGGCAATCGTGGCGATTGTTTTCAACGGAATATGGGGCAAACACTGGGTGACCTTTCTTTTGTGCAGTATTTTGGTGTGGTCGATTATATTGAGCTGTTATCTGCAATTCTTTTCTTACAACCTATGGCAGATGTTCATTGTAGGCGCGCCCGCGCAGGCGGTCATTATACTGTGGTCGCGGCTCAAACGCTCCCCCGCGCCGAAGAAGAAAAAACCGGAAAGTACGGAAAATAAAGAAGCCTGACCTTGAAAATGTGTTAACCAAAGAGCGGAACGATATCGCTCCGCTCTTTTATTTATGTATACTGTTTTTATATATGGATTTTATTAAATTGCACAAAAGGTCTTGACAAGCGGGCGGTTTTCATACATAATGAAAATAACCATCAAAAAGGATTGTTTTATGGAAAAGCACCATACGATTGAAGAAGTAGCTAAAATTGCCGATATAAGCATTAAAATGGTTCGTCGACATATAGCTTGCGGAAATCTTCCTTCCGAAAAACGTCAAAACAAATACTTTATTTCAGACAGCGATTTGCAAACCTGGTTAGCCGCAGGAAAATGCTTGGGTTTCCGCTCGATTTTCGATAACGCCGAAATAACTGCCGACGGACAAAGCGAAAATGTGAATTGGATAGACATTTCGGATAAATGGCTATATGACGGCTGGAACGATATTTCTTACAGAAACGGCTATAATTTTATAGATTTATTTTCGGGGGCAGGCGGTTTAAGCTGCGGCTTGACTATGGCGGGTTTTACCCCCGTCGGGTCTGTGGAGATTTCGGAATGCGCCGTACAAACATACAAATATAACTTTTTCGAAAAAAAAGGATTCGACGAAAACGTTCGAACAAGAGATATCAGACTTCCCGAAACAAAAGAAGAATTATACGAATCGGTAAAAGATAAGCACATACATTTGATTGTCGGCGGTTTCCCCTGTCAAGGGTTCAGTATGGCGGGAAATCGGGTTGTCAATGACCCGAGAAACAGTTTGTATTTGGAAATGCTGGAAATTGTAAAAAAAATAAAGCCCGATTTTGTCGTGTGCGAAAACGTGGAAGGGCTGCGGTCTATGCTTGACGGCAAAGTCGAAACCAAAATCTTGCAGGACTACAAAGATATAGGCTATGAAATGAATGTGACCGTACTTAACAGTGCCGATTATTATGTACCGCAAATCAGAAAGCGCGTTATTTTTATAGGAAATCGTATCGGGGCAAAAAATTATCACCCCAAACCCATATTGTCAAGCGATATGTATATAACATTGGGCGAAGGTATCAAACGCCTTTTGAATTTACCCGAAAACAAAGATTTCAATCATATTTTTACCAAACACAGCGAAGAAATGCAACAGAGAATTACGGAAGTCCCCGAAGGAAAAAGCCTATTCGGAAATTATTCCGACGGTTGGAAAAAATCCCCTTGGAACAAACCGTCTTGCACTATTAAAGAAAACCACGGCGGAGTCAATCTGCATCCTTTGCTTCCGAGAGTTTTAACGCCGAGAGAATTAGCCGCGTTGCAATCGTTCCCCGACACATTTATTTTCAAAGGGGTCAAAAAAGACCAGCTCGTTCAAATAGGAAACGCTGTTCCCCCTTTGCTGGGAAAAGCAATAGGCATAGCGATAATGAAAAATTTAGATAAAATCAAGTAATAAAAAGGGCTGAATTATCAGCCCTTTTTATTACTACTGCGCTTTATACATTTTTTCTATAAACTGTTTAGTCTTATCGTAAGAAATATTCTCTTCTTTCAGAGCATTGATTTCTCTGAATTTTTTTGATATTTGCAAACGTCCCGACGCTGGATTAAACTCTTCCGACCAGTTTCTATGGTCTTGTTTGTGACCTATCGTAAAATCGACTTCTTCCAATGCATAAACGCTTATACCGCGAACAAGAATCTTGCGTTCTTTTGTTTTTTAAGATTCTCCGAAGTCGTATTTGGTCTTTAAAATAATGAAGGATTTTTCTTGTTCGGGATTCTTGCGACAATAATCGTTATGTAAAATGTTTATCGCCGATACCGCATTATTATTGCCCTTTTCGACCTTGACGTTAATCATAAAGAACACGCCTTGATAAGTCACACAGCAATCATAACTTGTAGTTTGCGTTCCGCGATTTATTTTTCTTTCTATGCGGATATCATCGACATTATTATGATTTTGCGAATACGTTTCAAGTTTCGACACAATAAATTCTTCCATAATAAAGCCCGTCGCCGTTGACGATTCTATGCAATTATATTTATTTTGCAAAAGGTTATATTCTTCCAATCTCAAAAGCAGTTCGTTTCCGTATACTTTTAAGATTTCATTTAAGTATGAAACGATTTTCATTTTCACAAACTTGATTTTTTCATAATAATTATTCATAAATATCACCTCTGTTGATTACTATTATAACATATATCGACAATTTTTTCAATTTTTTTAAATAATAAAAACAAACGGATTACAGCGATTTTTCCAAAAGAAAAAGTCCGATTGAGTATCGGACTTTTTTTGTTTTATTTCGATTACAGAACGGCGACGGTAGCGGAGGCGTTTCCGTACTTGCTCTGCGCCGTTACGGTTATCTCCTTTTCCTCGGGCATAACGATTGCAAGCGCTTCTCCGTAATAGGTATCCGTCGTATCTCCGAGATAGCTTCTTTCGGTGTAAGAACAGCCGTTGCCGAGACCGAGCAGTTTTCCGCCCGAGACCTGCACTTTCACGTCCGCTCTCGCAAGCGGTTTCACTTCGCCGTTATTGTCCGTATAAGCTATTCTCACATACGCGAGCTCGCCTGCTTTTACGGCGTACGCTTCGGGAATGAGCGTCAGTTTGGTTTCCTTTTCCGCCGTTCTCATAGTCGTGCGCGCCGTTTCTCTGCCGTTTTTATCATAGGCAATCGCCGTCGCTTCGCCGTCGCGGTATTTGGTTTTGAATATCGCTCTGCCCGTCTTGTCTATTTTTTTGACGCCGACGCGCTTGCCGTTTATCAAAAGTTCCGCCTTATAGTCCCTGCTGTAAATTTCCACTTTCGTCTTTTTGCCGTCGCAGCCTTCCCACGACCAGCTCGTTTTGGCGTTCGTCATTTTCCAGGCGGACGGCGAATGTTTTTCGAAAGCGGTATCTACGGGTATGACGGCAAAAGCTATTTTATCCAAGCCGTACATAACCCTTGTATATGCGGCTTCGCCGTGTCCCCTGCCCGTTATATCCAATCTGCCCGAGCCTGCCGTCAGCCAGCCCAAGCCCGTTCCGAATACGGGAGCATAGTTTTTGTATTCCCACGCGCCGATGCCCGCTTCCCCGAGATAGTCCATACCTGCCCATACGAAGTCGCCGATTATTCTCGGATTGTCTGCGGCAAGTTTGCTGTATCTATAGGCGTCTTTGCAGAATGTTTCGCTGCCTAAAATCAGGCGGTCGGGATAGCGCTTCAAGTCTTTCTCATATCTGTTTATGCCGTAATTATAGCCGGCTACGTCCATATTTTTGAATGCGTCGCGGGTTTTGACGTCGCTGCCGTGCAGGGTTGCGCCCCACTTCATAAACTTATCGCCCAAAAGACCGGCTATCGTATTGAAGAACTCGCTTCCCACTTTTTTCTTTTTCTTGCCCTTGCTTTTCGCCGCCTTCGCCTTGGCTTTTTCGGCTTTCTTTGCCGCCTTTTCGGCTTTTTTATCGCTGTACACGCCGAAGCCCATAGAGCTCAAATAGTTGAAAAAGATGTTTATTCCGCAGGTTACGGGGCGGCTGTCGTCCAGAGAGTGCAAATAATCGGTCATTCTTTTCGTCCACTCTATGCCCTTTTTCTGCGCCGTTTCGCTGACTTCGTTGCCCGTCGAATACATTATGACGGACGGATGGTTATAGTCCTTGTCTACGATTTCTTTGAGGTCTTTATCCCACCATTCGGAGAAGTAGTTTACATAGTCGTACTCCGTTTTATGGATATACCAGACGTCAACATACTCGTCCATTACCAGCATACCCATTCTGTCGCAGGCGTCCAAAAGCGCCTTGCTGCACGGGTTATGCGCCGAGCGCACGGCATTATAGCCCACTTCTTTCAGCAGGCGTATCTTCCGCTCTTCCGCGCTCTTATATGCGCACGCGCCCAAAAGACCGTTGTCGTGGTGAATACACGCGCCGTTGAGAATTACTCTTTCGCCGTTTATTTCAAAGCCTTTCTCGGGCGTGCAGGTTATCGTCCTTATGCCGAAGTTTGCTTTTGCCGTATCGGTTCCGCACTTTGCGGTGCACTCATACAGACAGGGCTGTGACGGCGACCACAGTTTGCCGTCCGCAAGTTCTATCTCGGCTTTGCCGTTTTGCGTTTCCGCCTCGGCGCAGACATTGCCGTCGGCGTCCGTTATTTCTATTTCCGTTTCGCTTCCGTCGCTTGTCGAAACCGACACTTCCACTTTCGGCGGCGCTATGGAAAGCGTTTTTATTTTCAGACCGTTATGCTCGATATGTTTTTTGTCCGCCACGAAAAGATTGACGTCGCGGTATATTCCCGAGCCGGAATACCAGCGGCTGTTCGGCTGGTCGGCGTTGCGTGCGATAACCTTTATTTCGTTGCTTTCGCCGTATTTCAAAAGACCGCCGATATCTACGGTGAAATCTATATAGCCGTACGGGCGGAAAGCCGCCTTTTCTCCGTTCACATAAACCTCGGCGCACTTATAGACGCCTTCGAACTCTATATAGACCGACTTGTCTTCCCACTCTTTCGGCACGTCGAATTTCTTTACGTACTCATAATCGTAACTCTCGAACCAGCCGATATTGTGTTCGCCGAGAGCGGTATCCGTTCGCGGTTCGCACAGCATTGCGTCGTGCGGCAGTGTGACGGGGGTATACTCGTCTTCGCCTATTCTGCGGTAACTCCAACTGTCGTTGAAAAGGGTTGCTATCATTTTGCCCCTCCTCCTTATTATTATTTCCGAGCCGAAAGCTTTTCGGCTTAAAATATTCTCCTATTATTTTAGTATACGCACGAAAAAAAGTCAAGACATAAATTCGCCTGTTATGGACAAAATACGCTACTAAAACCACACCTTACGCGGTCGGCGTCAATCGAAAAGCCTCTTTGTCAGAGCTTCGAACTGTTCTGTGCAAAGCGCTTCTCCGCGCACGGCAAGCGGCAGTCCGCAGTCGGTCAGAGCCTGTTCGCACGCCGCTCTCGAAAGCGGAAACGCCGCCGTCAGGTTGTTTATGAGAGTCTTTCTTCTCATTGCGAAAGCCGCCCTTACGAGCGCCGAAAACTTTTTCATATCGACGCCGTCGCAGGCGTCTTTTGCCGTCATAAGCACGACCGCGCTGTCCACATTCGGCACGGGGTAAAACATATCGCGCGATACGTTTACAAGCTTTCTCGCCGAAAAGCGGGCGTCTATCGCCACGGTCAGAGCGCCGTAGTCCTTTGTGGACGGTTTGGCGCACATTCTGTCGGCGACTTCTTTCTGCACCATAACGGATATCGTCTGCGGCAGATACTTTGTGTCTTCCATAAGCTTAAACAGCACGGGAGTGGTGATGTAATACGGCAGATTGGCTATGACCTTATACTTCTCTCCCGTCCTTTCGGACAGGTCTTTCTCGTCCATAAAATCGCCGAAAACAAGTTCGACGTTATCGAAAGCGGACAGTGTTTTTTCCAGCACGGGCTTCAAAGATTCGTCGATTTCGAACGCGATTACGCGCTTTGCTCTTTCGGCAATCGCGGCGGTCAGCGTTCCTGCGCCCGCGCCTATTTCCACGACGGTGTCCGACGGCGCGACTCCGCTTTTTTCCGCTATCGATTTCAAAAAGTTCGTATCGGTTATAAAGTTTTGTCCGAAGCGTTTCTGAAACCGAAAGCCGCTTGCGTTAAGCTCGCTCTTTATATCCATAGGCTTACAGCACTTCCCTTTGCAGATATTCCAAAAACGCCCTGCACCCGTCGGTCACGTCGGCATACGCTCTTTCGAAGTCGCGCGTATACCACGGGTCGGCGACGTCACGCGGTCGGTCCGTGAAAGAGCAGAGCTTGTAAATCTTGTCGTCGTATTTTCCGCGCGACATATATTTCAGGTCGGATATATTTCCCGTATCCATTGCAAGAATAAAGTCCGCGGTCTTAAAGTCGTCCGCGGTTATCTTTCTTGCGACGTGACTGCCGCAGATTCCGTGCGCGTCCAGCGTCCTTTTTACGGGCGGATAAGTCGGAGAGCCCGCTTCGCAGTCGGAAGTGCCGCAGGAGGTTATTTCCAGACTGTCCGACAGACCTGCCTTTGCCGCCATATCCTTAAACACGAGTTCCGCCATAGGCGAACGACAGATATTTCCCAAACAAACAAAACAAATCTTTTTCATATCCTGTATTATACCATTAAACGGATAAAAAATCAACATTACGACAGGGGTAACGAAAAAGACGCCCCGCGCAAACTGCGCAAAACGTCTCTTTCTTGGAAAGCGGCAATTACCTAATCTCCCGGTCCGTGTCCGGACGAGTACCATTGG
>CAOJOK010000015.1 GCA_948440265.1 uncultured Clostridia bacterium
GGCAATAAGGGACTCGAACCCCTGACTTTCTCCACGTCAAGAAGACACTCTCCCAGCTGAGTTAATTGCCCGTGTGGTGGTATTCTATAATAAATATGTTATATTGTCAAGCGTTTTGCGGCGATGTGGCAAAAATAGGGCAATTGCGTCAAAAGAGAATCGTAATTTTTTATAAAGTCTTGACATTGGGTGTGTATGTATGATATAATACGCATATAAAATAATACGAACAGACAATGATGACGGAGACTTTTTTATGAGAGGTTTAGACGGAATTTTTACAAAGCGCGGACTATTGAAACTGGCTTGCGCTGTTTTGGTATGCTTATCTGTTTTATTCGGTGCGGTCATTTCCGTATGTTTTGCATCTTCGCCGAGCGGAAATATTTCCAAAGTCCCTGCGGCATCTTCGGAAGCAAGACCGACGAGAGAATATACGGCGTTGGAGCTGGATATTCCGACTGACTTTACCGTCTATGCCGCGCTTACCACGGTGGACGATTTCAAACGCAGCGTCACCGTTACGGGAACGTACACGTCGGAGCAGGGACAGGCAAAGCAAGTGCTCGAAGCCGACGAATATATCGTGACCGTAGACGGCAAAGTCGTTACGGGTAAATTTTTCGAAGAACCGCTGACGGAAGAAAGCACTGCGGCGGAAGGGGAGGAGTCTCCCGAAAAAGTCATAATGGTGGAAGTCAGCTGTATAACTGCGGAAGCGCGCGATACCGTGACCGTCAAAAATACGTCGGATATACCTGCGTATTCTCAAATCACCGTGGACGCCGTCAAGGAAATCGAAGACGACCACACGGTTTCCACGCTTAAAGACCTGCTTGTCGTGAAAGGTAAAACGTCGGACGGCGAAGCAGTCATTTCCAATAAAGAACTCTACACCGTGGAGATAAACGGCAGTCTTATTGCAGGAAAGAAAGCAAGCATAACCGTCACATATCTTTACGGACAAACCGAAAGCGGCGGCTTGCCGTTCGTCACGATAACGCCTACCGTCAAGGAAGCGACGATAGAGCGTATTTCCGTCAAGCCGAGCAAAAAACTCCGTTTCGAAGACGGAATATATAAAGTGGAAATAGGCGGCGCGCTGTACTGTGCGTTCGTTGCGGGTATGACGCGCGACGAAGTTTTGAGCAGATTGGACGTGACCTTGCACTATCAGCACTCCGAAAAATCGGTGTTCGACGAAAGCGGAAATATAATGGAAGGAATGAGCTGTTCGGTCACGAACTCGTCGTTTACCGAAAATCCGCAGACAGGGCGTTCCGAAGTCGTATACGTAACCGTCATAGACAATAATAAACAAATCTCTTACAGCGGTTCGATTTCTCTGTCTTTCGAGGCTTTGCAGGTTTTCTCGATAGACGCAACTTATAAGTATACGGGCAGAACATATAAATCGTCCACGTCGCTTTCGGTGTCCGACTTCATAGTCATACCGACCTATAACAACGGCGACAGACGAGAGAACGAGCCGCTTTCCGAAACGCTGTATACCGTGGACGTGGCGTTGACTCCGACGGCGGACGACGTCGAAAAGGCATTGACCGAGTTGGCGGCAGGCGCGGAGAAAGCATATTACGACAAGAATGTCAGGGTGGAATACACAAAAGATATTTTCTGCGAAGTGCTTTTCGAACACGTTGAATACGAAATGCCCAATACGATATTGTATATCGAAGGCGACCTTGTTCGTCAGACTATATTCCAGTCGTTTAAATACGACGGTCTTAACGTGTATATGCGATATGCCGACGGTATGAGAAAGAGCGCACCGCTCAATCAACTGCAAAAATACTGTTCGGTTGAGTTGCAAGACGAGAACCACGTAAAAATAGACAGCGTTTTAATAACGAGAGATGTACGGTTTGCAAAGGTGACTTTCGCATATCCCGATAAAGACGCATACACCGAAACTTTCCCTGTGGCAGTGGATAAGGCAAGCTATGACTGGCCCAATCTCGGCAGTTTCGAAATAGACTTCTCCGCCGATTGCGTCAAAGACATATCGAATATAGACGCGTCTATTGTCAATGCGAAGAATGCGGCGAATATCAAAGTGACCGTTGCCGAAAAGGGCGTTATCGGCGAAGTGGGAGCAACCTACACGGCAAAGACGGCGACGGCGGACGGCAAAGTGACGCCGATTTCGTCGGGCAGTATCGGCGCGACATTCGACGCCGATGCAGGCAGAGTAAAGTTTTTGCGCGGCGGTGAGTTCACCGTCAGAATAGAACTGACCGACGGCGAGAGCGGAGATTATTGGTGGGCAGTAGGCACATCTTCCGCAAATCTTTCAAGAACGGACTATGTGCTCACATATACCATAACGGTAAATAAAGGCGAGCTGGATGTGCGCCTGACATATAAGGGAAAAGAAACGACGGCTGAAACAATGGAGTACGGCGATTTCGAAAAAGCCGTTAAAAACGGCGAAATCGGTATATCGTTGAGAACGGTCGGAAGCGGCGTCAAGGTGGAAGACGATATTGAGTTTACTCTTTGGTATTACGGTTTCGACGGGCACACATACGCAAATCCCACGACTGCGCCTGCCAAGTTCGGCGTCGGGTCATACCGCGTAATAGCCGTAACCGAAGATACTCCGGCGTACGTTTCGTCCAAGACTTTCTCAGGCTTTTCACTGCATTTGAACGTAGTCCCGAAAGCCGTTTCCGCAAACAGCGTATTCGGCAGAAAGACCTATTCGCGCACGCGCTATTCGGCGGAAGACTTCATTGATTTGAGCGGTTGCGGATTCTTTGAAACGGACTTCGTAAACGGTAAGCCGCCCGTAAGTATAACCCCGATAACGCCTGCCGAAAGCGACGGCAAATACGTTCACGCAAGAGCCGACGGATATACGGTAAAACTCACAATCACCGATTCCAATTATAAATGGAAAGATTCGTCCGACGAACTGAATACGAATGCCACGTTCTATATAGATAAGGCGCCGCAGTCGGTGTCGATAAATATGCCGTCGGCGTTTAACAGCTTCGAATATGAAACCAAAGCCGCGGATTTGACCCGTCCCACGGCAAGCCATACGGCAGGTTCGTTATACCCGTATGCAAGTATAGGCGAAGCCGAATATTATGCGGCAGGCGCAGACGGTAAAAAGACGGGCGATGCGCTCGACATAAACGATTGGTGGGATGTCGGAAACTATGTGGTCGAGTTTAAAACGTCGATAAACGCCGCACAGGGCGACGAAGTCGGCGATTACGACTGCGAACCCGTCACGGCGTCGTTCTCCGTATACCGCAAAACGCTCGGCGCAATGGCGGTGAAATTCGACGAAACAAATCCCGTATATAGCGGCGCAGACCACTCCTTTACTTTGGAAAACTATCGCTCCGACGTTATGGAATACACCGTCGTCGGAAAGACTTTCGACGAAGCCGCAATCGACAGCGGAATAACATTTTCGACGTCGAAAAACGAAGTCAAGGTAGTCGACGCGGGAACGTACACCGTAACGGTGAGTTTTCAGACAGGCAAGGAAAAGAACTATGTTTGGCAGAATACCGAAGACACTTCCGTCGCTTTGACTTATGAACTTCAAAGACGGGAAATAGCGCTGCACTGGAATAAAGATAAGTTCGATTTTGCGGAAAATATGGCGCCTGCATATCCCGTCTGCGATGCGACAAACAATGTCGACGGCGGTAATCTCGTGCTGGAAACGACGGTATACGGCGGCATTTCGTTGACGACGGTGATGGATAAATCGGAGTTGACGAAAGCGGGAAAATATCGCATAAAGGTAACCGCCGTTACGGGCAGCCGCAGTCATAACTATGTTTTGCCCGACGTTGATTATCTCGACTTTATCATAGGTCACGCTACGATAGATATACCGACGCTTGTTGCAAGCGCGGCGGATAAAGTTACCGTGGAAAGTGCGGACAGACTGAAAGCGACGTACAGGGGAAACGCTTACGAGTTTTTGAAGTATGTGACTGACAGTGACAAATACTACGACAAAAACGTCGTTATTGTCCGCGTCTATTTGGGCGGAGCGGAAGCGCAGAAAGGCGTGTTCGGCGCAGGAGAATATACGATTACCGTCGAGCCAAGTGAAAACTATGTTTGGAGCGGCGTCGCGGAATCGGACGGCAAAAAAACCAAGACATATTATTTCGATATCGACGAAGCCGAAATCGGTATCTCTTGGAGCAATACGTCGTTCGAATATGACGGCGACACAAGCGGCAAACTTCCTACAGCCTCTGCAAACAATCTGTTTGCCTGCGATATAGGCAAGGTCGGCATAGACGTGGAAATAGTGGCAAGCGGCAGCCTTACGGACGGTAAAGCCGTCAATGCCGGTTCCTATGTGGCACAAGCCGTCAAGCTTTTCGGTGATGCAAAAGACAATTATAAACTGCCGTCTTTGACGCAGAGGGGCTTCGATATTTTGAAGCAAGCTCTGTCGCTTCCGAACGCTTCGGAAAATATTACGACGACGTTCGACGAAACTGATAAGACGGTGCAATCGAGCGATACGGAATATTGGCAGTCTCTTGCGGCAATAGGCGTTTCGTCCGATGTCTCTATGATTGACTTTTTGAATGTCGCCGCGACAGCAGGAACTTTCAGCGCGGCGACGGGCGAGTTCACTTATGTAAACGCAGGTATTTATACCGTTACGGTTACGCTCAACGACTCGTCGAATTACTGTTTTAAAAATGCCGACGATTATGAAAGCTATAAGGACGAAAACACCTTTACGCTGACTATGACCGTTGAAAGAAAACAGCTGAAAGCGCCCGTGCTTGTCGTGAAAGAAGGCTCGGAAAAGCCCACGATGCTGTTGTGGAACGGAAACATTCAATCGCCCGATTACGCCTGCGAGCTGGACGAAAGCATATACGAAGTGCTGTACGGCGAAGTGATAGTGAACGGTTCGTCGGTGGAATATCCTGCAGGAAATACGACTTGCGCGTCCGCGGACAGGGGACAATATTATATTCGGTTCAAACTCAAATCGGGTGAAATAAATCCGTTCAACTATGTGTTTGAAAAACCTGCCAATGCCGACGACAACGACGGTATAATTTTGACGCGTCACGCAACGACGACATACGACAGCGACGGAGTATCCATATATCTGCATTACGCGATAACCAATACCGTACTGAAAGTACAGTTCGCTTTCGACAGCTATACTTTCGGCGATAATCTGACCCCTTTGCTTTCCGACGAGTTTATGACCGTCCGCGACGTCGAGAGCGATTCCGGCGATGCGGCGGCGCTGACGTCGGAAAACGATGCGGACAGACTTGAAATGACAGTCACGTTTGCGGGCAGTGACGGAACAAAGGGCGGTTTTACTTATACGTCTGCGGGCAAAAAAATCGTTGACAGCGACGACGCCGATATGCTGGAAAATCACCTGCCGTGGCAGGCAGGCGAATATGCGGTCACCATTGCCGTGAATTTTACGGGAGATTCCAACTATGAACGGCAGGAATATTCGGCAACGCTCAAAGTCGAACCGAAAGAGATTTCGGTTGATTGGAGCGCGACGGAAGGCGTAACGGGCAGCGGCACCGAATTCGAAGTAACATACGATTTCAAACCCCACACGCTCGAAGCGAGCATAAACAATGCCCCTGAAAGAAACGGAGCGGACAGCGCCGACGGCTTAACGCTTGAAGTTAAGCTTGCAGACAACACTCTTCCCACTCACGTTAAGGGCGACGAAGAAGCGTACACGCTTTATGTAGTCGGCATAGAAGGTACGGGCAAGCACAACTTCAAGCTCGGCAACGATACGCAGACTTATTCGAGCAGCGCAAACCTTACAATCAAGCGCAGAACGGTGGCGGTAAACGGCAGTCCCGTTTCCGAATACATATACGGCGACAGCCTGCCGATAACGCAGTGGACGTCGGACGATGAACAGTTCGAAACCGCGGCAGCGGCTTATATCGGTACGAGAATAGAGACCGCAAGCGGCAGTGAGATTACGGACAGATTTACGCCTGCCGGAACAAACTGCTTTGTCGTGCCTTACAAGAAAGAGAATTCCGACGAGTTTTTCAATGATTTTAATGTCGGCTTAAACAAGAGCGCGGCGTTCGCGGTTCAGAAAAGAGATATTACGCTCACCGTAAACAGCGGCATTTCGAGCACATACGGCAGCGACCCGATAGACTTGAACGCACCCGAAAATGCGGCGAAAGTCTATTCCGTCGGCGGCAAAGGGCTGGCGGACGGACACAGCGCGGCGAATGTGTTCACGCTTTCCTGTGCGGTCGATAAAACTTCCGATGCGGACGAGTACGAAATAACGCATACGGTAAACGACGATAACTACAATATAACATATGTCAATGCAAACAAGTATGTCGTGAGTCAAGCCGAAGTCAAGGTAAATGTTACGCTTGAAATAAAATACGGCGAAGACAGCCCCGAAAACGTAGACGGCAAACTCTGGCTCGGAGAGCTTTCCGACCTTACAACAAACTCCGCATACTCGTTTGTCGGCTTTAAAAACGGCGACGAAACCGCTTTTAGGGACGGCACGCTCTCCGGTTTCGGCGGAAGCTTTACATATACGACCGAATATAATGAAGGCGATAGCGTGAAAGACTACCGCATTGTGTTCGACGGCAGTAATCTTACAAGCAAGAACTATACGTTTGCCGACGGCGAAGGCGGCAAGCTTACCGTTTCAAGATTGGCTCTCACCGTAAAAGTAAAAAATACTTCGGCTCTCTACGGCGCGAAGGCGGATACTCTCAAGGTGGAATACGACGTGGAATTGCCGACGTCTACTTATGACGCAAGCAAGAAAGCGGTCGCTCCCGATGCTTACGGCGCGATATTCTCGCTTACCACCGAAGCATTCACGCCGAACAACGCCAATACCGCAACTAATAAAGTGGGCAAATATCCCATTCATTGCGACTTTGTCGGGGCAATGGGTGACAACTATTCCAAAACTCTTACGGACAGCGACGGCAAGGAAAATCCGCAGTTCGAGATTACGCCTGCCACTCTTTCCAATGTGGCTGCCGTCAATGACCGCGAGATTTCCTATAATGAAGAATGGCAGAATGTGATTGTGCCCACAAGGGGCGGCGTAGAAGTGAGTTCATACGCAACCGCCGTGGATAAGTGCGAAGTAAAGACGTATTTCCATATCGTTTCGGACGGTGATGCGCCTTTGGAAGACTTCGACTTCATAAACAACGGAACGCAGGAAATGCCCACCGTGCGCGATGCAGGCGAATATAAGGTGTATTGGCTGATAACGGCGGAAAACCATTTCGGCATTCGCGGCTCCGTTACGGTCACGGTAAAGCAGTCAAGTAATACGTTTGAATTCGACGGCGGCTTTATGTTTGCGAACAAGAGAGACAAAGACGTAAGCGACGGCTTTGCGGCGACGGGCACGCTGAAACAAAAGGACGGCGGCTATGCCTGGGTGTACGGTGTATACGAAGGCAGCCACGTTGACGGATATAACGCAGACGGCGGACAAAGCGCCGCAATGCCCGAAACGAAGTTTAAACTCAACGCAGGCGAAATTCAGGTAGAGATATACTATTATAAGACGGCGTCGGTAGGCGATTCGGGCGCGGTACTGCTCGGTACGGGTACGGATATAACCGCACTCATAAAGAGCATATTCGATGCCGAAGATAAAAACTTCGGCGCGGGCTATTATCGCGTGAGATTCTTCAGCAAGGGCAATAAGAACTTTACGGACGCGGAAACAAACCGCATATTCAGCGTGGCTAAAAAGCCGCTCAAAGTTACTCCCGACGATAAGACAATCGTATACGGAGATTCCAAACCGCAGTTCACATACGAATATTCGGGATTTGTAAACAACGGCTTCAAACTCGAAGATATTTCCGACGCACGCCTTTCGGCACAGCCGCAGTTCGATGCCGCTTCATACAGCGCAGGCGATAACGCGGGCGGCGATTACAATATAGAGATAGTTAACGAAAACGCCTGCACGTCGGATAATTACGAGCTCGAATACGACCACTCGAAACTGATTGTAAATAAGCGCGTCGTTACGGTGACGATAGGGAACAATAATACGAAATTCGATTTCTCGGGCGTGACCGAAGCCGATGAGCAAGCGGCAAGAAAGCTGGTTTACACGACGGGCGAAGGCGATTTGTTCGGCGACGAAGACCCCATCATTCTCAAAACCGCCGCTCTCGATAAGTGCGACGAAAGCGATAAGACGAACAATGCGGGAACTTACCCCATATATGCCGTGTGGAACAAAAAGACAGGCGAAAAGGACCACGAAAACAACTATATCATACGGTTCAAAGACTGCGAGGGAAGTTTTGCAGGCGAAGCCTTACAACAGCCCGACGAGTATGCCGCAGAATTTAAAACAAACAATGCGGGCGTGTTCACGATAGAGCGCGTAACGCTGACTATAACCTATGACTTCGATAACCCGACGTATGACGGCAAGGCAAGAACGGCGACGCCGGTAGTGTCCGACGGTAATGAGAAAATCAAGTTCAAGACCGTGTATTACCAATATGACGAACACGGTACGGCAACGGAAATGACGACTGCATTGCCGGTAAACGTAGGTTCTTACGCATTCGAGTTCATATACGATTCGGAGCATAAAAACTATATTTCCAGCGTCACGCGTCAGAATTTCAAAATAGAAAAAACGCCTGTGGACGTAACGGTTAAGGATACCGAAATCGTTTACGGTACGCCGCTGTCCGACGTCTTGCCGAGCGGCAATGACGCTAACGTCGAGTACAGTGTGTGGTATAAAGGCGAATATCTTTCCGCGGAAGAGTCGGCAAACCGTATCGCCGAAGAAAAGGCAAGGGGAGCGGATTATTTCGACGTGAGCAAAATCTCCTATTCGTCGGAAAACTATACGGTAAACAGCAATGTGTCGGAAATGAATTACCGCGTGACGGCAAGCGGCATAGACGCGCGCAACTACGCTCTGCGTTATGTGAATACCGACGTGCTTAAGGTAATCAAACGCGACGTGACTGTGACCGTAAAAGGCATAGAGAGCGCGGCAAACGACTTCGCAAAGGGCTATTACGGCGACGACCATCAGGCTAATTTGACGGATATGCTGAACGCTCATCCCGAAGCGTTCTTGGTGCCCGACGATACGCAGTGGAACGGCGCGTCCAAAGACGGACTTTCGGCGCTTAACATCGGTTTGGGCGTAAATGCGAAGAACTACGGCGAGTACGATATAACGTACGGCATAACGGAAAACTCCGTTGCCAATTACAACGTGACTTTCGATTCGTCGAGCGCACCCAAATACTCGGTGGAAAAGAAGAAGATAAACGGCTATGTGTACGGCAAAAACAGCGTCGGCGAATATGTCGATAATTTCTCGGTTGTGTACGGAGAAAACGCGGAGTTTAAGGTGCATTTCGACGAAAACGACTTCGAGTACAATGAATATTTCGAGCTGCTGCTGCGCACGGGCGCGGCACGCGGAGAAGCTGTGGCAAGCACCGCATATACCCCTTGGACGAGCGGAGCGGGAAGCTATACTGTTACTTTCGAAAACAGTCTTTCCACGCTCGAATTCGATAACTATGAGATAAACTATATTTTAAAGAATTTCGAAGTCACCGCGAGAAAAGTGACGGCAAGCGCCGAAAGCAAGCAGTATGCTCCCGTACTCAATAACTATAACGGCGGCGCGGCAGGTCAGACAAGGGAAGCCGACGTCGTGTTCGCAAACGCACAGAGCGGTCTTGCCGACATAGCGTACATTCCCGTACTGGGCACGGACTTCACGCTTACATATTATGACCTGACCGAAAACAGACAGATAACGGGCGCGCCCACGCAGGCAGGCGATTACAGAGTCACCGTCAGTCTCAAAAACAAAAACTTCGTGTTCGACGGCAGTAACGTGATAGAATACACGGTCACGAAACGCGAAGTGACTATGGGTTGGAGTCCCTCGTCGCTGACCGAGTTCGGAGACGGCGTTACGGCGCGGGTCAAAGATTTCGTAAAAGATATAATGAATATAGACGACAACGGGTTCTACCGTCAGTACAACCTGACTTCGCCCCGTCCGCCCGTCGAGCCTATAACCGAAGAATATTTCACGGCGGATAACAACGGCTTGACCTTGAAAGTTTACGCCACGGGCGAATATCATCTGTCGGTGACGCTGAACCGTGCGGCACAGCGCAACTATGTGTTCAAAAACGGCGAAAAAGAAACCATAACCGTACACCTTCTGCTTCGCGTCACGGCAGATTCCGTGACTCTGCAGGTGGATATAAAGGGCTGGGTTTACGGCGAATACGACGTAAACGTCAACTATCCCGCCGTTACCTTAAACGGCGGACCGGGCGACAGCTCCGATATGATTCAGTTCTTCTATGCGCGCGTCACCGCTTCGATACCGAGTGATTTCGACGTCGAAAACTGCTTCGACGACAGCCACGGCGAACTGGCAAAGCTCGGATTGAATTCCGGTTCGTTCGGCTCGCGCCGTCCGACCGACGCAGGCACCTATGTCGTGCAGGCATATTATCCCGCAACGGGGCAGAGCTCGTTCAAAGTGTTCGAAATCGAACGCGCAGGCGTGGACGCGCCGACGCTCGACGTGATATCGGGACAGAACGACGCTTACACGGGCGAGAACCTGTATCTCACCGTCGAGTTCGACAACGACGCAATCTTGCTCGACAGCAGACTTTCGTATGTTACCATAGCGGTCGGAGCAAGACTGACTGCCGTCGATGCAGGCAGTTATGAAATCGTATTTGCTCTGCGGTCGGAAAACTATAAGTGGAACGATACCGCCGCGCTCGGCGACGCACTGCAGGCAAACGGCAGCGTAAAGAGAGTGTGGACGGTGAATAAGGGCACTGTCGCCATAACATTCGATAAAGCCGAATATACGACGACGTACGGCGTTACCAATTTCAAGCCGACGGCAACCGCTACTCTCGGCGCAGGCTTGCAGTTCCTGTATAAGACCGTGGTGGAAAACGACACGCGCGACGAAGACGAGGGCTGGCTGTCCTATGTCGAAGGCGCGGGACGCTACCGTATAATGGCAATCGCGACGGAAACGAAGAACTATGACGAAGCCACGAAATACGCGTATGTGACCGTGGAAAAAGCCGTGCTTACAGTGACGGCAAACGGCTCTATGACGTACGGCGAAGCAGGCGGAATAAAACTCGACTACAAATTCACGGAGTCCGACTTCGTAAACAACGATACGATAAACAACTCCAAACCGATAGTTACGGGCAGCGGAGTGGTATATCTCGTGGAAGTGAACGGAGTGTATAAGGAACTCAAAGACGTCGATTTGTCCGCGCTTGCCGCAAGAAATTATAACATCAAACTCAAAGAAGTCGGCGGCGAAGCGGTCGGTCTCGGCTCGGATAATTATATAGTGGTACCGAAGTCGGGCACTCTGTCGGTGGCGAAAAAGTTTGTGACCGTCCGTATCGGCAATGCCGAATCGGTATACGGCGATACGATAGGAAGCATATCGGCACCTATGACGGTTATGGGCGCAAACATAGACGCGGACGAACTCGATATAACGTCGCTCTATCTCGAAGGCGTGGAATCTCTTGTCAAACTCGCGGCAAACAGCTATGCGATTTCGGCGCGCGGTTACGGCAACCCCAACTATGAAGTGACGTTCGTATCGGGCGTATATACAGTAAGACCCAGACAGGTGGAAATAGGCGCGATGTCGTCGGACGGTGGCGAAGTGGGCAATATCGTGAACGCGTCGGTGCAGACTCTGTTGGATGTCACGGATATGCACAACAAAGTGCCGACGACGGACAGCGAAGTATGGAGCGCGCTGACGTATACCTACACGGGCACGACGGACGGAACAAGACCGAACGCGGCAGGTTCGTACTATGTCACGGTCGGACTGAAAAATTCCAACTTCACACTCATAGGTCAGACGAGTTACGCATTCGTGATTCTGCGCCGCGGTATCGACGCAAACGAGATAAGAATAGAAAATGCGGTATATACAAGCGGTGCGATAACTCCCGTCATCGATTACGGCAAGTACGCGTCGTCCGACTTTACTGTGGAGCTGTTCGGCGAGAGAATAAACGTCGGCACATATATCGTAGAGTTGAAGCTTTCGGACTTTACGAACACGCGCTGGTTAAACTCCGACTCGCGCGCTATGAGATTCAGTTTCGAAATAGTACAGAGCGAGAACGAGCTTTTGTCAATGAGCATAAACGGCTGGACGTACGGAGAAGCGGCAAACGCTCCGAGCGCAACGGCGAAGTTCGGCGACCCGAAAGATTACATTTTCACATACTATGACAGCGACGGCAAAGCGCTGACGGGCGTGCCGACGGCGGCAGGCGATTACGGCGTGAGAATAACCGTTCCCGAAACGAGAAACTATAAACAGCTTGTGGGCAAAGAATATAAGTTCACGATTGCAAAGGCGGTCAGAAATACGCCGACGCTCGGCATAATATCGGACGGCGCTGGCAAGAACGACACTTACACGGGCGAAGGTCTGCAGGCGCAGATAATCGGTTTCGACTCCACGTTTATGGAAGTGACGTACGACGGCATAACCGATTTGAAGGGCGGAGAACTGTGGGTGCACGCGCTTAACGCGGGAGAATACCGCATAACGCTGTCGCTCAAAGATTCCGACAATTACCGTTGGTCGGACGGACAGGACGGAAAAACTGTTATAGTCTGGACTGTCGCGAAGAAGAAGATAGCCGCGCCGACGGCGGATACCAAAGTGTACGTCGTGAACGGAAGCACTCTCGTCTACACGCCGAACGGCTTTGACGCAAGCGTTATGGGCATAGAGGGCAATACGACGGGCTACGGCGGCAATCATCAGGTAACGGTCTATCTGCTCGACCCCGACAATTACGAATGGGAAGACGGCGGAACGTCCAGCTTCGTATTCGTGTGGCAGGTCGTCGGCGGAGAAACTGTGTTCGCGATAGTGACGTCCGTGCTCGGCGGATTGGGACTTGCGGCAGGCGTGTGCGCTCTCGTGCAGTTTATCGGACACAAGCGCAGACTGAAAGCGATGAACGAAGCGGCGCAAACCGCAGACGGAGGTGACAAATGATGAGAACACTGATAAACACACTCATATTCTCGCCTGCACAAATGGCGATATGTATAATCGTGGGAATAGTGTTCGCCGCGCTCGTAGGCTTGAACATATATCTGCTCATAATATACCGCGTAAAGCAGGAACGCAAGATGTATGACGAACAGTTGCAGCAAAGGCGCAATGCTCTGCTCGATAAGCTGGAATATCTCAAATCGGGCGGAGAGCCGGAAAAGAGAAGCTGGCTGAATTTCACTGTCGACGACGAAGAAGACGAAAGGGAAGAAGAAAGCGAGGACGGAAAGAAGTATGTGACCGTGCGTATGGCGGTGGGAGATAAGCCCGTCAACGCGGAGATTATAGCCGTGGACGATATGTCGCCGCGCGTGCGCCGCAAACTCGGATTTCGCGCAAAACGCCACAACGGCAAAAAATATTATGCCAGATATTCTCTCGGCTTCGACGCCAAACTCCGCTATTCCGACGACGAAACGAAAGCCCGTTATGTCGCGATTATGGACGAAATACACAAGTACGGCGGCATAAACATAGTCAGGCAGTTTGCCAATATCAGAATATGCTCGGGTAAAGATACGCTGGCAATGCTGCTGTTCGGCGGCAAAAGAATATGCGTGGCTTTTGCTCTCGACCCCGCGCAATACGAAAAGACGAAGTATCGCGGAGAAGATAAGTCGGAAAAGAAAATGTTCGCCAAGACCCCTATGCTTGTCAGAGTGGGCAGCGACGAAAAAACGGAAATCGTCAAATATCTGATAAACACCGTGGCAAAGCAGCATTCTCTGCCGCTTGCAAAGCCGAGAAAAATCAAGTACGATTTGACCGAGCGCTCGCAGGAAGAAATGATTGCCAAAGGCTCTGTTCGCGTCATAATTTTAGACGAAGCGCACGACATAGTACAAAAAAAGACACCGCGGGAGCAGGCGGCGGAAGAAGTCAAAACCGACGTGATGGCGCATACGGAAGCGGTGGAAGATAAAACCGACGTGACCGTTCCGACAGTCGTCACTGCGTCCGTTCCGCAGGAAAAGGACGAAACGCCCGATACGGCACTGGAAGTCGCCGCGGCAAAGCAATAAAGACGGCGAACGAGTAATTTCATAGATATTAAAAAGGACGATGATTTTTAAAGAATCCTCGTCCTTTTTGTTCGGCATATTGCAACTTGACTATAATTAAATTTTATATTTCAGCGTATATTTAATCAGAAATTCCGCAATGAAATCGATTTCGTCTTTGCATCCGCCTTTTACCCATTGAATGATAACCGAGTGCATACCGCTTATATAGAATGACATTATATAACGGCGTTCTTTTTCAGGGACGCCGAAGCGGCTTAAAATGGGGTTAAAAATGGCTTTATAAACGGCGTCGTATTGAGTGCTTATAGAAAACACGGTCGGTTTTACAATAGCTGTCAAAAAAATTTTTTTATTCTCTTTTATAAATTCAAGGTACGGTTTTATATATTTCGGCGTTATTAAATACAAGTCTTCGAGAGGGCAAGTTGATAAATTGCTATTATCAATCGGCATCTTATCGTATTTTTCTTTAAACCGAGAAAAGAGATATGTCAAACTTTCCTGCAGTAAATCGTTCATATTCTCATAGTGAAGGTAGAAGGTGGAACGGTTTACGCCTGCTTTGACGCATATCTCTTTTACGGTAATGTAATCGAAGTCTTTCTTTTCGAGTAACTGTAATAACGCCTCGTCCATAAGACAGGCAGTATTATAATATTTGCTTTCCGATTTATTCATAATACCGCCTTTCTGACAAATGTATTTTCATTCTGCTTCGCTTATATCTTTTGCAAGCGTAATAATATCGCCTGCATATTTTTGCTTACGGTTTGCAAGAAACTTTTTGTAAATAATGTAATTTACGCTCATAACCGCAATGCCGAAGATGCCTACAGCACTGCCGACAATCATCATTACCGCTCCGCCCGAGCCGATTGTTCCCAAAGCAAGGCACATTCCGACCCCTAAAATGAGAGATGATATTATGCCCAAGGTGTAAGCAAGTATGAGCGGGGGTAGTTTGACTTTCTGGTCAAGCTTTTTCAGTTGAATTACCTTTGAATTGTTTTTTGCCGAATATTCGTTTGCAATATTCTCTGCGAAAATTTTGTCTGTGTTCATTTTTTTATCCTCCTGTTTTGAACTACAAGATTATTATAGTGCGAAAAAGACAAAAACTGAACAACACACAATTATGAAAATGTCGATTTGAAAAAAACTGACGTTTCCTTGTTCGTCGGTTTATTTTTTCCAAAGATTATTTCTTTCGGGGTGGAAAAGCGCGGTCAAGATACTGTCCTTTGCGCGCGGTATGTCGCCGCCGAGCTTTTTTATGAGCTCTTTCATATACTCGCGCTTGGTTATGTGGTTCGCAGGACAGGGGTTGTGAACAACGGGGAAGTCCTTGCTTACCGAAATAATATCCTTTTCTTCGGTGTAGACAAGCGGACGAATAAGAGTGACGTCGGAGCGGCTCATATAGCTTACGGGCGAGAATGTGGACAGCCGCCCTTCGTATAAAAGCGACATTAAAAAAGTTTCCGCAACGTCGTCGGCGTGGTGTCCGAGCGCGAGCTTGCCTCCGCCGTTTTTGATAATCGCGCTGTTAAGCGCGCCGCGCCGCATCTTACTGCACAGCGAGCAGGGGCTTTTTTCCTTGCGTATATCGAATATGATTTCGGCAATGTCCGTCTTTACTATTTCATAGTCGATTTCTCTTTCCTTGCAAAACTTCGACAGCGGAGAATAGTCGGCGTTAAGTCCCATATCTATTGTCACGGCTTTAAGAGTGAACGGGTGCGGAGAAAAGCGGCGAAATTCCGAAAGCGCGGCGAGCAAAACGACGGAGTCCTTTCCGCCGGACAGCCCGACCGTCACCGTGTCGCCGTCCGATATCATATCGAAGTGTTCGATTGCTCTGCGCATAGAACTTAAAATTTTCTGTATCGACATTCTTTTGAAGTTCTCCCGTTTTTTCGTCTTTTTCAGTATAGCGCAAAGCAGGGAAAAACGCAAGCAAGTTACGGGATAAAAAAAGATAGCGTCAATATGGTTAAATATAGTTGACTAAAACTTGGAATTCCTATATAATAGGGGAGTGTAATTTATTATAAAGGATTAAAACGATTATGAAAAGAACTTATCAACCCAAAAAGAGAGCCAGACTCAAAGTTCACGGTTTCCGTAAACGTATGGCAAGCAAGTCCGGACGCAATGTGCTTTCGAGAAGAAGAAGAAAGGGCAGGAAGAACGTCGCCGTTAAGCCTCTCGGCTCTCACTGAATCTTTCAATAACCGAAACGGATAGAGAGTCATCGCGTGGCAAGCGGGGTGACTCTTTATATACTGTCGGGGTTTAAGAAGGAAATTTGCGGAGGTCAACGGAGTGCTGGCAAAGAAATATCGTCTCACGAAACACGGTTCGTTCAATTATGTGTACAGGCACGGGGAGCGGCACAACCGCTATCCTATTTCGCTTGTGTACGTCAAGGGCGGCAAAGGCGTGAAAGTGGGGTTCAGCGTTCCGAACAAAGTGGGCAAAGCCGTATACCGAAACAAAGTCAAAAGAAGACTGCGCGCGGCGGCGGCAGTATATCTCGGTTCGCTCTGCCCGTCGCAGCTTGTCTTTTCGGCAACCGAACAGGCAAAAGCTTTGACCTATGCTCAAATAGAAAATGCAGTCGGGAAATTACTTTCAAAGGCGGGACTTTTGCAGTGCGAAAGCGGAAAAAGAATATAGTAGTGGAAATAGTCACGTTTCGGTGGCTGTTCAAAGGGCTGGTGCTCTTTTATAAAAAGTGTATCTCTCCGCTGCTGCCCAACGTCTGCATATACCGCCCGAGCTGTTCTTCTTATATGTTCACTGCAATAGACAGGTTCGGAGTGTTTAAGGGCATACTGCTCGGTTTGAGAAGAATAGTGCGGTGCGTCCCCTGGAACGAAGGCGGACTCGACCCCGTTCCCGACAATGTGAAAGGAGATATGAAATGGCTTTTTTGACGGGATTTTTATCCGTAGCCGAAAATATAGCGCAGCCGGGAGGCATTCCGTGGGAATGGCTCATATTAAAGGTGTTTTCCTTTATCGCAAACTACGGCTGGCGCGTGGTGCTTTTCACGGTGCTTTTGAAATTGCTACTGTATCCGCTCGATTTGTATCAGCGTTACAAAATGCGCAAGAACCAGAAGATTACCGAACGGTTAAAGCCGGAAATGGACAAGCTGCAAAAGGCTTGCGGCGGCAACACGCAGGAGTTTCAGCAGAAACAAATGCAGCTGAACAAGCGCGAGGGTTACAGCTATTTTTCGGCGTGCCTTCCCGCGATTTTGACAATGGTCATCTTTATCTGGCTGTTTACGTCGTTGAACAATATAAGCCAGTATATGATAATGCGGCAGTATCTCGAATGGTGCGATATATATAACGCCGCATACGAACAGGTTATTCCCGACAATTACGACGAACTGACGGAAGACGAAAAGGCGGCGGCGAAAAAGTCCGCGACCGAATCCGGACAGAAAGCCGTGTACGAATTCTATTACAATAACGATAAGACGTATAATCAAAACGGTACGAATATGGAGAGCTTTCTTTGGATAAAGAATATCTGGTCTCCCGACGTTCCGTGGAAAAAACCGATACTCGACTATGACGCCTTTTTGAAAGCGACAGGCGATTGGAGCAAAAAAGCGGGCAAGCTCGGGATAGAGCAGGAAACGCTGGACGCGTCTTTGGCGCAGTATACCGACGTCACGGGTGAACTTCAGAGAAGCGAGAAAAACAAGACGAACGGTTTTCTGATTTTGCCGATACTCGCGGCGGGTCTGTCTTTCCTGTCGCAGTTCATTTCCCAGCGTCAGCAGAAAAAGGCAGGGCAGGACGCAGGCGCGGCAGGCGGCGGAATGATGAAGTTTATGATGGTGCTGTTCCCGCTTATGATGATATTCTTCTCATTGACGTACACGTCGGCATTCACTCTGTACATCGTCGTGAACTCGGCAATGACCATACTTTTGAACCTGCTGTCCACTCTGATTTTCAAGATTAAGGACAAGACCACGGAAAAAGCGGCTACGACCACGATTATAAAGTACGGAAGACCCGACCCCAACGACCGCATTAAAAAGTAAGATATAAGGACATTTAATATGGACAGTATAGAAGTTACGGCGAAAAAATTCGACGAGGCTTTAAAAGAAGGATTGGAAAAGCTTTCCGCCACAATCGACGACGTGGACGTAAAAGTTCTGGACGCGGGCGGCTTGTTTTCCAAAGCAAGGCTTATCGTGTCTTTGACCGAAGAAGTCCGCCGGCAAAGGGAAAAATCGCGTGAAGCGCTCCGTGCACGCGAAAACAGGGAAAGACCTGCGGACGAAAAGTTCCGTCAATCCCAAGCGCGGCAGCCGCAAGGCGCAGGCGAGCAGGAACGCAGAGAGCCGAACAAGAACAAGCAGGACGCAGGAAAAAACAAACAGGACCTGCCGCGTAGCGATAGAAAACAGGAAAACAGAGCGGCGGAAAAACAGCCGCAGCAGGCGAAAGAAAAGCCCGTAAACGAACAGCAGAAAGAGCAGGTAAAGGAGCGCGCGAAGCCGCAGATGCCCGTAAAATCGACTGCTCCGAGCGAAGTGCCCGAAAAGGCATTTAACGACGTCAAAAAGTTTTTGACGGAAACGCTTAAAAAAATGGGCGTGGAATCGGAAATCAAAATCGAAGGACACGGTTTCGATTTGGACGTCGATTTGAATACGGACGACGTTGCCGTAATCGGCTGGCACGGAGAAGCATTGGACTCTCTGGAATATCTTGCGGGGCTGGTGGCAAACCGCGACGCGGAAAAGTATATAAAATTGACGCTCGACGCTTGCGGATATAGAGAAAAGCAGATAGATTCCCTGCTTAAATATGCCGAGAAAATGGCGGCGAAGTGCATAAAACAGGGCAGAAAAGTGTGCCTCGACCCGATGAACAGCGCGGCAAGAAAAGTGGTTCACGCCGCACTCTCTCAAAACGATAAGGTCGTTACGAAAAGCGAAGGCAAAGAGCCCAACCGCCGTATAGTAATCTATTGCAAGCGCGAACGCAGCGAATAGTTCGGGGATAGGTTAAGTGAAAAAGAATTCGGCAAAAAATTCGGCTTACGGAATACTTGCCGTTTCCGCGGCACTGCTCTTGACGGGGATAGCGTTTGCCGTCGGTTGCGGAGCCGCAATGTCGGTGACAGCCGCCGTACTCTGCGCGGCAGGGGCGGTCGGCTTGATTGCGTCGCTCGTTATGATTGTCCGTCTCGGCAAAGACGAGCAGTATACGACGGCGAAATACGCAAGAAAAAAGAGCATAGTTACGCCGAGCGAGTTGGAGTTTTTAAAGACTCTGCGCCGTATCGCGCCCGAAAGGTACGAAGTATTGCCGCAGGCGACGTTGCTGTCCGTCATAGATAAAAAGACGGAAACGGCTTACAGAAACGAACTGTTCAGAGTTATAGATTATGTGTTCGTGGACAGGATAACGTTCGCGCCCCTTCTTTTGGTGGAGCTGAACGACCGCTCACATTTGAGAGCGGACCGAAAAATGCGCGACGAAAAGGTGCGCGAGATTTGCGATAAGGCCAAATTGCCGCTTGTGACGTTCACGCCCGAAGAAACGCGCAGTTTCGACCTTGTGAAAAAGAGAGTGCTTTCCGAAATACTCAAGAGATGACGGGCACGAAAGGAGAAAGCTATGGATGCCGCGGTTGTGCAAAACGGCGACAGGATATGGGTCAAAAACGGACGGATACATTTTTCGGGTCGGGTGTATGACGCGAAAGATTTGCGGAAAATAATCGTTCAGGTTTCCGATTTGACTTTCATAGACGACACTGTCAGATTATTATTGATTTTCGACGAAGGCGCGTTGATTGTTCCGTCGATGCACCCGTCATACGACGGTCTGTTCGAAAAGATAAACAGATTGGTGAAAATCGATAATGAGGCATACCTGCGCGCAATGAACTGCGATATAGACTGCGAGTTCGTCATATTCGATAAAACAGCTTGAAAGGGAATAATAAACGCCGCTTTTTAAAAGAGCGGCGTTTTGCTTTATGCGAATATGCGCATATATGGATATTGAACCGAAAAATATATTGTAAATCACTTGCTTGCACATCTGTGCATTTATGCCTGCGCCCGATTTGCCCCTTCCTGCGTCTTGTCGGCGCTTTCTGCCGCATAGGGCAGTTTGATGAGTACGTCGAAGATGTTGTTGTCCGTCGATATCGTAAGCGTACCCCCGTGTTTCTCGGCGATATAGCGCATACTTTTCAAACCGTAACCGTGTTTGTTTTTATCGTCTTTCTGTGTTTGCGGCAGACCGCCGTCGAAAGAAATTTCCCCTTCGTAATAGTTGTATTCTTCGATTTCTATGCCGTCTGCACCGTTTTTGACGGTAAGCGTAATAATCCGCTTTTCTTTATCGTCCAACTTTTTAAGACAGGTAATCGCATTGTCGATAATATTGGAAAACAGCGAATACATCTGCGACGCGGATAAAATGTCCAGCTTGCTTCCGTCGGCAAGGCAGGAGAGAGTTATGCCGTATGTGCCGCACAGCACGTTTTTTTCGCACAGCACGACGTCTAAAATGTCATTGCCCGTCTTGATTGTCTTGTCGTAAAATTCTATGGCTTGCTTGAATTCTTCAATTTCGGCGGAGTTCATCTTATCCTCGAACTTGGCAAAGACGTGTTTCAAATCGTGGCATTTGGAATTTATGAGCTCGATGTTTGCTTTAATACTTTTGAATTGCAGCCGCTCTTGATGCCACAGCTCCCGTATAATGCTCATTTCCTGTTTCTGTTTGTTTTGCTGGAATATGTTTTTGCCGAGTATGAGTATGAAAATGCCGAATCCCATAGTGCAGACTTTGACGACGAGATTGAGAGCCATACTTTCGTGTTCGTATGTTCGCGCAATACAAACTACGATGTTTATGAAAACCATTGTGACAATGGATACGATGACAATGTATTTTGTGGTGTCCTTGTCTTTATTGAGAAATTCCTTTCTGTTGAACAGATATGCAAGCCCGATTTGGGACAGAAGGTGAATCGCAAAATACGTCAGCCAGTCATACCAGGCATAGCCCTGCGGACGGAACAGAGAAAGCGACTCTCTGTCGTTTATTCCGCAAAGATTCTGAATGAAAGGGTAGAACTTGTTGGAAAACAGATATACCGCCGTACCGGAGCACCAGCACAGCAGTATTTCCGACGGACTTTCCTTATAGCATAGAAACAGTGTGGCAAGATTTAAAGTGGATATCGCGTTATAGCACAGCACACGTGTAAACAGAGCCATTACTCCCGTTATTTCGGAGTTTACTATTGCTATTGCAACGGATAGAAGGGTGCCTGCTATGACGCAGCCTATAAAGCGCAGATAAAACAGCTTGCGCTTTTTGTGTTTCAGCATAAACAGCAGTATGCAGAACTGACATTCCAAAAACGTGAGCACAAGCGAATAGGCGTTGTAGATGTATTTTTCCGGCAGGAATGAAAAGAGATAGCTCATTATCTATCCGTTCCCCCCCCCGTGCGTAAAGTCGGTGAATTTTGCGATAAAGTCCTTTTTGCGCGGACGGCTCATATCTATACGCTCGTCGCCTATGACGACCGTGGATTTGTCTATCGCCGTTACAAATGCGAGATTGACAAGACAATAGTTATTGCATTTGACGAAACCGAAGTCTTTAAGGGTGTCTTCCGCCTCTTTAAGCGGCTGGTATTGCCGCAATATCCCGTTTTCGGTATGATATTCGCAGTGGTGGTTGTTGACTTCGACGTACTTGATATTTTTCGGACGTATTTTTTTGTAGCCCGAATCCGTGTTTATCAAAAGGTGAAATTCCTTGCTCGGCTTGTCCGTTTTTTCGATGGCTTTTGTCAGTTTAAGCGCAAAATCAAAATATTGAAGCGGCTTTATGAGATAGTGGAAGGCTTCCACTTCATAACCCTGAACGGCGTATTGCCGCATACTCGTAATGAAAATCAAAAGCACGTTCGGGTCAATTTCGCGCAGACGGTGGGCGCAGGTCATACCGTCCATATACGGCATTTTGATGTCCATAAAAACGATATCGTAATCGCCGTCGTACGGGTTCAAAAAGCCGATTGCATTGCCGAAACACCGAATTTCGAAATCGACGCGGTTTTCCGTCGAATATCTCGACAGATAGTTTTTCAGCAAATCGGAATGTTCCGTTTCGTCTTCTACGATTGCAACTTTAATCATTTATCCGCCTCCGTAAAATTGTCCCTATGAAAACGCTTATATATTTTTTATACACTAAAAACCGCGCTTTGTCAAGGGGTTTTGTAAAATTTGTTTGTCCGCAGTCGCTTATCTGCATTTTCAGTTTGCGCGAAAACGCAGACAGCCTGCGCGGTTGCTATTGAAAAAAGCCGCAGGATAATGAATAATGATACAGTATGTTTACAGACTCGGAGAGGTGAAGAGATGAAAGACTTATTAAAGAAATCGGTTTCCGTAATTCTTGTTGCCGTTTTAATTTCGGTGTGCGGAGCAATGCTGTGTTCCTGCCGAAAGCCGCAACCGAACATTCCGCCGTCGACAGGCAGCGAGACCGAACCGCCCGACGAAAAAGAAAGCGTTTTGCCGCAGAAGATAGATAAGAAAGACGCCGTCGGAAATGCAGAAAAATATGCGCTTTCAAGCATATCGGCTTTGCCCGAAAGTGCGCTATGCGGTAAAACCGTATATTGGCTCGGTTCTTCCGTGACGTACGGCGATGCGTCTTTGGGAGAAGCTATGCCCGATTACATAGCGAAACGTAATAATTGCGTGTGCGTAAAAGAAGCCGTCAGCGGTACGACGCTGATGAAAAGCAATTGGAGCAATAAGACATATATCGACAGACTTTTGAAAGGAGCTTTGCCGGCGGATACCGCGCCCGACCTTTTCGTTTGCCAGCTTTCTACGAATGATATGTATTATAATCTTTTCGGAGAAGTCACCGCAGACGATGTAAAAGATATGGCTTCGTTTAACAGATATACGACGGCGGGAGCAATCGAATATATAATTGCTTACGCAAAGAAAACCTGGGATTGCAAGGTTGCCTTTTATTCCAATCCGTACTTCGAATATAAAAATTACGGGTACGGAGATATGGTGAGTATTATGGAAAAAATAGCCGCAAAGTGGAATGTGGAATTTTGGAATATGTACACCGATAAAGAGATGTCTTTTTCTCTTTTCGATGACGAAACACTGAAGTTGTATATGTACGATTGGATTCACCCTACAAAAGCAGGATATCTGGAGTGGTGGACGCCTTATTTCGAAAAAAATATAGCAAACTGCTTGGCATAAAAAGGAGAAACAAATATGAAAAATCATAGACTGTGGGGCGGATTGGGTAGAAAGAGAAAATGCAGTAAGGGTTTGCGACAGCTTGCGCGAGTATATCGACAGTTCGCGCTGACCTTATTGAAACAAAGCAAAGAATATAAGATAATGTTTGTAAGGTAAAAATCCGAAATTATTATAAAGGAGAAAAAAAGATGAAGAAGTTTACCAAGATAATCACGGTTGCAATGATGGCTGTATTGGGCGTAGCCGCCTGTTTCGCGTTCGGTGCGTGCGGCGGTGGCGCGGAAGCGAAAGTGACGGGAGTATATCTCTCGCCCGCGCAAATGAGCTATGTAAATATGCGTCCGCAGTATAACTACTATTTGACGACGTTCACGCAGCAGGAACTCACGCTGTATGACGACGGAACCTACTGCCTTGTCGTATCGTCCTCGACGTTCTCGGCGCTCGAGCTTTCGGAGTCGACAAACGACGCAAAGGGCAACGAAAGAGACAATTCGATAGTTAAGTATTACGGAACTTATACGTCTGCGGCAAACGAGCTTGACGAAGATTTATTGGACATCGAGCTTGCAAAACCTACTCGCATTGTAAAGAACGTGGACGGAAATTATTATGTGGATACGGCAAATTGGAATGATACGATGGGTAAGAATACGAGAGTGCCCAGCGGTTACGACCCTTCCACGGGCAACCCCATAATCGATGAATCCACGCCTAACCAGACGGCTGAAGGCTATTTGAAGCTCAATGCGTTCAAGGCGGTTTCCGCGCAGGCAAACGCCAAAAAGGCTCTGCTTGATTGGGTAAAAATCGAAGTGGAAAAAGCGTAAGCAATCATAAAAACGGAAAGCAGGTGAGAATATGAAGAATCATAGACTGTGGGGCGGATTGACGTCGGTGCTGGTGCTTGTGTTTGCGCTTGTCGTGTTTCTCGGCAATCTCGCATTTGTCAGGGCAGGCGACGTAAATCTGTTTCTCGGAATAGTTCCGCCGACGGCAAACGTCACGGACGATACGAATTATTATCCGAGCGATTATGAAAGCAAGGACGAAATGCGCGCGGCGCTTAAAGAACATATCGTGGAAACGCAGGTGCAGGGCAGCGTGCTGTTGAAAAACGAAGCGAACGCTTTGCCGCTTGCGTCGGGTGCTTCCGTTACGCTGTTCGGCAGCGGAGCGGCAACTCCCGTCTATCACGGCGGAAGCGGCGGACCGGCAAATACGGGAATAAATCTGTACGATGCGTTGAAGGCACAGAATTTCAAAATAAACGACAGCGTCTACAACAGCATTAAGGACGCCAACGCAAAACTTACGGCGGAGAAGAAGAATTACAATAAAAACGGTCTCATCGGAGAAGTGGGAGTAAACACGTACGACAGCGTAAAGAGTACGTTTGCGAGCCACTCCGACGCGGCTATATACGTTATGAGAAGGTTCGGCGGAGAAGAAGGCGAACTCAATCACGGATTGGACGGGATATGGCAGGACGGACCGCAGGGCGTGCCGGAGCTGTCGTTGCACGACGAAGAAAAAGCCGTGCTTAATCTCATAAAGTCAAGCGGCTTCAAAAAAGTAATAGTGCTCATAAACAGCGGCTATGCCGTGGACTTGGGCTGGCTGGACGAGTACGGAGTGGACGCGTGTATGTGGATAGGTTATCCCGGAGCATACGGTTTCGAGGGCGTTGCGAAAGTGCTTGCAGGAAAAGCCGACCCGTCGGGAAGACTTGTAGATACGTATGCGACGGATTCTCTGTCGTCTGCGGCGATACAGAATGCGGGAGACTTCACGTTCACCAATCTTACGGGACTGTATAAGAATAAATACGTGGTGTATGCCGAAGGAATATACATCGGATATAAATACTACGAAACGAGATACCAGGACTGTGTGCTGAATGTAAACAACGCAAAGGACGCAAAGGGCAAGTTCGCAAGCAAGGGAAGCGAATGGAACTATGCGGACGAAATGGCATATACGTTCGGAAGCGGACAGTCGTATGCGGAGTTTAAACAAGAACTGTTGTCGGTCGATTGGGACAGAACCAAGCACGAAGTGACGGCAAAGGTGAGAGTGACGAACAACGGAGACGAAACGTATAAGGGCAAGTCGAGAGACGCAGTGCAGATGTATGTGCAGTTGCCGTGGGAGAAAGGACAGGCGGAAAAGAGCGCGATACAGCTTGCGGACTTTGAAAAGACGATAGAGCTTGAAAGCGGAGCGAACACGGAAGTAACGCTGACGTTCAGCGACTATCTGTTTGCGACGTACGACGCGAATGCGGTGAACGGAGCGGACAAAGAGAAAAAGGGCTGTTATGTGTTCGACGCAGGCGACTATTACTTTGCGATAGGAGATAACGCGCACGACGCTTTGAACAACGTGCTTGCGGCAAGAGAGATAACGGGACTGTATGACGAGAACAGAGCAAGCGTTACGGGCGACAAGAATAAAGCGGTAAAAGTGACGCTGGACGAACAGAACAATACGACGTATGCGAAGTCGCAGTACACGGGCGAAGTGGTAAGCAATCTGTTCGAAGACAGAGACATAAACTACTTTAAAGAGAATACGGTTACATATCTTACGCGAAGCGATTGGCGGACCTTCCCCGAAGCCGTGAAGAACGTGGAAGCGACGGATAAGATAAAAGACCTTATGGAGAACTCGCAGTACAAGAAACCTGCGGACGCGCCGAACATTTCGGAGTTCAAATACGGACAGAAGAACGACATCAAGTTTGTGGAGATGCGGAACGTGGACTTCGACGACGAAGACAAATGGAACGTTTTCATCGACCAGCTTACCGTTGCCGAATTGTGTCAGGTCGTGGGCGACCAGATGTCTATGGACGCCATAAAGTCCGTTTCTATGCCGGCATACGGCGGAGGCGACGGACCGGACGGACATCAGGCAGGCGTGCTTTTCAACGCCGAAATGATTGCGTCCTCGTCCTATAACAAGGAAATACTTGCCGAGCGCGGAAAGTTCTTTGCGGAAGAATCGTATTATATCGGTTTCCGCCAGATATACTCGCCCGGTGCCAACCTGCACCGCACGCCTTATTCGGGACGTAACTTCGAGTATTACAGCGAAGACGCCAACCTGTCGTATATTTGCGGCAGAGTGCAGACGGGCGAAATGGCAAAGCGCGGACTTGTGACCACGATAAAGCATTTCTGCGGCAACGACCAGGAAACCAACCGTCACGGCGTGGCGCAGTTTATGACCGAGCAGGCATACCGTCAGGGACCGCTCAAAGGTTTCGAAGGCGCGCTCTCGGGCGACAACTCGCTCGGACTTATGTCTGCGTATAACAGAATAGGCTGTATTCCCACAGCGGCGGACTATGAAACTATGGAGCTTGTTTTGCGCGGAGAATGGGGCTTCAAGGGCATAAATATGACGGACTCGTCCAAGGACTCGACGTCGTATATGTCCACGGAAGACTGTATGCACGCAGGCACCAACCAGTTCAACAACGACCCCGACCGTACGTTGTCGGTCAAGAGACTGATTGTAAACGAAAAGGACGGTTATATCTGGAAAAGACTGCGCGATACCGCAAAGGTCTACTTCTATGCGATGAGCAGAAGTATGCTTGTAAACGGCTTGACAAAGGATACGGAAGTGACGAACTTCGTGCCTTGGTGGCAGCCTGCCATAATAGTGATATGCGTGGCGGTGGGCGTGCTTATGCTTGCGGCAGTCGGAATGTTCGTGTATACGGCATACTTTGCAGGTAAGAACAAGAAACAGCCGTCGGAAGCTGTCGATAAAGAGGAGAAGAACTGAAAATGAGTTTCGTCAAGAATTATTTTAAAGACAGAAAGATAGGCTTTTACCTTTCATTCGGAGCGGGAGCGTTTGCGGTAATTGCCGCGATAGTATACCTTTCGGTGTATATGGCGACGAAAGGGCAGGAGATAGACAGAGTTTTCTCGGTAATGAATCTCGTGCTTATGCTCGTCGGCGGTCTCGGCGCAATAGTGCTGGAACAGTTCCGATTCAAGTTCGGAAGAATACTGCCCGTAGCGTGCTATTCCGTCGCTCTTGCAAGCCACCTTGTGGAATCGGCATATCCGCTTGCGGACGCGCTGACGGGAGTGGCTTTCCTCGGCGGCAACCTCACGCTTGCGATAGTATTCGTCGCGCTGTTTTCCGTCGGCACGCTGTGCGCGGTGGTATCCAACTTTTTGGAATAACCCGATAAAATAGCTTACACTACATTTTTTTCTCTAAAAAGAACGTCTTGTTTACCCTCCTTTTGCAAGGCGTTCTTTTGATTTTGCAAAAAGCGTTTTAATTTTCCCGACAGTTTGCGCGGTTCTTATGACAGGCTGCGCGAGTTGTCTTGAAACTTTATTTATAAGGTTTTATTATATATGCAGAGTTTGACTGCAACTATGTTGAACGAGAAAATATTTATGTCCCCGAAAAGGGTACAAGGAGGAATCTTATGAAGATTAAGAAGTTATTGGTAACTTTGCTCGCCGTCGTAATGGCGGTCGGAGTGATGACGGCCGTTGCGGCTTGCGGAGACCCGAAACCCACGCCGACGCCGGAGCCTACCCCCGAAAAGTCCTATCAGCTTACGGGCGAATTCAGACAGGACTTGCAGGCAATGGGTCAAGGCTTTGACTTTATGCTCGACTTGAACAAAGACGGCAGCGCAGTGTGTGCAAGATACAATCCGTTCAGCTATGATTCGAGCGACGCGGCTTCGAACAGAAACTATACGGCAAAGTTTATGGAAGGCACTTGGAAAGCGACAAAGAAAGACGGCGTGGACTGCCTGCAGATAAAACTTGCCGTTAAAGCGGAAGACGGCACGGAGCAGAACGGCAACACTTTCTATGCTTACGACGTTGCCGGCGTATACTCGTTTGATTTGAACTTCCCCATTGTTCCGGGTATGTCGTTTACGAGAGACGTAACGTTAAGCGGCGGCGAAACCAAAACTTATGCGGATGCCAACGCATTCATTCAGGCAAAGAAAATGACTTTCGAAGCTCCCGCACACGTTGCGACTTTCGAAAGCAAAAAGGACGAAAAGGTAAATGCGACGACTTACGTTGCAAACGACGGCAAAGTTTACATCTACACGGGCTACACGAAGATTGCCGAAGGCACCTATACCAAGAATGAAACCGAAATGAAGGTCATAATAAGCGATACGCCTATAAACGTCACGATAGACGGCAATAAGGGCACGTTCGCATATACGTACGATATGGGCGGCTACGGCAGCACGACGTATACGTTTGTCTGCGAAGACCTGACGAAAATTCCCGCAAAGGGCGGCACGCCTTCGGAGCAGGTTAAGTATACGGGTACTTTGAATGAAACGCCTTACACCATCACGATTTTAAGCGCAACCGAATGTAAATATGCTACCAAAGTGTATGGTTATGACGTCGGTTTTGAATGTACCTATACGATAAATGCCGAGACGCACGTAATCACTATTACCATTAAAGAGGAACCTACCAACCCGGGTATGAAAACAATGTGGGACGGTATGAAAGATATCGTTTGGACGCTTAACGAAGCCGACCACACGATGACGGGCGTAAAACCTGCCGCACAGGCATAAAAACAAATACAAGACATCTTCCCGAAACGGGCGGCAGAAGTATATCCGCCGCCCGTTTCTCGCGGGAAGTCGGTTTTAAAAACGACTGCCCGAAAATATAGGAGAAAATGAAAGCTATGAATAAATCACTCAAACGCTTTGCCTGCATAGTGCTCGCATTTATGGCAGTGATGTCGCTGGCGCTTCTGCCTGCCTGCGCAAGCTGCAATCCGAATGCAGAAGAGCAAGTGCTTCCGCCGCCGGAAACGGGTTATTCCGACAAGGCGGATTTGAAGTACGGCGACGCAATCGAAATCTATAAAAAGTCCGATTTTACAGGCTATTGGATATGGACGCAGTATTCTCCCGAAGACACTTATGTGGCAATGAGAAAGACGTTCACCGCAGACGCGGCAGGCAAAGCCACCGCGTACATATCGGCTGAATCGAAATACTTTCTTTGGGTGAACGGCGTGCTTACCGTATATGACGGTTCGACGAAACGCGGTCCCACACCGTATGACAGCTATTTCGACACCGTGGAAATAGACGTCGCGGAAGGGGAAAATACGCTTGCGTTTTTGATTCCGTACAACGGCAGAAGCGGCGACTCGTCGATAGACGGCGCACTGTCCTTGGGCGAGGGCGAAACGCAGGGCGGCTTGCTTTTTGAAATGAAAGTCGGAAATAAAGTCGTCAAGTCCGATTCTACTTGGAAAGTGAAACAGCTTGCGGAGTACAAGAACAAGCGTTCGCTCGGCGCGCAGTATCCTGCCTATCCGCAGACGTCAATGCTTGCGGAACGCAACGTGTATTACGACGCGCGGGAAAGCATAGGAGACTTCACGGCGGCGACGTTTGACGATTCGGCTTGGGACAACGCCACGCCGATAGCCAAAGCAGGCGCATTGCCTTTTGGCGACCTGTATGCGTCCGTAATACCGCTTACGGAGTTCAACGGGGAAATAACCGAGTTCGATTTGACGTCGAAATACGGCAACGCCGCGGCGGCACAGTATATCGGAAAGACGTTGGATAAAAACACGACGATAGAGCTGAATTTCCCGAAGAATATGCAGTTCGGCGCCTACTTCGAAGTCACCGCTCCGGCAGGCAAAAAGATAACGTATTATCCCGATACGTTCGAGCTTCCCGACGGATACACTTTCAAAGACACATACATAACGGCAGACGGCAAACAGGCGTTCGAGAGCTACCCTTGGCGCAGCGGAAACAAGCTGATAATAGAAGCCGAAGCAGGCATAAAGTTTGAAAAAATCGGTTACCGCGAAAGCGGCTATCCTGCGGTAAACGAAGGCTCATTCGAAAGTTCGGATGCGGAGCTTAATAAGCTGTGGACTATGTGCGCGAACACCGTGGACATCTGTATGCGCGATACTTATATGGACTGTCCCGACCGCGAGCGCGGACCTTATATGGGCGACGCGACCAACGAAATGGATATTGCGCATTATGCGTTCGGAACGTCGTCCCACGCGTTGACGAGAAAAATGATTCTCTCCGCAGTCGCCTGGACGGGCAAGGATAATCTGATACCCAGCCGCGCGCCGAGCAATAAACCGCACGAAATACCTGCGCAGAGTCTGGCTTTTTCCACGGCGGTGTATAACTACTTTTTGCAGACGGGTGATGCCGTAACGACGCACGCATACTATGTCGCTCTCAGCAACTATCTGAAAGTTTGGAAGATGAAAGACAACGGTATGCCCGAATACCGCTCCGGCGAATGGATGTGGACGGACTGGGGCACGGGCGCGGACGTAGAGCTGTTGCAGGTGCTGTGGTACTATTATTCGCTGTCGACGGCAAAGAAACTTTCGGCGGATTTGAACAAGCCGTCCGACGCGGCATTTTTGACCGAGAGAATGACGTCGATTGAAAACGGTTTCGACGCACTCTACAAGAAAGCCGACGGCTATCGAAGCGGAGAAAAACCCGACGAGAGAGCCAACGCGCTTGCCGTAATAACGGGACTTGCGCAAGAGAGCTATTACCCGACGATTAAAAACGTGCTGGAAACCGTGAAAGGCGCCAGCCCGTATATGGAAAGATTTGTTCTTCAAGGCTTGTGCGCTATGGGAGAATACGAAGCGGCGTTGACGAGAATAAAGGAGCGTTACGGCGCAATGATTGACAGCGGCGATACGACTGTCTGGGAAAAGTTCAACCGCAATGACGGCACGGTAAATCACGGCTGGTCGGGCGGACCGCTCCTTACTATGTCGGCTGACTTTGCAGGCATATCGCCCACGGGCTGGGGCTGGTCAAGCTATGAGATAAAGCCCGAAAATCTTTTCGATTCTTTGTCGGCAAAAGTGGGAACGGTCAGGGGCGAGATTTCCGTCGCATACGCAAAGAGCGGAAATTCAACGACGTTCACCGTCAAAATACCGACAGGCAAATGCACGGTCAAAATCCCCGTTTCGTTCGGCACTGCCGTCACGGGAGACGGGATAACGGTAAAAGAAGTCAAGGACGGATACTCGATAATAGAACTGTCCAAGGCGGGAACATACACGATTAAAGCGGCTTAAAGAAATCAATTTAAAGGAGATATATATGAGTATTTTCAGCAAGAAGAAATTGTGGATTGCGCTCACAAGCGTATTTGCGTTTTTGCTTGTGGTGGTGATTGTCGGCTTGTGCGTAATGAATTTTTACGAACAGCCCATAAATCTCTATCTTAAAGTCAAAACGCAGAAGATTATCCCCGAGCCGGGTGCCAAGATATATTATTGGACGGATTGGGAAGACGAGAACAAGCTCGTCGAGTATGAGAAACAGCTCTGCGAAGACATCGAGGGCGAAGGCGCGGCACTTTTGATGAATAAAAACGATACCCTGCCGTTGAAAGAAGGCACGAAGTTCAGTTGCTTTTCGCAGTCGTCGGTAGACCTTTTATACGGCGGTACGGGTTCGGGTCAGGTGTCGGCGTCCAACGCCATATCGTTGAAAGCGGCTTTGGAAGACTCTTTCGGCGAAAACACCGTAAACCCCGACCTTTGGAAGTTCTATGTGACTTCGGGCTATAAGCGCGTGAATGCCGCAACGACGGGCGGCAATCAGGGACAGTACAGAATAAACGAAGTGCCCTGGTCGAAGTACAGCGAGCCGCTTAAAAACACGTTCAAGAATTACGGCGACGTGGCGCTTGTCGTGCTCGCGAGAAGCGGCGGCGAAGGCGCGGACCTTCCGAGCGGTTTGGATTCATTGAAACCGTATATGACAGACGGAGATTATCTGCGCCTGTGCAAGGAAGAAGTGGAGCTTCTGCAGAACCTGAAAACAATGAAAGACGCGGGTACGTTCAAAAAGATTGTGGTGCTTTTGAACTCCGCCAACACGCTTCAACTCGACTTCCTCGATAGTTACGGCATCGACGCCGTACTGTGGACGGGCGACGTAGGTATGACAGGCATAAATGCAGTTGCGGATATTTTGCGCGGCAATATAAATCCGTCGGGCAGAATAGTCAGCACATTCCTCAAGGACAATCATTCTGCGCCTGCAATGGTAAATTTCGGCGCATATGACTATACCAACGCGGCACAGCTTGGCTTGGAAACCGCGCAGAACAACACGGATAAGGGCGTAGTCAAAGCCAATAAGAACTATGTGGTGTATCAGGAAGGAATATATGTAGGATACAGATATTACGAAACGAGATACGAAGATTATGTTTTGGGACAGGGCAACGCAGGCACGTTCGATTATAACTCCGTTGTGGCATACCCGTTCGGAAGCGGAATGTCGTATGTGAATTTCGAGTATTCCGACTTCGACGTGGAAGAAAAAGCGGATACGTTCGAAGTGACGGTCAAGGTCAAGAATACGGGAAACATAGCGGCAAAACATACCGTGCAGATATACTTCCAGTCGCCGTACGGAGCGTATGAAAAAGAGAACGCTGTGGAGAAGTCCGCGGTGGAGATATGCGGTTTCGACAAGAAAGAGATAAAGAAAGGCGCGACGGAAACATATACGATAACGGTCAGAAAGGAAGACTTGACAAGCTATGACCATATGAAAGCAAAGACGTATATAATGAGCGAAGGCGACTATTATTTCACGGCGGCGACCGACGCGCATAATGCGGTGAATAACATCTTAATGGCGAAGAAAGCAAACGGAATAGCGGTGGACGAAAGCAAGATGAGCGGAAGCGGAAATGCCGCGCTTGCAAAGAAGTGGAACAAAGCGGAGATAGATACGGAAACATACTCCGTGTCGAAAGCGACGGGAAAGAAGATAAGCAACCTGTTCGAAGAAGCGGACTTGAATAAGTACGAAGGAACGAAAGAGCAGAAGATAACCTATCTTACGAGACAGGACTGGACGGGAACGTTCCCGAAGAAGACGGTCGAATTGAAAGTGACGGATAAGATGTGGGAAGACGGACTGACGCACGACGAGAGCGGCAGGGCGGCAATTATGGAAAAGTACAAGAATCTCTATTATTCCGACGTCACGACTATGCCGAACGTCAACACTGACGCAGGCTTAAAGGTCGCCGACCTTTGCGAGATTGCGGCGGACGACGACAGGTGGAATAAGCTTATCGAACAGCTTACATACTCGGAAATGACGAACGTCATATACAACGGTTTCCACTTGACTCAGCCTTGTACGAGAATAGGTCTTCCGGGAACGCTGGACGAAAACGGACCGCAGGGACTCACGGCAGGACTTATCGGCGGCGAAAGCGCAATGTGCTATACGTCCGAAGACGTTATGGCGGCGACGTATAATCTCGAGCTCATAACTCAAATGGGCAAGTGCATAGCCGAAGACTTCATTCACGCCAGCGATGTGGATAACGGCAAGATTTACGCGGGTATTTACGGACCCGGTGCCAACATACACCGCACGCCTTACTCGGGCAGAAACTTCGAGTATTACAGCGAAGACGGCTGGCTGTCGGGCGAAATCTGCGCAACCGAAGTCGCGGCTATACAGAGTAAGGGCGTCTATGTATTCACGAAACACTTTGCGTTGAATGACCAGGAAGAAGGCCGTTACGGCATAAGCACGTGGAGCAACGAGCAGGCTATACGAGAGCTCTATCTGGAAGGATTCGAAGGCTCGGTTCGCGGCGGCGGACTCGGCGTTATGAGTTCGTTCAACAGAATAGGCGTCGTCTGGTCGGGCGCGCACCGCGGTCTTATGACAGGCATACTCCGCGACGAATGGGGTATGAAAGGCGCGGCGATAACCGACTGTTCGGTCAGCGCGAAGTATATGGACTATCGTCTCGGCGTACTTGCGGGACAGGATTTGTGGGACGGCTTCAGCGGCGGTATGGCGACGCTGGACGGCTTGGACAACGACCCTGCAATCGTCAAGGCTTGCCAGACGGCAATGAAAAGGATAGTGTACAGCATCTCCCGCAGCCACACGATGAATGTCGGTAAGGCGACGATAAAACTGCTCGTCCCTTGGTGGAGAATACTGCTCATAACGCTCATCTGCGTGTTCGGCGTTTTGGCGGTCGGAAGCGCGACAATGCTGACGCTGTCGTTGACAAAGTTCAAGGACGCGGCAAAGACAAAAGAATAATATGAACTGAAATGTAGGTACCTCTCTCTTATACGAGAGCGGTGCTTATATTAGGCATTAAGGAGTAGAAATGAATATTTTTTCCAAAAAGAAATTATGGATAGTTCTTACTGCTGTTATGGGTGCGCTCACGGCGATATGTATTGCATTGCTCTGTGTGGGTATATACTATGCGGAAATAATAAACGTATTTCTGGAAGCGGACACGCAAAAAGTTATTCCCGAACCCGGTGCGAAAATCTATTATTGGACGGACTATGAGAACGAAGGAGAACTTGTGGAATACGGAAAATCCGTGTGTAAGGACATCGTGGGAGAAGGTGCGTCGCTTTTGCATAACGACGGGGTTTTACCGTTGAAAGAAGGTACGAAGTTCAGCTGTTTTTCGCAGTCGTCGGTAGACCCCATATATGCGGGTACCGGTTCGGCAAGCGTTACGGACGACGATGTCGTGTCGCTCAATACCGCTCTGACCGAAGTTTTCGGAGAAGGCAGCACAAATCTTGACCTTGTCAGATTTTATACGACTTCGGGTTATAAACGCGTGAACGCCGCGCTGTCGGGCGGCAGTCCCGAACAGTACAGAATAAACGAAGTGCCCTGGTCGAAGTACAGCGAGCCGCTTAAAAATACGTTCAAGAATTACGGCGACGTGGCGCTTGTAGTGCTTGCGAGAAGCGGCGGCGAAGGCGCGGACCTGCCGAGCGGTCTGGACTCGTTGAAGCCGTATATGACAGACGGAGACTATTTGCGCCTGTGCAGGGAAGAAATGGAGCTTTTGCAGAACCTCAAAGATTTAAAGGATAAAGGTACGTTCAAGAACATAGTTGTGTTGCTTAATATGGCAAACATAATGCAGGTGGATTTTGTGGATAAATACGATGTGGATGCCGTGCTGTGGACTGGCAATGTGGGCGCAACGGGTATGAGCGCCGTCGCCGACATATTGTGCGGTAAAATCGTACCGTCCGGCAGGATAGCGGACACCGTTCTCAAGGACAATCATTCGTCGCCTGCAATGGTGAACTTCGGCGCGTACGCTTATACGAACGCTTCGGAGTACGATTTGGAGGAAGCACAGAATAATACGCAGAAAGGCATAGTCAAAGCCAATAAGAACTATGTGGTATATCAGGAAGGAATATATGTAGGATACAGATATTACGAAACGAGATACGAAGATTATGTTTTGGGACAGGGCAACGCAGGCACGTTCGATTATAACTCCGTTGTGGCATACCCGTTCGGAAGCGGAATGTCGTATGTGAATTTCGAGTATTCCGACTTCGACGTGGAAGAAAAAGCGGATACGTTCGAAGTGACGGTCAAGGTCAAGAATACGGGAAACATAGCGGCAAAACATACCGTGCAGATATACTTCCAGTCGCCGTACGGAGCGTATGAAAAAGAGAACGCTGTGGAGAAGTCCGCGGTGGAGATATGCGGTTTCGACAAGAAAGAGATAAAGAAAGGCGCGACGGAAACATATACGATAACGGTCAGAAAGGAAGACTTGACAAGCTATGACCATATGAAAGCAAAGACGTATATAATGAGCGAAGGCGACTATTATTTCACGGCGGCGACCGACGCGCATAATGCGGTGAATAACATCTTAATGGCGAAGAAAGCAAACGGAATAGCGGTGGACGAAAGCAAGATGAGCGGAAGCGGAAATGCCGCGCTTGCAAAGAAGTGGAACAAAGCGGAGATAGATACGGAAACATACTCCGTGTCGAAAGCGACGGGAAAGAAGATAAGCAACCTGTTCGAAGAAGCGGACTTGAATAAGTACGAAGGAACGAAAGAGCAGAAGATAACCTATCTTACGAGACAGGACTGGACGGGAACGTTCCCGAAGAAGACGGTCGAATTGAAAGTGACGGATAAGATGTGGGAAGACGGACTGACGCACGACGAGAGCGGCAGGGCGGCAATTATGGAGAAGTACAAAAAGCTCTATTATTCCGACGTCACGACTATGCCGAAGACAGGTGCGGAGCAAACGCTTTCCATTGCGGATTTTTGTGAAAAGGAATTCAAAAGTCCCGATTGGGATACGTTGATTTCGCAAATGACCTATGCCGATTTAATCGATTTTATCGGCAACGGCGCGTATCAGACTAAACCTGTGGAAAGTTTGGGAATGCCCGGCACGCGTGCTTCCGACGGACCTTACGGCTACACAAAACCGCTTTCGGGCGGCGGTCACGGAATGTGCTTCCCCTGCGAAAGCGTGCTTGCGTCGAGCTATAACACTTCTCTTGCCGAAAAGGAAGGCAAGTGCATAGCCGAAGATTTGATTCACGCGTCGCTCGGAAGCGGAAATACGTTCTATACGGCAATATATGCTCCGGGCGCCAACATACACCGTACGCCTTACTCCGGCAGAAACGGCGAGTATTACAGCGAAGACGGATTTCTTTCGGGTAAAATGTGCGCCGCCGAAAGTGCGGGTATACGCTTGAAGGGCGTAACAGCCGTGCCCAAGCATTTTGCGTTGAACGACCAGGAAGAAGGCCGTTACGGCATAAGCACGTGGAGCAACGAACAGGCTATACGAGAGCTCTATCTCGAAGGGTTCGAAGAGTTTTCTTCTACGGGCGGCACTGCGCTTATGAGTTCGTTTAACAGAATAGGCGTCGTTTGGTCGGGAGCGCACCGCGGTCTTATGACAGGCATACTCCGCGACGAATGGGGTATGAACGGAATGACGGTCACCGATATGGCTTCGTCGGCAAAGTATATGGATTACAGAGCAGGTATTTTGGCAGGCACAACGTTGTGGCTCGGATACTCCAACGGTATGATTTCTATGGCGCCGTACGCCGACGACGCGGCGATTGTGACGGCATATCAGTCGGCTATGAAGCATAATGCGTATACCGTTTCGAGAACGCACGCAATGAACGTCGGTCACGCCAAAATAGTAAAGATAATGCCGTGGTGGGAAGCAACGGTAATAGCGATAATTTGCGTATTCGGCGTTTTGGCTGTCGGAAGTGCGGCAATGCTGACGCTGTCGCTGACAAAATTCAAGGACGCGGCAAAGACAAAAGAATAGTTTGAAACAAAAGATAAACTCCGCTCTTTTGTCAGGGCGGAGTTTATAAAATATCTATGGGAGGTAACGGACAAATGACGGTAAAGGCCGTACAGCAGTTTATGTTGAGAAAGGAACTTTCTTCGGAGAATAAGGCTCGTAAGACCTTGGAACTTATGCGTGAGTGCGGATACGACGGTATAGAGCTGAACGGTTTTATGATAAAAAAAGTTTCGATTTTCGTGCGTATGCTGACTGCACTTGCGGGTATGGGCGTTGGCAATTGCGGTTCTCTCGATTGGGGAAAACTGACCGCGGAATACGGATTGACCACGGTGTCTTTGCACGAAGATATGGGCAGCATTTTAAAAAATACGGACGGTGTCGCAAAAGATGCCGAAAGCGTGCATACGGATACGATAGTGCTGACGGGTATGTTCAGATATGATTACACGAAAGAAGACTCGGTAAAGAATCTTTGCGTGCAGCTGAATAAAGCAGGCAGGCTGCTGAAAGAGCGCGGCTTGAACTTTTTGTACCATAACCATAATTGCGAGTTTGTGCGCACGGATAAAGGGGAAAGACCGTTCGATGTAATTCTGCGCGAAACCGACCCCGAGTATGTGAATTTCGAATTCGATTCTTATTGGGCGACAGATGCAGGCGAGGACTGCGCGGAGCTTATGAAAACAATGGGAGCAAGAATGAAACTGTACCATATAAACGATAGGGTGAGCTTGGCGAAAGGCACGGCTTCGTCGATAGTAAAATCGGACGGAACCGAACTCGGAATGGGGAATATGAACTTGAAAAAATTTGTGAATACGGCAAAAGAGTGCGGAGTTAAAGCCGTCATTTTGGAAAGCCACAGAAATTGGGCGGAAAATTCCGCGGCACGCTCTTTGCAAATAAGCTCCCGATTTATGAACGAAAACGTTTGATGGCTTTTGTCTTATCGTGTGTATGCGTAGAATTTCGTACTGCGATACTGTAAATTCGCCGTCGGTATGTTTCCGATAGGTTTGGTGCGTTTTGCTTGTCGGCAGTAAAACGTGCGGTTTTTGCGAACGTATTTTTTCTGTATTTAAGGCATTGATTTTAATTGTCGATATTTTTGTCGACAGCTGCTTTGTTTGGGAGAAAAGAAGTCACGATTGAGCCGCAGTGAAAATAATTGTTTCAACCGCCCCGAAAACAGTTGCGTTTTTACCCGTATTATGGTAGAATAATGAGCGGTCGGTTTTTGACCGTAAAGCATAATAAAGCGACCCGCCGTGGAGAGATGGTTGAGTGGTCGAAGGCACACGCTTGGAAAGCGTGCGTACGCTAAAACGTACCGCGGGTTCGAATCCCGCTCTCTCCGCCATAAGCACCCAATTTGAACCCAAGCGGAACAAATTGAGTGCTT
>CAOJOK010000016.1 GCA_948440265.1 uncultured Clostridia bacterium
AAACAAGGTTTTTCGACGGGGAGTTTACTTCCCGTAAATGACCCGAGAAAAACCGCAGTTTGACACCGTATTTCGACGCGGATATGCCGTCAGATTACAAGTCCGCCGCTGACGTTAATAGTCTCCCCCGTTATAAAACATTCTTCTTCGGTGAGCAGTCTGACTGCCTTGGCTACGTCCTGCGGCGTGCCTATTCTGCCGAGCGGAGTTTGCTCCACTATGTCTGCTATCGCTCTTACAGTCAGTCCCCTATTCATTTCGGTATCTATAAGCCCGGGGGCGACGCAATTGACGGTTATGCCGCTTGCGCCCAATTCCTTTGCAAGCGACTTGCTTAAACCTTCCAGCGCCGCTTTGGACGCGGAATAGACGCTTTCGCAGGACGCGCCGACCAGCGCCCACATACTCGTTATATTCACTATTCTGCCGAAGCCGCGTTCCGTCATACCTTTCGACAGGTGTTTTATCAGCCGCAACGGAGAATAAAAGTTTATGTTCATTACGCGCTTTATTTCCTTTTCGTCCGTGTCGCACAGCATAGAAAAGTACGCCGTGCCTGCGCAGTTTATCAGCGTATCGACGCGCGGAAAGCCTTTCAAGCCGTCTATCAGCCTGTCCGCCCCGTCGTCCGCGCTCAAATCGGCGGCAACGGCTATGCAGTTCGTGCCGTTTTTCTGGTACTTGTCCAGCATACTCTGCGCCGCTTTTTTATTCTTATTATACGCCATAGCAAGCGAAAAGCCGCAGTCCGCAAGCATATCGCAGACCGCCGCCCCTATACCGCCGCTTGCGCCCGTTATCAGTGCGCACCGCATCAATAGTTATCCGGCAAGTCGTTTTCAAACAGCACCGCCGTCTTTCCCTCCACCTTTCTCAACTGCTCGACGGCTTCCGCAACCGTCTGCACAATCATTATATCTTCTTCTTGCATACCGCCGCCGAGCGCGCCTTCTTTGAGTTGCGGCGCACGGGCGCCTATCAAAAACGCTTTATCGCAATATTTGCCTATCTTTTCGCCGAGGTCGATATTCGCCTGTTTTTCTTCCTTTCCGAGCTCGACAAGTCCCGGGGTGATAATCACGCGCGTTCTGTCCTTAAAGCCCGACAGCGCGATTAAAGCGTTTTCCGCGCCTTCGACGTTGGCATTATACGCGTCGTCGATTATTACCATTTCGCCGCTTTTCATAAGTTCCAGTCTATGCGGAACGGGTTCGAGCGCTTCGCAGGTTTCCACTATTTCCTGCGGCGTAACGCCGAGTTCGAACGCGACTGCGGCGCAGACGGCAATCAGAGACGGGATATGTCTGCCGAGCAGTTTGGTTTGCACGGCGTATTCTCCGCCCTTGAACACGAGCGTAAAGCGCACGCCTTCTACGGTCTGTTCCACGTCCTTATAGGTGACGGCGGCGTTTTGGACGTCTTCGCCGCCCGTTATGAGTTTGCTGTCCTTTGCGCGGTTATAGAGGTCTATATTGGGTTTGCTGTCGCCGTTGAAAAACGACATTCCGCCCGTGCAGAGATTTTCCACGAGCTCGAACTTCGTATCCATAATGTTCTCTACCGAGCCGAACGTTTCGAGGTGCTGTTTGCCGATTGCGGTTATTATGCCGTAATTGGGCTTTACAATCTTCGTCAGTTCTTCTATATCGCCCTTAAAGCGTGCGCCCATTTCCGCGACGAACACCTGCGCGTCGTCGGGTAAATCGTTGTTCACTACCTTACATATTCCCATAGGGGTGTTATAGCTTTTCTGCGAATAGCAGACGCGGTATTTCTTTTCCAGCATTTTAGACAGCATTACTTTTGCCGTCGTCTTGCCGTAACTGCCCGTTATGCCTATGCGAATCATTTCCTGCATAGTATCCAACTTCGCCTTTGCCCTTACCTTATAGCTGTAATTGTTCAGCGTTTCGAAGGGCAGAACTATGAAGTGCGTGAGCGTTATCACGAGCGGCACTATGAGCGCAAGCAGGGTCAATGCGCTGTAAGAGAGCTTGAACGAAAACAGCGATACCAGCCAATACAGTCCTGCGGCAAGCAAGAGATAAATCAGAAACGCAACTATATGAAAGCGGACCATTCGCGCCGTGAATTTGAGCGGCACTTTATTCTTTTCCCTGCCCGTCAGCACCAAAAACAGTACGCAAAGCCCGACGAACACGAGATAGCCCAGATATCGCACATAGAGATATTTATAGAAGCAAGCGACATACACGAACGTGGAAATGAAGCCCAAAAACGCCAATGCGAAATATCTGACCGCATAGTCGAACTTGGTTATTTTAAACCAATTCATTACTCCGCGCGCGCGGTAGGACGACAGCTGATATATCAAAAACATTCTGCGGCTTACGAGCGTGAGCAGCAGTGCGGTTATCGCTATTATGACTATTCCTACTATTTTTTCCACTTTAAGGCTATGCCTCCCATTTAAACCGTTTAAGTTTCAGCCTTTTAAAAATGCGCGAAGTACGGCGTTGAAGCGCTCGTTTTGATACGCATAGGCGAAATGTCCGCCGTTGAACGTTATCAGCGCGCTGTCCTTTATTCCGCGGTTCAGGCGCTTTGCCATATACATAGGCGTCTGTTTATCCGACTTGCCCCAAACGAGCAGTGTAGGCTGTCGGACGTCTTTGAGCACCGAGTCGAGATGTGTATTGACCACTCTGACGAATATCTTGCGCGTCGAGGCGTCGAGCGCTTTGAAGTCCGCCGAGCCGCCTTTCGGGTTGGATATGCCGATGCTTTTCTTGAATTTGTACCACCGTATTTTCAGCCACTTTATCAAGCTGAAACGCGGTTTCATACCCGCGCAACCGGTCAGTACGAGCTTTGTCACATACGCTCTCGACGAGAGTATGAGTGCCACTCTGCCGCCGAAGCTGTGCGCCACTATGGCCACTTTTTTCAGTCCGAGCGACGTTATCAGTTCGTCCACGCACAGAGCGAAGTCGTACACGCCCCAATCGCAGGGGGCTTTTGCCGACTGTCCGAAGCACGGAAAGTCGAGCGACAGCACGCTTTTGCCCTCTCTCTGCAGACAGCGCTGTGTGCCTGCGAACGCCGTATGGTCGGTTCCCCAACCGTGCAGCAGCAGTACCGTTTCGCCGCCGAAGCCGCTGTACTCGTAATAAACTTTTACGCCTTTACAGACTTTGAACATAGCACCTCGCAAGACATTACCGCAGCGTCGCCTTCCTTATAGTAATTCTTTCTTGCGTATACCGTTTCAAAGCCGTGTTTTTCGTACAGCTTTATTGCCGAGTTGTTTGTCACGCACACTTCGAGATATATTTTTCGTGCGCCGTTGTCCCTGCAATGGGACGTTATCGCTTCCACGATTGCCGAGCCGACACCCTGTCTTCTCACGCTTTCGTCAACCGCCACATTTGTTATATTGCCCTCGTCCGCAATCACCTGCACGCCGCCGTAACCGACCGTTATGCCGTCTTTTACCGCTTTAAACAGTGCGTATCCGTTTCCGCCGCGCAGGGCGTCTTTCAAGTCCTGCTCGCTCCAGGGCGTACTTATGTACTTTTTCTCGAGCCTTTCGATATCGGCGTAATCGCTTTCTTCGCACCTTATGATTTTCACGTCGCCGTCCTTTCCGCCTGCGAAAGTCTGACGTACAGGGCGTCCGCTTCGTTATAAGGCATTGTTTCGCCGCGCTCGAACTTCTTTTCCGACAAGTCGATTATGCCGTCGCCGTCCGTCGGCGTTACGTTTAAAGTCTGCGCCGTCTTTTTATCTGCCGCGACTATACAGTCGCCGATTTCGCCGTGCAGAGCTTGGAACTCGTCAAGGGTCAGGCACTTGGGTGCGGCAAGTTCGGTTTCGCCGTCATACAGAGCCGCAAAGACGAAGCCGTTGCCTGCGTCCAGAGCGGTGAGTATTTTTTTTGCTCCGTTCGCTTTCCTACTATTATATGCGGCAAGTTCGCACGAGTTGACCGAAACAATCGGTTTATTCAGCGCATACGCCAGTGCGCGCGCCGTGGTTACGCCTATGCGAATACCCGTGAACGAGCCGGGACCGATTACGACGGAAATGAAATCGACGTCTTTCACCGACGTTTCCGCTTCTTTAAGCGCGGAGTCTATCATCGGCATAAGTGCGCGGCTTGCCCTTACGAAACCGTCGTCGCTTGTAAACACGCGCTTATTTCCGTTTACGACGCCGACCGAAGTCTTACTGCCCGACGTGTCGATACAAAGAAATTTCATAGCTCGATATGGTTTGCTCCTTCGACTTCGCTTCGCCTGTAAATCACGATTTTATTGCCTATCAATGCAATCGGCTCGGTTTTAAGCGATTCGCACAGCTCGCGCATTACGTCGGCTTTTTCGCTCGGACAGTTTTTGAGTACCGTTATCTTGACAAGTTCGCGCTTGTCGAGCGACTGCGATATGCCTTTCAAAAGCTCGTCGGTTATACCGCCCTTGCCTATCTGGAACAGGCTCGGCTGAGGCATTGCCAGCGAGCGCAATTTAGCTCTTGTTTTTCCCGTCACTGACTTCTATCTCCCTATCGTTTTCGTCTATGCGGCGTATCGATATTTGTATCGCATCCAGCCCCGAAAAGGCGTCTTCTATGTTGCTTGCCCATTCTATGACGCACACGCCGCTCTTATCGCCGAAATAGTCGGTGAGTCCGCTCATATAGGCTTCTTCGCCGCCGCTCAAACGGTATGCGTCGTAGTGCCAGACGACGAGTTTTTCGCCGACGTGTTCCTGCATAAGCGTGAAGGTCGGGCTTAATACTTCGTCTTTTACTCCGAGCGCTCTGCAAAGACCTTTGACGAACACGGTTTTGCCTGCTCCGAGCTGTCCGTTTAGAGCGATTATCTCTCCGCCTTTCAGGCTCTTTGCGAAGCGACCTGCAAAGTCGAAAGTTTCCTGCTCGTTTTTCGATACGAATATCATAGATATATTATAACATTAAAACGCAAAAAGTCAAAGACTTTTTTATGTCGCTGACGCTCCTTTGCTTTTTCTTTGAAAAAGCGCGTTTCCGTTCGCGCAAATCGCAAATTTGTTCTTGCAAGCAAACAAATTTGCTTATATTATAACATTAAAACGCAAAAAGTCAAAGACTTTTTTATTTGTTAAAATATTTTATGCAAACAAGTTTTCGTCTGTCGTCCGCTTTTTTCGTCATATCGGCGGCGTTTATTTTGCCTGCGGCTATGCTATTCGAGCGGCGGAGAATCGGTTTTAATCGGTTCGGTTTGGTTGTTTGAAACGGTGTCTTGTTCGCTCTGCGGCAACGGCTCCTGTGTTTTCGACGGCTTTTTGGCAGGTTTATTCAGCACATAGCGTTTCAAAAGAAAGGACAGTTTTTTATAGAGCAAGAATACGAGCGCGGACACCGCTACAGATTTTATCGCATTGAACGCGAGCACATAGCCCCAAAGGGAGGCAAACATACCTGCCGCTTTATCGCCGACGAACAGCGGAAAATTTATGTAGCGGTTGCAAAGAAGCGAGCCTGCTATCTGGCAGACACAGCCGCAAACAAGCCCGAGAGCCACCCAGCCCCTGCCCTTTTTGAACCGATACAGGACGGTAGGCACTATGACGAACGACGTTGCCATTATGAAGTTTGCCACTTCGCCGACGCCGCCCGTCGTCGATTTCGTCCCCCAAATGAGCAGTTGTTTTATGCCTTCTATCACTATCGCGCCGAGCGGTCCGAACATATAGCCGCCGAACAGTGTGACGAACGTGGAAAAGTCGAGTTTCAAAAACGGCGCCGCCGGAAACAGCGGAAATTCCAGCCAGCTCAATCCGTAACCGAGTGCGGTCAGCATTGCCAGCGTGGCGATTGTGCGCGTCGTGAAAAACCGATTGTCTCTGCTCATAAATAAAAACGCTCCTTTTTTTCTAATGCAAAAAGGGGCGCGCAAAAAGTCGAAACACTTCGATTTTAAAGCAATTTATATCATCCCGACTATACGGTCGGTCAAGGAATCGCACCTTGTCGGCGGTTCGAAATACGAACCGTTCGCGGACTTTACCGCCGATTGGAGAATTGCACTCCGCCCCTAAATTGCAAGAAAAGTATAGCACTATATTTGTCGCTCTGTCAAGTTTTTCACGGAAATTTTTGCGGTTTTTTTCGGGTGTTACGGAATAAAAAAACACCGACGAATGTCTAAATGAGACTTTCATCGGTGCGTGCTCTTACTTGTTTTCTATGCGGTTGAGCTGCTCGTACATCAGTTCTTTTGCGTTCTTACCGAACGTTATCAATATGCTTTTGTCTTTCAGTCTTCTCGCATAGCCGCCGAAATAACAATCGGCGTCGTCCGTGCTTTCGCTGTCTTTCAAGCCCCACTGTCTTCGAAGTTCGCTCTCGTCGTGTATTTGGGTGACTTCCAAGGCTTCTCTGCGGTTATATCCGAACCCTGCATAATTATAGTCGATATACAAGCGACAGATGTCGTGCGCTTCGATTAGACCTTTTTTGCAAAAGCGCCTTTTGATATGTTTTATCTCGTCCGATTTTTTCGGATAGCGCCACCAAATATTACTGTCGTGACTGCCGTATTCTTTACGGAACTTTATCCGCAAATAGCCGCTTTTTATTTCTCTGCCGTAATCGTTTGTACACCATTTGAGTTTATCGTCCAACTCCAGATTTATCTCTTTGATTTCTTTGTCGTAAACCTTACATTCGTCGCAATTTTCGAAATCGACCGAAATACGGTCTATAACGTCTGCGGTCACGTCGTTCAAACAGATAGTTTGGAATTTCGACTTGGACGGACCGAAGTTCTGCCGGGGCAGAAATTTCAGCAATAATTTGCCGTTCTCTTTTTCTGCGATTATGTTTCCGTGCAACGATTTATGCCAATTGCGGTTGTTAAAGAGCACAATAAAGTCGATGCCGCCCTTTAAACATCTATCGATACAATACTTTGCCCTATCGGTTTCATAGGCTTTTTTATCGCACACAAAAGCATCGTCAAATATACAAGACGGCTCTTCGCCGACATTCAATTCGATAGCTCCGCTCTCTCCTACCGAACATATGTCGTCGTTGTAAATTTTAAGCCTGTCGTACAAATTGACCGCAATGCCTGCGATTTCATTTCGTCCGAAAGGAATGTATTCTCCGTTGTCAAAAAACACTCGGATAAATTCTACTTCACCCACATTGAAAACACTTTTCTCGATTTTATATTCTTTCATTTCTCTACCTCCTGTAATATGGATTTTTTACCGAATTTATTGATACCCGAGTTTGATTGCACCTCCGAAAAATGTATTTGAGCGTGAAAAAAATTATACTACATTAAAGTCGATAATGCAAGTATTTTTGAATGATTTTTTCTTGGTTTGGGCGTTTAACGCCGAAACTTATTTAAACCGATATTAAGAATATTATTTGTAATTCCGACTGTTTGGCTTTTAATCGCCCAAAACGGCTCTTGCTTTATCGGATATCGACTTCTTTTCGCCGTCGAAAAGATAGACGGAAAACTTCGTCAATAGCGCTTTGGGCAGTGCGGTGTTTGCAGGTACGGTTTTATCGCTCTCGGCAAGGTAATAATCGGCAAGCAGTTTCGCATATTCCGCGCCTTCCATATACCCGACAAGACATTCCCATATCTCGTTTATCTTCGAATCGGCGCATTGAATCCCCAGAATATGCTCGAACTCCATACAGACATACATCGGAACGTATTCGATATGTTTGCTCTCTATGGCGTCTTTGTAAAGCGCAAGAGCGGCGTTTGACAGCACAGTCGGACCTGCCCTATCGCCGTAAAGTTCGATAAGGCGCCGCAAAATGCCGTTTAATATCGTGACCCTGTCTTGCATAATCATCTTCCTCCGCAACCGACCAACATCAGCACTTCAAATTCTATACCAACGACGCCGTATTTCTGTTCACTCTCTTTTGTGTAAAACCTGTACATTTCCTGCACTGCTTCGTCGACAGTCATACCGTCAAATCCGCACTTTGCGAACAAATCGGAAGATAACAATTCTTTAAAAGAGCGGTATTTATGCAGAGTTGTCACAAATACGGTCCAAAAAAAAGCACCGCTTTCTCTTTCATACAAATCTATAAAATCACCTTGGCAAATATTCCGACGCTTTTCGTCACAAAGTCTCAATTCTATAGTTTTCTGCCAGTTCTCGATTTTAGCCAAATACTTTTTTTCTATATGTAATTTGTGCGTCATAATTATATCCTACTTTTTTGCGCGGAGTTCGGCGCGGAGTTTCATCCAGATTTTGCCGAGTTCGTTGCGCCCGTCTCTATTCGGTCCGATACCCCAAAACGCGTCCTTGGGCGAGTCTTCGCATATCATATAATCGCCCGTTTCCATAAGCTTTCGCTTGACATACGGGTTCTGCTCCGTTTTCAATTGCACAAGGCGTTCCATTACTGCAACTTTGACGTCGTCCCAATCGGCGCGCTGTCTATCGATATGCTCGTGGGCAATTCTCTGTGCGTCATATGCCGAATAGGAATTCGTTATCGTCTCGGCGACGTCTGGCGCAGATTGCAGAAACTTACTCGCTTGATAGGCGTGCTCTATCGTGCCGTACAAAACGCCGTCTACAAGCACTTTGAATGACGAGAAGTTGTCCAGACAGAAAAACTCGCGGTTATAAAACCCGATATAATCGTCGACGCCGACAGAAAGCCATTTATCTCTATATTGCTCCAAATCTATCATAGTTGCTCCTTATAATTCAACCAAAATTTCGCGCTCGGGTCGGGTAAATCCGCGAACCGCTCCTTGACTATATCCGATACGCAAAGGCGCTGACTGCCGCTTAAAAAGGCAAAAAGCTCGGTCAGGTTGTCAAGCACGCAATAATCTTTGCTCTTTTCGAAATAATCGAAAATTCGGTCCGCCTTTTGTTTCGACGGCTTCAAAAGTTTGAGCGCGTCTTTAAAAACATATATCTGTGCTGTTTCGGAGTCTGCGTATCTTTTATCGGGGTCGTTCTCGAAAATTATTTGCCACAGGTCTTTCGGCGTTTTTTCGAAATCGGTCAGGCACTTATAGACCTGCGCGGCATATTTTTCCAATTCGCTTTCGGACAGTTCATTCGGGATACGGCCATTATAATTGCCTATCAGCATATTTTTAACGTCGGACAGTGAAACCATATGATTATTATAGCACCTTTCCGATGGAAAAGCAAGTATCGTATCGCAGGCGGTTATCGAGTGCAGTCCCATAAAAAAACTCCCGAGACGTATCGAGTCGGGAGTTTTGTATTGGGTTAAGTTATTTTATTTTCTCGGGTTTTTGATGTTTGCCTGGGCGGCGGCGAGGCGGGCGATGGGCACGCGGTAAGGCGAGCAGGAAACGTAGTTCAAGCCGATGTTATGGCAGAACTCGATGCTCGAAGGGTCGCCGCCGTGTTCGCCGCAGATTCCGCAATGCATTCCCTTGCGCGTCTTTCTGCCAAGTTCCACAGCCATTTCCATAAGTTTGCCGACGCCGACCGTATCCAAACGAGCAAACGGGTCGGACTCGTATATCTTATTCATATAGTACGAGGGCAGGAATTTGCCTGCGTCGTCGCGCGAGAAGCCGAACGTCATCTGCGTCAGGTCGTTGGTTCCGAAGCAGAAGAATTCCGCTTCCTTGGCAATCTCGTCCGCAGTCAATGCCGCTCTCGGTATCTCTATCATAGTTCCGACTTCGTACTTCAAATCGGACTTCGCCTTTGCGATAACTTCGTCAGCCGTTTTTACAACGACGTCCTTGACGAACTTCATTTCTTTGACGCCGCCCGTCAGCGGTATCATAATTTCGGGAACGATGTTCCAGTCTTTATGCTTCTTCTTGACGTTTATAGCCGCCTTGATTATGGCTTTCGTCTGCATAACCGCGATTTCGGGATACGTTACCGTCAAGCGGCATCCGCGGTGACCCATCATCGGGTTGAATTCGTGCAAGTCGTTTATGAACTGCTTTATCTTCGCAACAGGTTTGCCCTGTGCCGCCGCAAGCGCCTTTATGTCGTTTTCTTCCTGCGGAACGAACTCGTGCAAAGGCGGGTCGAGGAATCTTATCGTTACGGGGTAGCCGCCGAGCGCTTCGAACAGTCCTTCGAAGTCTTTCTGCTGCATAGGCTCTATCTTGTCGAGCGCCGCTTCTCTCTCTTCCAGCGTTTCCGAGCAAATCATTTCGCGGAACTTATCTATTCTGCCCTCGCCGAAGAACATATGTTCGGTACGGCAAAGACCGATACCCTGCGCGCCGAAAGCCGCCGCCTGTTTTGCGTCGCCCGGGGTGTCGGCGTTGGTTCTTACGCCGAGCGCCTTATACTTATCGGCAAGCTGCATTATTCTTCCGAAGTAGCCGCTGTTGGGGTCTGCAGGTACGGTGGGGATTATTCCCTCGTAAATGTTACCCGTGGAGCCGTCGAGCGAAATGGAGTCGCCTTCCTTATAGGTCTTGCCTTTGAGCGTGAAGCACTTGTTCTCCTCGTCCATCTTTATGTCGCCGCAACCGGACACGCAGCAGGTGCCCATACCGCGCGCAACGACAGCCGCGTGCGAAGTCTGACCGCCGCGCACCGTCAAGATGCCCTGCGCATACTTCATACCCTCGATATCTTCGGGCGAGGTTTCCAACCTGACAAGCACGACTTTCTTGCCCTTCTTGCCCTGTTCCACCGCGTCTTCCGCCGTGAACACAATGGCGCCTGCCGCCGCGCCCGGAGACGCCGCTATGCCCTTGCCTATCACGTTTTTCTTGTCCGCTTCTTTCAGCGCTTTCGGGTCGAAAGTCGGGTGAAGCAGCATATCGAGAGACTTGGCGTCTATCTGCATAAGCGCTTCTTTTTCGTTTATCATTCCTTCGTCTATCAAGTCGCAGGCAATCTTTATCGCCGCCGCCGCGGTGCGCTTACCGTTACGGGTCTGGAGCATATAGAGTTTCTTGTTCTCGATTGTGAACTCCATATCCTGCATATCGCGGTAATGGTTTTCCAGCTTTTTGCAAACGTCCTGGAACTGCGCGTACGCTTCGGGGAACACTTCTTTCATCTGCTCTATCGGCATAGGAGTGCGGACGCCTGCCACGACGTCTTCGCCCTGTGCGTTCACCAAGAATTCGCCCATAAGACCTTTTTCGCCCGTTGCGGGGTTGCGCGTGAACGCGACGCCCGTGCCGGAAGTGTCGCCGAGGTTGCCGAACGCCATCATCTGCACGTTGACAGCCGTACCCCACGAATACGGTATGTCGTGGTCCATACGGTAGATGTTCGCGCGGGGGTTGTCCCACGAACGGAACACCGCCTTGATTGCTTCGAAAAGCTGTTCTTTCGGCTCGGACGGGAAGTCCTTGCCGAGCTGTTTTTTATATTCGGATTTGAACTGTGTGGCGAGCTGTTTCAAGTCGTCCGCGGAAAGCTCTACGTCCTGCGTTACGCCCTTTTTCTCCTTCATCTCGTCGATGAGTTTTTCGAAGTATTTCTTGCCGACTTCCATTACGACGTCGGAGAACATCTGAATAAATCTTCTGTAGCAGTCCCAAGCCCAGCGGGGATTCTTGGACTGTTCAGCCAGCACTTCGACAACTTCGTCGTTCAAGCCGAGATTCAAAATCGTGTCCATCATACCCGGCATAGACGCTCTTGCGCCGCTGCGGACGGAAACCAGCAACGGGTTTTTCTTGTCGCCGAACTTCTTTCCCGTTTCCTTTTCCATCTTCACGATGTTTTCCATTATCTCTTTCTGGATTGCATCGTTTATCTTCTTGCCGTCTTCGTAATACTGCGTGCAAGCCTCCGTGCTTATCGTGAAGCCCTGCGGCACGGGAAGCCCGATTTTCGTCATCTCCGCAAGGTTTGCCCCCTTACCGCCGAGAAGCTCGCGCATTTTGGCGTCGCCTTCCTTGAACATATAGACGTACTTCTTATTCGCCATACTGTTTTCTTACTCTCCTTCTTTTTGATTATTTAATTTGCGCGTTCCGTTTGCGCCGCCTTTAAAGACGCAACTTCCCGCAAACGTAATTATATCACACAAACGCCGTTTGCGCAAGAGTTTGACCGCCGTTTTAACAAAAAATATAAATCCCGCAATTTTCGATTGCTTAAAGGAAAGTTGCGGGTGCATTTTTAAGTGGGTTGAAAGGATAAGAAAGCAAGGGTTTTCGAAAGAGCGTGTAAGCGCTTTGATGCAGGGGATTTCTCCGCTTCGCGTGCTTAAAAGCACGCTTCGGTCGAAATGACAGGGAAAAAAGGAGAAAAGCGTGCTTCGGTCGAAATGACATTGGAAAAAAGAAAGGTCGAATGACAATGGAGAAAGTTGGTTGAACGAAAAGAGATTAGCGCGTGAAAAGTACGGAGTGTCCTGACGGCATAGACGCAAGAAAGACAAGGAAAACAAGGTTTTTCGACGGGGAGTTTACTTCCCGTAAATGACCCGAGCGGAAACGACGTTTGACATAGAAATGCGAAGTTTATATGCCGTCAGGGGGTTGTTGCGTCGACAGCAGCTTCCTTTATTCTCCCCATATCTCTCAACAGAGTGGGGACGTCGGTCGCGGCGGAAAGCTCTCTGCCGTAGCGCAGGGCGTCTTTCATATCCTTGCGAACGACGCCGAAATTTTCGAAGCGAGTGAAGCTGCCGCTTTCGCAATAGTCGCCGAAGCGCTTAAAGTGCGGAATAAGGTCGGGGACTTCGTGCAGGGTATCTATGAGCAGTACGGCGTTTTCGAAAGCCGCGTCTATTCTTTTCTGCGTATGCTCCGCGTCGTTATGCCCAGTTTCTTTTTGGAGTTTTTCCGCTTCTTCGAAAAGCGGTCCGAGCTTGTGTTTTATCTTTGCCGTCCACTTGCTCTTATCGAACTTTGCGACCACTCTCATTCTGCAACGCAGAGCCGCATAGGCATACGGATACATTCTGTATGCGAAATACGCCGCCATACCGCGCCACAGTCCGTCGTCTTCCACGCCGTCGCCGCGAGTGCCCAGCACGCGCAGTGCGTTTTTCACCGCGCCGCTCTCGGGCAGAGTTTCGCGCAGAGCGTCGCGGCACGCCAAAAGCTCGCACAGCGTTTCGGGCGGCACTTCTTCTTCGCCGTCGAAAGCCGTTTTCAGTTTTTGAAACAGCTCCGTTTCGCGCCCGTCGAGCGGCGTGCCGTCTATTATCGCGCCGACGCGTCTGTCGGTAAGCTCGGTTATCTCGGCAAGCAATATGCCCAAGCTCTTTGCCGCAAGCAGTCTTCCCTGCTCCGTCATTTGCTTATTCTCTCCGATAAGTCCTGCCGCTTCGAATTCTTTTATATAATCCATAATTCCGTTCTCCCGTGGTTTTCAATCGAGCAGTTTTTCCGCCGATATTATGCGTTTGTCGAAATAATACTCGCAGTCGTTTGCCGCACGTTTCAGCGCGTGCAGAGCCGCCGTATCGTCGCAGTCGATATCTTTCAGTCCGACGAGCGCGGTTCGGCGCAACGTTTCGAGCAGTTTTTCCGCCGCCGACTTTCCCGTATACGCGCCGCCGTAACCCTGTTCGGCAAGAGCGGCTATCGCGTATTTTGCCGCGACGAGATAGGGCTTTGCCGCGTCGTCGTATATCAGCGTTTTGAGCGCTTTCAGCAGTTTGACGAACAGTTCGGGGCAATTTGTTTCGTCCACGGCGGCGTCGGATATTTCCAGCATTGTGCAGCCTGCGAGATATTTCTTTTCGTCGTACGTCACGGCAAACAGGCTCTCTATCTGCGTGGCGCTTGCGACCGTGTAATACGCGCCGCGTTTTGCCAAATCGTATCTGCAAAACGCAAACGGCTGGGCGGCGAATTTGAGTTTGGCTTTCGGCTTTTTCACGCCCCTTATTTTGGCGCGAATCATTCCGCCTTCCATAGTGAAAAGGCGAACCAGCCGGTCGTTTTCGCCGCTGTCTTCCGCCTTTGTCAATATTGCCGTTACGCTTTGAATCTCTGCCACTTCCGCTTCTTCTTCCCTGTAAGTAAATGTCTTTTCGCTATCTGCGATTTTCGTCTTCGTCGTCCGCGCCCGTAAGGTCGCTGTACAGCATATAGTATCCGGGTTCGCCCGACAGCGTAAACAGCGTCCAAGCCAGTCCCGAACTCAATTCTCCGTCACCGTCGAAATAGCTTTCGTTCATATCCGATTACCCTCCCGCAGCATAGTATAGCGCAGTCGGGCGCGGTTATATTCACTTTTTCAGTTTATATCCGATGTCGCTCAAAAAAGTTTTGCGGTTTCTCCAATCGTCGCGCACCTTTACGAAAAGTTTCAGATATACTTTTCTGCCGAGCAGTTTTTCTATGTCCGTCCGTGCGCTTTCCCCTATGCGTTTGAGCTTTCCGCCGCCTTCGCCGATTACGATTGATTTATGCGATTTCTTTTCGCAGACGATATCCGCTTCGATATTCGTCAGTTTGTTTTCTTCTTTTACGCTCTGCACGATTACGCCTATGCCGTGCGGCACTTCGTCCTGCAAGAACAACAGCGCCTTTTCGCGGATTATCTCGCAAATCATATACCTTTCCGATTTGTCGGTATACTCGTCTTCGGGATAATACTTCGGTCCGTCGGGGAGTTCGGCGGCAAGGCATTTTTTCAGCAGTTCCACGTTTTCGCCCGTGCGCGCGCTTGTCGGCACGATTTCCTTTATCGCGTGCCTGTCCTTGGTTTCGTTCGTGAGATAGGCAAGCTTGCTCAACATCGGGTATACGGTGTCGTAGCTTACCAAATCGGTCTTGTTTATCACCACATACACGGGGACTTTCTTTTTCAGATGTTTCTCTATGAATTCCAGCTCCGTATCGCGGATTTTCTGCGTGGCGTCCAGCACAACGACAATGACGTCCACGTCGCGCTGTGTGCCCTCTATGCACTGCTCCATATACTCGCCGAGGCGGCTCTTGGGTTTATGCACGCCGGGGGTGTCGACGAATATCATCTGATACTCGTCGGTTGTGACTATGCCGAGAATACTGTCCCGAGTGGTCTGCGCTTTCGGAGACACTATGGAAACTTTTTCTCCCACCAGAGCATTGGTGAGCGACGACTTACCCACGTTGGGGCGACCTAAAATTCCGATAAAACCAGATTTCAAATCCCACTCCTTTGCTTTATCTCGTCAAGCCGATTCTTTGCAGAATTTTCTCTTCTTTCTCGCGCATCAGCGCTCTGTCTTCGTCTTTTATGTGGTCGCATCCGAGCAGGTGCAGCAGTCCGTGCAGAAACAGATAGGCATATTCCCTGTCCGCCGAATGTCCGTATTCTTCTGCCTGCCGCAAGACCGCCTGTCTGCAAACGACTATGCTTCCAAGCAGTACGTCCTGCGTTTCTTCGTCGAAATCGAAGGGGTAGTTCTCTTTCGTGAACGGCAGAATTTTATCCAAAAGCGGAAAGCTCAACACGTCCGTGGATTTATCTATGCCGCGGTTGGCTTTGTTTATCGCGCGGATTTCTTCTTCGTCGGTTTCCACAAGCTCCGCCGCCGCGTTGCCCGTAAGTCCGAGTTCTTCGAACGCCGCCGAAGCCGTCGCAATTATCAGTTTGTCCGAACAGTCGATTATGCGTATCATCTGCCGCCCCCGTTATTTGCCGTCCGGATATTTCAGACGCTCGTGATATATTCCGCCGAACGAATCGACTATCGTGCGGCGAACGGTGTTCAAGTCGCGCAGGGATATATCGCAGTTGTCGAACTGTCCTGCGGCTATGCGCGAATCTATGAGCGATTTTATGAGTTTGTCCACCTTTTCGCCGTCGGGCTTGTCCATTGCTCTTATAGCCGCTTCGCCGCTGTCGCAAATCATAATTATAGCCGCTATCTTTGTTACGGGCGTAACTCCGTGATAGCTGTATTCGTACGGGTCCACTTCCCCGTCCGTCAGTTTCTTTGCCTTTTCGTAAAATACGGGTATCAACAGCGTGCCGTGGTGCTGAACGGTGACGTGGCTGATTTCTTCGGGTATGCGGTATTTACGGCAGAGTTTGAGACCTTCCACCGTGTGACCCCTTATTATCTCCGCGGAGACTTCGGGCAAAAGGTCGTCGTGCGGATTGGTATGCCCTGCCTGATTTTCCTTGTAATACAGCGGATTGGCAAGTTTGCCGACGTCGTGATAGTAGGCGCAGGCTCTTGCAAGATAGGGATTTTCCCCTATCGCAACGGCGCACATCTCGGCGAAGTTCGCCACCGACATACAGTGAGAGAAAGTGCCGAGCGCTTCGTTGGTAAGTCTTTTGATGAGCGGAGAGTTTCTGTCCGTCAATTCCACAAGACGGGAGTTGGTGACGAGATTGAACGTCTTTTCTATTATCGGCTGCAAAAGCAGTCCTGCCAGCACCTGCGCGACTATGGCGATACCCATAAACGGCAATGCCTTTAAAAACTCTTTAAACGCGCCCCTTATGGCAAAGCACACGAACAGCGAAGCCGCGCCTGCTATGCCTATGGCTATGCCTTTGAGCACGAAGCTCAAACGCTTGGTGTCGTTGGAGACGCTGTATGCCGCAAGAGAGCCCGTCAATATTCCCATAAGGAACATAGGCAGTACGTCCGCAAGCTGTATCTTCTGTGCGCCGCCGTGCACGCCGACGAGCAGTACCGTCGTCACGAGTATGACGCAGGTAAGCGAACAGACGAACGCGTCTCTGCGGCGCGCTATCGGCGCAATCAAAAACGCAGTTACGGCTATCGGCATCAAATAGAGCGACACGAGCGACAGACCGAGCGACAGCGTGAAGCCTATGGACATACACACGAACACCGCGCTGAACTCTTTGAGATTGAACACAAGACCGCGGCGCGAATATATGAAATACACGAGCAGCGACACGAGTATCGCCGCCGCGCCGATTGCGATTATCGCATAGGACAGTCCGGACAGACCTTGCGGATTATAGCCGAAGCGCAGAACTATTATGCCGATTGCCAGCACGTATACGAGCGCGCACGCAAACACGAGTGCGGTAAGCACTCTTTTTTTCGTGCGGGACGGCGTTTTTTTGTTTTCGGTATTTATTTCCATTACTTTATATTATATCCCAAAACGGCTTTAAAGTAAAGCAATTTATGCTTGGTTATTTTCCCCGTCCGACGGCGGCATTTTGCCTGCCGTTTCGTAGGCTTTCAGTATTTTGCGCACTATCGGGGAGCGCACGACGTCGGAGCCTTTGAGTCTGCAAACGGCTATGTCGTCCACGTCGCAGAGCACTCTCACGGCTTCGGTAAGACCGCTCGACTGCTTGTCCGGCAAATCGATTTGAGTTACGTCGCCCGTAACCACGCACTTGCTTCCGTTGCCCATACGGGTGAGAAACATACGCATCTGTTCTTTCGTCGTGTTCTGCGCTTCGTCCAAAATAATGAAGGCTTCGTTCAGCGTTCTGCCGCGCATATAGGCAAGCGGCGCCACTTCTATCGCTCCGCGCTCCGTCAGTTTGGCGCAGTTTTCCGTGCCGAACATTTCTTTCAGAGCGTCGTACAGCGGCGTAAGATAGGGGTCCACCTTTTCCTTTAAATCGCCGGGGAGAAAGCCCAATCTTTCGCCTGCTTCCATAGCCGGACGGGTAAGCACTATTCTCTTGACTTCGCCGCGGCGGAAAGCCGTGACTGCGGCGGCGACCGCAAGATAGGTCTTGCCGCTTCCCGCAGGTCCTATCGCAAACGTCACGGTATGGTCTTCTATCGCGGCGGCATAGTCGCGCTGGCCCGCGGTCAGGCATTTGATTTTTCTGCCGCCTGCGGTCACAACTTTGACGTCCTTTTCCAGCGGAAGTATTTCGTCGCTTCTGCCGTCTTTCACGAGCTCTATGAAGCGGAGTATTTTATCTTTATCCAGACCGCCGCCCGACTCTATGACCTTTATCGCGTTTTCTATCAGCGTCTGTGCAAGCTCTATTGAAACCTGCGAACCTATAAGCTGCAAGCCGCCGTCGGCGGTCATTATTCTTATTCCGAACGCGCGCTCTATCTCTCTTGCATTTTCGTCGAAGCTGCCGAACAGCCCCGAGTATACGTCGTTTTTCAATTCGAGTTTTCTAATCATATTTCTCCTATCACCGTTTCCACGGTCTTATACAGTTCCACATACAGCACGGAGCCGATTTGTCTTGTAACGAGTTTTTCCTCTCCGCCGCTTTCCGTCAGGCGGTGGCTCATACGCTCTCTGACTATTCTTTCGCCCTCGGCTTGAGCTTCTTCCTTTGTCAGCTCTCGCACTTGTCTTACCGTTTCCGACGCCGTGACCGAAGTCACCCTTATGGGTATGAGCGCAAGTTTATACGTCTTTGACACCGTGTCGGCATATTCGAAGCCGTGGTTGATTTTTCCTATCGTCAGTCCGAAAAGCGACAGCGTCGTGCACTTTTTCTTTCGTCCCGTAGGCGACATCTGCTCCTGCGACAGCGATATACCGACGCTCTCTTTCAGCACGATTTTTCCGTAAACTTCTCCGTCCGCCGCACCCGACGAGATTATGTTTCCGTCGCTTCCGATAACGTCGCCGCTTATGAGCGGTTCGCCCTTAAATACGCGCTCGCCCGTCTTTACGAGCGCCGTGCCGCTTCGCACGACTATGCGCGTGACTTCGGCGTCGTACTTCGAGGTTATTTCTCTTACGGGCTCGGGCGGTTTATCGAAAACCAGACTTTCCACGACTTCGGCTTTCAGCGTCGTGCCTTTCAAATACACCGTGGCTTCGGCTATGCCGTCTATCTTGCGAAGCGCGCTTTCCATTGCTCTGAAATCGGCGGCGTCCTTTCTCGCGCCCGCTTTGCCGCCCGACAGCGCCAAAGCTTCGGCGATAACGTATTTGTCTACCCTGTCGTTTCCGCTTATTTCCACGCGCCACACAAAGCCGTACAACACGCCGTAAACGGCGGTCAGCGCGGCAAGAGTGAGCACGAGTCCGAGCCGCGGAAGCAGGCTCAAAAGGCGGTAAAGCGCGCCCGACCTGCTCTCCACGGTCACGATAAAGCCGTATTTTTCGGCAAGGCTCTGCAATGTTTTGAGCGACGACAGGCGGACTTTGAGCCGCATTATGCGCGCGCTTTCGCGTTTTATCCGCCACGCTTTTTCGCCGCTTTCGGTGAATTTCGCCAGCAGTCTGTTCTGGTTGAAGCCTTCGATTTTTACCGCGGCACAGCTTTGAAAGCGCGGAGAAAAGTCCTTTTTCATTTAACCTCCTCCGCAACGGACGACACCTTTCCCGTGACCGTGACGCAACCGTCTTCCAGCTCCGAAACGGTCAGTTCCGCGCCCGAAACATTCAAGCGAACTTTGCCGCAGTCGAACGTCATACTTTCGGGAGCTATGGACAGCACTCTCTTTACGCCCTCGATATATATAGCCCTGCCCCCGTAACCTATATAGTTATATCCGCCCGACACCGCGCCTACGGCAGTCGTAAGCGAGTCCGCTATTTCCTTGAAAAAACTCATACGAGCGCGCACCTCCGTTATTTATGTCTATGCGCGCATATATGTTTTAATGAGTTGTCACTCTCCGTCCGCAGTCCCGTCTATCGGTTCGACTATGATTTGCGCGCCGCTTACGCGCTTGACCACCACTTCCACGCCGACGTCTATCGGCTGCTGTGAAGTCACGTAAAAATTTATGTCGTTTATGGCGACGTGTCCGCTGGGCGCGACGGCGGTTGTGGTTATGCCGCGCAGTCCGACCAAATAGGAATATTCGGCGTCGTCGCCGCCCGTTTCTTCGTCGGCTATTCCCGACGAGAGCAGCAGCCACTCGCGCTTTTGCAGTGCGAGCATAAGAAGGTGCGCCGCAAACAGTATGAACGCCACGAAAATCAGCATCAGATACAGAGTGGCTACGTTTGCGCCCGACAACATTCTTATGACGACAGCGAGCGCGACGGTAATGCCGCCGCTTGCATATCCGAGCGAACGCATAGGACGGAAAAATTCGGCGATTATCAGCATAAGCCCGAGCAGAAGCATCACGGCGGACACCGCGCTCATTCCCGAAAACAGGTTGGCTATTTCTTTGCCCAAGGTTGCGCAAATCATATTTTGCTTTCTCCGCCGACGTACTCTCTCCCCGCCTGCAGACAGCGCAGGTTGGGCTCTATGAGATTGGGTTTGGACTTAAACACCTGCTTTACCGCCTCTTCCGCCGCGGACGCCGTCAGCGACGAGAGAGCGGGCAGCATTGCGCCCAACATTATTATGTTTCCGCCGCGGCTGTTTATACCGCTTGCAAGCTCGTCTACGGGGACGTAAAAGACTTTGACGTCCTTTCTCTGCACCTTGCTTTTGACTATCGACGAGTTGACGAAAATAAAGCCGTTTTCTTTGACCGCGTTTTCGAACTTATTCAGCGACGGCTCGTTGAACGCCGCCAGAATATCGGGGTTGGTCACGAGCGGACAGGCTATTTCTCCGCGCGAATACACGACGCCGACGTTTGCCGTTCCGCCGCGCATTTCCGGTCCGTATGACGGCAGCCACGAAGTGTTATAGCCCATATTCATTGCGCTGTACGACAGGAACAGTCCGAGCGACAGTACGCCCTGTCCGCCGAAGCCCGATACGATTATCTCTTTCATATTATATCTCCTTAAAGACGCCGAGCGGATAGAAATTTACCGCCGTATCGCGGATATAGTCCAGCGACGCTTTCGGCGAAAGGTGGAAATTGGTCGGGCAGGTCGAGAGTATTTCTATCAGCGAAAAGCCCTTTTTCTCCTGCTGTTTTTTGAATGCCTTTACTATCGCCGCTTTGGTTTCTCTTATATGTTTGACGTCGTGCATACTCGTGCGTGCGATGTAGCACGGTCCGTCCAGCGTGGCAAGCAGTTCGCATATCTTTATCGGATTGCCGTGGGTCTTGACGTCTCTGCCGCTCTGCGACGTCGTCGTCTTTTGCCCTGCCATCGTCGTGGGCGCCATTTGACCGCCCGTCATTCCGTATATGCCGTTATTGATGAATATGACGGTTATGTTCTCTCCGCGCGTTGCGGCGTGCACCGTTTCCGCCATACCTATAGACGCAAGGTCGCCGTCGCCCTGATAGACGAATATCAGGTTGTCGGGTCGGGCGCGCCTTACGCCCGTTGCCACCGCCGGCGCTCTGCCGTGAGCCGCCTGCAGCATATCGCACTTGAAATAGTTATACGCGAACACCGCGCAGCCTACGGGCGCTATGCCTATCGCATCCTTGCTTGCTCCGACTTCTTCCGCCGCTTCGGCAATCAGCCTGTGCACTATGCCGTGCGTACAGCCCGGGCAGTAGTGAAACGGCGTGTCGGTCAGCATTTCGGGTTTTTTATATTCTGCCATTTTTATTTCTCCTTTGCCGCCGCACTTTTCGCGCCGTACTTTTCTCCGTTTGCCTTTATCTGCGCCGAAATCTCCTGCGGCGTGGTCACGTTGCCGCCCGTTCTACCGAAGAACGGCGTCGGTTTTCTGCCGTTTACTGCAAGTCTGACGTCTTCCACCATTTGACCCATAGAAAGCTCCACCGTCAAAACGCACTTGACGCTTCTCTTTTGCGCCGCGTCCGCTATCGCCTTGCTCGGGAACGGATACAGCGTTATCGGTCTTATCAAGCCGACCTTTATGCCGTTTTCGCGCGACGAGTTGACCGCCGCTTTGGCTATGCGCGCCACGGTGCCGTATGCGACGACGATTATTTCCGCGTCCGACGTCTTATATTCTTCCCACGCCGTTTCCTTTTCCATTTCGGCGTATATGTCGAACAGCTCCCTATTGTGCGCTTCCAGCGTGTCGGGCGACATATAGATGGAATTGATTATTCTCTGCGCCTTGCCGCCGTTGCCGCTTGCCGCCCACGGTTTTTCTGGTAAATCTTTGAGCTGGCGCGCAGGCGGTATTTCCGCCGCTTCGCACATCTGACCCAGCATACCGTCTCCGAGAATCATAACGGGACTGCGGTATTTATCGGCTTTATCGAACGCCTTATACGTCAAATCCGCCGCTTCCTGCACGCCCGACGGCGCATACACGAGCATATGATAGTCGCCGTGTCCGCCGCCCTTGGTCGCCTGAAAATAGTCGGACTGGCTGGGCTGTATGCCGCCGAGCCCGGGACCTGCGCGCATCATATTGACGATAACGCACGGCACCTGCGCGCCTGCTATGTAGCTTATGCCTTCCTGTTTTAAGCTGATACCGGGGCTGGACGAGCTTGTCATTGCCCTTGCGCCCGCGCCGCCTGCGCCGTACACCATATTGATTGCCGCGACTTCGCTTTCCGCCTGCACGAAAGAGCCGCCGACTTCGCCCATTCTGCGCGACATATATTCGGGGATTTCGTTCTGCGGCGTTATCGGGTAGCCGAAAAAGCACCTACAGCCTGCCGCTATTGCCGCCTCGGCGACGGCTTCGTTTCCTTTCCACAGTTTTTTCATAATTTCTCCTCCCCGACCGTTACGGCGCAATCGGGACAGACCGTATAGCAGAAACCGCATCCGATGCACGCGCTTTCGTCTATGCAGTGAGCCGTGTTATATCCTGCGGCGTTCACGCTGTCTTTGAGCTTCATTATGTGCTTGGGGCAGAATTCCACGCAAAGCGAGCAGCCCTTGCACACGTTTTCGTCAACCGTTATTTTAGACACTGTCGTTCTCCTTTTTTCTTACCTTGCCTTATAAAACAGATACTGCTGGGCGTATCCTGCGTCCATACCGTATCTGTCCAGATAGTATTTGCGCACCTTTTGAGGTGTGTTAAGCTTTTGCGACATATTGGATTTGAATATCCAGGTATCGACGGGATAGCAGTCCGTGCGCGACATACCGAACAGCGCGATACAGTCCGCCACCTTTGGTCCTATGCCCGACAGCGTACAGAGCAGTTTGCAAGCCGCAGGGGTGTCGGCGCACAGTATTTTCTGCTTTATATCGGTTTCGCGCAGAGCCCTGACCGTTTCGGCAAGGTATCTGTCGCGGAAGCCGCAGCCGAGTTTTCTGTATGTTTCGGCGTCGACGTCTTTAAGCTCGTCCACCGTCGGGAACGCCCTGTATCCGCCGCAGTCTTTGCCGAAGCTGTCGCACAGGCGCTCTATTATGCCCTTGATACGCGGAATATTGTTGTTCGCGCTTATGATGAAGCTCAAAACCGTTTCGTCGAAGTCCTGCTTCAATATGCGTATGCCGCGCCCCGTTTCTATGCAGTCGCGCAGTTCGTCGAACCTGCCGAGCCGCTTGCAGATTTCCGCATAGTCGGTTGCCGTGTCGAAGTAGTTTGCAAAGTATTCCGAAAAGTCCGTGTCCACCACCGTGGCGGCGCCCTTTCGATATACTCTCGCTATCTTATCCGCGGAATGTATTATGTAGTCCTGCTGTCCGACTTTTTCATAGCGGAACACCTGTCCGCACTCCAAAGTGGCTTTCGGCTCGAAATACTCGCCGTCATAGCTTGTCGTCATTTGCCTTTCCTCGTTTTAAAAAAACTGCGGAGTTGCCGCAAAGCAACCCCGCAGTTTAAAAGCCTGTTTAAGCAGGGTAAACGCTTACCCTCTTTTTGTTGTTCTTCTTTTCGAACTTCACCTTGCCGTCGATGAGCGCGTAAAGCGTGTCGTCGCTTCCGATTCCGACGTTCTCGCCCGGATGCGTCGCAGTGCCGCGCTGACGAACCAAGATGTTGCCTGCCAAGACGAACTGTCCGTCATAGCGTTTTACACCCAATCTTTGTGCTGCGGAGTCGCGTCCGTTCTTGGACGAACCCATACCTTTTTTATGAGCGAATAACTGTATATTGATAAACATTTTATTTAACCTCCAATTTGATAAACCTTGAAAAACCTTCGTGCAAGTCGGCTATGCCGCACAGCATTGTGTTCAGCACGGTGTCGGCGTCTCTGCGCATTTCGCGGTTCAGCTGCGGCAGGCTCATTTTCAGATAGCCGCGTCTGTCGTCGCGCTTTAAATCGACGTTTATTCCGACCACTTGCATAAGCCCGAGCACTGCCGTCTGTACCACCGACGAGAGCGCGGCGCAGACGATGTCCTCGCCCTCCTCTCCGTAATCGGTGTGTCCGTCGCACTCGACTTCCACTATGCTGCCGTCTTTTCTGGTTACGGTTACGACCGTCATAGCCTTACGCTATTTTTTCTATTCTTACGGTCGTGAACTGCTGTCTGTGACCTTTCTTTTTGCGTTCGTTCTTTTTGGGCTTGTACTTATAGACGATTATCTTCTTGTCCTTGCCGTGAGCCACAATCTTGGCTTTCGCCTTGACGTTTTCGACTTCCGAACCGCAGGCGATTTTCTCGCCGTCCACCGTCATAAGCACTTCAAGCTCTATTTCGGTTCCGGGTTCCTTGTTGATTTTCTCAACCTTGATTACGTCGCCCTCCGACACCTTGAACTGCTTTCCGCCCGTTACTACAACTGCGTACATTTTTTAGTCTACCTCCTGTGATTAGTATCCGCTGTTAAGGCAGCTTGCTTTTTAAAGCGCGCATTTTAAAAGAGCCTTTTCCACACGACTCGTTTGGTATTATACAACAACGAATATCCCCCTGTCAAGCAAATTGCAGGGGGATTGACAAACTTATGAATAGACATAGAACAGCACGACGAACAGCACGGCTATCAGAATGAAGGCAAGTCCCACAATCAAAAGATAGGCGAACGAGTGGCGTTTTTCGCTTTTTGCCTTGCGGTATTCGTAAAACGTCTTTGCCTTGCGGTTTCTGACGTCCTTTCGAAACAGTCCGAAAAAGCAAATCATACCGTATGCCAGAATGTCGAACGCGCCGCCGTTCGAGCAGACGACGAGCAGACCGTAGCCGCCGACGGCAAAGCCCGAAATAAAGAACCCGTCCGACAGACAGCGCATTATTTCCGCCGCACCCTGCACGCCGCCGAACAGTCCGCGCGCCCACAGCGCAAGCACGCATATCACGCAGGCGACGCCGAAGGTTATGACATACTTCCAGATTGTTTTCACTTTTCCAGCTCTGCCCTATACCTTGCTTCTTCTTCGTCGTTGCAGTATATGAAGTGACCCTTGCTTATCTCGCGCATAGTGGGTTTATCCGTCGAATAGTCGTGCGAGGCTATCGGATTGTACAGTATGCGGCGGCGTTTTTTCTCCGCAAGCGGGTCGGGCACGGGTATCGCGCTCAACAGCGATTTCGTGTACGGGTGAAGCGGATGAGCAAACAGCTCCTCGCTGGTCGCCAGCTCCACAATCTTGCCGAAGTACATAACGGCTATTCTGTCCGAGAAATATTTTACGACGGACAGATTGTGCGCTATGAAAAGTATGGTAAGACCCAGCTCTCTGCGCAAGTCGTTCAGAAGATTTATGACCTGCGCCTGCACGGACACGTCGAGCGCGGAAACGGGTTCGTCCGCGATTATGAGTTCGGGGTTTAAGATTACGGCGCGCGCGATGCCTATTCTCTGGCGCTGACCGCCCGAGAACTCGTGCGGATAACGACCTGCGTGCTCCGGCACAAGACCGACAAGCCGCAGAACCTCATAGACTTTTTCGTCCACGGTCGCCCTGTCCTTTATGCCGCGAATGGTCAGTCCCTCGGCGATTATCTCCCTTACCGTCATACGGGGGTCGAGCGACGCAATCGGGTCTTGGAATATCATCTGCATCTTGTTCATTATCCTGTCTTTCTTTGCAAGGCGCAGTTGTTGTTTATATTCCTTTTCCAGCTCCGCACGCTTTGTTTCGTCGGTTTCGTTTTCTATAAGCGGCTTGTACTTTTCGTCCACGAGCCGCATTTGGCTTTCGGCGTACAGGCGGTTGCAATTGTTATGGTCGAAACGGGCGGAAGATATATTCTCCGTCTGCTCGCCCATTACTTTAAGCAGTTCTTCTTCCGCTTTCGAAGCCCTTTTAAGCCATTCTTCTTCGGAGATTTCTCCGCTTTTTTTAGCCTTGTTTATCTGTTTCATTTCGGCGCCGTACTTGGCTTTTGCGCGCTTTATCTCGCGCTTATACGGCGCAATGCCTGCGCAGATACGCTGACCCTTGAAGTACACCGAACCGCCCGTGACGTCGTATAGACGGATTATCGAGCGACCCGTGGTCGTCTTGCCGCAGCCGCTTTCTCCGACGAGTCCGAAAACTTCGCCCTTGTAAATTTCGAAGTTGACGTCGTCCACCGCCTTATTCACGAACTTGCCGAGTTTGAAATACTGTTCGAGATGCTCGACTTTGAGCAGAACTTCTCTGTTATCGCTCATTTCTTATTCACCTCCGACATTCTGCTTATTCTGTCCGAAACAATCTTCGGCAATTCCACCTTCGGCGCGTCGGGATGAAGCAGCCAGGTTGCCGCATAGTGCGTATCGGATATTTTGAACATCGGCGGCTGCTGCTCGAAGTCGATTTTCAGCGCGTACTTGTTTCTCGGCGCAAACGCGTCGCCGACGGGCGGGAAAATCATATTCGGCGGCGTGCCGGGTATGGCTTCCAGCTTTTCCGACGTATCCAGGTCCGGCATACTGGACAACAGCGCCCAAGTGTACGGGTGCGCGGGGCGATAGAACACGTCTTCGTCCGTTCCCGTTTCCACAATCTTGCCTGCGTACATAACGGCTATTCTGTCCGCCATATTGGCGACGACGCCCAAGTCGTGCGTTATGAAAATGACGGTCAGATTTCTTTCCGCTTTTATTCTGTTTATGAGCTCCAATATCTGCGACTGTATGGTCACGTCGAGCGCGGTGGTCGGCTCGTCGCAAATCAGTATGTCGGGGTTTGCCGCAAGCGCGATTGCGATTACGATACGCTGACGCATACCGCCCGAAAACTCGAACGGATACTGGTTGAAACGCTTGTAGGGTTCGGGTATGCCGACTTCTTCGAGCAGTTTGAGCGCGCGATGTCTTGCTATGGCTTTCGTGACCTTATTCACGACGCCCGACGCCTTTTCCTTGAAAAAGTCCACCATTGCCACGGCTTTTGCGTCGAAGTCGATTTTGTCTTCCCCGTCTATTCTCGCCTGCACCGATTCTTTCAGGCGCTCTATGACGCGCAGGATATTTTCACGCGCCAAGTCGAGGTCTATTATGTTTGCCGGTACGAGCTTGAAATCGGGGTCCTTGCCGCTCTGTTTGAGTTTTTCGTATTTCTCCGTTTCCTTGTCGAAACGCGCCTGTTCCTTGCTGTTGTGCGCAACGCCGTCGAAATATCTGTCCACCGCGCTTTTGAGCGACGAACGGAAAGTGTATGCCGCGCTGTCCTTTACCAGGTCGAGCGGATTGACGGTGTTCATCACCTTTTGCGAAAGCTCCTTTATCAGTGCATAGACCGCCTTTTTATCGGGCTCGCCGTCGAACATACTCTTTGCCGAGTCGAGCTCGGGGAGAAGTTCTCGCTTTGCCTTTACGCACTCGGTTTCGGAATATACGAGCGCTTTTTTCGCGCAGTCGATAAATTCCAGCATAAAGTTGTCGTCGAGGTATTTGCGCAGATAGGCGTTGAGCTGCTGTGTTTCCATTTGCGGCAGGGGCTGACCGGAAAACTGTTCGTAATAGCCCATTGCGAAAAAGTTGGGCTGTATCTTTTCCAGCGCGCCGTTTAATATGTCGCGTATCTTTGTCAGCGTTTCGCTTATTTCGCCGTAACGCTCGGGCGACTTTTCAATCTCGTCCGATTTCTCCTTTAACGCGTCGAGAAGCGGAGTTATGCTCTCGTCGGTCACGACGTATTCGTGCACCGCTCTTGCCGCATCGCGGTGTATCTCCGCCGATATTTCCTTGAAGCGTTTTACGGCGTTCTTTTCTATTTCGAAAAGCAGTCTGTCTATCGCGTCCGTCGCTTCTATCGCGCCCTGACGCGCGGAGAGATATTCCTTTTCGAGCGCAAGATGTCTGTATTCGAACGTGTCGAAATCGCCGCATCTCTTTTTGTTATTCTGCTTTGTCTGTTCGTCGCCGCCCATTGCAAGGTTCATAGCGTTTTCCAGAGCTTTGAGCTTTTCGTTGAACTGCGCGCGGCTCTCTCTCACATTGGCTCTGCTTTTGAGCAGCATTGCTTCGGTGAGCTGTGTGCCGACTTTCATTATCGGGTTCAAGCTCGACATCGGGTCCTGGAAAATCATTGCGATTTTGTCGCCGCGCAGTTTGTGGAAGTCTTCTTCGGAAATCTTCAACAGGTCTTTGCCGTCGTAAAGAATTTCGCCGCTCTCGACGATTGCGTTGCCTGCCAGAATGCCCATTACCGCACGGGTGGTAACGCTCTTGCCCGAGCCGCTTTCGCCGACTACGGCGAGAGTTTCGCCCTTATACACGTCGAACGACACGTCGCGCACCGCCTGCACCTTGCCGCCTACCGTGCGAAACGATATGGTAAGGTTTCTGACTTCCAGCTTTTTTTCACGCGCCGCAGCCGCCGCGGCAGGCTCTGCCGCCGCCTGTGTTTCTTTTACTTCGACCGTATCTTTTTTCGTCATCTTCTTCATAGTTTACTCTCCCGAACCGCGCAACGACGGGTTGAACGCGTCGCGCAAGCCGTTGCCGAAAAGGTTGAAACATATCATCAAAAGCGCAAGGAAAATCGCAGGGAAAAGCAGAACGTGAGGGTCGGTTGTCATCAAGCCCTGTCCTGCGGAAAGCAGTGTTCCCACACTTGTAGTTCCCGAGCCTTCGAGATTTACTATGTTCAAATACGACAGCATAGATTCCGTTCCGATTACGCCCGGTATGACGAGCACGGAGCTTGTTATTATCGTTCCCAGCGAGTTGGGGAAAATGTGCCTGAACATAAGCCGCGCGTCCTTTGCGCCCAGCGTCCTTGCCGCCAGCACGTATTCCTGGTGCTTGAACCTATAGAACTGCGTTCGCACCGTACCCGCAGTTCCTATCCAGCCCGTCAGCACGAATGCGAACAGCAGGCTGGGCACCACGCCGACCTTATTCGCCAGATGGAACTGGAACAGCGTGGCAAGAATTATGAACGGCACGCCGCTTAAAATCTCGACGAATCTTTCCATTATCAAGTCGAGAGCGCCGCCGTAATAGCCCTCTATCGCGCCGAAAATCGCGCCGATTATCATATTTATCAGCGACACGCTTATTGCAAGAATAAACGAGAACCTTGCGCCCCTTGCAAGCGCGCCGAACAGGTCCTGTCCGTTGCCCGTCGTGCCGAAAACAAAGCAGGGCTCGAAGCCGTTTACATACTCGAAATATTTATAATAGCAGACGCGCACCCTGTATCCCGTCTGATTGGGAACGGCGTACTGATATGTGCCGTCGTCGCCGTCGATACGCAGAGAGTCGTATTTATCGATATCCCCTGCGCCGCCGCCCGACGCGTCGCGCATATAGATATTAACGAAATTTCCGTTCGCGTCTTTATCCGCCTTGCCCTTTGTTCCCGACGTGCGGTACCAATAGTTGGCGTCGTTGGTGAACGCCGACGGGCGTTTGCTTGCGTCGGTCATAGGATATATGACCTGTATGTTGTTCTTGTTCTGGTATTCTATCAGAGCGTTGTATGCGTCGGGCTTCAAATCGAAAAACTGGCAGCCGACCTTGTAGTACGAGTCGAGTTTGACGTCGTACACCGTGGACTGTCTGTCTTCCGACAGAGCCGTGCCGTATACCTTTCTCAACGGGTTATATCCCGATTCCTGCGCCATTGCGGTGTAATAATCGTATCTGCTCTCGCCTATCTTTTCCCGTCTTGCGCCGTCCCAGAAGCCGTTTGCCTTTGCCGAAATCTTCGGCAGGACGGTGGAATAATATCCGTCCAAAAAGGTTGCCGAGTACGGCGAAAAAATCGGCGTGATTATCGCGTACAGGAGCAAAAACAGTATTATAATCGCAGACACGACCGAGCCTTTATTTCTCTTGAAGCGGTTGAACGCGTCGCGGAAATAGCCTATCGGTTTTGTGTCCAGCTTTACGTCGTGGAGAGTTTCTTCACGCTGTGCAAACTCGAATTTTTCCTTGGGAATGTTCCCGATTTCCGTTTTGTTCGTCATTTTCTCGACCCCATTCGTATTCTCGGGTCTATGAACCCGTAGCTTATATCGATTACTATAGTGGCGGCAAGTCCTATGAACGTATAGAACGCGCTTAACATCATAAAGAAGTTATAGTCCCTGACGTTTATCGCCTGTATATACAGCGGTCCGACGCCGGGTATGCCGAATATCTGTTCTATGACGAGAGAGCCGCCCAATATGGAGATAAACTGTCCTATAATCATAGGAAGTATCGGTACCATTGCGTTTCTCAATGCGTGCCTTACTGTCGCCTGTCCTTTCGTGAGACCTTTTGCCCGAGCAAGCAGCATATATTCGCCCGTCAGCACTTCGGTAAGTTCCGCACGCGTAAAGCGCGTCAGTCCTGCGATTACGCCGAAGCTCAAACTCAATATCGCCGGTATCATACTGAAAAACATACTCGGCGACAGCCAGTTGGTTCCCGAATTTATCTGGAACGGGAACAGGTTGAGCTGAAAACTCAAAACGTACTGAACCAAAAACGCATATACGAAGCTGGGCACGGACACCAAAATCATAACCGCGGTGGAAACGACGTGGTCCTGCCACTTGTTCTTTTTGAGCGCGGCGAAAATGCCGAGCGCGATTCCGATTGGAACGCTGAACAACAGCGAGTAAAGATTTATCAGTATCGTCGGGGGCAGTTTTTCCGCGAATATGTCTACGACTTCTCTGCCGCTGTACATCGTTTCGCCGATACCCCAGTCCCAATGCAAAAGCACCTGACGCAGGAAAATTCCGTACTGCACCAAAATCGGCTTGTTATATCCCATCAATTCGCGCCTGGCGAGAATTATGTCGCGCAGTGCGGGGTCTTGCGGCAAATTCGTGAGCGGCAAGAGTTTGACGAGGATAAAACACAGCGTCATTATTATGAAAAACGTCAGAAGCATCAATAAAATACGCTTTACGACGTATTTGAACATCTCCATAGGTAAAAAACTCCTTGACTTCGTTATCCGATTTTTAAATTCCGAAACGGCACTCGAAACGCAGACCTTTTAAGCCCACGTTCCGAATGCCGTTCGAAACTTATTTTATAACAAATCAGTCGGTAACGGTGTAGTCCAATTCTCTGCTGTAGTTATTCGTGAACTCTGCCCATTCCTGGTCGGAATATGTGTAGGTCAGATAGCGTATTCCGCCGTATCCGACAAGCTGCATATACTCGTCGAGAGCGTTTTTGACACGCATAGAGGTCATACTCGCACCCGTAACGTACCACAGAGGCACGGTTATACTCGTGTCGAGTATCTCTTTTTCCAGCATTGCGAGAATTTCCAACTTCGTTTCCACGCTCAGGTTCGTGAACGTTATCGTCTGGTCGTCCTTTATCAATCTGCCGTTCAGCGCGGTCGACCATTCTTCGAGCGTCAGCGTATATTCCTTGCCGTCGACGGTGAAGGTCTTTTGCTTATCGAACGGGAAACCGTGTTCGTTAGACTTCTTGGGGTTCGTATAGCAGTCCGCAACTCCGAACGGGTCGAAAGAAGCGCCGCCCCAAGCCGACAATATTACTTCCGTATTGCCCGCTTTCATCGTCTCATAGAAATCAGTGTCTACTATTCTTTCGAACTCGATTTTACCTTCGAAGCCCGTTCCCTTTGCCGCTTCCTTGACGGCATTGGTTATGAACGTGTAAACGCTTACATAAAGGTCGTCACCGGAATACATATTGAAGCGGAGTTTTACTTTATCGGTGGTTTTAAGCTCGCCAGCCGCAACCATATCTTCGTAAGCCTTTTGGAAAAGCGCCTGTGTTTCTTCGGGGTCATAGCCCGTCAAAGCCGCATAAGCCGCGTCCAAAGTGGGATACTGTTTGCCCTCGCCGTATTCGAGACCGTAGTATTCGACAAGCGTCTTCTTGGCAATTTCGGTATCGCGGTACAATTCCATCGTATCGGGGTCTATGACATACATATAGTTTATCAAGCCGAATGCAGGCTGCGAGGTCGGGAAGTTCTGCGCAACGAACGCATTTTTGTCTACGGAAAGACCGAACGCCTTGCGGAAGTCGGCGTTTGCCATAACCGTCTTGTTGCCGTCTTTGAGTTTTTCCTGACTTGCCGTAAGCGATGCTTTATCCATATTGAAAGAAAGTTTCCAAGTGGTATCAGAAGGAGTAAACTTCGTATATTTACCTTCGCGATATTTAGCTATGTTTGCGTTGTTGAGATATACGTTGTCGAGTTCGCCTTTAAGGAACATATTGAACGCCGTCGACTGGTTTGCCACCACTCTGCATCTGATTGCCGTGGTCTGGAACTGACCTTCGTGCTTGCCGTCCGTGTAGCCGTACCAGTTGTCATTTCTTTCCATATAGATTTCCTTGTCAAGCTGGAAACTCGTGAGCTTGTAAGGACCGAAGGAAGGGGTGTTCTTGTCCGTCGTGCAGTATGTGCTTGTATAAATTTTAGAGCCTGCCGCCTTTACTTTGCAAGCTTCGTAGACGTCCTTTTTGACGAGCCAAGGGGTAGCCATATTGTAATAGAGATAGAAACCTTTAACGGGGGCTTCGAGCATTATGGTAAGCTCGTAATCGCCCGTCTTCTGTATGCCGACATTGCTCCAATCTGTTTTTTCACCGATTTTGTCAAGGTGGAAAGCTACATAATCCAACGTATCTAACGTAAGAAACTTGCTTACAACAACTGTTTCATCATCATATAACATCAATAAACTTGCATTTACCAAAGCCAACATATTTTTAGCGACTTCGTCATTTTTTACTATCATACCGTAGCCATTATCAAGCTTTGAAAGTGCGGCATACGCTTTATCAGCCGCCTCTGCACTACCGGCACCGAGCATTGCATCAATATCATCCTTTCCTACCGCAACAAAAGAACCTATAATACCGTATATTTCATTGAAAGAGAAACCCGATAAATAGGACATTCCTGCCGACAAGCTGAAAAAACGTTCCTTGTTCGGGTCGATTTCCAAAAGCAAATCGTTTTTTCCAGTCTCTTCATCTTTATAGGATATTTGCTGATAAATAGGCCACTCGGACTGAAAATAGTTTTTCGCGTTTGCGTAAACAAGCTGTCCTTCGAACATCGTGCTGGCGCGGTAGTTCTGCATTTCAGCGCTTAAAAGCTGCTGTGTGGAATATACCCAGTCTTCCGCCGTGATTGCAGTGCCGTCGTCCCACTTTGCGTTCTGATTTAAAGGAATCTTATACGCATAGCCGTCTCCGTCCTTTGCGTCCGCAGGTATGCCGAACTCACCTTTATAAGTACCCGTCACGTCCACAGCCATACCTGCCGCCATTTCGGGAACTATCTCATAGCCCGACTTGTCTGCTTTCAATGCGAAATCGTACAAGCCAATTTGAGTATAGCTCATAATGTAGCTGTCTTCGTTGGACTCCCAGGTGTGAGGGTTCCACTTATTCGGATTGCCCGACGTGTAATCCTGATAGGTATAAGTCGGGTCGCCGTTCGGCTTCGCGCAAGAATCGCAAGCCGTCATTCCCACAAGCATTACCAACGACAGTACTACTGCCGCGGCAACTGTGGCTATCTGCCTAAACTTCTTCATAGTTTTGACCTCCATCAAAAACTTTTTTGCTTTAACGCGTTAACGCTTTATCGATAAAGTGTTAAAGTAGCTTGTATATATAATACCACCTATGGGGGGGGGACTGTCAAGGAATTTCACCTGTTTTTTCTATATTTTACCCGATAAATCGGGTTTTTTATACTCATAAAGGCTATATATAGTGAAAAAGGCGGTTTTTAAGGAGGTTTCTCCCTGCCCTTTCGCGGCGGAATGAATTTTATAATTAAAGATTTCTATGTATAAATATAGGAAAAAGGGACGCGCCCCTACCCTATGGGTGCGGTGGCGTGGGGTGGCTGAAAGGAATGGGCGCGTGGGTGGCGGTGGTTTGGGGTGCGTGGGGGTTTTGGGTGCGTGTGGGGTTTGGGTGGAAAGAGTGGTGCGGCGGTGGCGGTGTGTGGGGGTTTGGAGAATGGCGGAAAAAAGGGGCATCCCTACCCTTTGGGTGCGGCGTGTGGGAGTGCGTGGGGGTTTTAAGGAAAACAAGGGGTGAAAGAGTTTAATGAAAGAGCGTGAAAAGAATGAAAGTTCTGACGGCAGAGAAACGAGCAGTTCAAGGAAAAAAGCACTTTTGAAAAAGTTTGTACTCGTTCTGTTGCAGGGGATTTCTCCGCTTCGCATACTTCGTATGCTTCGGTCGAAATGACATTGGGAAAAAGAATGGTCGGCGCCCTACCCTATGGGTGCGGCGGCGTGGGGTGCGGAAAGGAATGGGCGCGTGGGTGTGGTGTGGCGGTGGTTTGGGGTGGTTTGGAGTGCGTGGGGGTTGGGTGCGTGTGGGGATTGGGTGGAAAGAGTGGTGCGGCGGTGGCGGTGGTTTGGGGCGGTTTGTGGGTTTGGGGGTTGGAGAATGGCGGAAAGGGACGCGCCCTACCATATGGGTGTGGCGGTGTGGGAGTGCGTGGGGGTTTTAAGGAAAGAGCGTGAAAAGAATGAAAGTTCTGACGGCAGAGAAGCGAGCAAGACGGTTTAAGGAAAAAGGCACTTTTGAAAGAGTTTGTACTCGTTCTGTTGCAGGGGATTTCTCCGCTTCGCACACTGACGTGTGCTTCGGTCGAAATGACATTAAAAAATAGAGAAAATGACGGTTAAGGGTTTGGACGAAAGACAGTGGAAAAAATGGAGAATGACCGAAAAAAAAGAACGGTCGAATGACCGTGGGAAAATTAGAGAAATAACAAGGAAAAAAGAATGGTCGGAGTTGTCGGGGCGACGGCAGAGAAACGAGAACGGTTTAAGGAAAAAGGCACTTTTGAAAAAGTTTGTAATCGTTCTAATGCAGGGGATTTCTCCGCTTCGCGTGCAAGCACGCTTCGGTCGAAATGACA
>CAOJOK010000017.1 GCA_948440265.1 uncultured Clostridia bacterium
CGCATTTTTGCATACGAGGAAAGCACGGCAAGAAAATCGTATACATAGCGGGCGCAGATAATAAGACAAGCTATCAAAATATTTTATCCCTTGACTTGGGCGGCATATTGCTCGATGAACTGTCGGCATTACATCCCGACGTATGGCGCGAAGCGTACGGGCGCGTTCAGCGTTTGGCATACCGTGGTTGGCTTATAACGACAACGAACGGCGGAAATCCGACCCAAGAGTTTTATGGCGAACTTGTCAATCACGCGACGATTATGTTTCGCGATACCGTACCTAAAATCGAGCTGGATGAAATGGTTGAAGACAGGGCTGACGAGCATTACTATCATTTCAATTTGCAAGACGATTGCCCGCATAAAACGGCAGAGCAAACCGAGCGGCTTGTTAATAGCTATCCTGTCGGCAGTTTCTATCACTATTCCAAGATACTCGGTTGTCGCGGCTTTTCGGAAGGTGCACTGTATGCCCCGTTGCTCGGCGATGCGCAGCTTGTAAGTTTTGCCGACTTGAACCTTTCTGCTTTTGAAGAAGTAGTTGCGACGGTAGACGTAGGCGCAAGCGTAAACGGTGATGATACAAGCAAGTCGCATTCCATTGTACACATCGGCGGATACACCAGGCAGTATCACCGCGTCGTAGCAATAGCATCTAAAAAAGTGGCGAGCATAGAGCACCGCGACATTATCGAAGAAGCGGAAGATTGGCTGTATCCGTATTGGCTCAAATTCTACGGCAAGTTTAAAGCAATACTAATCGACAAGGCCGATTACAAACTTGTAAGCACGTGGCAAAACCATAGCCGATGGCGAGGTAAGGTGAATGTTCTCGGGTGTATAAAGACAGACAAACTGCTTTGTCCCGACTTGCCTGCAAGAGCTGCGGTAAAGTGTCAGCTGATGATGACAAGCAAGCAATATCCGCAGGGCCGCATTGTTTGGTGTGACGCGGATATGCTGAAAGCCCATCGGCAGATTTTGCAAGATAAAGACGGTTCGGAATTGGACCAAGCCAACGTATGGCAAGACTACGCCGATTGTTTTTCGTACTTGATACTATGGCGCGTACGACAAATACTTGCCGATGCAACAAATCGGCAAAATAATAAAATTCAATACTTTTAGGAGTGCATAATGACGAAAAGACAAATGAAATCCAAACGTAAATTCAGCCTTACGCAAAAGGCAGGCAGAATGCTCGACCGATACTTTACGGCGATACGTAAGGGCATCGAAAATGTAAGCGAGATGCATACATACGACAGTAATCCGTCAATGACGCAGGCACAGTTTGAAGCGGCTTACATAGATAAATTGCTTGCTACGCCGATTGCGGCAATTTCGGCGACGATACGCAGTATGGCGGAAGCATTGAGCTCTCAAAAGGAAGCCGAAACCAAAAAACTTTTGCAAAAAAATAAAATATCGAAAGAATGTGCGGAGGACAAACAATGAAACAATTTATCAAAGGTACGCTTATGACGCTTGTGGAAGACGATGACCGCCGTATTCCGGATTATTTGCAGAACGGTTGGATACAAACCAAACTTGACGGGAAGCCGAAAGACGATGCGGATAGGCGCATCGATAAAGCAGTGCGTGATGCCAATGACAGCGAGAGCATCGGCAAACATAACGGCAAGCGAAGTACGGCGTCAAACAAGAAAGTCAATGCCGCAGTGGAAGCGTCCGCGATTGCAGAGTCGGAATGCGAGGCTGTGGATGACGGTCTGATAAAGACGGAGGGTGAGAATAATGGCTGATGTTCGGAGTGATAGCCGCATTTGCATAGTAGACAAGAGCGGAACAATCAAAACCGTTATATACGAAGAAGATTACGAACGGTTGGGATATAAAGTTGCGGGATGGACTGTCGTAAAGGAAGATTGGACCAAAGACCGCAAGATAAGAAACCCCGTGGACGCGCAAAAGGAAATGACCCTGCGCAATCTTGCAGGTGGATAATAGAGGACGGTGTCTATGAACGAAATCAAAAATCCATATCAAATGGATTTGATAAAAGCCAACAAAACAAAGCTTTATAATCAGGGTAAGTTTTGGGCGTTTAATACGGCGAAATATCGAGCACTGCTTTCCAATGACCCGACGGTAATCAAATATTGGTATAAGCACGAAGCAGGGCAGTTCTTTCCGGACGTATATAAAATAACAGAGCTGCAACGTTCGTTCTATTACGGCGACGAGTTTGTGGAAAATGCCGAAGAGTTTTTCGGCATAATTCCGATGATATGCGAAAGTATAGCAAAACTTGTGTGCAGTAGCGGTTACGATTTCGACGACACAGTACCGCCGAAAATAAAAGAGCGTTTGCAAGCGATACTCGAAGAAAACGAGTTCGATACCGAAATGCTTAAACCGAGCATAATCGAAACAATCGGGCTGGGCGATGCGGCGTGGCATATACATTTTGACCCCGAAATATCGAGCCTGCCAATTATAGAGCTTATTCCACCCGAACGTCTTGCGATTAAACGTAAAGGCAATCGTATTCTGGAATACACGGTCAAACAGCAAATCACTATCGATAACGAACCGCTTGATTATGAGTTGCATACGGTGTATTCTCGACGCAAAAAGAAAGTAATAAAAGACGGTGCGTTGCGCTGGATTGATGACGGAATTTTGCAAAAATACCGTATATTCGACGGTGCGCATTTTCACGATAAAGACGAAGAGCTGAAAGCAAAGGTTTTCAACGCCTACGGCATAAAGGAAACTAATGTTTTGCCGCTCGTAGATTTTCCGCTTGTATATTTACCGAATAATCTCAACAACGCACAAGGCGCCAAGAGCTGTGAGGGCGCACGCCCTTATGGCGTAGTATTCGGGCTCGACAGCGTATCAGCGGCTATTGACGAGATACTGTCTAATTGTGTAGACACGGTGCGAAAGTCGTTTCCGTATTTATTGATTGACGAACAAATGATACCGTCCGATATACGCGGGGATAAAGACACAGGGGCGTTCAGCACTCGCCGCCATTCGTTTCTTTTGCCGAAGAACGCGCAAGATGCCGAAAAGCTGTTACAGCAGATACAGGCAAAACTTAACACTACCGAGTTTGTGGAAAGCGTAAAATTCCAAATAAATATCGCTCTTAATAAAGTTGGTATCAATGCGGCAACGCTCGGTTTGCAACTGTCGGGGCACGTTGAGGCGGAGGGAACGCAAAACGCTAAAGAACGCAACAGCATTCGCACTCGTAACTCTCTTGCGTCAGACTATGAAAGAAACTTATCAAAGCTATTTGCCGTAATTTTGCAATATGAAGATTATATCAACGGCAGTACGATAGCAACCGATATGGCGACGGGTAAAACGGCAATTGTCGCGGAAGATTATCACGGTATAAAGGCGGCATTCCGTAAGTACATAATCGATACACCGGAGGAGATAAGCGAAGTTCTTGCGCGTAAAGTGCAAGCCAATATTATGAGTGTTTTTGCGGCAGTGCGCGAACAGCATCCCGATTGGGACGATGAGGCTATATATAAAGAGGCAAACCTTATTTACGCCGAACGGTCTGGCGGGAATATGCAGGTTGTAGACACCGAAAAACCGATAGAGGAAAGCGCGGTTATAATGCAAGACCAAACGGACGACACGGGCGCGGGAAACGACTTACAAGAAGCAGAATCGGATGAAATGGAGGATGCTGAAATATGAACAAAGTAAGTTGGGTTTTCGGTGTTCTAAAAGCGCACGGAGTTGTGACGAAAGGTATGGGCGTAAGGGAAGCATTTGAAGAATTGTCAAAACTTCGTAAGAGTGGCGAAATCACCGAATATGAAGCTCAGCCGAAAGAAAATTTTGACAATGGAGTGAATGTAGGTTCAAAGAGAAAAGCGGAGGCTTCTCCCGAAGACAAGACGAGCATAAAAGAACAAGTAAAAAAAAATCTTGACAAGCTTAATGAAACAAAGATTGTAGCTGTTATTAAAAAGGGTAGAATAACCAAAGATAAAGAAGCTGCACGTGCTGCGTTAAAGGGACAAATGGCTCGCACAAAAGGAATGGTGAAACGTGATGGTATGGGGGAAGTTGACGTGATGCATGACGTAAGCACTGCGCTAAGCCATTTAAAAACTGCGGCAGAGGTCTCGTCTCTTATGGCGGTTCCTGCGGTTATCAAAAACGGCATAATCATTGACGAACACTGGCAACACAAGGGTACGAATACGCATACCGTGACTATTGCCGCGAGAGTAAACTTGGCGGATAACCCTGGAATAATGGCAGCAGTTGTCAAAAAAAATTCCAAACGATATAAAACCCACGCAGTATTGACCCCAGAGGGAAAGACGCTATGGTTGGACGGGGAGAAGGCGGAATATAAAAAGAAAAACAAGCACTGACATAAGTCAATGCTTGTATAGAGCCTTGGGTGGACGCCGAACCCACCACATCGAAACGGACACGACGATTTTCTGTCTCTCAAGGCTCATATTTATTATACGCGATTTATCGAAAAAAGTCAACATCTTTTAAGAAAAAATAGGAGGCATTATGACAGACGAAATGATGACGGAAGAGAGCGCTCTACACGAAAATGTAGAAATTATAGACGGTATTCCAACATTGGACGAAATCATTGCCGACCCGTATTACAAGGCGGAGTTCGACAAGAAAGTAGCCGAAGCGTTGAATATACAAAATACTCACTCGGAGGTTAAAGGAGGCAATCAATCAATGAACGGACAAGTTCAGACAATTGCAGAGGGGGAACTTACAAAGCAAGACGACGTGCAAGCGGCGCAAGAGCCGCAAACTTCGCCGCTTGCAGCTGCGGAGAACCCCGCCGCAGAAATAACGTACGAGGACACGGCACAGCAAGGCAATGAAAGCGAGGTAAAAGAACCTGCGCGAGAGATGACGCCGGAGCAATTCGATTTATATAACGAAACGCTTCGGCGCGTATCGAAAACAGCAAAGGCAAGTTTGCCGAGCCGATATAATGCTTTCGAAGATGTCGATGTAAAAATGCTTGTGAAACAGCAAGTTATGCAAGGCGAAACGCCGAGCGTAAAAGAGCTTGCGGCAAGCGTAGTGCAGCGGTTGACTTCGAAAGATGCTCCGAGTGCATTGCATCCGAGTGCGGTAAATGAAGAAACAGCTAAAGACGTCGCCGCAGAGATATTGGACCTGAAAGCGGAAAATGCATTGCTGAAAGCAGGTATAACTGCAGAACGCATAGATGCGGCAAAAAAGCTGTTTAAAGCCGAAGGGGCAATTTTTGACAAGATTGACGATTTTGTCGAGAAGTATCCCGAGTGGCAATCGAAAGAGGGTGTGGTGTTTGGCAAAGCGCCGCCCCTTGTGAGCAAGACCGCACCTAACCCCGACGGTCAGCCCGTGTTAAACGACTTCGAGCGAAGAGTGCAGGAAGTCAGAAAAGCAAGGGGTTACAAATAAATTTTTTTTATAAAGGAGAAAAAACAAATTATGGCAATTACATTAGGCGATGCATTCCAGAATTGGAATCCGAGTACCAATCTTCCCAAATCCGGCGCAACGGTAGACGGCGGCGTTCTTGCAATGCTCGAACCGAATATCTTTCGCAACAAAGTTATGCTTCCGGGCGTAACATACGCAACGGACGTAGAGAGTCTTATGGTGGACAATAAGTTCGCCGTGGCGTTCATTCGAAAACTCGAGAAAGTCAAAGTGACTATGTGCAAGGCGACCGATAAAGATGCCTTCCGCGTTGTGTCTACGCAGACGGACGGCGAATTTATCGAAATAAAATGCAACGACGTTTTGAAAGTTGCGGAAATCGTAAGCGAACCTATCGATGCGGCAAGGGTAAGCGGACAGACGGCAGATAAGGTTGCGCTCGCATCCGAAAGCTATGACGAGGTGAAAGAGCTTCGATATTTGTCCTATCTTATCAACGGCGGTGGTTCACCCGACCCGACCGACGTGGGTGCGCCTGCGTCGGCTAACACCACGCGTAGCGACAAGACGAACATTCTCGACAATATTATAGACGACCGCACCACGCTCCGCAAAGCGGGCGCCGACCCGGATACGCTTATTTTGAGCGAGGACACCGACGCAGTATTTCTCAAATACTTGGGTAATCGGACGTATTTTGTTCCAGCAAGCCCGACCGAAGCGGCGGCATTCGGACAAGTGTTCGCAGGTACTATTTTCAGCGGCAAGGTGCGCGTGTTCACGTCCAACGCCGTGGGGCAGGATAACAGCACGCTTGTGGGCGCAGAAGAAAAAACCGCCGAGTGGGATTGGAGCAATATAGAATACATTCTCTATGACCACAGAACGCTGTCGATTATAAATATCGCGCGCTATATTGGGCTTGTCGATTATTCGGCAATTATGCACAACAGTTCGCTTATTTCGATTTTGACGGTATGCGGCGGTCGCATTCGCAATACGAAAAAGGCAATCGCCAAAAAGTACGCCGCGGCGTAAGGCGAATAACGAAGCAATGGGAGCGTAAAAAATCTCGCTCCCTTTGATTTCGTTATAATAAAAAAAACGGAGATAAAAATATGGCAAATAACACAGATAGATTTTTGAGCCGTGTCAACGCACGCATTATGTCGTGTGCGCAGCGGACGCTTGACGAAATAGGTTACACGCTTGACGATTTGGAAAGTTTGGCGGAACAGCACCTCGACCGTGACGATATACTTGCCTGTATCGCCGAGATAAAAGAGAAAGGCAAAAAAGCCGCAACGGAATTGTGGACAACGGCTAACCATTGGAGCGAACACTTTGACGGCTTGGGCAGTGAAGCAAAGGACAACGAGCAGCAAAAGGAAACCGACGGCGACGCGGGAGAACAATAATAGGGAGGTGCGTGCCTGTGTCGAGTAGAATTATAAGCGTTTCGTATGGGCACGGTTCACCAAGCGGCAAACTGTATGATTACGAAACCGACAAAAAATATCGTACAGGCGACGTTGTGGTCGTTCCGGTAGAACACGCCAAAAGTCATAAGCTATACAATACGCTTGCGGTTGTGCAATTGGCGACGGACGAGGATACGACGAGATGGAAACAAAAAGCCGATAATTTAACCACGCCTGACAATGAACGCGGCGACGGCAAAAAGATACGTCCGAAGAACGTCGGACAAAGACTTGAAATTGCAAAGAAACAGGGGCTTGACGTCGAGAGTCAGCGCGACGTTACGGTGCGAACGCTCCCGGGCTATAAGAACCGAGAGAGTAATGAAAAGTGGTCGAGCGGCAGTCGGCTAATATCACGCGAGGAGTAAAACAATGTATCAAGACAATGACAACAGCAAACTTGAAATACCGTACTATGATGTGATATCGAGCGATGCAAAATATCCGTGCGATACAGTAAATATGCGATACGACAAAGACGACCATAGATATTATTTGACGGAAGCGGCAATCGAAGATTACGGTATCGATTGTGAACAACGCGAAGTGCGATATTTGATACGAACCGCGACCGAACATATTTATAGCTACATAGCTGTTATGGCGCAAACCAAGTACAACCTTATGTGCTATCGCATAGCAAAGTCATATTTCGGGCGTGTCAAGACGCCGAAGGAAGGACGGATTGAATTTGAACGTATGCTTTTGAAGCAAGCGGAATTTATAAATGATTTCGGCGATGCAAAGCGCACACCGAAAATGCTGGTAAGCCAGGAGAGCGGCAGAGTCCGTGATAACGACGTGGATATGGCGTCGGGTTATTGGCTTAAAGACGAAGTTTTGATTTGGTTGCGCACAAATTACCTTACCGACCCGAACGCCACTGGCGAATGGCAAATGCGCCTGTCGGAATATTAGGGAGGCGAACTATGAATGAAAAACAAGGTTGCTGGGTAACGCTTAAAAACGGAACTCACATATTTGTGGAAAACGGCAAAACCATAGATGAAGCAATTAAAGAATTAAACAAAGGCGATGGCGGTAAAGACAAGAGCGGTGTTTCAAAACAAAAGAAAATGACGCCTGCCGAAAAAATTGCAAGCGTACATATTGATTTTAGCAAGGATAATATTTTGCCTGAACTAAATGAAAGCACATTAAAGCAAATTCGTGAAGAAACGGGAATAAATGTTCCTAATAAAAAAGTGCTCGCTAAGGGAGAAACTGTATACAGGAATAAAAGTATTCATGGTGAAGTGCCGACTGATGAATATGATAGATTGATTTCGGAAACGCTTTATTCACCGGATAAAGTTATAAATAGTAATAATAAAAACAAGCCGTATGTGAATCTCGTTAAATTTGTCATGAAATCTACTGAAACAGGAAAAGAACTTCATGGAATAACTGTAATAGACCTCGATGATAACAAAGAAAATTTCGAGTTGGTTCATTGGATGTTTGTTGGTACAAGAGGCATAAAGAAAACGGAAAAAGCGGCGATACCGCATAAAAATAAATAAAAAATGCCTATGGATGGACTACCAACCCATCGTCGAACTTAATCGGCAGTCGTGGTAGATTATCCCTGCAGTTCATAGGCATTTTTTTATTTGGCTGATAGGGAGGACGCGCATACCCTCCATCGCAGTTGGTAGTACCAAAGCGGCAGGCGAGCGCGATTATTTCTGCCATTCGTATCAGTCTTTGTTATTATTATACACCAAACCGTGCAAAAAGTCAACCTAAAATCAAAGAATCACGGAGAATACTATGCAGAACTTCGAATACCCGATGTTTACCCCAAACGAGAAAGCTAAACTCTATAAACGCTTTACGGGTGACATCACAATCGATATAAGAAAAAACGAAACTATTACAGTGCAAGGTAACCGCTATGTATATATCGGTAAGTTTCGCTGGATAGCGGCGACCGATAAAACAGAGAATGAGTACCAACCAATTGATGGATTGCTTACACCGAACGGGTATGTGACAATCAAAACCAATACGCTGAAAAAATTTGAAAACGGAGATATAATTGTGCTTGACAACGAGTTATGGACTATTGACGGCGATATACGGATTGACTTTGTTTATACGCCGAAAAAAGTACAGACTTATCAATATCTTCAACTCCGCAAGGTGATATAGATGCGGTTTAATAATATATTCGGAATGCAGGATTTTTTTTGTAATAATAGTTTGTCGGGTATAGTACCGCAAGTGGATAAGTGCGATATCGAACGTGGAGAATTAAGCGAATATAAAATATTTACCTGCTGTCAAAATGTGCTTAATGGCTTTTTAAACGGCATTCTGACAGACGACGGTATTGTCGTAATAAACAAATCAAGGTCGGTTGTTTTACGCGTCGTAACGGCTTGTAAGAGCGTTTTAGAAGCAATGTTTGATAATTCGCAAAGTTTATTGCGAAATATAGGAGAGAATAAAAGTGTTTATACAAGCGTATCAAGCATATCGCAAATAGTCAATATGAATACGCCACAAAAGAAGTTATGCTTCTTAAACGAGATACTCGACAATATCAATTATAATCCCGATTTTAACAGTCAAAACAGTGTCCGCAGTCATTCGGGAAAATCTTACGGAGAAAGGCAACGCGCGTGGATGCGTCGTGTTGGATATAGACTAAAGGAGGCAAAATGAAGCATATAAAAGTAACGGCAGACGCTTTACTGGAATTAGTCAAAGGCGTTTTTTTTGCGTCTGATTTTGAGGTCGCCGACGAAGCAGGTACGTCGAAAGTATTACAACTGCTAAATATGGAGTATTACTCTTTTAAGCATCGTATCAAACCTGCAATCGATTGGATAGAAAGTATACAAAAGTCGCTTGACCGTTCATATTGTTTGTGTGAGCTGTTACAATGCAAACGCACATACAGTGCTGATATAGACCACGTTGTAATTGACGGAAGACTCACTGTGTGGTTGCAGACGTCAAAAATCAAGTTGTTCGAAACTTTTATTGACGAATGTAATGCGTCGTGCTGTGGAGTTATACAGGAAGTGGATATATATGTAGAAAATCGCAAAGAGCTGCGTAATATGCTGATTGAGTTCGGTGCGCCTCAAGTATTATCACTTTCGCCCGCATCGGAAATAGGTGAAGCTGCGACGTTGACTGTTTCCGTAAGGATAGAACTTGCTCCGAGTATTTGCAGTTATAATGATTACACAATAGAATTGTCATTCGGAGAAAACAGCGATGCCGAATATCTTACCGTACCATATACGTCTTGGAACTATACATATAATGCAAGTCAGGTTCCGATGCCGGCGGCAAATAACAGTGACAGCGGCTTTGTCAATGTATCGCAGAGTAATAGTATAAGTTTGGTTCTTTACGATTTCAATGAACCGCTTACAGACAATTTGCGAGAAATAGCGTTACGTTGCAACGCTATCGGGTACGTGTCGGAACTTAACAAGCCGATATATTTGCGTATCACAATAAAGGATACGGGAACTTACATTTACAAGGTATTGCCCAAAACAATTACTTTAAACAGCGAAAATACCACATTCAATACTATTGCGGCAGTATTTGCTCCGGAGGGGGGACTGTGAAAAAGATAATTATAGAAATCAAACAAACCGATTGTTTGTCGAGTAATAAAAATGTTATAGACGAAGCATACGGAGATGACAAGTTGCAGTCGGATGTAAAGAAAGTTGTCGACAATATAAGTAATCCCGTCGGCGCAATCAAGTCTAAAATAGATGACCTCGCAGGAACAAAGGGCTTGGCAATTGCGGGGGCTGTAATCGCAGTATCGCAAGAAGTACTCGGTCAAATTTCGGCAAGCGTAAATTTTGCAATCAGCGGTATAGGAATGACGACGGGGAACAGTTCGTTGCAAGAAAGAGTGATGCGGGAACAGGAAAAAGTGCAGGAAGGCGTGAGTATGGCAAAAAGTGTGTTGGGCGGAGTCGCGGCAGGTGCTGCTATAGGTGCATCTTTCGGTGCGATAGGCATTTTGGTTGGTGCAATCGGCGGTGCTGTTTTCGGCGGAGTTGCCGGGGAAGTGGATAAGCAGAGAAAATACGAAGAACGAGCAAGGGAATATGAGTACGAAGCCTGGAAGTTCGATACTGCGCGTACGGTAAATTTGCAACGCGCCGGCGTTACGATATACGGCGGAAGACTGCATCAGTATTGAGGTGATTATGAAATACAAATACAGACTCGAAATAAAAGAAAATAAAGTGTGGACGGACTACACTCCTTTTTGCATACAACCGTTTTCTCTGAAGGATACGCTTGACGAAACTTTGGCGTCTATGACTGTCAAAATGTATCTTGACCGGGCGGAAACCATAACGCCTTCGTCAATGGCAAGATTTTTCGTTTATGAAAATACAGGTAAAGAGTATGAACTTAAAGACAAGTACGATTTTGTTGTGGATAATGACAATGTATATAAAGAAGTCTTGGCAGGAAAAGGAAACTATGCTCACGAAGTTGTATTCACGGAGCCGCTTGCGCTTTTGCAAAAATACACTGTAGATAATATATCATTGACATATCAACTTGAAGATATGGTGCAATATTTAGATACGGGCGCATTAAAGGCAAACGTACAACTGATTTCCACAGATGCAATACGTGCTGAAATAGTTACTATCCCAACCGATGCGGAAAGCGCGATTAATAAATACTACACTTATTTTTTTGATGCGTCACCCTACATATCGAGCGACGGAACGACGCATATTGGATTAAATGAATGGTCAAGAGTGTTATATTTTAAAGGAAATCAATTATATCGTATAGATAAAGAAGGGAGGGAAATACCTTGCGGTTATGGTAAATATCCGTATATTCCATTTTGTCCTTTGTGGTGTTCCGAATATGATCCAAGCACAGGACAAGAAACAAAATTTCAGCTCGCGTACGACGTTTATGTTGAAGAAATAGATTTGAAGACGGGAAACATTATCGTTCCGGAAAGATTACTTCGAACGGTAGATTTGTGTGCTACTGATACGAAAGGCTTTCGAGATGGTCTGATTAATAATTTTCGTACTGGACCGTATGCTCCGATTAAGAAGGACGATATTCAAAAAAGTGCTACTGACGCTACAATAACATCTAGACGCGTTGCGCGTGCGACTATAGCTCCTTCATTTAAAGATACATCTGACAAATTGTATGTTGATTATTTCAATAGCGACCGCAGTGCATATTGGGCGCCGAAGGAATTTGGTAAGGTTGAATATTATTGGTTTGCCTTGAAGCCAGAAAGGCGGTATAATATGCGATATGTGCGAAATCGCAATATACAGCAACAAGACCCCCAGTATGCGTGGAGTTCTACTTTTCCGATTAAACGTTCGGAGTGGATAAAAAGCGGTGTTCCGACTAAATGTGTCGCTTATATCACAAGTGACGATTCTTTTTTTGTGCCAATAGGAGAAGAAAACAAACTGCAATATCCGGAACTTCGGTATAGTTTTGATGTGTTGGATATAAGTGAGAATGCGGGAACAGTAGACGTTGCTGTCCCTACACCTCCCGAATATGCATACAAGTATAATTGCTATGAATATTTGAAAAAAGCTTTTTATACTACGGGAAACTATAAAGATGGCGCTCCGCTTCCGTTTGCCGTGACTGACGAAGTGCGTCGAAAATTACAGATGTCTGCTATTTACGAAAGTAGAAATTCTGGCAATACATTGTATGATGTATGTTTGCACATCGGTCGATATATTCACGCTATACCGTATTGTTACATAGGCGATGACGATTTGGTATACCTTGATTTCCTGTCACTTGGTAGCAACGAGCTACAAACGGATGCGGGACGTGTCACTTCTGTATTTAACAGTCGTAATCTTGCGGAATACCTTTCAAGTTTTGATAGTTATGTGACCAATCTTGCAAATAATGACAGTGATATAGAAGAAGTGTTGTGTGCTAAATCGAATGACGGCAGTTCGCTTGTGTATGCAGACAATGCAGTATTGTCGTTGAGTCGTCCGTGCTATGGAATAAAGGAGTTCTATGTTGCCAAGCGGTCCGCACCAAACGATTGGCAACCGTTAATCAAAAATTTAAGTTTGAAAGGTGCAAGCTTTGTTTGTGAAAAAAGTATATACAATGTTCTTGACTATCGAGCCGAGTATACTCCAAATAGGGGCTGTTGTCTGTACTATACGCTTGGAGGCAGTATGATAGAAGGCTTGCAGTATAAACGCCCAAACCCTGTATCTTCGGGAGAAGAAAATACGGCAATTCAAAACATTATAGGGCGCATTTGGTGGTATGACACTATTGCGTCGGAAGTTAATATCAATGACTATATTTTCAAGATTAAATACCGAACCTATGATGATACTAGAGTACGTCTTTTTCGTCCGGATTTACAAAAATATATGCTCAATACCGCGAACGACCGTTATCCTATGCAGAGAACGTATAGAAGTCAAACAGAAAAGGTAATTAACTCCGATTTCTACGGTAGAAACCTTGAGGGGGAACTTGTTAGAACAGGAAATGAAGTTCGACAAAGAGATTATTTGTTAAAGACGTATAACGAATTGCCGTGTGTCGGTGATTTGCGGAGCATAGACGGAATGCCTCATTATGTCAGTGAAATAACGATTCCGTTTTATAATGAATATATAAGCGCATCCGTTATTTACAGCAAGGACTTTCAGCGTTTAAGCTCGATAGTATCTATACCTGCCGAAAATCGCTTTTATGAAATAGCTGTGCAGGATATTGTAAAACGTACAGTAGCAAGCGATGAATTTGTAATAATCGATACAAAGACACATTTGCAAGACAGTGAACTGACGGAGCAGGGACGCAGGTATTTGCTTAATAGAGTGCTGTCGAATACGGCAACTCCCATAAGATATGCTGTGCTAACCTTTAAAAATAAAGCCGATAATCCCAACAAATGGAAAATCGATATTATAAAACCGGTTCACTCTTTCAGTATACATTCGAGTTTCGGACTTTCGGTGGCAATGGAAGATAATTACAGTGCAGGTACGCAAGTGCTGAATAATGAAGGTTTTAATTTTCAAAGCAAGAACAGTTTTATTAAGGCATTCGATGCTTTCGGTTATAATATAGCTTCTTTGTATGCAAAGGTATTGCTTAGCTCCGATATCAATGCGTCATCGAGAGCATATCGTACTTTATTGCCTGTAAGATATTGTGACAAATATGGGAATGTCGACCTTTATGATTTGAAGTTGTATGGCGAACAAGCACTTTCTTTGGAACAAATCGGAGTTCAACCGATATATGTCGATAAATTTGCGGATACACTGTACGATTCTACTGATAATGTGCTGTTAAAAGACAGTCGCGAAGCAATCTCGTTTTTACCTCAATTTAATGCAATAGCAGGTGATAATGACGTAATAATAGGGTCTGGTTTTTGGAAAGAAAAAAATAAACCCGTAAAATGCTATACTTATTTGTTTTCATTGAATAAAAATGATGAACATCTGCCGCGCAACGGTAAGATTGTGAACTTTAATTGTGATATGAGCTCGGGTATGATAACTATAGATGGAGTGTCGGAACAGGCAAAAGCCGTTGCATTTGGTTATGAAACATCGGACGGAGATATAGAAATGATTTTCGGCATAAATAAAAGGACAACGCAAATAGCATTATCCTTTGTTCATAAGATAGGCGGTTAGAATCCCATAGCTTCTGCTTTTTTCAAGTAAGTTGAAACATCTAAAAGTTGGGGCATTTCCGGTAAAGCAGCTGGAAGATAATCGCAGGCTGTTATCCAAAACAATTCGGCTCGCTTGGTATTATAGGCTGGTGCTGTGGTTTTTATGGGACCTGCAGAGAACAGACAACAAAACTCTTTTGCTGCTTGTTCAGACTTTCTGGCTATATATAGTGAATTATTGCCTATTGTGAAATCGCTCGAAGACAGTACAGTTTGAATGTCTCCGCTGTTTAAGATAATATCAAAATCGCCAGGATTATTATTTTTAACATCGGTAAGTGCTGTAATGCCGTTTTTGTCTATATGTATGATTGCACAATATAGAACTTCAGATGGAAAATAGCATATCTCGGTTGCTTTTACGTTGGCGTCGGTAAATATAGTAGTGCCATCAATAGAGAATGATATATTCTCTCCACCTCTGCCGCTACTGGTGTATATTCTATAAGCCGTGTCATAATCGCGGAGTAAGTCGACAAGTTCTTTTTCGGCTTCATATCGCTTTTGGTTTTGTATAAAGTTTTTGTAATCGCTGTCACCGCACCCGACCAGCATAAAAGCAAATATCGCGCATATTATGGCGCATACGATGCGATAAAGATATTTATTGCTCAAAATCCGCGGGGGGGGGTACTCATTTTTTTATTCATAAAAATACACCTCCGAATGATGGTTTTTATTATACAAAAGCGATAGATAATTGTCAAGTTAAATAGCAATGGTGAGAACATAATATTGCTTGTGGGAAGCATATGTGAAGAAGTAGCAAATTTTAGTACAAAAAAATTACGGAGGTTTAAAATGAAAGAAATTCAGCAATTGCGGCGAATAGCCGTTAAACTCGGCGTAAGCGGTACGGTAACATCGATAGCTGAAACAAGACTATACAAGGGCGGTTACGGCTTTGTGGTCTTGCAAGCGTATATTCCGATAACACAAAACCGTTCGCCGGATACGAGCCCGTTGTGTACGGTATTCCGCACAACGATAGATAAATTCGGCAACCGTAAACAATTCAACAAAGACGTTTACAATATGATATACACAACCGATGCGGAAATCGAAAATGCAAAATATATGGTTTTCGAGTGTCCGCTTCCGAAAGCATTTACCGACACCGTAGGCGAGCTTGAAATGGTATTTACCTATTCGGAAATTAAAGCCGAGGATAAAGGCGAGGACAAGGTTGAGTATAAAGAGGTGGCAAGGCTTGCAAGCGGCATATATCGCACTGAAATTGCCGATAGCGATGTGTCAGACGGACAAATAGTAAATCCGTTAGATGGAATGTGGGCGCAGCTAAACGATTTGCCGGCTAAAGTCGAGCAGATGAAAGATAGCGTCGATGCGCTTTTGCAAGAACCCGACAATACGGACGCAAACATAGTGGGAACACCGAATGTTACATTGACTGATGACGGACGACTGAAGTTCAATCAATTAAAGGGCGCGAAAGGTGATACGGGCGAGTTAAAGGTAGGTAGTGTAAAACAAGTCGGCTATGACGAACCATTAAAAATCGAAAATAGCGGAACTGCTTCCGACGCAGTCTTTGATTTTGAGATACCGCAGGGCAGACCTGTATTCGTGAAAGTGGGCAATGTGGTAACACTTCCGCCGACAAGTAATGCGCGGGTGGTAAATGTGGGGACGGATACCGACCCTATATTTGATTTTTATATACCGGAGGGTGTAGGGTTTACCATAGACAAAACTTATGAAAGCATAGAGGCAATGAACGAAAACTACGCGACAGACGATGTGAGATTGTACGGCTTTGTTATAATAGATACCGGCAATGTGAATGACGATGATAACGCAAAGTTGTATATTAAGACTTCGGAACGGTACGAGTTTTTGACCGACCTCTCCGGAGCTCAGGGGATAAAGGGCGATAAAGGTATTCAAGGCGAAAAAGGCGAGCAGGGTGTAGGAATACAATCAATCGAATATTACCGACAAGACAGTAACGGCGGAAATGTGTATCGAATAACTTTGACAAACGGACAGACGGTTGACTTTACAGCGCCGAAAGGCGATAAGGGATTGTCTGGAGACAGTGGCGCTAATGTACCTATAACTTATGCGGCATTAAAAACTTTGAAAGACGAGAGTAGATTGGTAAAAGGTGTATTTTATCGTATAACAGACTTTGTTACCACCACCGCACAAGAAGAAACTCAAAGCGCTGATTGGCCCTTCGACATTATTGTTATGGCAACCGATACAGATAAGCTTTCGGAAATAGCCTATGCCACTCAGCACGATGGCGATACTTATTTTGCTCAAGCTAAACTTAACGCTTGGAAACTGAAATATTGCTTTGAGAATGACGCTGACCGTTTTGCTTGGGCTGATGTGAACTATGGTAAAGGTGTTATTTATGAGCTTGAAGACGAGTTCAATAATAAGTGCGGATACGATTTCAAAAACATTATGTTTAAAAGGTACTTGGTCGAAAATTGTGATGACTGTCCATCTTTAGTGGGTAGATATTATGGTTTAAAACAGGTTGGACAAGATGTATATTTACCGACTATGTCGGAAATATCGACGGCTGCCGAGTCTTGGAGATTTACATTCTCTTTGGGCGAAGAGAGCGATTATTCAATGACTGATTGCAGAGGAAGTTCAAAAGTTTGTTTCGGCAATCAGGTAAACAATTACAAAATTGACGCTAAAAGCTATCTGCCCAATGTAGTATTTTTAAATAACACTACAGATAGCTTTTGTTACGGAAACATATTATTTTCCGAGAACACACATAGCATTACCATTGGCGGTAACTGTCGTTTGAATTCATTTGGCGGCAATTGTTATGCTAATGTTTTTGGCGATGATTTCAGTACCAATATTTTCGGGAATGGCTGTTTTAACAATATTTTCGGTAATAATTGCTATGATAATGTGGTTGGCAATAATTGCTACGATAATATCATTAAAGATATGTTTTCGATGAATATAGTAGGAAATTATTTTAGTTCAAATACGATAGGTTCAGGTGCTCAATCAAACGCGTTCGGTAATGGTTGCAGTGAGAATTATTGTGAAGACAATTGCTCAAATAATACATTTAGCCATTGGTGTTATTGTAATTATATGGGTAATAATATTCAATATAATACATTCGACAGTTTTTGCAGTTCAAATACTCTTGGCGATGATTGTACATATAATACTTTCGGAAAAAGTTGCAGCGGCAATACTTTAAGGGGTAACTGTTCTTTTAATACTTTTGGGTGCAATTGTTATTCAAATGTTTTTGGAAAAAACAGCAATTATAATGATTGTGTTTTTATTCATAACAGAACTTTTGATGCCAATACATCCAATATACGCCCGTGGCTATTATAAGGAGATTAGTTATGAAATTTATAGATATGGATATTAAGACAAGTAAAGTTTATCTCAATATTATGAGTGTAGATTTGGTTAAAACATTGACTATGGATACAGATAAAGCGTTGGAACAGTTTGGTGCGTTTGATGTAATAAGCGTAAAAGAGCCGCACTATTTCAAAGTAAATAAGCAAGCTGATTATTTACCGACACAAAACGATAATAGCAGGTTGATTTTAAGAAAGAGCGGCGTTACAAACATAATATTAAAAAAGCATTTTTCGGAGGAATAGACCCATGAAATACAAACTTATAAAGGATTCCGATGCGGGTGTTATAATAGACCCGACGCCGATATTGCGCGATATCAAAGACACTTTCACAGTGTCTTTTGTTTTACCCGAAAACGGAATATATATTGCATTATTTCGTGATGAAAGCGGAGCGGAATACCGTGTGACGATAAAAAACAGTGTGGCAAAGGTGCCGAAACAGATACTTGACAAAGAACAACGTATCGGGTTGACGGTATGTTTGTTGGACGGCGAAAAGATTGTGCATTCTTGGGAATGTCATACTTTGAAAGTTGGTACTTTTCTGTCACTGCGAAAAACACAATGGCAAATAACCGCAGGTGTGGACGATAGGGCGGTCTTTGAAAGGATGTCCGAACTCGAGTGTCTGCATATTCAAAAAATATCGGAAGTAAAAGAATTTCAAGAGCAAATTGAAACAGCGTTTGAAACACTAAAGAAGGAGAATATGTGTGAAACGGAAAGAATGCGAGAAACTATAGACTCAATCGAAAAAGAAACTTCGGCGCAGTCGAAACTGCTTGCCGATTTAAAGACGTCTGTGGAAAAAATTTCTACGGCATACAATGCGGCAATAGAGGTAGTTAACGACCTTTCGCAACGTATGAGCGAACTCGAAGCAAATTACGACCCCACGATTATAAAATAGGAGGATACATAAATGGATATCAATACGATTTGGCAAACGGTGGAACCGTATGTAATGGCAATAGTAGGCGCACTTGCAGGCGGAACGGGCATATACGCGCTCGTCCGCAGCTTTGTGGGCAAATGGGTGAATAAGTTCGGCGCAAAGTACGACACCGAAATTATCGCAAAAAAAGTGGCTGAAAAGCTTGCGGGTAAGACGATAGACGTCGATGTCACGGCGGTCACGGAGAAAAAATTGGATAAGATAAATAACTCGCTCAATAAAAAAATAGCCGCAGTCGAGCAAGCGACAAATTCTTATAAACATATTCTCGCGCTCATCGCCGTGGCAGTATCGCGTTTAAAGGCTCTCACCGACGAAGAACGGGCAGAGTTTACCGCGGCCATTCAAGCCATTGAAAAAGATTACGCGCCGCCTTTGCGGGAGAAGATAGCCACTGTCAAGCTTGCGCCGATAGAACTCGAAACAAATGTGGAATCCGAGCATTTCGAAGAAGAAAGTCTGATAAACTTCGGGGGCTTGAAGCAATGAAATGGACCAAGAAAAAAATCGCATATAACGTCTTGCAACTCGTCTTTTACGGCGTTATTCCGCTCGTGCTGGTATTTCTCACTTACGGCAATATCGGGGACGGAAAAGCCGCTGTCGGGTTCAAGATAGCCGCGCCGGGAATTATAGCGCTCGCGCTCATATTCCTGTGTCTGAAAAAACTGTTTATCGACAGAAAGCTTGCCGATACTCGGGCGCAGCTTAACAGTCTGAAAGCCGATTTGAGAATAAAAACCGATTCGGCGGAAGTGACGAATATCGAGAACGCAATAAAAAATCTTGGCACGGCGGAAGTAATATCAAACAGCGTCGTGCCGTTGCTTTTGCTGATTCTCGCTATAATCTGCTGTAAGGTTATGGAAGCGGGACTTGTGAAGCTGTCGGGGACTTGCGGCTTCCTGCTCGTGTCATATGTAATCGGAACAGTGTTCGCAATACTTGACGCAAGGGAAGTCCACGGTAAACATAAGGAGAGCATAGATGAAAGAAAAGAAGGATAGCATAAAGGATACCGTCGTAAAAGTAAAGGACAGTTTTACTCTGCGGCAGTTGGCGTTCGCGTTCGTGGTCATTTTCGGTATGGCGGCAGATATAGCGTCCGATTACTTGACGGTAGGCTGGAACGCAAGCATATTTGCCGACCCCGCGTATTGGGTCAATCTCGCACTGTCGCAGGGCGCGATTATAGTTATGATGCTGTGTACATACGCGCTGACTTCGGAGCGTGAAGAAGCGAGCAACGAAGCCGTGCAGAATCTGCGCAGAGAGATTTATAAGGCGCATTGTATAATAACGAAGTACGCTCTGTCCGAAAAATTCGACGACTATGTGTATGTCAAAAATATTCAAAGAAAGACGGTGGCGTATAAAAAGAAAATGGAACGCAAAATCTTCCGAACGAATAATGAAGAAAAGCAAAAACAGCTTCGAGACGAGCTCGAACGCGGACTTAAAATCATAGAAAATCTGAAAGTAAAGTACGATAAGATAAAGATAGCAACGATTTTTTCCCGAGCTTCTTTTTCCGCCGAGGACAGCGAAAGCTTGGACGACGGACGCGCAAAAACCACTCGTCGAATGCTGCTGAACAAAGTCGTGAGCGTGATTGCGTTCGGCGTATTGGTTTCCTCTCTGGCTTTCGATATGCGTGCGTTCGGCGTGGGTATGATTTTAAAAACTTTTATGAAATTGTTTCAAGCCGCCTATGCGCTGTACAGCGGCGGAAGAACGGGCGTGGACTTTGTACGCGGACCGCTCAATACCGCTCTCGATAACCGCGCGTCCTTCATACAAAAGTTTCTCGATAAAAACGCGCTCGGCGATAACGAGCGTCAAGCAATCGAAGAGAAAACGGAAGTCGAAGCGGCAACGGAATACGAGCAGATTTTGGCGCGAAAAAAAGAGCTGGAACAGTCGGATGGGGCAGAGTCAAATTTCATCCAGGAACAGCTTGTCGGCAAGTAGGGCAATAAACTCGCTGTTTGTCGGTTTCTCATAACGGTTGTAAATGTTCACTCCGAACAGCGAGTTGATTTTTTCGATTTTACCGCGCTTCCACGCCGTATCGATAGCGCTGCGAATGTCGCGCTCGACCGTGCTTGAAGTTGTGCCGAAAAGCTCGGCGACCTTCGGATACAGGCACTTTGTCGTGTTGTTTATTATTTCGGGATTGTCTATGGTGAGCTTGATGGCTTCCCGTAAAAATTGATAGCCCTTGAGTTTGGATGAAATGCCTATCGCTATGAAAATGCGCGCAATCTTTTTGTCCAAACTGTTTTTGGCGTAATGGGTATCGCCGTCTATCGGCTCGTAACCGCGGCTTTTCAATAACGCTTTGATTTCGTCCATAAGGTCGCTGTCGATGTTGACAAATAAAATTTGCTTGTCCATTATACATTCTCCGAAGTTAAATAGGGACTTTATTGTAAAGGAAAAGCATAGTATGCAACGAGATAATTGCAAACCCGATATTCAAATCGTTTTTCCGATATGGAGAACTAAAAAAAATCAGAACCGAATTTTATTTCCAAAATCGTCTTCAAGGTCCAGCAGATAGTCTGCCGTCACGTCGAAGAATATGGCAAGCTGCCGTATTGCGCTTGCAGACGGCTCGTATAAGCCGTTCTCCCATTGCGAGATTGTGGCTTGTCCGATATCGAGCTTTTCGGCAAGCTCTTTCTGCGTAAGCGCTTTTTCTCGTCTCAACTCCGTGATTTGTTTTGCCAGGGACATAAAATTACTCCTTTCAAATGTATTTTTATCGCCCTTTTGAAGTAACTGCTTAAATCGTGGCTTCCGGACCCATAAGACCTATTTCGGCGCTTCCGGACGCTATCGCATTCATAACTTTGTCCGCGCCGCCACCGTTCGTGAACGAAACGTCCAAGCCCTCCTCGTCGAAATAACCGAGATTTTCGGCAAGGTACATCGGCGCATAGAAAATGCTGTGAGTGACCTCGCACAGGCGTACTTTCGTCTTGCCGCCGGCGGAACAATTGCAGCCCGTAAAGCATACGAGACAGAGCATAGCGCTGAACACGACGGCAAAAATTTTTTTCTTCATTACTTTTCTCCTTGAATTTTTTTATCGGCTGTAAGCGCGCAAACATCGCCGATTATACCCCATAATATGACCGCCGCACGCCGAATGTGAAATGTCGAAAGAAAATAGGGCCATAGGAAAAGGTGTTCGATTTTCTTGCTAAAATTTTTTGGATATGATAGAATTATAGATAACAAAACTGACGGAGTTTGCTATGAAAGACAGATTGCTGAAACGCTTGTTCCCGATAGCCGCGGCGCTTTTGATACTCATTGCCGCCACGGCTTTTACCGCGATAACCGTATCCTATGCCGATTCTTATGTCGACGGCGAAAGCGGCGAAACGATGATAGACACCAACTGGTGGTTTCAGAATATCGACGTTGAGATTGACGTCCGCAAAGATAAGACGCTTGCCGTGACGGAAACACTGCGCGTCGGCTTTATAAACGGCGGCAAAAATACGGGTATCATAAGAGATATACAGCGCATATCGCAGACCACAAGAGTGGTGGACGGCGAGCTTCAAAAGGGCAGGGAGTACATCGCGAATATTTCCGACGTGTCCGTGACGATAAACGGCGAAGAAGCAAAAGTGACGCAAAGCCTTTACGAGCAGGGTCAGTTCCATTCGGTGAAAATGCAGCTTACCGGCGGAAGATATTTCCCCGCGACCGACCAGCAGGCAATGGAAGACTCTCTCAATACCTTCGTACTGAAATATGTGTACGATATGAGCGACGACAAGGCAAAAGGCTACGACGATTTTACCTTCGACGTGCTTGGCTATGCTATGGACTATACGCGCAACTTCCACGCGAAAATAACTTTTCCCGAAGACGTGGACGAAAGCAGGGTGACGTTCAGAACCAATAAGAAAAGCGAATTCGTCCCCGACGCCGAAAACGGAGAGAGTACGTCCGTAAACGGCAACGTGGTGGAACTGACCGCCAAACCGTATAAGGAGCACGTCGGCTATACCGTGCAGGTGCTGTTCGACGACGGATATTTTACCGTGCAAAAGACGATTTTCTGGTACTACTTCATATTCTTGGCGATAGCCGTCGCGGCAATGATATGCGGCGGCGTGCTCGTGTGGCGTTTCAGCTCGAACAGCGTCGTGGAAACGGTGGAGTTCTATCCGCCGAAAGATATGCGCGCAATGCGCTTTGCCGCCGTTTGGCGCGGAAAGACCCAAGGCAAGGATATAGCGGCTGTCGTGACGCAGTGGGCGGACGAAGGCTATGTGAGAATATATAAGGACGGCAAAAACCACCTGATAGTACGCAAACTCAAAAGTATTCCCGACGACGTGCCGAAGTCGGAACGGGACTACTTCGATACGATGTTTGCGTATTCGTCGGAGTTTCACACGCGCTCGTATAACTCCGAAAGAGACAAAAAGATGTATAGGAGCTTCGAATCTATGCAGACGGGAGCGGAAACGGGCGTCGCCTGCAAAAACAGCAAATTGGCTTATGTGGGAATAGCCGCCTGTATGGTCCTGCCGTTTGTCGCGCTGTTCATATATTACTGCATACTGTGCGCGTTTGCTCTGCCGCTGTTCTTTCTGATTTTCATTGTCGCAGGCACTGCGGTCGGAGTCATACAGGCACGTGAAAAAACGCAGTGGATGATATATATCTTTCCGCTGATGTTCACGGCAATGCCGCTGGCGGCGTTTATACTCATATTCTATATGCCGCTGTACGACTATGCCGGACTGGTTTTCATTGCGCCGATTTGGTATCTCGCGCTGTATGTAATGTCGCACTTTATGAATAAGAAGTCCGAAGAAGTTTTGGGCGATTACGGAAAAATGCTCGGGTTCAAAAACTTCCTGCTGACGGCGGAACTGTCGAGAATAGAAATGCTGTTCGACGACGACCCCGACTATTTCTCGCATATCATACCGTACTGCCTGATAATGGGTATCGGCAAAAAAGTTGAGAAACGCTTTGCCGCACTGAATATAAAAATGCCGGAGTGGGCGGACGGAATAGCGCTCGGGTCGCTTTCGTCGTTCTCGCGCACGCTCGCCACGTCGTCGGGAATGAGCTCGTCGGGAAGCGGCGGCGGAGGCGGCGGTCACGGCGGTTCGTCGGGCGGCGGCGGAGGAGGCGGCGGAAGCCGCGGCTGTTAAAGTCGTAAATCGTTTCACGAAAAGAATACAACCGAATTTGCCGTTTCTATTGAAACGAGAATGAGTTTATCCTATACTGTTACTGCGCCCAATCGGACGCAGTAATTTGTTATAGGAGAAGAAAAAGATGACAAAACAGCGTATGAGCAATTTCAAGTTCCGCGCAATCCTCATTCCGATAATCGCCTTTCTTTTCGTGCTGTGCCTTGTGGCAACGATAGCGGCGAGCTTCTTTTCGGTTGTGCTGGACGACCATCTCGGCAGGGGCAAACCGCATATAGAGGGCGGAAACGGCGCAAGCGCCGACTATTACGAGCAGCCCTATAAAAACAGAAACGAGTCGAAAGAAGCGTCGTATAAGGTGGCGCAAAAAGTGCAGAACGAAGGCACCGTGCTGCTGAAAAACAACGGCGTTCTGCCGCTTGCGGAAAAGACTTCGGTAACTCCGTTCGGTTATCGCTATCTTTCTCCGGTATACGGACAAAGCGGCTCGGGCTCGGCAAAATGGGTGACGGACCCGATAACGCCGAAAGCCGGATTGGAAAGCTGTATGACCGTAAATTCCGCGGCGGCAGATAAAATGAAAGGCACGCCCAAACCTTTGACGGAAGCGAGCGGCACGACAAGCGCAGGCGCGCAAAACAGCCTTATGGGCGGAGACAGCAAAATATACGAACATCCCGTTTCCGTATATTCGGGCATAGAGAGCGCCGTGGAAAATACGACGGCGATAGTGTTTATAGCAAGAGAAGGGCAGGAAGGTTCGGATAAGAAATACGACGGTTACACGGACGGTACGCCGCACTATCTCGCTCTGACGAAAAACGAGCTGGACACCGTCAGGTTCGCAAAACAGACCTGTAAAAGCGTAGTGCTCGTAATAGAGAGTTCCGCGCCTATGGAATTACAGCCGGTTATGAGCGGAGAGACGGAAGCGGACGCAATCATAGTCGTCGGACACGTCGGAGAAAGGGGCTTTGCCTCTCTCGGCGAAATTCTCTGCGGAAAGGTAAATCCGTCGGGAAGAACGGTGGACGTGTGGGCAAGCGACTTCACCGCAGACCCTACATACGCAAACTTCGGCGACTTTCAATACACAAACGCACAGCTGTCGGCGGCGGCTTTCGGAGAGAAAGCAGGCAACCGCAAATTCATAGAGTACGCCGAAGACGTATATATGGGCTACCGCTATTATGAAACGGCGGACGCGGAAGACGACGCTTTCGTTTACGGCGAATTGGACGCAAACGGCGGCGTTAAAACGAAAGGCGCCGTGGCATACCCGTTCGGATACGGCTTGTCGTATACGAAATTCGATAAAAAAATAACCGCTTTCGAAGAAAAAGAAAACGGCGAAATAACCGTGTCCGTCAACGTCGTAAATAAAGGCGACAGGGCGGGAAAGGAAACGGTACAGCTGTATTATACCGCGCCTTATACGCAGTTCGACAAGTCAAACGACATAGAGAAAGCGACCACGAATCTGATTGCATTTGCCAAAACAGACGTGATAGAAAAGGGCGGAAACGCCACCGTTACGCTGTCGTTCGATAAAGAAGAAATGGCGTCCTATTGCCACAGCCGCGATAACGGCGACGGCACGAAAGGCGCGTATGTGCTGGAAGACGGCGAGTATAAAATAGAGCTGAAAAACAACAGCCACGACGTCGTCGAAACGAAAACCGTGAACGTGGACGAAACCGTGTGGTACGATTCGGCAAATCCCAGAAAGTCGGAAAAGACGGCTCAATCGAAATTGACCCTTGACGGCAAGTCGACCGAAAAGCCCAAAAGCGGAGATAAATATATCGCGGCAAACAACCGCTTCGATGAGAGCACGGACTATATGAATACGGAGAGCCGCATTTTAAGCCGCAAGGACTGGAAAGGAACTTTCCCCGTTATGCCTGCGGACAGAAAAAAGACGCTGTCCGATAAGACGGCGGCAATCTTCGGCATAGAGGAGACGTTCGATTATAAGACGGATAAAAAGCTGGGCAATGTGGAAGGCAGTGCGGTATACAGAAAAGAAGGCTTTGCGCATAAAGAGAACAATTTGAAACTATCCGATATGTGCGGCTTGTATTACGACGACCCCAAGTGGGAAGAATTTTTACAGCAGATAGACTTTTCCGACTCCGCGCAGGTCAAGCAGATTGTGGAACTGATGACGGGCGCAAACTATACTACCTCGGAAATAACGGGCTTGGGCATACCCACGACGCTGCACGCGGACGGCGCAAACGGCATAAAGGTGGTAAAGACCGACGCGGGTATGAAACTGTCCGCGACGTACGGATATGCTCCGCTTATGGCGGCGACGTGGAATACAAAGCTTATGTACGAAGTGGGCGACATATTCGGAAAAGAAGCTATGGTGAACAATATTTCGGGCTGGTATTCTCCTGCGATAAACCTGCACCGCAGTCCGTTTTCGGGCAGAGTATTCGAGTATTACAGCGAAGACCCCGTGCTTACGGGCAAGATTGCGGCGGCGGTCGTGAGCGGCGCCGGCGACAGCGGTATGTACTGCTATATAAAGCACTTTGCGCTGAACGACCAGGAAACCAACCGCGCCGTTCTCGTCCATACTTGGGCTACCGAACAGGCGATGAGAGAGCTGTATTTAAAGGCATTCGAGATACCGTTCAAAGAATCTATGATGACGATAAAATACATATCGGGCGAAGACGGCACGATGAGCGAGAGAACAATGCGCGCGGCAACGGCGGTTATGGCGTCGCAGAACGATATAGGCTCTACGATTGCTCACGCGAATTACGCTCTGCTCACGCAGGTGCTTCGCGGCGAATGGGGCTTCGAAGGCAACGTGCACAGCGATATGTATCACTGGACGGGAGAGAAGAACTTCTTCGATTTGACTTTCCGCGCAGGGTGCGATACTTTCCTGACAATACCGTCTATGGCGGGATTGCAGGATAAGTCCAGCCCCACCGCACAGGGCGTAATGAGACGCGCGGTGCATAATGTGGCGTATGCGATAGTCAACTCCGCCAAAATGCAGGGCGTCGCTCCGGGCGGAACGATTTATTACGATATGTCGCCTTGGAAAATCTGGCTGATAGTCGTGAGCGTTGTCGTATATGCGGCAGTGGCGGCAGGCGTAGTGCTGATTGTCTTGCGCGCGCTCGACGAAAAAAAGCATCCCGAAAATTATATGCGTAAGGATAAAGCATAATAAACATAGGTGCAGGAAAAGAGAGTAATGCGAATTACTCTCTTTTTTTGCGTTAAAAATCTTTTCCGCCTTTTCAATTTTCTTGCAAAAAGCAAAGCCGTGTGATATAATGATTTCGATATTTCAAACAACGGAGCAGATAATGGACAAGACTTACGAGCCTAAAAGTTTCGAAAAACGACTGTATAAAAAATGGACGGATAATAAATACTTCGCCGCAACCGCAAACAGCGGCAGAAAACCGTTTACGATAGTAATGCCGCCCCCGAACATAACGGGACAGCTTCACGTCGGACACGCGTTGGATATGACGCTGCAGGACGCCGTAACGCGTTTCAAGCGTATGCAGGGCTATGAAGCGCTGTGGCTGCCGGGCGTGGACCACGCGTCCATTGCAACCGAAGTCAAAGTCGTGGAAAAAATGAAGGAAGAAGGCTTGACGAAGGCAAGCGTCGGCAGAGACGGCTTTTTGAAACGCGCATACGATTGGAAGGAAAAGTTCGGCGGCAGAATAGTCGAACAGCTCAAACAGCTCGGTTCCTCCTGCGATTGGGACAGACAGGCTTTCACGATGGACGAACGCTGCTCCAAAGCCGTGCGCGAAGTTTTCGTAAATCTGTATAACAAAAATCTGATATACCGCGGCGACAGAATAATCAATTGGTGCCCGTGCTGTAAAACCGCCATATCCGATGCCGAAGTGGAATACGAACAGGCGGACTCTCATCTTTGGCATATCAAATACCCGTTTGCCGACGGCAGCGGTTTTATAACCGTCGCCACGACAAGACCGGAAACACTTATAGGCGACGTGGCTGTCGCCGTCAATCCGAAAGATAAAAAATACGCCGCCGTCGTCGGCAAAATGTTGAAATTGCCGCTGACGGACAGGGAAATACCCGTAATCGCCGACGAGTATGTGGAAAGCGGTTTCGGCAGCGGCGCGGTCAAAATAACGCCTGCACACGACCCCAACGACTTCGAAGTCGGCAAAAGACACAATCTCGACGTGATACGGGTTATGGACGACGCCGCCTGTATGAACGAAAAGGCAGGCAAATACGCAGGTATGGACAGGTGGCAGGCAAGGGAAGCTATGCTTGCCGACCTGAAAGAACAGGGACTGCTCGTAAAGACTGTGAAGCACGCGAACAACGTCGGGCACTGCTACCGTTGCAATACGGTAATCGAACCGATAGTGTCCAAGCAGTGGTTTGTCAAAATGCCGCCGCTCGCTCTGCCTGCGGTCAAAGCCGTAAAGGATAAACAGGTAGTGTTTCTGCCCAAACGCTTCGAAAAGATATATCTGCATTGGATGGAAAATATCCGCGATTGGTGCATAAGCCGCCAGCTCTGGTGGGGTCACAGAATACCGGCATTTTATTGCGACAAGTGCGGCGAAATGACGGTGAGCAAAGAGGATATAACCGTCTGCCCGAAGTGCGGAGCAAAAGTGCGTCAGGACGAAGACGTGCTGGACACCTGGTTCTCGTCCGCGCTCTGGCCGTTCTCCACGCTCGGCTTCCCCGAAAAGACGGAAGACTTGAAGTATTTTTACCCCACGTCGCTCTTGATAACGGGCTACGACATAATCTTCTTCTGGGTGGCGAGAATGATTTTCTCGGGCTTGGAGCATACGGGCGAAGTGCCGTTCAAGGAAGTGCTTATTCACGGTATCGTGCGCGATAAGTACGGGCGCAAGATGAGCAAGTCGCTCGGCAACGGCGTCGACCCGATTGAGATAATAGAAAAGTACGGGGCGGACACTCTGCGCATATCGCTTGTCAGCGGCGTCAAAGCAGGCGGCGATATCAAGTATAACGAAGATAAGTGCGAGGGCTACCGCAATTTCATAAATAAGATTTGGAACGCCGCAAGGTTCGTGCTTATGAACTGCGACGGAGTGGAGATAAAGAATATCGACGACGTAAAGCCGTCGCCTGCCGATATGTGGATACTCGTAAAACTTTCCGCGCTCATAAACAGCGTGACCAAGTATATGGAGAGATACGAAGTCGGTCTTGCCGCCGCAAAGCTGTACGAGTTTATACGAAGCGAGTTCTGCGATAAGTATATAGAGCTGTCCAAGACCGCGCTTTACAGCGACGATAAGGATAAAAGGGCGGACACGCTGTCCGTGCTCGTCCACGTTCTGACCCAGCTGTTGAAACTTGCGCACCCGATAATACCGTTCGTCACGGCGGAGATTTACGACAGCCTGCCCGTCAGGGACGCCGAAGATATTATGATTTCGCCTTATCCGACGGCAAAGAGATTTTCGTTTAAAAAGCAGGCGAGCGATATGCACAACGTGCTGGAGCTCATACACGCGATAAGAAATATCCGCGGAGAAATGGGCGTCAGCCAGTCGGTCAAAACGGCTATATATCTCGTTCCGAAAAAGGGCAGCGAAAGCGTCGTGAAAAAGGGCGCAAAGTATGTGGAGAAACTTGCAGGCGGAAATAAAACAGTCATAGGCGAAAAACCGCAGGGCAAAAGCGTGAACATAGTCACGCCCATTGCCGAAGTGTATCTGCCGCTCGGCGAACTCATAGATACCGATAAGGAAAAGGAGAGAATCAAAAAGGAACTGGAAACGGTGGAGAGCGAGATTGCAAGGGCAAGCGGAAAACTCGATAACCCCGGGTTTGCCAATAAAGCCCCCGCGCACCTTGTGCAGGAAGAAAGGGCAAAGCTGGAAAAATACACCGCGCTGAAAGCCGACCTTATCAAAAAACTCGAATCCCTTTAAACCCCGTAAAACAGCAAAAGAAAACGGCACCCTTTAAGTGCCGTTTTTTTATTTTTGCTTCATTGTGCGTTTATTTCGTCATATTTCGGCTCTGCGCGCCCTTGTTTCAGCTCTTGGATATATTTCCGTCCGAGCATTTGACGGTGTATCTGCCGGTGTAAGAGTCCCACCCGAACACCTTGTCGACGCCGTTCCACTGCTGTTTCGTGCCGTTGAAAGTTATGGTTGAAAGATTGCCGCAGCCCTCGAACGACCGCGCGTCTATGCACGAAACGCCGCCGCCTATAACGACGCTCGAAAGGGAATCGCACCCCGAAAACAGGTAGGACGGAAGATAGGCGACGTTGCTCGAAAGGACGGCACTCGTCAGACTTTCGCAGCCACCGAACGCATATCCGCCGATAGAAGTCACTCCGTCGGGGACGACTATGCTTGCCAAATCATAGCAGTTTCTGAATGCGGAATGACATATCGTTTTGGTGTTTGCGTGAATCGTGCAGGCGGTAATGCCGTTGGTTTTTGCCTCAAACAGTACGGCATACGGATTGTCGGAATTGCCCAAATACAGCGCGCCTTCATACTCGTTGTACTTCAATTTATTGCAGCCCGAGAACACCGTTCTGCCCATAGCCGCAACGCTCTCGGCAAGAGTCACGCTCGACAGATTGGCGCAGTTTTCAAACGCGTAATCTTCTATTGTTGTCACGCCGCCGCCGATAGCCGCGCTCGAAAGACCGCTGCCGCTGAAAGCGTAACCTTCTATAACCGTCACGCTGTCGGGAACGGTTACGGCTTTGAGTGCGGTGCAATCGCCGAACGCATAGCCCTCGATGACGTTCACCCCGTCGGGAATTGTAACGCTTGAAAGTGAACTGCAGTTTCTGAACATAGACCAGGGAATACGCGTGATATTTTTCGATATGACCGCGCTTGAAAGGGAGCCGCAGTTTCGGAAAGCAAACTTTCCGATTTGCGTCACGCTGTCGGGAATGACTATGCTCGTCAGACTGCCGCAGCCGTCGAACGCCGAATCTTCTATGGCTTTGACGCCCTTGCCTATGGCGACGCTCGTAAGATTTGTACATTCGAGAAAAGTATTGCTCTCGATTGCGGAAACGCCGTCGGGTATGGCAATGCTTTTCAGATTTTTGCAGTATATAAACGCCGACGCGGCAATGACTTTCGTGCGGTCGTTAATCTTGCAGGAAGCAATGTCGTTGCTTTTTGCTTTCACCAAAACGGCATAAGGATTGTCGGCATTGCCGACGTACAGAGCATTTTCGTATTCGTTGTACTTCAATTTGCCGCAGGCATAAAACGGTACGCCGACGACTTTCGCCACGCTGTCGGGAACGGTTATGCTCGTCAGATTACTGCAGCCGTCGAACGTGCGTTCCTTGATGACAGTCACGCCGCTCGGAATAACAAACTCGGTGAGAGACGAACAGCTTGCAAAAGCCGAACCGCCGATTGTGTTCACGCTGCCCGGCAGGGCAATGCTTTTCAAACCGTGACAGGCGACAAACGCCGAATCTCCGATAGTCGTTACGCCGTTCGGAATGGTCGCGCTTGCAAGTTTTTTACAACTCAAGAATGCAGAATCTCCGATAATCGTCACGCCGCTCGGAACGGCAATGCTTAAAAGCTCACCGCAGTAGGCAAACGCTTCGCCGCCGATTGCTTTCGTGCGGCTGTTGATTTCGCAGGAAGTTATGCCGTCGTCTTTCGCCTTTATCAGCGCCGCATACGGATTTTCGGCATTGCCTAAATACAGCGCGTTGTCGTATTCGTTATATCGCAGTTTTTCGCAATACGAAAATGCGGACGCGCCTATACTCTCTATGCTGTCGGGAATGGTTACGCTCGTCAGATTGTTACAGCTTTCGAACGCGTTGCTTTCGATTGTCGTCACGCCGTCGGGTATTGTTATATCGGTCAAACCGTAACAGCCGCCGAACACCGAATATTCGATAACTTTTACGCTTTTCGGAATGTTCACGCTTTTAAGGGCAAGACAGTCGTAAAAAGCAAAATGTCCGATATCGACAACGCTGTCGGGAAGCGACGCGCTCTGCAGAGAGGAACAGCCTGCAAAGGCATAGCCGCCGATTGTCGTCACGCCGTCGGGCACGGTTATGCTTTTCAAATCGCAATACCGAAGCGCATAGTCCGCTATGACTTTGGTCTGTTCGTTAATCTTGCAGGAAGTTATATTATTGGTTTTGGTTTTTATAAGCACCGCATACGGATTGCCTTCGTTTCCGAGATACAGCGCTTTGTCATATTCGCCGTATTTCAATTTTCCGCATTTTTCGAAAGCCCCCGCGGAAACGGACGTCACGCTGTCGGGAACGGATATGTCTGTCAGACTGCTGCAATTCTTAAACGCGCTCTGCGCGATATGCGTAACGCCTTTGCCGATTGCAACGCTTTTCAGCCTGCGGCAGTCGCTCACCGCATATTCGTCTATGCCTGTCACGGGCTTGCCGTTGTAATAGGAGGGTATGACAAGGGCTTCTTCCGTCTTGGACTTAATGCCGCTCACGGAATATGCCGCAATTTCGCCGTCTCTTTCAATCGGCGAGTATGTCAAAAGCAGAGACGACGAGTCGGGAAGAAGATAGCCGCAGACGTCGCACTTGCCGTCGCCGTTTTTGTCGGCGTGCTTTGCATTGTTCTTTTTCTTTTCGCACCCTTCGACCGTGCATTTGTGCCAGTGATACACGTCGTCGAACGTCCACTCCGAGGCGTAATCGTGCGCGTGACCGCCGCAGCTATTGCAGGAAGCAAACGCAAAAACGCACGCAATAGAACATACGATTGCCGTTAATGCGCGGATAATCTTGCTTCTCATAAACCCCTCCTTGAAAAACGCAAATAGAAAAGCACGCAAAGCGAAAACGCTTTGCGGCATAAAAGTTTTACTGTTGCGAGTGCTGTTTTTTGTACTCTATGAGTGCTTTCGCAAGCTGGTCGGGGCAGGAAGTATTTCCGCGGCACTGAATACCCGACAGTTTTGCGATTATGTCGTCGATTTTCATTCCGACGGCAAGTCTGGAAATGCCCTGCGTGTTTCCGCTGCAGCCGTTGACGAATTTCAAAGACTTCAAAACGTCGTTTTCGACTTCGAAGATAATCTGACGGCTGCACGTTCCGTTTGTTCTGTAAGATTCCATAGTATATGTAGCTCCTGTAAAAAGTGTGTACTGATTAAATTGTCAATCGATTAACGCTTCGTGTAGGGAAGAATAGACTTGCGCCGCCTTGTCCTTCCACTTTTCATAGACGTTTTTCGCGGTATGCCTGTTTGCGACGTTCAGCTTGACTTCCAAAGTCGTCTGAATGGGGTCGACGATTTTAAGGATAACGGTGTAAGTACCGTCCGCATTTTTATAATAGGTGCCGCTGTATTCCTGTTTGCGGCGGAAAGTCATACGGTTTTCCTTGATGTATTCCGTAATGTCGCTGCGGAGCGAAGTGGGTATCTGCATATAGAACATAGCCAGACACATACGCCCGTCGGGAGTAATGGAGTAATAACTGTTTCTGTCGTGCGTGGACTGATAAATGAACTCCGTTTCGAGGAGCTGTGCCATAGCCTGCTTGCAGTCCATATAGGTGAGCCACATATTGCGGCTCGTGCACATTTCGATAATGGTATTCTCCGTTATGGGGACGTCCATCTTATCAAAAACGAACAGCAAAATAAGCTTATTTACCGTTGTTTCGCCGGAAAACTCCACTTCAAAACAATTCCTCCGATATATCTCGTCTATCAATTATATCATAATTTTGCAAATCAATCAACATATTTTTATTGTTTTCTACAAAATAATTTTCCTGACGGCACATACACTTCGAAATACTGTGTCAAACTGCGGTTTTTCTCGGGTCATTTACGCCAAGTAAACTCCCCGTCGAAAAACCTTGTTTTCCTTGTCTTTCTCGCGTCTGTGCCGTCAGCCTGACGGCGTATAAACTTCACATTTCTGCGTCAAGCTACGCATTTTTTCGGGGCGAGTACACGAAGTACACGCCCTTTCAAA
>CAOJOK010000018.1 GCA_948440265.1 uncultured Clostridia bacterium
TAAAACCTAATAATTTTTAACAAATTCTATTAAAAAACGCTTGACAAAATAACATAAACCGTGTATTTTATATGAAATGTAATTTTCCGATTCATCACAAAAAAAGAACTCCGATTTTTATTCGGAGCCTTTTATGTTTTCTTTTAACCTTTATATTCGTTTCTTCTGAAATTGCCTTCACGTCTTGCCTGCTTTTTTGCCTTTCTGCAATCGGGACAACGAGTCGGCTCGTTGGTGAATCCTTTTTCGGCATAAAATGCTTGCTCGCCTTCGGTAAAGATAAATTCCTTTCCGCAGTCCCTGCAAACAAGGGTCTTATCCGCTGCCATAGTTAACACCTCCTTTAAATTTTCCCTCTTGGCGTTAATAGGTTCAAACTATGCATAAAGCGGACCTGAAAAAATTTGAAATATCAATACCAATTGCAATATCATTGTACATCTTTTACATACGATTGTCAACCGTTTGTACTTTAAAGCGTAAATTTGTTTTTCCCTTTGGACAGCTTAACCACTCTCTCGTCACTGCCTATGTCGGCACAGACAAACTCTCTTTTAAGCACAAGCGTAACTTCCGTGCCCGTCGCGTTGTCGATTATTATTTCGATTTTACCGCCGTTCTCCATATATCTTCCGGCAAGCTTACCGCTCCCCGCAGGGCAGGCAAAGCGCACGTTTTTCATTCGTCTCAAATCGGGCGTGACTGTTATTTCCTTTCCGCCGTTGTCGATTTTAACTCCGGCAAAATACTCGAAAGCTATATACAGCGGCGAAATGGCGCCGAGATGACAGCTTGCGCCCTGCCCGTTGAAATCTTCCCTTATCGCACAAGTTTCCGCCATAGCGACGTTGTAGTATCTGGAACACATTCTGTCGTATGCGATATCTCCGCACCCGACTTCGCACAAAGCCTGCAATACAAAGCCTTCGAACAGCGGAGAAGCATTGGCAACAGACGCAAGAATTTTCGCCACGCTCTTATTTACAGCCGCGTCGTCATTATGTCCCAAACTCAACAGCGCCAAGGCATTGGCTCGGTCATCGTACACGCCGCTTTTAGTCGTGTAGCCCACGCCGTCGAAACAGCCGTTTACGGCGGACCCGACCTGTTCTATCCTGTCGCTCAAAAAGTCGGACTGCAAATCTTCTCCCGCCGCTTCGGACAGCTTTTTTATACATTTCAATGCCGACAGATATAATGCGCTGCGCACTATCTTTTCATCGGTATTGAACAGTCCGTCGCCGTCATTCCCGTCGCGATGAACAGCGAACCCGTTCGAATCTATATCCCACTTTGCCAAATATTTCAGCCCCGCAAGCGACCAATCGCGCAACAGTTCGGCATTTTCGTTTTTCGCAAAATAATCCGCGCCTATTCCGAACTGCGAAAGAGCAATCAACGACTGTATCGATTTTTCCGTTCTCGCTCCTTCGGGGTCCCAAAATATGACGTCGTTTTCCGCATTGTCTATAAAAGCTCTCATAGCTTTCTCGGTCAGAAGCGCGGCATTTTTGTCGAACAGATAGCTTGCGCTTCTTGCACCCGTGCTTGCCGCCGCAGGCGCCAAAACATCTCCGCGCTCCGGCGCTTCTATATAATTTTCACGCATACAGCACGTCAAAGTGTCTATGCACTTTTCCGCAAGTTTTTCGCCGAAAAAGACGTCGTCCGTTTCGAAGTATCCGACCTGCTCGCTGTCATACAGACTTTCGCGATAACCTATTGCCGATATTTTGACGCCCGGCGACGCCGAAATTATCAGCTTTTCTCCGAACAGGCTCTGCAAAGACGTGAACTGCTGTGCGCCTTCCTTGCAGATATATTCAATCTTGAAGCCGCTGTACGTTGCGTTTGAATCGTCGCAGCCGCCCTTCCCTTCATATCTGTCAGTCTTGATTTCTATTTTATCGCCTGCCGCCGCCATAACCGCAAAACAGGGATAGACATACATTGCACGGGGCAGAGCCGCTGTGTACACGTCGGCATACCTGTCGCCCGAGAATTTATCGAAATGTCTTTCCACCTTTTTGATTTTGCTCACCGTTTCGCCGACAAACAGCGGTATGGGACGCCTTTTGAGTTCGCCCCACGGTTCTGCGCCGTAATCGCCGTATTCCGTCGCCGCCGTAAACGCACCCGACCCGAACTCGGCTTTTTCATACCCTTCCACGGCATTTTCCAATGTCGCGTCATAGCGTATGTTCGTGCCCGAACGCAAAAGAGAAACCGTCTGGTTTTCGCTCTTTGTAAATGCGCCGTTCGGAAAAACGGTAAAGCCCGAATCCGAATACAGCTCGAGAGCGTCACAGCCGAATATAAAGCCGGCGCTGTCCGTGCTTTTGATATTTACGCCCTTTTCTCCGTCGAACAGCGCGACAGCACTGACCACATTGCTGCCCTTGACAAGATACCGCGCAATATCCGTTTCGTCGTAACAGCCGCTTATGCCGCCGCCGAATACAACGCTTCTGCCGTTTACGGAAAGAAAATAGCGACTTTCTGCGGCAATATGCGCGACTGCCGTTTTGGGCGGTTTTACGACGTTGAACACCTTGCGGAAATACACCACGTCACCGCGCAGAGTATTATTCTTCGCCCATATCCATTTTGCTTTTTCCAACATATTTCCCATACGCTTACTCCCTTTAAATCGATATAATATTTTTTAAACGGGGCAAGGCGCAACGGTTTTCTTCTATTTAACCGTTACGCCTCACTCGTGTCCTGTTTCCTTTATTCGATTACTTCTTCGCCTTTGCGGATTTGGCTTCGGGAAGCTCCTTAACCGTTTCGGCAGTCTTTCCCATATATTCGGGCAACTGCATACCGTTCATCTTGAAAATCTCGTTCATAGGGGGTACGACGTTTAACATACTCGAAATGAAGTTAGACGTGGTGGAACTGCCGTCCTTACCGTTCATACTGTCCCAAACGGTGACCTTATCAATCTTGACGTTCTTGATTGCTTCAACCTGCAGTTTTACGAGTTCTTCCATCTTGTCGGTAAGCAGCATCTGTACCGCCGCGTCCGCGCCGCCTGCGGCTTTGACTATTCTTTCGAAGCCTTCCGCCTGCTTGGACAGCACTTCGTACATACCTTTTGCTTCGGCGACTTTCATTGCCATCAAAGCGTCCGCCTCACCTTGCGCCTTTCTTCTTATCATTTCGGCTTCGGCTTCGGCTTCGAGTTCTTTCTTTCTCTTTTCCACTTCGACCTTGACGATGACGTCGGCTTCCAAAGTGCTCTTTTCTCTTTCGGCACGAACCTGCTCTGCAAGCTGTTCAGCCTTATATGCTTCTTCCTTGGCTTTGGCTTCGGCAATCATTTCCGCAACCGTAGCACGTCTTTCGGCTTCGGCTTCCTGCTCGCGCCTGTCGGCGTTGGAGCGCGATATGCTCGCCTGCGATTCGTTTTCGCCTTCGACGGCGCGCGAGTTGGCTTGCGCGACCTGGATTCTTTCTTCCATCTGCGCGTTGGCTTCGCCTATTGCACCGTCGCGCAACTTTTCGGCAACGGCACGGCGCGCGTCGCTCTTTGCTTTTTCCGCCGCTTCTTTACCGAGAGCTTCGATATATCCCGACTCGTCGGAAATATCGGTCACGTTCACGTTGATAAGGCGCAAGCCTATCTTTTTGAGTTCGCCTTCCACGTTTCTCGTTATGGCTTCAAGGAATTTATCTCTGTCGGAGTTGATTTCCTCTATGTCCATAAGCGCGATAACCAAACGAAGCTGACCCAATATGATATCTTTTGCCAAATCTTGAATATCGACGAGTTTGAGTCCGAGCAGACGTTCCGCCGCATTCTGCATAACGCCCGGTTCGGTGGAAATACCGACCGTGAAACGGCTGGGCGCGTCGATACGGATATGCTGGCGCGAAAGCGCGTTCTTCAAATCGACGTTTATCGAAATCGGCGTCAAATCGAGAAAGCTGTACGCCTGAAAGACCGGCCACACAAACGCCGCGCCGCCGTGAATACAGCGGGACGAACGTGCGGAGCCCTCTTTCGTTTTGCCGACGGCACCGTAAATTACCATAACTTTATCGGAAGGGCATTTTTTATAGCGGCTCACGACAAGCACCACAATGAGCAGTATGACGACCACTGCGGCTACCGTTATGCCGATTATGCCTCCGATATTTATTGCAAACAAGTTTCCCATTTCTATCATATACCTCCTGAAAGTGTATGTTTATTTTTCTGTTTTTGCATCGCTCTTGGACTGTCTGTTCTGTTCCGAAGTGCGCTCGACTATCAGCGTACTGCCGTCCGTTTTCAGCACCTTGACTTTCTCGCCCGTCGCTATCGCGTCGTCGTCATCGGTCACGGCTTCGAACTCGGCAAACTTTTCCTGAACCAGAATATTGACTTTGCCCACGCCGCTTCTCTTTGCCGGAACGGTCAGATACACTTCGCCGTCGCAACCGACGCAGTTCTTCATTTTTATGGTTCCGTCTCTCTGCAGTTTCATCAACTCTCCCATCAAAAGAGCCATACCCACAGCTGCGGCAAAACCTATCGCCACGCCTATCAAAACCGCATAGTACCAAGCAAGGTATTCGTCGAATATGAATACCGTCCAGGCGCCGAAACACAAAAACGTTATCAAACAGCGCAACGAAAGCAGTCTCAAGCCGAAAACGTGGAAGTGCTCCATTCCTTCGGAGTGTGTGCAGACCTCTCCGCCCTGACAAGGGACATCGATATCCGGAGTGCCTATAGCGGCTACGGTGGAATCGGTTTCCACATTCACATCGGCATCCGCCGTAACGTCGACATCGGAATCGACCGATATGTCTGCGTCCGCGGATACATCGCCGTCTATCGCAATGTCACCGTCCGCAGATGCGTCGTGGTCTCCGAGCCCGATAAGCATCATAACGATTTGTGCTATCATAAACAACAACGTCGCACAGCCTATAACGAACATTGCCTGTTGCAGATATGACAGTGCCGACCACCATTCGTTCATTTTATCACTCCTTAAAGCACGGAAAATATTCCGCAGGGTTCTTCCCGTTGCTTACAGAGATATTATAGCATATATTGTGTGCAAAATAAAGTCTTTTTCACGATTTAATCATTTTTTAATCTTTCTAATTTTTCTTTTATCTGCCTGCTATAATATATATGATAGGTATACGGCAAATTCGGAGTTTTTATTATAGTCATTTCTCCGTAACATTAAAATCAGATTAGAAAAATTAACAGACCGCTAATTTGTTTGCGTTTGAATTCACTTTAATGTATAATCAAATGGCAAAAACACGTATACGCAGTTTGCACCAAAAGAGATTTAAAAGTTTAGGAGACATATGGATAAATTTTTGCTTTCCACAGACACGTCCTGCGACGAGTTCAAATCGGTAATGAAAGAAAAACGGGTATCGTATATCCCGTTGACGTACTCGGTGGACGGAGTTACGCACGACGACGATTTCGACAGCAACGAAGAATACGCGGGTTTCTATTCTATGCTGAAAGAAAAGAAGATGCCGACGACGTCGCAGATAACCGCTTACACGCACGAAGAATATTTCAACTCTCTCATAGAGGGCGGCGCAAAGAATATCATACATCTGACGCTTTCCAGCGGTCTGTCCAACACCTATAACAGCGCGGTTATGGGCGCGGCAAATTCTATGGAAAAATATCCCAACGCAAAAATATATGTGGTAGACAGTCTGTCCGCCACACAGGGACAGTGCTTCGTTATGGACGAGGGCATACGCCTGCGCGACGAAGGCATCGACGCCGAAGAAGCGGCACGCAGACTTTACGAGACGGCGGCAAACGTGCACCATTGGTTCTTCGCCGACGACCTGTTCCACCTGCACAGGGGCGGCAGAGTATCCGCCGCAAGCGCAATCATAGGCTCTATGCTGAAAATCAAGCCCGTACTCATAATAAACGACGAGGGCAAACTTGCCGTCGTGCACAAGGCGAAAGGCGTGCGCAACGCATTGAAATACTTCACCGAGCAATATGAGAAATACGCCGAAAGATTGGACGGCGACGTATATCTGCCGCACGGCGATAATTTGGAACTTGCCGAAACGTTCAAAGCCGAGCTGATAGAAAGATACGGCTGCAAGGTGAAAATCGGCTGGGTCGGTCCCATTATCGGCGCACACACGGGCGGCGGTATGCTCGGATTTGTGTTCAAAGGAAAAGGGCGTTTAAGCAATAAATAAAAATCGCAATAAAACAAAGAGCGCGTAAACTTTCAAGGTTTACGCACTTTTCTTTTATAACTCACTTTTTACCGCTATTCGAATCGGCATTGTTTAAGCTTGCTTACGGTATCGTTTGCATCGCGGCAATACACGCCGCCGATACTTTTTGCATAACTCGGCGTCAATACCGCACCGCCGACGAGTATATCGAGTGCGGGAAAGTCCCGTCTTACAAGTTCTATCGTACGCGCCATATTTTCCGCAGTCGTCGTCATAAGCGCGGACAGCCCGAGCACACAGGGATAGTATTTCTTCACAGCCGCAAGCACTTCTTCGGGCGGTACGTCTTTACCCAAATCTATGACGCGATAGCCGTAATTTTTCACGACGGCTTTGACAATGTTCTTTCCTATATCGTGAACGTCGCCTTGGACGGTGCAGATGACAAAGCGTTTGCCGTTATCGCCCATACCGCCCATTGCAGCCGAAAGAATATCCATTGCCGCCTTTGCCGCGTCCGCCGCCGCAATGAGCTGCGGCAAAAACAGCTTTCCGCTGCCGTAGCCGTCCCCCACTTCGTCAAGCGCAGGAATTATATATTTTTCCGCAACATCCAGCGGAGAACATTCGTCCAATTTTCTTTTTGCGGCCTTTGCCGCGGTTGCGGACAGACCGCTTATAATCGCCGTTCTTAAGTCAGCGTCCGTCGCTTCCGTTTCCGCCGCCGTTTTCACAAAGCCGCTTTTTGCCGCTATATAATCTTTCGCCGCGCCTTCTCTGCCGCTCAAAAAGTCATACGCCGCCTTGGACGCCGTTATGTTTGTAAGCGTCGGATTTATAATCGCAAGCGACAAGCCGGCATCTCTGCACATAGAATAGAACGCCGCATTGACGTCTTCACGGTCGGGCATACCGAAAGAGATATTCGACACGCCCAGCACGGTCTTTACTCCCATTTTCCGCACCGCTTTAAGCGCGTTTACCGCGGCATTGGCGTTGCCCCTGCCTGCGCCTTCCGCCATAGTCAGAGTATCGATATAAATATCTTCTTTTCTTATTCCCACGCTGACGGCGCGCTCTATTATCCTTTCGGCAATAAGCACTCTTTCCTCTGCCGAACTCGGCACGCCGCCGTCGTCGAGACACAGCCCTATGACTGCCGCGCCGTACCTTGCCGCAATCGGAAGAACTTTTTCCAAACTGTCCGCTTTGCCGCTTACGGAATTCACAAGCGCTTTTCCGTCGTAAACTTTCAGCGCCGCTTCCAAAGTTTCGGCATTGCTGCTGTCGATGACAAGCGGCAGTCCCACGCCTGCAAGCGCATTTACGCACCTTGTCATAACCGCCGTCTCGTCTATGCCGTTCATACCCACATTGACGTCAAGCAGGTCGGCGCCGTCTTCCTTTTGTTTGAGTCCGAGCCTTACGACCGAATCTATGTCTCCGTCGGCAAGCGCGGCTTTCAAAAGCGGTTTCCCCGTCGGGTTTATCCGCTCTCCCACCGTCAGCGTACTGCCGTCAGTTTTAACGCAGTTGTTTGCACTGCACAATTTTGACCCGAAAGTTCCGCCTATTTTACAAGTCCGCTCAATTTTCGAAACGCGCTTTATATATTCGGGAGTAGTTCCGCAACAGCCGCCGAGCATAGCAATGCCGAGCGATGCGATTTTTTGCATAGCCGCTTCGAATTCTTCTGCGCTTTCGTCGTATACCGTTCTGCCGTTTACGGACTTCGGCATACCTGCATTGGGTTTTACGAAAACAGGTACGGGCGAAACCGCCTGCAACCGCTCGGCAAGCGGAAACATTTTACGGCTTCCGAGAGAGCAGTTTATCCCCACCGCGCTTGCTCCGAGCGATACTGCCGTCAAAACAAAACTTTCCAAGCCGCAGCCGAAAAACGTATAGCCGTTTTCTTCGAACGACATAGAACACATAACGGGTTTTCCCGTATCCTTTGCGGCAATAAGCGCGGCGCGCAGCTCTTTTAAGTCGGTCATTGTTTCTATGAGAATCAAATCGTAACCGTCCGACGCCGCATAAAATTTGCCGTATGCTTTTACGGCGGCATCGAACGCTTCCGCGCTTTCGCCTATCGTAACGCCGGAGCTCCCCGTATCGAGAGCAATAAAGGCGTCGGGCGCGGCTTGTCTCGCAATCTTTACGGCGGCTTTGACGTCTTCTTCGAATCTTCCGTCTTTAAGCGGATTGGCGCCGAAAGTATTCGCACAGATTATGTCTGCGCCCGCGTTGTAATAAGCTTCGTGAATACGTTTCACAAGTTCGGGATTTTCCCTGTTCAATCTCTCGCTCGCAAAACCTGCAGGCAGATTTCCCCACTCTATCGCCAACGTACCGAATGCGCCGTCGAGAGTATGCTTTTCCAGAAAAAACCTCGGTGATATATTTTTCGCCATAAACTCTCCTTTTATCTTGCGCACAATTTATGCGAGCAGACTGCTTTAAACCTGCAATCGTTACAATCGAAAGCTTTACCGCCGAAACGTTCGCATACTCCCATAACTGCCGTAACCGATTTAAACGGACGCATAGTACAGTCGGCATTGACTGTTATGCCTGCTCTTTTTGCGGCGTCGAGAGCAAAGAGAATGTCGGGTTGAACGGACAAAGGAAAATCGCCGTATCCGCAGCTGAACCGCGGCGTCAAAGTTTTTCCTTCTCTATTCATTTCCGCCCTGATTTCCCGTTCGGTTTCGTCGCACAGCGCGTCGGCTTTGAGCGACGCCGCCGTATCGAATGCGTGAGCCAAAGCAAGGTCTACGGCAAATAGTCTTTTTATCTCGTCATCCGCTTCGTTTCCGACGGTGGCGGCAATGAGCCATACTTCTTTGCAGTCTTGTAGGTGCCGCTTTATGTCTTTGCCGAAAAGCGTTATATTCGTTCCGACGATTTTATCTCCGCACAGCTCGAAACGGTTTCTTACGACACGCGGTCTTGCCGTTTTTTCCAAAAGTTCGACAGCTCTTTCGGCAATCGGCAAATAAGATTCCTTGCCGTCCGTCAAAAGCCGCGATACCCCTTCGACCGAATAACTCACGCTCTCACACTCTCGGCAACTTTTTCTATTCTCGAAAACACGTCGGTCGCCACGTCGCCCTTGTTCATTGTATACAAATGCACTCCCCTGACGCCGCGCGAAATCAGCTCCGTAATCTGCTCCACCGCATAATTCAATCCCGCTTCGCGCATAGCCGCGCCTTCGAAACGCGCGGCAAGCGCGGTGAAACGGTGCGGCATACTTGCACAAGAAAGCTCCACTGTGCGTTTTATCATAGCAGTCGTCGTTATCGGCATTATGCCTGCCGCGACAGGCACGTCTATACCTGCCTTTTCCAGCTTATCGAGATAGCGGTAAAAAACTTCGTTGTCCATAAACAACTGCGTGACGAGATGGGTGACGCCCGCATCGATTTTATATTTCAGATTTTCTATGTCTTTATCCAAGCTTTCCGCTTCGAAGTGTCCTTCGGGATAACACGCACCTATCAAATTGAAATTCGGATAATGTTTCTTGATGAATGTCGCAAGCTCACTCGCATACCGAAAGTCGGTCAGTCTGTCCCCGTCCCGTACGTCTCCGCGCAGTACGAGTATATTGTCCACACGCTTCCTTTTCAGTGTTTCCAGCCGCTCGACAACGCTGTCTTCGGTCGCATTCACGCAAGTCAAATGCGCCACGCACTCCATAGAAAATGCGTCTTTCACCACCGTGGCAACGTCTTCCGTTCGCATTTCGTTTCCTGCCGAGCAAGTAACGGAAACAAAGTCCGGTTTGCACTCGGCAATATCTTTGAGCGCGCGCACGACAAGTTCCAGCGTTCCGCTTGTCTTGGGCGGAAAGACTTCCGCGCTCAAAACAAGCTTCTTTTTTTCAAACAGTTCGTTTATCTTCATTTATGCTCCGTTATGCAAAGCGAGTCGAGAGCATTGCTTCCCGACTCGAATTATCAATATATTCTTGCAATCAGTTCCCAAGCGATGACAATACTTCTTTGGCGTACGCGTGTCCTGCGTCCGCGGCTTTGCGCCACAGCTCCCGTGCCTGCGCCCTGTCTTCCGCCACGCCGTTGCCGTTATAATAGCAGTAACCGAGATTGAACATAGCTTCGGGGTCGCCGCCGTCTGCCGCTTTACGGAAATAATGCACCGCCATAGCAGGATATTTCTTTACGCCGAGCCCGTTCATATAGCAATAGCCGAGATAGAAAATCGACTCGATATTGTTGTTCTGCGCCGCCTTGTAAAACCATTCTGCCGCGCGCTTGCAGTCCTTATTCACGCCGTCGCCGTTCAAATACATAACGCCGATGTTGTACATCGCTTCGACGTGTCCTTTCTGCGCCGCCTTTTCGAAATAGTGCGCCGCCTGCCAATGGTCCTCGTTGGTGCCGAATCCGCGCATATAGCAGTATGCGAGATTATACATACCCCTGTCATAGCCGAGACGGGCACTGCGGCGGTACAGCTCGAACGCCTTTTTCTCGTTCTTCTCCACGCCGTTGCCGAACTCATAGCTTATGCCGAGATTGCAAAGCGCACGCATATCGTCGCCCTGCGCCGCCTTATCGTTCCAATAAATACTGCGTTCGGGATTTTTGAAACCTTCTTCCGCCTTATAGATATATCCGAGCTTACTCTGCGCAGGCGAATATCCTTTGGACGCGGCGTTTTCGTAATATTCAATCGCCTTTCGCATATTTTTATCCACGCCTTCGCCCGTTTCAAAATGCTCTCCGAGCAAAAAGCAGGCTTCGTTACTTCCCTTTTTCATAGCGCTGTCATACCATATGCAGGCTTCCTTGGCATCGTTGCCCTTTTCACCGTCATAGTACATAGCGAGCTTTAACATTGCCGCGGTATCCCCGAGCAGCGCCGCACGCTCCAACCATTTGAACGAATTCTTTTCGTCGTATGCGCGCTCGTACCACAGCGCCAAATTATATGCCGCGCCGCTGATACCGCTCTCCGCCGCCATCTGATACAGCTTCAGCGCCATATCGTCGTCCTGCGGCACGCCGTTGCCTTTCGAATATCTGAATCCGAGAGCGTACTGCGCTTCGCCGTAATTCTTGTATGCCGATTTTTCGAGATAGGCAAACGCCCTGTTTTCGTCGGGCGTGGTTCCGCTGCCTTCCGCATACATCTGCGACACCAAAAACTGCGACGCGCAGTATCCGCTGTCAGCCGATTTCAAGGCGTGCGTAAACGCGTTCGCTTTATCGCCTTTCGACAAATAGTAATCGGCAAGCAGGTACGAGGCAAAAAAGTCGCCGCCGACAGCCTGCGCTTCCAGCCCTGCAACCGCTTCGTTGACGTATTTTGCCGCCTGTTCTTCGTCGCCGACCATTCGTGCGAGTTCGCCCATAAGCATTGTTGCCTTGGCGTCGCCTTTCTTCTGCGATACGGCAAAGCAGTGTGCGGCAAATTCCATTGTCGTTCCGGCAATCGCCTTATTCATTGCAAGATAACCGAGATAGGTATAACTGTCGCCGTAACCGCCGACCGAATCGAATGCTTCGAATGCGGCGACGACGTCGTTGTCTTTGAATTTGCGAACAGCTTCGGAATAGGTCATCTGTCTTTGAGTTGCGTCCATTTTCGTATCCTCTTTAAAAACCGATTTGATTTCTCTGTTTCGATTATTGTATCATATTCGGCGCAAAAAGTCAATAAATAAGACCGCATTGCCGATATTGTCTCACTTAATCAAAAGGCGCATTTTGCGACGTTGACGTAGTGGTCGGCAACTCTCTCGGCATTTGCCACAAAAGATGCGTATCGCGTCCCCGCGTCGGGCGTACATTTTCCGTCGCGCAAACGCCCTATATGATTTTGCGTCATAAGTTCTGCGGCTTTGTCCACGCTGTCTTCCACTCCGAAAGCCGCTTTCAACGCGCTCTTTTTTCCGTCCTTATAAGCTATCATTACATTCTCGTACAAATCGTTCACAAGTTTTTTCAGCTCGCCTATTTCGGCGATTGCGGCGTCGGAAAAGCTTTCGCCCGATTCTTTCAGCCTGTCCGCATATTCGACTATATTTTCCGCATAGTCTCCCACACGCTCCAAATCTATGACGGTGCGGAACACCGTGGTAAGATATGTTCTGTCCTTTTCGCTCAAATCCGCCCGTAACAGTTTGACCGAAAATGCCGCAAGTTCGGAATTCAAAAAGTTCAGCAGTTTTTCGTTTGCACGGAACTCGTCTATTCTGTCATAATTCAACGTGCAGACTATATCGCAGGAAATATCGAAATTCGTCTTTGCAACCGCCGCCATATTCACGACTTCGTTTTTTACCTGCTGGACGGCGATAGGCGGAGTTTTAAGCATATATTCGTTGACAAACGCAAACTTCGGCTCGTCGTCTTTTGTCGTCTCGCCCTTTTTGTCGGGTACGATTTTGGTAACGAGCTTCACGAAAAGACCGGTAAGCGGCAAGGCTATCAAAACCGTAACCACATTGAATATCGTGTGGAACATAGCAAGCTGCATCTGCGGTACGTGCGGAAATATTTTGTCGAATATGAAGCCGTAATCTACGCCGCCCAGACGCATAAATATGCCTGCAATCATAAAAACGCATACGCCGCCGACATTGAAGAACAGATGTATGAGAGCGGTTCGCTTGGCGTTTTTCGTGCTTGTAAGTCCCGCAATCAAAGCCGTCACGCAGGTGCCGACGTTAGAACCCATAGTCAAATAAATACCTTGATTGAGCGATATCAGCCCCGTAACCACCATAGTTATCGCCATAGAAGTCATAACCGACGAGCTTTGAACAAGCGCCGTAAGCAATGCCCCTATGAGCGCAAGCAGAAACGGATTTTTGAAAAGCGCAAGGAAGTTTCTGACCGAATCGAGTTCGGAAAACTCGCCCATAGCCCCGCTCATCATAGACAGTCCGACAAACAACATTCCGAAGCCTGCCAAAATACCGCCTATTTTCTGCGCCCTGTCCTTTTTCGCAAAGGCAAGTATAAATGCGCCCACGCCTGCAAGAGCGGCAAAAATCACAGAAGTGGAAACGGACGAGCCGAACATACCCAACGCCACGATTTGACCCGTTATCGTCGTGCCGATATTCGCGCCGAAAATCACCGTTGCCGCCTGCGCGAGCGTCATTATCCCGGCGTTTACAAAACCGATGACCATAACCGTCGTCGCGCTGGAACTTTGTATAGCCGCCGTTGCCGCCGCGCCCACACCCACGCCGAGCAGTTTGCTTTTCGATGTCTTTGCAAAGAGTACTTTCAATTTTCTACTGCCGAGAGCTTCGAGGTTGGAACTCATCATCGTACAGGCGATAAGGAATATTCCCACGCCTGCAATCAGAGTCAGCACCGATGTTATGACAGAAACGACGTCCATATTTTTCTCCTAAAAAAATAAAGAGACCCCTATCGAATATGTATTCGATAAAAGTCTCGAAATTTAAGCGTTACCGGGTATTTTTTTTATACCGTACTGACGGATAGCGCACGTTTGACAAACGCTTTCTACTCCCTTTCGGACTACTGTTTTGTCCATTCAAGAGTATACACTATACGAATATTTATGTCAAACAATTTTGCGCGGTTTAAAGCAATGCTTCATAAAGCGCTATGATATCGGCCTTTGTGGGGTCTTTGGGATTGCCGGGGCGGCAGGCGTCGTCCATTGCGGACTGCGCCAAGAAGTCCAGGTCTTCTCTCTTTACAATGTCTTTCAAGTCCGCGGGAATACCCACGTCTCTGCTCAACTGCTTGACTGCGTCCACCGCCGCCTTGCGGTATTCTTCCGTACTCATAGCGTCCACGCCCGAAACGCCCATAGCGCGTGCTATATCGCGGTATTTCTCGCCGGTGGCAGGAGCGTTGTACTCCATAACCGTCGGCAGAAGTATTGCGTTTGCCACGCCGTGCGGAGTGTTATACAACGCGCCGAGCGGATGCGCCATAGAGTGAACTATGCCGAGTCCCACGTTGGAAAAGCCCATTCCTGCGACATACTGTCCGAGAGCCATACCCTCTCTGCCCTCTTTCTCGCCGTTGACCGCAGAGCGCAAATGCTTGCTTATAAGTTCTATTGCCTTTAAGTGGAACATATCCGACAGCTCCCACGCGCCCTTCGTTATATAACCTTCTATTGCGTGCGTAAGCGCGTCCATACCGGTAGACGCCGTCAGTCCTTTCGGCATAGAACTCATCATATCGCTGTCCACAACCGCCACGACGGGAATGTCGTGCGGGTCAACGCATACGAACTTTCTGTTCTTTTCCTTGTCCGTTATGACATAGTTTATCGTGACTTCCGCCGCGGTACCTGCCGTTGTCGGCACGGCAATAATGGGCACGGACGGATTTTCCGTGTCGACGGCGCCTTCCAAAGAGCGGACGTCGGCATATTTGGGATTGGCTATTATAATGCCCACCGCCTTTGCCGTATCCATAGCCGAACCGCCGCCTATTGCGACTATGCAGTCGGCTTTCGCTTTTTTGAATTCCGCAACTCCGTCTTTGACGTTTTCTATCGTCGGATTTGCTTGCACTTTGGAAAACAGCGTGTATTCTATTTTCGCTTTGTCCAAAACTTTAAGCACCTTATCCGTGACCTTGAATTTCACAAGGTCGGGGTCGGAGCAAACGAAAACTTTTTTGAGTTTACGTTTTTTTATCTCCGCAGGAATCGCTTCGATAGCGCCGTAACCGTGATAGCTCGTCTCGTTCAATACAAATCTGTTCATAATAAAATCTCCTTTTTTTGATAATTTTCGATTTAAAAAACAAATGCCGCACCGAAGATTTCTCCGACGCGGCATATTTTACAACATATTATTTCGTCGGCAGAAGACGCTTCCGCTATTGCCAAGCGGACGCTCCTTTCATCCTATCGACTTAACTTTTACTTATTCCGCGACGGCGGATTCGGCTTCCAACGGAGCCTGATTGTATTTAGCGCGCAGCCTATTGAAATCGGCAAGAGCGACGGCGTCTTTCTTTGCCTGTTTCTCGGCTTTTGCGGCTTTCTTGGCTTCTATATCCGCACGCTGCTGCTCGCTTAAAGCATTGTATGCGGCAATCTTTGCGTCTTCGGCGGCTTTTTTCTTGGCGTCCGCAGCCGCTTTCTTTGCTTCCGCCGCTTCTTGTTTGGCGGCAAGAACTGCCTGATATTTGGCTTCTTCTTCTTCGAAGTTCAAGCCTTTCTTCTCGCACTTCGCCTTAAGCTCCGCCACTCTCTGCTTTTCGGATTCTCTGTTGGATTCCTCTTCCTGCAGAGCAAGCTCGGTTGCCGGGTCGACATATTCGCGGCCTTCGGCTTCGGCTTTGGCTCTCTGGTCTTTAACTATCGCCCTGTGGTCGAGAGCGGTGAATTTCTCCACGCCCATAAACAGGAATATAATCACGATAACCGCATAGCACAGAGTCTCTCCGCCGATAAACACCCAAGGCATAACATTCTGCATAAGTGCGGTCGGATGGAAAAGTCCTGCGGCGTCGGGCGCAACGTAATCGATAGCGTCCAGCACGATATTCAATACGCCGGTAGCGATACCCGTCATACCTGCCATAATGGCGCCGTATATCGTCATCGTAAAGCCGTCGGTACGGAACCCGTGCATAGCTTCCTGATGGTCGAGTACGTCCGCAAGCAGAGCCAAAGACAGATACATTGCAGGCGTGGAGCCGAGTGCCTTAATCACGAACGACGCAACGACCACATAGAAGTTTGTCGGGGCGATAAAGCCTATAGCGCCGCCTATAACCGCCAGAATACTTCCGAACAGTATCGCCTTGCCTTTGCCTATCTTATTCGACAGCGGCCAAGCAATCACCATACCGAGCGCGGTGGGTATCGCGCCTATGATAGACAGCGTTCCCATTAAATCCTGCCCGTACTGATTGGAGTATACGCCGAGTTTTTCGTCCATAAACATCAGCTTGCAATAGTACGGCTGCGAAATATTTTTCAACATACCGCCGAGCTGATAAAGGAAGAAAAATACTATTATTATCCACCAATACTTGTCTTTGAAACAAGCCTTTATCTGCTGTCCGAGCGAAACCGTTTTCTTCTTTTCTTCCGTTTTCAAAGCGGCGGTATCGCCCTCCGAAGTCTCTTCTTTTTTGAAAGATTCTTCGGTTATTCTTTCTCTCGTGAAATAGAATTCGATTATTATACCGAGCGTATTCACGATTATGAGAGCGATAACGAATATCTTCCAGGCATTGTACGACGCCTGCAAATCGCCTGTCAGCAGGAAGCGTCCCGCAAGGAAGGGCAATACCATAGAAGATGCGCCCATTGCCGCAAGCGCGGTTGCGTTTGCAATCGTCGCAAGCAAAGAACGGTCCTTGCTGTTACGCGTGGACAGATTGACCAGCGCGGAATGCGACGTGAAATAGAACGGATACGCTATTGCAAACCAGAGATTATACCCTATCGCTATGAATATCATAGACAGCATATGCTTTTCCGTTGCGACGGTATCGGTCGTAAACGGCGCGAGCACGAATAACAGCAAAAGCGCAAGTATCGCAAGCGGTATCGCCACGAGCATAAGCGGTCTAGCTTTACCTGCTTTTGTCTTACACTTATCCATCAGTCTCCCTACGACTATGTTTCCGAGTACGACAAAGATTACCGATACGACGGGAAGCCATTTGAAAAATTCGGGCGCCCAAGTCGTCATATTCAGAACGTCGGTCATATATTGGTTGAGGTATGCCGCCAATATGGAGTTGGTCAAAAGCGCCAACGTCGGACCGATGAAGTAACCGATAACGCCTTCGGGAAAAAGCTTCGCATTGGCCGATTTTATTCGCGTTCGAAACAAAGGCCCGTCGAAAAACGACTTTTTCTTTTTTACCGAGTTGTTTTCCATTTACATTTTCTCTCCTTCTTTAAATAAAGCTTTTGCGTTTTCTTACATCCCTCTTTATAAGAATACGCATATTACTGTCATTATAAACCCTTTGCATTTCGATGTCAAGTGATTGCATTTACATTACTTGCCGCAAAAAATACAGTTTGTGCCAAAGCGCGCTTTTTTAATCGAGATTGAGAAAATCTTTGCGATATTTGACTTTAAACAGTTCGGCGAGTTTTACCATATCGGCGTCTTTAATGGTGTTCAGTCGCGGAAGATGCGCCGTCAGCATATAAATCTGCGCGGCTTTTTCCACCGTTTCGATAAGACCGAAGGTTTCGTCCAGACTCTTTCCTGCGCCGTACACGCCGTGCAGCGCCCAAACCACCACTCTGAAATCTTTCATCTTTTCCGCTGTCGCTTCGCCAATCGAATTCGTACCGCACAGCATCCAAGGCAGCACGCCGATACCGTCGGGGAAAACGACTATACATTCGGTGCACATTTCCCAAAGCGTATGCGTTAGTTTTTTCTCGTCAAGTTCGTGAACGTAATTCATCGCCAGAAGATTTGTGGGGTGGCTGTGCATAACCACGCGGTTTTCGGGGTCGACTTTGAGCCGCGCGATATGGCTCATCATATGCGAAGGAAACTCGCTTGTGAATTTGCCGCCGTCCTTAAATCCCCACAGCAGCTGTGCGGTTTCGCCGTCTGCGGCTATTCTCAAAACGCCGAGATTGGTTTCGGGGTCGGCGTCTACGTTCTTGAAGTATTTACCCGTTCCCGTCACGATGAAATACTTGCCCGCGAGCGGCATAGCGTTGAATCCGGTCGGAATTTCGCGTATGACTTTTTTGACGTCGAGATATTCTTTCACTTCTCTTTCGTCCAGCATATAGCTGATGTTTCCGCCGTTTCTCTCGTCCCAGCCGAGGCGGTACATATTAGCCGTCGTTTTTCTCATTTCTTCCACAAAGCGCGATGTCAAAATGTCTTTCATTATATTCTCTCCTTCAAAATCTTTTTTTCGTATTCTCCGACAATCGAATAGAAATCGTCATTCAGTCCCTGTCTTAAAAGATACTCGTTCCACAAGTCCGACCACGGCAGTCCTTTGACTTGCTCCCGAAGGTTCATAAGCTCGGTAAATCCGCCTTCGTTTTGCAAACGCTTCATTTTTTCGTGCGGCTCGGTCAACGCTATGAGCAGCGCTTTCTGCATACTTCTCTGACCTGTTACCCACGCCATTATTCTGTTTATGGAAGCGTCGAAATAGTCAAGACCTATCATCACTTTTCCTGTCGCGTCGTTGCGGACGATTTCTCTTGCAATCTCCGTCAACTCGTCTTGTAAAAGTACGACGTGGTCGGAGTCCCAGCGCACGGGACGCGTGACGTGCAATGCGACCTTATCGTAAAACGCAAGCAGTGCGGGAATCTTATCCGACACGAATTCCGTCGGGTGATAGTGTCCGTTATCGAGCAGACAGCAAATACCTTTCTTCGCCGCATAATTCTGATAGAACTCGTTACTGCCGACGGTATAGCTTTCCACGCCGATACCGAATACCTTGCTCTCCACCGCCGGTATCACCCATTTTTCGTCATAGCCGTCGAGTATTTCGTCCAGCGACTTTTTAAGCCGCAGTCTCGGCGACAGTCGGTCCGCGGGAACGTCCTTGTACCCGTCGGGTATCCAGATATTCACAAGCGCGGGACTGTTCATAGCCTTTCCTATCTGCGCCGCTATTTTCAGCGACGCTCTGCCGTGACGCACCCAAAAAGAACGTATCTCTTCGTCGGGCGACGACAGCGTCAGTCCGTCTTTCATTTTTGAATGAGCAAAGAACGTCGGGTTGAAATCGATGCCGTCGAGATTGAGTTTTTTCGCCAAGCTCACCCATTCTTCGAAATGGCGGTACTCGTACGCGTCACGGTCGACTTTGCCTGCGTCCTTGCCCAAAACGGCATATGACGCGTGCAGATTCAGTCTTTTTTTACCCGGCATAATTGACAGCGCTTTTTCTATATCGGCAAAAAGCTCTTCCTTGTTTCTCGCCCTGCCCGGATACGAACCCGTGGTCTGTATGCCACCTGTCAAAGATTTCGCGCCCTCCAAACCGAGAACGTCGTCGCCCTGCCAGCAGTGTACGGAAACGGGAATCTCACTCAATTTTTTCAGTGCGCTTTCGACGTCGACGCCGAACTTTTCGTAAATCTTTTTCGCACTCTCGAAACGCTCGTTTTTCATTATAATAAAATCTCCTTTACTTCGAACGAAGTTTTCACAATTGCTCTTGCTTCTTTAAGCGACTTCAGCTCTCCTGCCGCAATCATCTGCATAATAAGGTTGCCTATAGCCGTACTCTCGGCAGGACCTGCTATCACACGTTTTTTGCAGGCTTTTGCCGTCAACTCGTTTAAAAGCTCGTTATTGCAGCCGCCGCCTATGATATGTATGCCGTCATAGCCGCCGCCCGTAATTTCTTCCATTTGCTCAATGCTCTTTTTATAGCACTCGGCAAGACTGTTATATACGATATAGGCAAGTTCTCCGACTGTAGGTTTATATCCGACCGCGCTTTCGATTTCGGCAATCATACTTTCGGGCGCCAAAAAACGCGGCTCGTTCACGTCGATAACGGTATCAACCGGACTTTTTCGGGCAAGCTCCGCAAGCTCGGCAAACGAGTATTTGTTCGAAAGCTCTTTCCTTACCTGCTGTATCATCCACAGTCCCGTAATGTTCTTCTGAAAGCGGAACGTGTGATTTATACTGCCTTCGTTGCTGTAATTGTATTGCAGACTTTTTTCGTCGGTGTGCGCGCTCTCCTGCTCCGTTCCGAGCAAAGACCAAGTTCCGCTCGATATATAACAGCAGTTATCTTCTATGGGCGCGGCAAGCACGGCGGACGCCGTATCGTGCGTCGCAGGCAATACGACGACGGGTCGGCAGCCTATTTCTTCCGCGAGTTCTTTTTTAAATTCTCCCACCGTTTCCGTCGGTTGAGAAAGCTCTTTGAAAAGTCGTTCGGGCAGACCTATCTGCCGCAAAAGCTCCTTATCCCAAGTGTGCGTGACAGCATTCACAAGCGCCGTCGAAGTGGCATTCGTATACTCCTGCTTCTTTACGCCCGTCAAAAGAAAATGAAAATAATCGGGAAGCATAAGCATCGTTTCCGCACTTTCGAGCCGTCCGCAATTCAAATCGTCAAACAGTTGATATACGGTGTTAAACGGCTGATACTGTATGCCGCTTCGCTTGTAAAGCGTTTCAAGCGGCACCTTTTTGTGCAGTTCCTTTGCGGCAATTTCTCCGCGTCCGTCGCGGTATGCGTAAACGGGCGACACAGGCTTGTCGTCCTTATCCAGAAGAACATAGTCCACCGCCCAAGTGTCTATTCCCACATAGTCGGGTTTAAAACCTTTTTCAACCGCGGTTTTCAAACCTTTTAAAATCTCGCCGAACAGCCTTTCGCAGTTCCATATAAGTCTGCCGCCGATATTTTCCGTGCCGTTTTCGAAACGGTAAACTTCCTGCGTCGCCAGTCTGCCTTTTTCCAACCTGCCGACTATATGCCGTCCGCTCGACGCACCGATATCTATTGCAAGAAAAGTTTTCATTTTGTCACGTCCTTCGACAGCATATCGCACAAACTTTTCATCGTGCGCTTTGTCACTTCTTCCGCATATTTTCGCATAGCGCCGCCCTTTCTTCTCATACCGTCCTCTATGAAGCCGTGGCGCATTTTTGCGTTCACAAGTTCCGTCTCGACGCCGACGGAAGAAAGTCTTTCGTACATTCTTTCCGCGTCTTCTCCCAGCTTGTCGCCCTTCGATTTGACCAAAACAGTTGGCGGAAACAAAGCCAGTTCTTCGTCTGTCGCAAACAGCGGCGAAACCAAGGGGTCGCGCCTGTTCTCTCTGTTTTCGCAGTAAATTTCGGAAAAGGTATCCAGCGTGGAATTCATAAACGTAAAAGGATAGAACTTCCTTTCTTTTCCGAGCTTGTAATTGTCCAGCCCGGGATAGTTCAGACAGAGCGCGGAAATTTTATACTGCTTTTCCCGTATGCTTTTCAACGTGATAGCCGCCGCAAGGTTGGCTCCGGCGCTGTGTCCGACAAGCGCGATTTTACCGCCGCCGAAATCGGACCGCAAAAGCTCCTTAATCTGTCCGTCGCACTGATTCAACTGCGTGGGATATGTTCTCTTGTAAGAGAGCGTATAATCGAGCGACGCTATATTAAAGCCCGTTATCCTGCGCAGAAAATCGCAGTACGTGTCTTCGTCGTAAACGGAGTTATATAGAAAACCGCCGCCGTGAACGGTTATTATAAGCCCGTCTTTTTCGCCTTTGTAAAGAAGCGTGACGACTCTTTCTCCGCACTGCTCGCTTTCCAAACGGTTTCCGATTAGACTGCCGCTTTCGTATTCGGCGCGCCATTTTAAATCTTTCTTTTCGGCGTACCTTTTTATAGCATCGTACTTCATCGATTTATCGTTTCTTCCTCGAAAGAATATTTGCCGCTTGTCAAAACACGTTTGTCTCCGCTCGGCATAACCACTTCGCACTGCGTGTTCATCGGAACGGTCACTTCCATTTTAAATTTGTCTTTGTCCGTTTTCCACTCCGACTTCAATTCGCCGTACGGCGTAATCACGCTGCCTTTTGCATAGGTCAAGCCATAGCCGACAAGCGGTGCGATTCTCGATTTTTTATAGCCCGGCTCCACTGCTTCTATGCCTGCTACGCGGCGATACAGAAAGTCGCCGACCGCACCCGACGCATAGTGGTTAAACGATATCATACCGCCCGTGCCGTCGCCTTCGCCTGCGTTCAGCGTGCCGTCGGCTTTCAAGCCGTCCCAGCGCTCCCATATCGTCGTGCCGCCTGCTTTTACCTCGTAAAGCCAGGACGGACATTCGTCGTTCAAGAGCATTTTGAACGCTTCTTCTTCGTGACCGTTGTCGGCAAGCGCAAACAAAATGTACGGCGTACCCGGAAAGCCCGTGCCTATTTTATAATCGTTTTTCCTGACGAGCTCGGCAAGATTATCCGCCGCCGCCTGCTTGGTCTGCGGCGTGAAAATATCATAATACAGCGGCAGAACGTATGCCGTCTGAAACTCATCTTTCGTCTTTCCCTTTCCGTCCGTCAGCACGTCTATGAAAGCATTGCGCGCCTTTTTCGAAAGCTCGCGGTATTTCTCGGCTTCGTCGTCTTTGCCGAGCAGTGCGGCAATCTCGGAAACCAGCATACTCGTATTGCACAAAGACGCAGTCGCCGTATAATTGCGGCGTGCCTGCCATTGCGACATCTTCGGTAAATCGGGGCACAGCCAATCGCCGAAATGCAGTACCCCCGGCGTATCCCATATATAGCGGCGTTTTCCGACGCTTAAAAATCCCGCCCAGAACTTGCACGCCTTGACGTATTTTTTCATAGTCGGATACATCTTTTTCAAAATCTCTATATCCCCTCTCGCCTTATACTCGGCAAGGGGAACCAGCACGCAGGCGTCTCCCCAAAAATCGACTGCCATTACGGGCATAGTTGCCGGAAAACCGTATCCCTGCACGGGCACGGTATTGGGTATGCCGCCGCTTTTCAATTGTTCGTCTTTGACGTCGATAAGCCACTTTTCCAAAAACCGCGACGTATCGAAATTATAGCACGCCGTCGGAGCGAATACCGCAATATCTCCCGTCCAGCCCATACGCTCGTCGCGTTGCGGACAATCGGTCGGGATATCCATAAAGTTCGATTTACTGCTCCAAACGATATTTTCCTGCAAGCGGTTTATCCTTTCGTCGCTGCACTCGAACAAACCCGTGCGGCGCATATCCGAATACAGCGCATACGCGTTCAGCTCTATATCGCTTTGGTCTGCGCCCGTGACGGAAACATATCGAAAACCCATATATGTGAGTTTGGGGCTGTACGTCTGCTCTCCGTCACGGCAGAAGTATTCCGCCGTCTGTTTCGCACTGCGCAGAAGCTTGACGTTTAAAGTGCCGTCGTCATTCAAAAGCTCGGCGTGGCGGAAGGTGATTTTCTGACCGTCTCTGCCGTTTATTTTCGCGCGGATAACCCCTGCGAAATTCTGACCGAAATCATATATGAGTTCGCCGCTCTCCAACCGCATACAGGTGAGCGGCTTCATTATTTCGTGTGCGCGAACGGGCGCTCCGTAATAAGCCGATATTCTCGGACTGATTTTCACCTTTTCTTCTTTTGCGGCGTGCAGATTGGGCAGTGTGTTTAAATCCGCTCTGCCGTCGAAAATTTCGCCGTCGTAGAAATCGCTTGCCTTGTATCTGCCGTCGGTCGTCACCTGCCAGCTTTTATCCGTCGCTATCGTTTCGACCGTGCCGTCATCGTATGTTATGCGTACTTCGCACAAAAGCGCCTGCCGCGGTGCGGTGACTCTGTTTTTACGCGTGAACACGAAAGAGCCTACAGCCCAGCCGCCGCCCACTTCCGCAACGAGCTTTCCGCCGTCCTTTAAAAGTTCTGTGGCGTCGTATACGTTGTATAAAAGCGTATGCTTATAAGAAGTAAACCCGGGTGCAAAATATTCGTCGCCGACTTTTTTGCCGTTCACGCTCAATTCGTATATGCCGAGCGCCGTGCAGTATATCTTGACTTTCTTCACCGTCTTTGTCTTATCTGTCTTTATATCGCCGATAAACGTCATAGGCTTCGGCGAAACGCGCTTTTCGGTAAATTTATAATTGCCGTCGGTTATGAACTTGCCCGACCACAAAGCATCCAATCTGCCCGTTTCGAAATTCAACTGCGCCGTTGCTGTTTCGCCGCCGTCGTCCTCGACGAAAAGCCGTGCGGTATATTCGGTAAACGGTGCAAGCGGCGCGCCGTCGTATACCGTCTTTTCTCCTATGTTCGCAGTTTTGCTCCATTCGCCCACCGTGATATGCGCCGTTTTTACGAATGCGGCATTTCTGTCGCTTTTGACGGAAAAAGAAAAGCGAGGGTTTTTATTATCCGTAACGCAGCCTTGCGTCAAGCCCTCGCACATAAATTCGGTTATTTCCAGCATAATCTCTCTCCTTGCACGATTCGGAAACATCGACCGATTGACTTAATCATTATACCCCATTGCAAACGATATGTCAACGGCAATCAAATAATTGGGTTCCCCTTTTGTTTAATAATAACACATTTCATCTCGAATTTGTTCGTTTTTGTTTAAGTTTTCAATAAAATAGTTTAATTTGCAATATTTAAAACCATTTCAATCATATTCGAGCAAATTCAATCAGCTTCCCGCTCTTTTCACCGTCATTTTCGCCAAAGGGGGAACAAAAAGCGAGAGACGCGGTTATACACCGATAAAGAGCGGGCAGCCGACAGATTTTGATTTATTGCACCGCGGCAGAAACGCCGCGCTTTTATTGCAGTATTCCCGCAGGCTTTTGCAAAGACAGCGTCCGACGCAAAAGCCTTTTTCGGGAATTAGGAGGGTCGTCTTATGCCTTCGCCTTTCTCGTCACGTTGAAGAATGCCGCCACAAGAGTGCAAAGCAAAGTTATACCGTACATAACGATGGTGACAATCGAATGATTGACAGCCGCGAAAGCGACTTCGTTGCCCCTTTCGAGGTCGGAGCCGAGCACCACGCCGAAGTGGTAAACTCTGTCGCCGATGAAGTACAGCATAGGCGTTATCACGAATGCCACGGCAATAACCGTTGCGATATCGATAACTATTTTGACATAAGTGTTTTGAGCGAACTCAAACTGGCTTACCACCAATATTGCCGCAATCAGTATAATAGCGACCACACTGAAAGCTATTACGGCGCTGTTCGCATACGCTTCGAAAAAGTACTCGATTTTAACGTCCGCGCTGTACATACACACAGACACAATCGCCATAATCAGAGCAACTATCAAGACATAGAAAGCTATGCCCTGCTTTTTGAAGAAATTAACTACCGATTCCATTTTTTATTCCTCCTCTTTCTTGCCCTTGACTACGGACAATCCGTATAAGACTGCACCTGCCGCCGCAAGCACGCCGAACACGATTTCCAAAGCGAGCAAGGTCGCGCTCCACCAGGTTACGTTGCGCACAACGCGGCTGGTTGCGTTCAAACCGTTCATAAGGTTGCTGTGAGCATAAGCGTACCACTGATAGTGCATATTCGTCTTCAACTGTTCGTTGATTCTGGCATCGTTCTTGACATATTCTTCTTCGGAATATACCCAGGACGCTTTGAGGTCTGCGTCCGCGCCTCTGCCGTTAGCCATCATCGTAAGACCGCCCATTATGGTTTCCACGGGCAGGAACATATATTCGCCGTTTACCATATCGGTGGTGAGCAAGCCCTTGAAGCCCCACTCTTTGCGGAGTATGTTCTGCATAAGTCCCTGATGTCCGTTGATGTACGAACAGCCGATTCTGTTGAACGCCGTCATACCTGCAAGGCAGCGGCCCGATTCGAATGCTTTCTGGAAGCAGCGAAGTTCGGTTTCGCGCGCCGTCTGCTCGGTCATAAATTCGGAAAGTCCGTAACGGTTATACTCTATTGCGTTAAACGCGAAGTGTTTGGGTCCCACAAGGCAACCGTAATCGAGCGCCTTATCCACCATTTCCAGCAAGCTGTATGCCGACAGAATGGGGTCTTCGGAGAAATACTCGTGCGTTCTGCCCTCGTAAGGCGCGCGGTGCTGGTTTGCGCCGCCTGCCCAAATCGACGGGCCGCCCGTCCACAGCGACATATTGCCGAGCTGTTTGCCGTATTCGGCAAGAACGGTTTTGTCGAACGTTGCCGCAAGCACGGGCGCGTTCGGCGTAGTGTTGAACTTATAGCCTTTATATTCCGCCTTCTGCGATTCGGCATATATGGGGCTGTCCTTATGCACCAAATCACCGAGCGCCACGGAGTTGAATCCGTTAGGTCCGTCCGCCTGTTTTCCGGCAGGGTTCTGTATCGATTTGAGCGACCAAGTCGTATTGCCGCCCACCGCGATTACGTGAATGGCTTCGTGAAGCGTTATCTGCTCCAGGAAATCTTTCCAACGGGGGTCGTCGAATGCGACGTTTTTCATAGCTCCGAGAGTTATGTTGTGCTCCTGTCCCCACTTCGTGGAAACTCTGTCGTCCTGACTGACTTCCACCGTCTTGTTGCGAAGCTCTTTAATCATAGCTTCGTTTGCCGCAAGCGGGAATCTTGCAGGGAATGTCTTATCCCAATCGGTTCTGGAAAGATAGGTCACCTTATCTTCCATATAGTAATTGAGGTCGGCATTGTCAAGCTGGTTTCTGATGGGAGTGCCGTTCTTGGAAACCGAGAACGTAGCCGTGTCGCGAGAAGAATGGTTCCACTCCTTGACGTTGGCTGCATTTCCGTCTTTATCCATACCGTCTGCCGTCTTCTTGCCGAGATGAGCAAGCACGTTGTTGACCGCTTCGTGAGCGCCGTTGCCGACGGTGAAATAATAAGTTCCTTCGTCGAGAATGTACGTTCCCGCGCCCTTACTGTCGTAAGAAGTCAAGTCGGACAAATCCGCCGTTATCGTGACGTCTTTATTCTGTCCCGCTTTGACTTCGACCTTGCCGTAATCGAGAAGCTGAATAGCCGCCTTCTCGACGTTGTTCTGCTTATCGTAATCGGTATAAGGAACGGACGCATAGAGCTGAACGGTGTCCTTGCCGTCAATCGTACCCGTATTCTTTACGTTTACGACTGCCGTAACGGTCTTTGCGCCTTTGTCCACGCTTACGCTTTTAAGAGACTGTTCGAAAGTTGTGTAGCTCATTCCGTAACCGAACGGCCAGATGATTTCGTCCTTGTAAACCCAGGAGCTCGCGCCCTCTTTCGCGCCCTTCGCCGAAGCGGCTTTCGTGCCTGCCGCATTCATAACGGAGTCGAAATATCTCGTCTCGTAATATTTGTAACCGATGTATATGCCTTCCTGATAGACCGTGTACGCCGAAGCGCGAAGGTCATCTGCCGAAACGGCTTTGCCGACGGGCTTTCCGTCGGGACCCTTCGTTGCGGTGATGGCAACGTCGTTTTCCGTCGTTGCGATTTCATCGAGATTGGAATAGCTGAATATACCCCAGTTCTGCGCCGCGGGAGAAGCGGAGTTGTCTACCGCATATGTGTCGGGCAGTTTGCCGGACGGGTTCACCGCTCCCGTAAGCACGTCGACAACGCCGTTCATTCCGTAAGAACCGGGCGTGCCTATCCACAAAATAGCGTCGACACCTTCGTCGCTTGCGACTTCGGGAATCTCCATAGGAGAGTTGGAATTGACAATGACAACGACTTTATCGGCATTATCTTTTGCCATCTTAATCATATCGCGCTCGCGGTCGGAAAGTCCGAGAGGGTCTTTCGCGCCTGCGTTTACGCCGTCGAGATTTTTAACGCCGTCTTCGCCGGGAAGATAGTCGCGGCCTTCGGAGTTGACTCTGCCGAGCACGACGATTGCCGTTTTGTAATCGCCGAAATCGGTGGTCACGCCGGCGTCCTTTGCTTCGAGTTCGGTCAAACCGACTTCGTTGATGTCGAACTTATAGTTGCCGGCCTGCGATTCGTTTATCATACCGAAACCGCCGCTTATGCTGGAAACCGCTCTGTATGCGGGATTTCCGCTTTTATCTGCATCCACTTTGTACGCTTCGCTCATTCTCGAATTGACGGTGAAGCCGTCGTCTTCGAGAGCCGCCGTAAGCGTCACCTGCGGATAGTTGAGTTTGGAGTTGTTTGCAGCACCCGAACCCATCTGGCCGCCGAATACGTTGGCGTAAGCCGCCTTGCCGACAAGCGTAACTTTCTTGTCTGCCGCCGATTTGAGCGGAAGAGCTCCGTTGTTTTTAAGCAACACCGAGCCGTTTGCCGCAACGCTTTCGGCAAACTTCTTGTTTTCTTCCACCATTTCTTTTGCCGTCGTATAGTCGGACTTGTAAATAAACAAATCCTCGCCTTCCAGCGTTTCCGTTATCGTCGTGAAACTGTTTGTGCCGAGTGCTTCGTCTATTGTACCGATATTCGCCTCGGCGATACCCGTACCTATTATGACGAGCGCAAACAGAGCCACAAACACGGCGGTAAGTCCGCGCCATATCGGCAATGTCTTCTTTGAGAACATCAATTGTTCCCTCCTTCTATATTTTGTATTTCCGTCGGCTCGATAAAGCAGTCTACACCCTGCTGCGAGTTTTCAGGATATAAGAATTATAGCCAATCGGCAACGTAATTTTCAAGAAAGGATTTATTTGCTATATGGAAATTTTTTATCATACTTTCGATTGCCGTAATTTGCGGTAAATAAAAAAGCGGCGTTTCCGTCGCTTTACAGGTTTTCTGTTCTATATAATATATATTACTTATTGATTACGTTTGCGCCCCACTGCCTTAACGCTTCCGCCGTCTTATCGTCGGCATTCGTGATAACGGCGTCATACTCGCTCAATTTACGCGTGCAGTATGTCGCGTTGTTCCCGAACTTGGAACTGTCCACAAGCAGATATCTGATTCTGCTCCTTTCAAAAGCGTGCCGTTTAAGCTGCATTGTTTCCAAAGAGTGTTCGTATGTGCCGCCGTCTTCTATCGCCGCACAGGACGAAAGCATCAAATCTACGCGGTATCTGTCCAAGGCGTCGCAGGTTATACTGCCCGTCACCGAATTGGTATTGTAATGCACTTCGCCGCCCGGCATAAGAATGGTCACATTTTCCTTTTGGCTCAATTTCGACGCTATCTGCAAACCGTTCGTGACCACCGTCTTATACGCAAGATTCATTCTTTCGGCAAGGGCAAGACAAGTGGACGAATTGTCGATAAACACGCTTTGAAAATCGGGCAGCGCTTTAAGCGCGACCGTCGCGGTCTGTTCCTTCTCTTTGGCGTTTTTCTCCACGCGGACGAAAATGGAAACTTCTTCCGCGCTTTCATAATACAGCGCGCCGCCTCGGCTGCGCTCTATCATTCCCATTTTCTGCATTTCTTTCAGGTCGCGCCGTATGGACGCTTCCGAAACATAAAACATCTTCGCAAGCGTTTCCACGCTCGCCGAGCGATGTTCTTTCAGATATTCGAGAATGGAAGTTATTCTTTCGTTTACAAATCTGCCGCCTGCCATTTCTTTTCGCCCTGCCTTTAAGTCCGAATTTGCTCAAATCTTTTTATATATGCTCATATTATATCGAATTTCTGTTCATTTGTCAACTTTTTTGGAAATATAGTCAAAAGCACACACAAAACCCAAAAAATATGTTATTATACGATTGTAATAAGCAAATAGCGTCACGAAAGAAAGCTGCGGTATTTTTCACAACGTCACAGGAGGGGCAAAATCGATGTTGGCAAAAAGAAAAATAATACAATATTCTTCGAGCATAAGGGCAAAAGTCGTTCAATCGGAATTCGACACAGACCCGCACTGGCACGACGACTGCGAAATTATTGCGGTCATATCGGGAAATGCGGCGGTGTCGGTCGGCGACAGCAAATACGAAGCCGAAACGGGAGACGTATTCTTTATCTGCGGTAAAGTGCCGCACAGTATCCGCCCTTTAAAAGACAGCAATATTTCCGTGCTGCTGTTTGACGACGCCGCGGCGGAACTTACGCACGGCAAGCAGTTGAACAATGCACGCCTGTCCAAAGATTACGGCATTTTCGCACTGATAGAAAATATCTGCTCGGAACTCGAAAGACGGGAGCTCTATTTCGAAAGCGTTGTCAAAAGCTCCATAACCGCTCTTACCGTAAACGTACTGCGTAACGAACCGCTTTGCAGACGCGATATTGTACGCGAAGACGCCACGTTCGGTAAACTTTTGCAGAAGATAGACAGCAGTTACGAATTTTTCACGTTCGACGACGCGGCGGAATATATGAACCTTTCTCCCGTATATTTTTCGGCGTCGTTTCACAAGTTTGTGGGAACTACTTTCTCTAAATACATAAACAGCGTGCGCGTGGAAAAAGCCGTGGAACTGCTCAAACAGCCGGGAATGAAAATAACCGACGTTGCAATGAACTGCGGATTCGACACCATTCGCAATTTCAATTATGTGTTCAGAAAACACACGGGATTTGCACCTACTCAAATGCCGTCGGACTATCGCTATGAAAGCCGCTACCTTGTCAGCACCGAAACGCTCGATTCGGACAGCACTGTGTGGGGGGGGGGGGGGGGGGGGGGGGGGGGGGGGGGGGGGGGGGGGGGGGGG
>CAOJOK010000019.1 GCA_948440265.1 uncultured Clostridia bacterium
TATTTTTCCTATAAAGTCTTTTTGACTACTCTTTCTATTTATTTGTCAAGGTGCAATTTGCCGCCCTTTCACAGGACAGCTTGAACATTCTACCACAACCGACCATAATATGTCAAGTATTTTTTAAAAGTTTTTTCAAATATTTTGCGAAAAAGCGGGAAATTTTCAAAATAAAACGACTGCTTCAAACGCGTAACGTCGAAACAGTCGTTTGCCTGTCTGTTTTAGGGTACTTTAAGTTTTAGGCTTTCTTATACGTCAGCGTGACGGGTATGTCGCCGTCTCTGCCGTGCATTGTATACTTAATCGTATAAGTGGTCGTTGCCGAGTCATAGGTGGACGTCAGCGTTTCCGTCGTTCCGTCTTTGACGAGCTTTACCGTGAAAACGTCGTCTTTGAACTCATACGTTCCCGTTCTTCCCAAGCCTGCGGCAATCTGAGGCATCATAGGCAATTCGCTGTCGAAATCAACGGTGTAAGTTGCCGTGCCGTTTTCCAATTTAAGCGTGCACTGCATAGGCGTGGACATAAACTCCATAGGCGCGCTTTTGAATTCCGCATTGGGCTGTGCCTCAGGTTTGGGGTCGCCGCAAGCCGCAAAGGCAAGCAGTCCGACGCACAGCGTCAAAGCCATCAATACGGGCAATGTGTTTTTTAAAAACTTCTTCATAATTTTTCTCCTTTTTCATTATTTATTTCTTCTCCCCCGACGGACTTTGTTTTTCTTTCCGACAGGACTATCCAAACCGCACAGGCTATGCTTGCCGCGAACATTGCGCCGAACAGGCAATCGAGCGATATTACGGCAATCTGCCAAGCGGGTGTGATATTCTTTATCTGCGTATAAATCGAGAAGCTGTTCATAGCGTTGCTCTGTACGGTGGCGTACAGCACGCGCTTTGCCGCTTCACGCATTTGCCAAGCCATTTCGCCGTGTCCTTTTTTAAACGCGGCATACGGGTTTTCCTTGTCTATTTCGCCGTCGGGCAAGTCGCAGCCTGCCATCATAAATATCGGCATTTGAGGCTGTTTATAGGCTATGCCGTACATATCGGACACCACGAAGCCGCGCATACCCAGCTCGCCGCGCAAGTAGTCCGTAAGCAGGGCTTTACTTGCAGGGCAGTGTTTTGCGCCTATTCTGTTGAACGCGGACATTGCGTTCATAGCTTCGCCGTCCTTTACGGCGATTGCGAAAGGTTTCAGATATATCTCTCTGAACGCGCTTTCATTCACCCACACGCTTATGCCTGCGCGCTGGGCTTCCTGGTCGTTCAGCGCAAAGTGCTTCAAGTATGCGTTACAGCCGTGCGACTGCAATGCCTTGACTTCCAGCGCCGCCATAGTGCCTGCAAGCAGGGGGTCTTCGCTGAAATACTCGTACGCTCTGCCGCCGTAAGGAGTGCGGTGCGTATTCAGACCGATACCGTAAAATCCGCCGTAACCTGCCCATATCGCGTCTTCGCCGAGCATATCGCCGAATGCGGTCGCCATATCCTTATCGAACGTGGCGGCAAGTATGCCGATACTCGGATAATACGGGGGCGTTTTGTCCTTATCGGGGTCGTTGGTTCTCACGGCTCTGCCGAGGGGGTTGCTTCCGTAACTCTCGGTCAAGCCAATCGGTCCGTTATGGTCGAGCGTGCCCGGTTTGATTATGGACGGCACGCTTCTCGTGCACTGCAAGCCGGAGTTGAGCAATTTGACGGTTTCGTCCCAAGTGAGCTGGTCCAAAAGGTCGTCCCACATAGGGTCGTCATAGCTTCTCGGTTTGCCGTTTTCGTCCACGCGCAAATCAATCAGTTTAAGACCGTTTCTGACGTTATACTTCGGGTATTCCCTGCTGTCGGTGGGAATGACCGACGGGTCGTCCTGTGCGAGCAGGTCGGCTTTGAGTTTTTCGGTCATCTTCATAGACACAGCCGCCGTCGGGAAGGTGCCTGCCCAATTGCTTCTCGTCAGATACTTCACGGAGTTTTCGCCGCCCGTGAAATACTTATTCACGTCCACGTCGTCGAAAAGGTTGGTTATCTTTGTACCGTCCGCCGTTTCGGAATAGGTTTTCGCGTCGTAATCGAGCGTTACGGCTTTGACAAGAGAGCTGTCGCCGTTTTCCGTCATACCGTCCGCCGTCGTCTTGCCCTCGAAGGCAAGCACGTTGTTCACGGCGTTATGCGCGTCTTTGCCGACGGCAATCAAATATTCGCCCTGCGGCAGTACATAGGTCTTTGCTTTATCCGCGTCGTACACAGCGAAGTCTTCTTTATCGACAGTTACGGTTACGGGCTTACTTTCTCTCGGCTGTATTTCTTCGGACTTGGCATAGCCGACGAGTTCGACTGCGGCGGTTTCCAATCCGTCGGTATACGGTTTTTTGACGTACACCTGCACGACTTCCCTGCCTGCTCTTGCGCCCGTATTCGTCACATTCACGCTGACCGTATACGTTCCGTCGCCGTTATCGGCAAGTTCGCAGTCGGAATAAGAATACGTCGTATAGCTTTCTCCGTATCCGAACGGGTGCGAAACGACTTGGGAATAGTCGAACGTACCTGCATTCGGGCGTTTTGTGACGACGTCGTAATAGCGCGTTTCGGTATAGCGGTAGCCGACGTAAATACCTTCTTGGTACACCACATAGGTGCTGTATTTTCCGTCCAGCGTACCCAGCTTGGTCGTGGGCAGTCCCATTTCGGCGGCGTTCGTATAGGTGAACGCTCCGAAGTTGTAGGTCGCGGGGTTATACTTATGTTCGAACCAGAAGGTATCGGACAGGCGTCCCGACGGGTTGACCTTGCCTGCGATTATGTCGCCGACGGCATTGAAGCCGCTTATGCCGACGCAGCCTATCCAAAGCGCGGCGTCTATGTCGTACTCAGGCTCGTACAGGAATTTGCTTTCGAGCTGGTTGGACGCGTTCAGCAGTATTATTATCTTTTTGATTTTGCCGTCTTTTTTGAGCTGTGCCATACCTTTGAGCACGCTCTTTTCCCTGTCGGACAGTTTGAGGTAGTTGCCGTCTTCGCCGTCCGTTCCCGTCATTGCCATATCGGCGCCCTCGCCGCCGACGCGCGTTAAAATCATAATCGCGGCGTCGCCGTATGCGGCGATATCGTCGGCGCTCACAGCCGCGGAAATATCGCTCCAAGGGGCGTCGTTTATCTTCGCCTGCGCGCCCCTGCCGACGCGCTTATAGGTGTTGCCCGACGAGGCATAGAAGTTATACAGTTTGTCGTTGACCTGAAAGCCTGCCTGCTCGAAGCCCTCTTTCGGGGTTACGGGCGGAAGCGGATTGCCCGTCTGCGCCGAGCCTTTGCCGCCGTAAGCAGGGTCTATCGTCGATATGCCGAAAAGGCTTATCTTTTTTTCTCCGCCTGCGACGTCGAGCGGCAGTGCGCCGCCTTCGTTTTTAAGCAGTACCGCGCCTTCCGCTTCTATCTGCTCGGCAAGCGTTTTGCCTGCGTCGATGAGTTCGGAAACGGTTTTATAGTTGCTCTTGAAATATTCGGTATCCTGCTGCGGAGCGTCTTTCGGTTCTTCCGTCACGAAGTCGCTCGTCTTGAAAAAGTTGTTTATCGCCGTGCGGTTTTCGTTCGTTATCACGGTGGTGCAAATCATAAACCCGAACAGAATCGCGCTTACGACCACGCCTATTTTTACCAATAGTTTTTTCATTTCGCTTCACCCCCGTTTTTCGTCTGTTTCAAAAATACGTTTGCCACGCCGAGACCGAAGCACAGCGCATACAGCACCGTACAGACCCAGAACTCCGCCGAAAACGAGTCGAGGTCTATTCCGACGAGCACGACGGAAACGTAATAATAGATGCCGTATATGAAAAACAGCAGCGAAAGGAATATCAGCGCCGCCTGCGCGTACGCCGCCCACTCGAACCGTTTCAGCACTATCAGCACGACAGCCGCGACTGCCGCCGCCGCCATAAGCGCGAACGACACCCAATTCATATCGTCGCTTCCGGCATAGCACACCGCATACACAATCGACGTAATAAGCGACAGTGCGGCGATGGATACGGAAAACCAAAACCCTACGGCTTTGTCTTTCAAATAATCTCCGAACATATTTCCTCCTATTGTTCTGCCCTATATTAACTTTACCTATACTTTTACTCTACGGCGACGCGCCGCATTACCACATCGGTTTCCACTTCTACGGTAAGTGTAACATATCCCCCCCCCCGAGCTGTCAAGCGTTTTTCAACAAGTTTTTTTTTATATTTTCTGCAATTTGCGGCAAAAAAAATCTCCGACCTGCTTTGTCGGAGAGTTTTATTTTTTTCGCCCTGTATTTTTCGGTTTTTTTATATATTCGAAAATATTTTATTCTTCAAAATTCCACCGTTATATTCGACTTTTTTATCTTATCGAAATCGAAAACGTCAATCAGTTCGCGCAGGGAAATCGACTCGTATTTATCAATCAAGCCCGACGAAAAAGCCAGCCTGCCGATTATTTCTTCCGCGCTTTTATGCTCGAGGATTTTTTCCAGCGTATCCCCGTCGCCGTCGCGTTTGGACAGCCGTCTGCCGTTTTTGCCCGTGACGAGCGGTATGTGCGCGAACCGCGGAAATTCGAGTCCGAGCGTTTCGCACAGCCAGATATGCGCAGGCGCGCTCGACAGCAGGTCTTCTCCGCGCACCACCGTATTTACCCCCGAAAGAGCGTCGTCCACGGCGACCGCCAATCTATATGCGTACACTCCGTCCGAGCGGCGGATAACGAAGTCGCCGCACTCTTTGGCTATATTCTGCGAGTATGCGCCCTTGACAATATCCTGCACGGTCACGGTTTTATCGGGGGTTTTTACGCGCACGCAGGGGGTTTTTGTTTTCGACCGCTCCCGTCTTTGGCTTTCGGTAAGGCGCAAGCATCTGCCGTCGTACACATACATTCCGTCCGAAAGGTGCGGCGCTTCCGCGGCGTGGAGTTCGGCGCGCGAACAAAAGCAGGGATAAGTCAAGCCGAGTTTTTGCAGGCGGTTTTCGTACTCGGCGTAAATATCGGTGCGGCTGCTCTGCCGAACGATTTCGCCGTCGAACTCGAAGCCGAGTTTTTTCAAATCCCGTATTATGTTTTCCGCGCCGTCTTTCGGGCATCTTGCCGCGTCCAAATCTTCGATACGCAGTAAAAACTCTCCGCCGTCTTTCTTGGCGGAGAGATAGGCAATCATTGCGCAGAAGATATTTCCGAGGTGCATTTTGCCGCTCGGCGTGGGCGCAAAGCGTCCGACCGTCTTTACGCCGTCGTTCATTTGAGTATGTTTTTCAGGAACATTCCCGTATAGCTTTCCCTGCACTCGGCTATCTGTTCGGGGGTGCCCTGCGCGATTATCTCGCCGCCCTTGTCGCCGCCTTCCTTGCCTATATCGATTATATAGTCCGCCACCTTTATGACGTCGAGATTGTGCTCTATCACGACGACGGTGTTTCCGCTTGCAGTCAGTCTTTGCAGAATGGTTACGAGCTTGTCGACGTCGGCGATATGCAGTCCCGTCGTGGGTTCGTCGAGAACGTACAGCGTGCGCGACGTGGCGCGTTTGGACAGCTCGGTGGCAAGTTTGACTCTCTGCGCTTCGCCGCCCGACAGCGTGGTTGCAGGCTGACCGAGCTTTATATAGCCGAGACCGACTTCGTACAGCGTCTTTATCTTATTGTATATCGACGGCAGGTTTTCGAAAAACGAGCAGGCTTCTTCCACCGTCATTTCGAGTACGTCGTTTATGCTCTTGCCCTTATACTTGACTTCCAGCGTTTCCCTGTTATAGCGTTTGCCTTCGCACACTTCGCACGGCACATACACGTCTGGCAGGAAGTTCATTTCTATCTTTATTATTCCGTCGCCCTGACAGTGTTCGCACCTGCCGCCCTTGACGTTGAAGGAAAATCTCCCTGCCTTATAACCGCGCTCCATTGCGTCGGGGGTCTTGCTGAACAGTTCGCGGATATGAGAGAACACGCCCGTATAGGTCGCCGGATTGGAACGCGGCGTTCTGCCTATTGGGCTTTGGTCTATGCCTATCACTTTGTCGAAGTGTTCGCACCCTTTTATCTCGTCGAACTTGCCGACGTCCGTTCTTGCGCCGTTGACGGCGTTGTACATCGCGGGATAGAGTATCTGATTTACTAAACTTGACTTGCCGCTTCCCGACACGCCCGTCACCACCGTCATCGCGCCGCAGGGTATTTTGACGTTTATGTTTTTCAGATTGTTCTGTCTTGCGCCGATTATTTCTATAAATCTGCCGTCCCCTTTCTTGCGCGTTTCGGGTATGGGTATGCTCAACTCGCCCGAAAGATATTTGCCCGTTATCGAGCGTTTTACGGCTATCAAATCGTCCACGCTTCCCTGTGCGACAATCTCGCCGCCGTGCACGCCTGCGCCCGGTCCGACGTCCACAATCATATCGGCGCGGCGCATCGTTTCTTCGTCGTGCTCGACGACAATCAGCGTATTTCCCAAATCGCGCAGTCTTTCCAGCGTGTCTATGAGTTTGCCGTTGTCGCGCTGATGCAGACCTATGCTCGGCTCGTCGAGAATGTACAGCACGCCCTGCAGTCCGCTTCCTATCTGCGTCGCCAGCCTTATTCTCTGCGCTTCGCCGCCCGACAGCGATTCCGCGCTTCTCGTCAGCGTAAGATAGTCCAGACCGACGTTCACCAAAAAGTCCAGACGGGCGTTTATCTCACGCAACAGCGGCGCGGCTATTATGGAGTTGCTCGACGACAAATCGAGGCTGCGGAAAAAGTCGCGTATCTTGGATATGGGCATACTGCAAAGCTCGTATATGTTCAAGCCGCCGACGCGCACGGACAGCGCTTCCTTTTTCAGTCTTTTGCCGCCGCAGTCCGGACAGGGCGAAACGCGCATATATCGCTCTATATCGTTCTTGACCCAATCGCTTCCCGTTGCGTTATAGCGGCGCTGTAAATTGTTTATAACGCCTTCGTATGCGGCGGTGAACTTGCTTTCGTAGCTGCCGCCCTTATAGCTCATCTGTATCTTTTCTCCGCCGTTGCCGTACAAAAGCATTTGCTTTACGTCTTCGGGCAGGTCTTTGAACGGCGTGTCGAGCGAAAAGCCGTAATGCTTGGACAGTGCCTTGAAGTACATTTCTGTGTGCGACGCCGTTTCGAAGTTCCAGCCCGTTATCGTCAGCGCGCCTTCGCGCAGGCTCTTGCTTCCGTCGCCGTATATAAGCGTCGGGTCGATTTCCTGACGGTAGCCCAAGCCGCTGCAGGTCGGGCAGGCTCCGAACGGGGAGTTGAACGAGAACAGTCTCGGCTCCACTTCCATTATGGATATGCCGCACTCGGGGCAGGAATATTCGGTATTGAACAGGCGTTCTTCCCCGTCGCAGTCCACAACGAGCAGACCGCCGCCGAGTTTGAGCGCCGTTTCCGCGCTGTCGGTCAGGCGTTTGGTTATGCCTGCCTTTACCACCAATCTGTCCACTATGACATATATATTGTGCTTGACCTGTTTATCGAGCTTGATGTCTTCTTCCAGAGAGCGGACGGTCCCGTCCACCTTGACCCTTGTAAATCCGTCCTTTCTCAAACTTTCGAAGGTCTTGACGAACTCGCCCTTTTTGCCCCTGGCAATCGGCGCGGTTATCAGCAGTTTACTGCCCTCGGGATAGGACAAAATTTTATCCACAATCTCGTCCAGACTCTGGCGCACTATTTCCCTGCCGCAGATATGGCAGTGCACGACGCCCGTTCTCGCATACAGCAGGCGGAGATAGTCGTAAATCTCCGTGACCGTGCCGACGGTGGAACGCGGATTGCGGCTGGTGGTCTTTTGGTCTATGGATATGGCAGGAGAAAGACCTTCTATGCTCTCCACGTCGGGCTTTTGCATCTGACCCAAGAACATACGCGCATAGGACGAGAGCGACTCCACATAGCGGCGCTGTCCTTCCGCGAAGATGGTGTCGAATGCCAGCGACGTTTTGCCGCTGCCCGAAAGCCCCGTGAACACGATGAGCTTATCGCGCGGCAGAGTCAGGTCTATATTTTTCAAGTTGTTTTCTTTTGCGCCTTTAATCGTCAATTCGTTCATATTCGTCTCCCCGTGCTATTTGGACACTTTCATAAGTTTTTTAAGTTCGGATATTTCGTCGCGCAGTTTGATTGCCGTTTCGAAGTCGAGCGACGCGCTTGCCGTGCGCATAAGACCTTTGAGTTGGTCTATACGTCTCGGGATATCCCTGCCGTCTATTTTCCTTTCGGCTTTCGTCGTTATTTCCAGCGTGGACTTTATCGGCTTTATAATGGTTTTGGGAACAATGCCGTTATCCTTGTTATACTTCGTCTGTATCTCGCGGCGGCGGTTGGTTTCGTCTATCGCCCTTTGCATAGAGCCCGTGACGGTGTCCGCATACATTATTACCTTGCTTTCGGCGTTTCTCGCCGCTCTGCCTATCGTCTGAATCAGCGACGACTCGCTTCGCAGAAAGCCTTCCTTATCGGCGTCGAGTATGGCGACGAGCTTGACCTCGGGCAAATCCAGTCCTTCGCGCAGAAGGTTTATGCCGACGATTACGTCGAACTCGCCCGAGCGCAGTCCGTTTATTATTTCGATACGCTCCATTGTGTCTATATCGGAATGAAGGTATCTGACTTTTATGCCGTTGTCGCCGAGATAGGTCGTCAGTCCTTCCGCCATTTTTTTGGTCAGCGTCGTGACGAGTATTCTGCCGCCGCTCTTTACCGCCTTATCTATCTCGCCGAGCAAATCGTCTATCTGTCCCGTCACGGGGCGGACGTCTATTTCGGGGTCGACAAGTCCCGTCGGGCGGATTATCTGTTCGACGTACCTGCCGCCCGTAAGCGACAGTTCGTACGGCGCGGGCGTGGCGGACACGAATACCGTCTGACCTATTTTCGATTTGAATTCTTCGAAGTTGAGCGGACGGTTGTCGTATGCCGCAGGCAGGCGGAAGCCGTAATCGACGAGAGAATTTTTGCGTGCCAAATCTCCCCTGTACATTGCGCGGACCTGCGGCAGAGTCATATGGCTCTCGTCCACGAACAGCAGAAAGTCGTTCGGGAAATAGTCGAGCAGAGTGAACGGCGGCTGTCCGACCGTTCTGCCGTCGAAGTAGCGCGAATAGTTTTCTATGCCGCTGCAATAGCCTACTTCGCGCATCATCTCCATATCGTAATTGACGCGCTGTTCTATTCTCTGCGCTTCGATGAACTTATTGTTTCGCTTGAAGTATTCTATCCTTTCGTCCAAATCGCACTGTATCTGTTTCAGCGCGGCGTCCATAGTGCTGCGCTCGAACACATAGTGGCTGGCAGGGAAAATGGCGACGTGTTTGAGTTTATTGCGCACCTGCCCCGTGAGCGCGTCTATCTCGCATATCTCGTCAATCTCGTCGCCGAAGAAAGACACTCTTATCGCCGTTTCCGACGACGACGCCACGAACACGTCCACGGTGTCGCCCTTGACGCGGAAGTTGGTTCTTTCGAACTCGACGTCGCTCCGCTTATAGTTTATCCCGACAAGGCGGCGGATAAGCTCGTCGCGCTCCATAGTGTCGCCCGGACGCAGGGATATGCTCAAACGGAAGAATTCTTCGGGCGCGCCGAGACCGTATATACAGGACACGGAGGAGACGACTATCGTATCCCTGCGCTCGTGCAGAGAGCAGGTCGCGGAGTTGCGGAGCTTGTCTATCTCGTCGTTTATCGCCATATCCTTTTCTATATATGTGTCCGTGGACGCAATGTAGGCTTCGGGCTGATAATAGTCGTAATAGGACACGAAAAACTCCACGCGCGACGCAGGGAAAAACTCGCGGAACTCGTTGCAGAGCTGTGCCGCAAGCGTCTTGTTATGCGCCAGCACGAGCGTGGGACGGTTGACGCGCTGTATGACGTTTGCCATTGTAAACGTCTTGCCGCTTCCCGTGACGCCCTTTAAGACCTGCGCTTTCAGACCGTTCTCTATACCGTCCACAAGCGCATCTATGGCTTCGGGCTGGTCGCCCGTCGGCTTATATTTAGATTCCAATTTGAAGCTGTCCACTTATTTATATCCTTTCGCCGTTGTCCGTAAATTATAACGCAACCGCGCGGTTTTTGTCAAGTATGAAAAGAGCGCGGCGCAAAAAAAGAGCGGCGGATTTTTTATTTCGAACGGCTTTTCGGAGAATTTTGCCGCATAACAATTATTTGTTTTACTTTTGATTTTATCCGTGCTATAATAACGGTATCGAACACGGACATTTGCATAAATACGGGAGAATACGATTATGGAAAACGCCGGTATAAATTCGAAGTCGCAGAACGCGGTAGGCATACTGAACATTGCGCTCGGCATAGCTTTGTTTTTGCACGTCATACTGCTCGGCATTATGGCGGTCGGCTGTCTTTTGATGTCATTTTCTCTTTTCTTTATGGCGGCTATCCCTGCCTTTATGCTCATCGGGTTTTTGACTTTCGCGACTTTTATTGCCGCAATAGTCAATATCGGCGAAGGGCTCGGCTTAATCATAGCCGCAAACAAAAGCCGAAAAGTATCGACGGTTTTTGCCGTCGTCGCTTTGGTTACCGACTGCATAATTCTGCCCGTCGACGCCGTTGCGCTTGCCTGCGGAATATATCTGCTCCTTTCGGATATCAATTTTCTTTCGGTTTCCATAACGATAGCGTCGGCGCTTGTGCTCGTGCTTGCCGTTGCCGCGCTTATTCTCTCCTTAATAAGATTTACGCAGAGCCGACGCGTCAAAGCGTAAATAACGGATTAAAAAAGAGCGAAGAATTTGTCTTCGCTCTTTTGCTTTACCGCAGTTTTTCTTTATGCCGCCGCCCAGGACAGATTTGCCGAGGTTTCCAGCGTGATACCGCCGAACCAGAACATTGCGCCGTAGACTTTGGAAGTGAACACAAACGTATTGTCGCCTGCCTGCAATTCCACCGTGCCTATTTTCAGCGTAACCCAAGCGTCCTGCCAATTCTTATTCTCGCCGTCGAACGTGATAACGGTGTCATACGTCTTATCGACGGTGTTCACGTTTATGCCCATACGGTCGGTGAACACGGCGCCCTTTTGCATTTGATTTATAGTCACATAGAGCGTCGCCGTCTTCTGCACGTCGGAATGTATTTTCATCGTGACCGTTCTGCCTTCGGCATTGTTGAGTCCGTCCACATAAACTTTTCCGCTTGCCGCTGTCTTTATGCTCAATCCGTCCGACAGGGTCACGTTTTCGGCGCTTATTGCAAATTCCTGCTTTGTAGCCGGTGCGCCGACAACGGTTATGTCGTAAGTCGCGGTAAGTCTTCTGTATGTAATCGTGACCGTTTTTGTTCCCGCAACGCCCGTGTCGGGTGCGGTGACGGTATATTCGTCCGCGGTCAGGGCTGTGGTCTGTCCGCCTGCTCTCACCGTTACGACTATGCCGTTTGCCGAGAACGCTTCGCCCTCGTTGTACGTCGTCTTGGCTCCGTCTGCGTTTACGGCAAGCGTGTTATACTGCCACTCCGCCGCCACGGTGCTGTTGAGCTTTATGCCTTTGAGCCAGAAGCCGTCGTTTCCAACCATTTTCATAACTATCGTGTTCTTGCCCTGCACGAGTTGAACGCCGCACAGCTCTACGGGGACTTCGGTCGCCGTCCAGCCGCTCGGTTGAGAGTAGCTGATTGTCGCGTCGCTTTGATATACGGTGCCGTTGACCGTAAGCGACATCGAATCGGAGAAGCGTTTGCCGTTGTTCATCGTGTTGATTATCGCCGTCACGGTGGCAACGCCGTTGTTTGCCGCATAGATTTCGAACGTCACTCCCGCGCCTATCGCGCCGTTCAAGCCGTCCACCCAATTGCTTGCGTTCCACCTTGCTCCGCCCGAAAGCTCCGCTCCGTCGAAAGCCGTAAATTCATATTCCGTTCTCTGCGCCGTATCGGACACCGTGATTTCGAACGTCGCGGTGTAGCCGTTGTACGACACCGTAACCGTCTTTTCGCCTGCGCTTAACATATCGGGCTCGGACAGAGTGTAGTCCGCCGCCGTCAAGTCGGTCACGTTTGCGCCCGCAGTTCCCACTTCGAGCACTATCGTGTTTTCGCCCTTTTTAAGGTCTATCGTCGCCGTGTATTCGCCGAATGCCACTGCGTTGTATACTCCGAACAGTCCCCAGCCGGAGCCCGTTTCGATTTTCTTGCCTGCTAAAGTTCCCGACATAGTTGCTTCCGTGCCGTTTACTTTAAACATAAGTCCGCAGTCTTCCGCTTTGAGTTCCTGCAAGTAACCGTTGGCGGAGTCCATATCGAAGCCTTCGGGAGCTTGACCCATTCCCATCAATGCGCCCATTATAACTCCCATATCGGCGATATTGCCGTCCTTGTCGATTGCCGCATAGGAGCAGCCCGAAAGGCGGATTTTGACCGTTGCCGTGCAGGCGTGGGAGGAGTTTATTTTCCAGGTGATGGTCTGTCCTTCCGTCGTGAAGTAGCCGATGACCTTGGTAGCGTTGGTCTCGTCCTGTCCTTCTTCCATACGGGTCTGAATCTTTATCGTGTTTTCAGCCTGTCCGTCGGCGTCGGCAAGTATTGCGTCTTCAGCCTGGAACGTGAAGTCCTGCGCTTCGGGCTGTCCGCAGCCCACCAGCGTCATAGCCGCTATTACGACGCTGAGCGCCGCTACGGTTATCAATGTAAAAAGCTTGAATTTTTTCATAATCATTTCTCCTGTCATAGTTTTTTTATCAAGAAAACGCCGCAAGCCGCTCTTTAAGATACCATCACGACTCTCTTTTACAAACGGCTTGTCGGAGCGTTTTGCCTAAATTAAGCCGCTTTCGTCTGCTCGGAAAGCCACTGCCACATATTGCCCTCTTTCGTGCAATTCGCGCTTGTCATATCTTCCTTGGACGTTATCGTCGAATTGTCGAACTGCGTCTTTACCTGGTCGTTGAACGCGTACACCCAAACCCAGTGTCCGTCGTATTTGCCCGAACCCATCCAAGACCAGGGATTGGGGTCGTCCGTGCCTTTTACCACGCCAGTATATGTGAAGTGCATATTCTGCGCGCCAGCCTGCAAAAGACGCAGATAAGTGGACTTGACAAACTTGTCGGGGTCGACCGTCTTATCGTCGTCGGACTGCAAAAACCACATTTTGTAGTCCTTTATCTGCGCTATCATATCGTCGGTGATTTTCGAATTGTTATACGCTTCGCAGACGGGATAGAACGCCGTGAAATAGTCGCCGTGTTCGAACGCCATATTCATAGTCATATAGCCGCCGTTGGAGCAGCCGCCGAGATAGATTCTGTTTGTGTCTATATCGCTGTTGCCGTCCACATAGGTCGTTATCGCCTTATACAGCGCGTCGGTATACATAGACGGCTGTTTGTCCGTGCCCGGCTTGTCGACGTTGTTCTTGCCGTCGCCGTCGTCCATCCACATAGTAGGGGTCTGCAAAGCAAGCACATAGGCGCCCTTGCAGGTGCTTGTGGTGAAATACTTCTGAATATTGGTTTCGTTCTCCGTCGTAAGCGCGGTGACTTCGTTGCCGAGAAGGGCGATGTCTATATCCGTGCCGCCTTCGCCCATACCGTGCAGCCATATTATAAGCGGATTCTTGCCGCCGTCCGTCTTTGCTCCCTCGGGCGACCAGCTTGCTCTCTGCAGCGTTATGTCCTTGCCGTTTTCGGTATATCTGTAAGTATCCTTATTCCAGCTTTCGGTCTGCGGCACGATTCTGTCGTTTTCGCCGCACTTATATGTAAACTTTTTGCCTTTTTCCCATTTGGCGTTTCCGACCGATAAATCTTTGTTTGCGGTCACTGTGAAGGTTACGCTCTGCGCCCACTCGTTCTTGCTTGACGTCTGGTTGTAGCTGAACGGACTGCCTTCGCCGTATTTCGTCGACATCTCTATGGCGACGTATTTCGAGCTTTCGGTCGTCTTATTTCCTTTCGCGTCGCTCGGATACGCGTCCTTGACCGTGCGGTTTGCCGTACCCGTTTTGACGGCGAACGCGTCCTTGTCCACATCTTTCACGGCGTCGGAAAACTCGACGACGATTTTGGGTATGGCAGGTCCCCACTCATAGCCCCAAACGACTGCGGTTATCGCTTTCGCGCTTGCTTCGGGCGCAGGCTCGGGCTTGGGGTCGTTGCAACCGACCATAAGCACGGAAAGAGCCACTGTTACGCTTAATGCCAGCGCTATCAGAGCGGCACTCGTAAGTTTCTTCATTCTCATATCCTTTCTCCTTTACTTATATAGTTTCGGGTCTCATTTAAGAAATCCGTTCGAATTATATAAGAAAAAGGCAGCTCTTTCAAGAGAGTTGCCCTAAACTTGCTTATTTCGGCGTAAACTTACTTTACCCTATTGTTTTCTATCAAACCGCGTCTTTTAATTCGGCGTCTTTTCTGCTGTTTTCCGGCAGCGGCAGAATTATCTTCAACCTGTAAACGTCGCAGTCGGTATCGACGGACATATCACCGCCGTATTTCGCCGTCAGCATACGCATACTCTTGACGCCGTAACCGTGGTTTATCCTATCCTTTTTTACGGTCTGCGGCAATCCGTCCTTGAACACTATCTCGCCCGAAAAGTAATTTTCTATCTGTATGACCAGCATATCGCCGAGGCGGCGCACGGTGAAGGCAATTATTCTGCGCTCTATGTCGTCCACCTTCTGCACCGCTTCTATCGCATTGGACAGCATATTGCCGAACAGCGAGTACAGCTCGCTCGGCGGCATAAAGTTCAGATATTTTCCGTCCGCCATACAGGACAGTTTTATGCCGTTTTTGCGGCACTGCAAGCTCTTTTCCGTAAGTATTACGTCCAAAGCGTCGCAGCCCGTATTGGCTTTGGCGTCGTATATTCCGACGGCATTCTCTATTTCCAGCAATTCGTCTTTCGACACTCGCCGTCCGAAAGCCGCAGTTCCTTGATTTTGTGTTTCAAGTCGTGGCACTTGACGTTTATTACGTCCATATTTTCCTTGGCTATCTCATACTGGCGTTTATCGTTTTTCCACATCTGCTCTATGACTTCTATGTCGTGTTTGAGCGCAAGATTTTCCAGCATACCCGATTGCAGGCAGAGAATGAACATACAGCACAGAACCGAAAACAGCGAAATTATTATGAGCAGCGGAAAATGCTGATAGTAATAGACGTTTGTCCAGGAACAGAGCAGTATTGTGACGACGAGCGTGACCGCCGAAATCAGCAGAATATTTTTATTGTGCAGTCTGGCGAGCGAATACTTTTTCATTCTCCGCGCAAACAGCATATATATCGCCGCGTATTCCAGCACCATTATCGTATTCGACACTATATAATACGCCGCGTCCCAGCCTATGCCCTTTGCTATCTGCCACATAAGTCCGGAAAGCTCGGCGACGCAGTACAGGCGGTAACACATATTCTGCGCGCTGTATGCCGCCACGCCGCAGAAAAGCAGAGTGCCGAACTTTTCGTCAAAGCACTGCCACAGCACCAAGAGCGTGAGCGCGAACATCAGAAAATACAAGAGCGCGCCCAAAAGAAAGTGCGGCGCAAGCGCCAGCAAAACGGCAATCAGAAAAATCGCCGCAAGACAGATTATCAATCCCGCAGTCAGGCGCAACCAAAAATATTTTCGGCGTTTGAGTCCGAAAACGAACAGTCCTTCGGCGACAGCCATTTGAAAGAACACGGGCAGGAGCGCGTGGAGATACTGCCCGATTACCGCTTCGAATTCCATTTAAAACCGTCCCCCCCCCCGTAAAAATATCCATCAGCGCTTCTACGAACGCGCGGCGTTTCGGGTGGCTGATTTTCAGTATGTATCCGCCGACGTCCACTTCGTTGCCCTTGACCTTATTCACATACTTGGAGTTTACGAGATAGCAGCTGTTGCAACGCAGAAAGCCGCACCCTTCCAGCTTCTTTTCGGCTTCGGACAGCGTGCCGCGCGCTTCTATCACTTCGTCCACAAGGCGGTAAGTCACCTTATGACCCATAACTTCGACATATACGAGCTTATCTGTGGAGATACAGCAGAAGCCGCTGTTTACGGGAACGAGCACGGACTTGACTTCTTTTGCGCGCGAAACATTTATCGCCTTTTTGAGTTTCAGTGAAAAATCGGCGTAATTGACGGGCTTGACTATGAAATCGAGCGCGTTCACTTCATACCCTTTCTGTGCGTACTGCGCCATTTTTGTTACGAAGATTATCGTCACGCAGTCGTCCTGTCTGCGCAGGGCGCGAGCCGCGTCCAAGCCGCGGATACCCGGCAAATCTATATCCATAAACACTATGGAAAAATAGGCGTTTTTATAGGCTTTCAGAAAGTCTTCCGCGCAAACGTAGCGTGTGACTTCCAGCTTTATCTGTTTGTCCTGACCGTACCTATTCAGATATTTGGTCAGCACGTCGGCTTCGCAATTGTCGTCTTCGACCAATGCTATTTTCATTCGACGTTCCCTCCGCTGCCCTTATTTGTTTAAGTATAGCATATTTTCGTCCGCTAATCAATACCATTTGCGAAAATTTGCGGCTATTTGTCGCAAACTTATCGAAATGCGGCATAAACTTACGCTTCGGGATTTATTTTGCCGAAGATACGGAAAAAGTCCGCAGGCTTTCGGGCAAAAATAAAAGAGCGGCTTTAAGACCGCTCTTTGTTTTACTGTATTTACCGCAAAGGCATTATCTCTGCACTCTGCCCGACGCGTTGCCGCCCGCAAGGTTTTCCACTTCCGCCTTGCTGACAAGGTTGTAGTCGCCTTCTATCGTATGTTTCAGGCAGCTTGCCGCCACTGCGAACTCTATTGCCTTCTGCGCGTCATAGCCGCTGACGAGAGAGTATATCAAGCCGCCGCCGAAGCTGTCGCCGCCGCCCACTCTGTCCACGATGTGCATAGAGTATTTCTTGCTGAAATGCGCTTCCTTTCCGTCATAGAGCATACCCGACCAATCATTGTCGTTCGCGCTCTTGCTCTCGCGCAGGGTTATCGCCACGCCCTTGAAGCCGAACTTGTCGCAGAGCTTTTTGGCAACGGAGATATAGCCGTTTCTGTCCAGCTTGCCGCCGTCGATGTCGCTGTTGTCCGCTTCGATTCCGAACACGTCCTTTGCGTCCTCTTCGTTGGCGATGCAGTAATCGATGTATTTGCAAAGCTCGCCCATCGTCTTGCCTGCCTGTTCCTTGCTCCACAGCTTCTTGCGGTAGTTCAAGTCGCAGGAGACCGTAAGACCCTGTTTCTTGGCTTCCTTGACTGCGGCAAGGCAAATCTTGGCTACGTTCTCGCCGAGCGCCGGCGTGATGCCCGTGAAGTGGAACCACTGCGCGCCCTTGAATATTTCCTTGAAGTCGAAGTCGCTTTCGCTCGCCATAGCAATCGAAGAATACGCTCTGTCGTATATAACCTTGCTCGGTCTCTGGCTGGCGCCTTTTTCGCAGTAGTATATACCCACTCTGTCGCCGCCGCGCACAATCTTCGACGTATCGACGCCGTATTTGCGCAGGCTGTTCACAGCCGCCTGACCTATCTCGTGCGCAGGCAGTTTTGTGACGAACGCCGCGTCCAGACCGTAATTGGCAAGGCTTACCGCCACATTGGCTTCCGCGCCGCCGAACGTCGCTTCCAGCTTGTCGCTCTGCACGAAACGGAGATAGTTCTCGGGTGCAAGTCTCAACATCAATTCACCGAATGTTACAACCTTTTTCATTTTTATTTCTCCTCGTTATATTTTTTAAGCGATTCTTCGACGAAGAAGCTTCCGCCGACCGCCGCCACTTTATCGAAAGCCAAAAACTCGTCGAGATTGTCTCTGTTCACGCCGCCCGTGGGTATGAACTTGACCTGCGGGAACGGAGCCGAAAGGGCTTTGAGCGCTTTGAGTCCGCCGTAAATATTCGCAGGGAAGAATTTGACCGTCGTTATTCCGAGTTCGAGCGCCGCCATTATTTCCGTCGGCGTCACGCAACCGGGATAGTACGGGATATTCTTCTTTTTGCATATCTTTGCCACGTCGGGCGAAAGACCGGGCGACACTATGAATTTCGCGCCTGCTTTAAGCGCTCTTTCGCACTGCTCGCCGTTTATGACCGTGCCTGCGCCGACGTTCATATCGGGGAATTTTTTGCAGGCAAGCTCTATCGCTTCCGCCGCGCACGCCGTGCGGAACGTGATTTCCGCGCAGTTGATGCCGTTCGCTTTCAGCGCAGACAGAGTTTTTTCCGTCTCGCCGATTTCCTTGATTACCACCACGGGTACCAATTTGTCCATTTTATCTTTTAAACCTCCTGTTAATCACACTTGAAATATGCTATTGCGTTATTGTAGCAGATATTCTTCACCACTTCGCCGACAAGTTCCGTATCCCCCGTCATCTCGCCGTTTTCCATCATAGTGCCGAGATAGTTGCAGAGTATTCTGCGGAAATAGTGGTGTCTCGGATAGGAAAGCAGAGAGCGGCTGTCCGTCAACATTCCGACGAATGCGGCGATATGCCCCGTCGCGGTCAGGTCCTGCAAGTGCTTTTCCATTCCGACTTTATTGTCCAAGAACCACCAAGCCGGTCCGTACTGAATTTTGCCCTTGGCTTCGTCCGACTGGAAACAGCCTATAAGCGTCATTATCTCCGCGTTCATCTTCGGGTTGAGATTGAAAACTATCGTTCTCGGCAGAGCGTTTTCGCTTTCCAATCTGTCGAAAAGACGGGACAGATTGTTTATGCTGTTATCTTCGGCAATACTGTCATAGCCCGTATCGGCGCCCAGCTTTTTGAGCATTACGGAGTTGTTATTGCGCATTGCGCCTATATGAAGCTCCGTGCCTATACCGTATTTGGCGTACAGCTTCATCAGAAAATACGTCAGATAGCCCTTGAACGCTTCGGCTTTTTCCGCGGTGATTTTGCCGCCGATACGCGCCGACGCGAACACCTTTTCGGCGTCGCTCCGCTTGGCAATCGGGTACACTCTCTGCACCGATATGTCGCTTGCCTTGGCTCCGACCTTTATGAACTCTTTGAGGCGCTTTTCCAAAACGGCTTCCAGCGCCGCAAGGTCGGGGACGTTTCCGAGTCTGTCGATAAAGTCGTTGTAGTTCTCCGCTTCGATATTCATTATCTTATCGGCTCTGTAAGACGGGCAGACCTTGAAGTTATATCCCTTTTTCGATATCTTTTCGAAAACGGTCAAGTCGTCGAAAATCTCGTTGGTCGTGAACACATACTTCACTTTCGAGCTCTCTATAAGGCTCTGCGGCGTGACTTTGTTCTTCTTTATGTAGTCGTTGCAGTAGTCCCAGATTTCGTCGGCGTTCTTTTCGTTTATCTCCTTTTCGCATCCGAAAAAGGTTTTGAGTTCGAGTTGTGACCAGTGATAGAGCGGATTGCCGAAAGCCGTTCCGAGCGTTCTGCAATATGCCTTGAACTTCTCTTTATTGCTCTTGCTTCCCGTTATATACTCCTCGTTTACGCCGTAGTTTCGCATAAGGCGCCACTTATAGTGGTCGCCGTTAAGCCAAATCTGATATAAATCTTCGAACGGGGCGTTCTCCAAAATCTGCTTTTCGGGAAGGTGGCAGTGATAGTCGATTATCGGCATATCCTTTGCGTAACCGTGATACAGCTTTTTCGCCGCGGCATTTGTCAGTAAAAAATCGTCGTCGATATAACTCATATCCTACCCCCTGCAATCAGACTCCGGAATAAGCCGAGAAGCCGCCGTCTATCGGAAGCACTACGCCCGTTATGAAGCCCGACGCCTTATCCGACGCCAGAAACAGCGTTGCGCCGATGAGCTCGTCTACTTCGCCGAAACGTCCCATAGGGGTCGCCGCAAGTATCTTGCCCGTTCTTGCCGTCGGCGTTCCGTCGGCGTTCCACAACAGCGCCTTGTTCTGCGCCGTGGAGAAGAAGCCCGGAGCTATCGCGTTTACTCTTATGCCGACCTTGGCAAAGTGCACCGCCAGCCACTGCGTGAAGTTGGACACAGCCGCCTTTGCGCCCGAGTATGCCGGTATCTTCGTCAGCGGCGTGAACGCGTTCATAGACGAAACGTTTATTATCGTGCAGCCTTCGCGTCCGACCATATCTTTTGCGAATTCCTGCGTCGGAAGCAGTGTGCCGAGGAAGTTCAGGTTGAACACGAACTTCACTCCGTCTTCCGACAAATCGAAAAACGACTTTGTTTCCGCGTCTATGTCGCCGAGTTCGAAGTATTCCTTATCCGTCGTCGCTTTCGGGTTGTTGCCGCCTGCGCCGTTGATGAGTATGTCGCACTTGCCGAAGTCTTTTAACACCTGCTCGTGGCAAGCCTTCAAGGAATCTTTTTCCAGAGCGTTTGCGGCATAGCCTTTCGCCGTTCCGCCGTTTTTGACTATCTCGTCGGCGTACGCCTGCGCCTTATCCTGCGCCAAGTCGAGCAGAGCCACTTTGGCTCCTGCCGCCGCCATTGCTTTTGCCAGAGCCGAGCATATCAGTCCGCCTGCGCCCGTTATTACGGCTGTCTTACCTTTCAAATCGACGCCCAAAGGCAGTTCGTTCTTTTTCATTTATTTATGACCTCCTGTCATTTAAATCGTTTATCTTTTCTTTACGCACTTTTCGGTGGCTTCGAACAGTCCGTTGATATACGCCGCACCGAGCGCGCGGTCGTACAGACCGTATCCCGGCTTGCCGTCTTCGCCGAATATGTTTCTGCCGTGGTCGGGGCGGACATAGCCGTCGAAGCCGTTTTCCACGAGCGCGCGGACAATCGCCGCCATATCCAAACTGCCGTGTTTACTGCAATGACCCGTTTCGCAGAAAGAGTCGTGGTCGTCCGTCCAAAGCACGTTGCGCAGGTGAGCGAAATGCACTCTGCCCTGCTTGGTGTACTTTGCCGCCATTTTGACCAAATCGTTGTTCTTGCTTGCGCCGAACGAACCCGTGCAAAGCGTGAGACCGTTGTTTTTGGACGGTACCGCCGCGAACATCGCGTCCAAATCTTTTTCGCAGGACACTATGCGCGGAATACCGAACACGTCCCAGGGCGGGTCGTCCGGATGTATCGCCATAGACACGCCGACCTTGTCACACACGGGTATCACGCGCTTTAAGAAGTACACGAGGTTTTCGAAAAGCTGTTCGTGCGAAATCTTGCGGTAGGCTTTCAGCAGTCCTTGAAGTTCTGCAGGAGAGTAGCTCTCGTCCCAGCCCGGAAGGTGCAGGTTGTTCGGGTCTACTTTTACAAAGTCGTCATAGGAATACGACAGCGAAGTGGAGCCGTCGGCGTTCTTGTGGTACATATCGGTACGCAGCCAGTCGAACACGGGCATAAAGTTGTAGCAGATGCATCTCACGCCGTTTCTCGCCACGACTTCTATGTTCTTGCAGTAGTTGTCGATGTACTCGTCGCGCTTGCCCTTGCCCATTTTTATGTCTTCGTGCACGGGTATGGACTCTATGACTTCCATATTGAGCTTATGCGCCGCGCACTGTCTTTGCAGGTTTTCCAGCTGTGCGTCCGACCACACGCCGCCGACGGGCACGTCGTACACCGCCGTGACGACACCGCTCATATTCGGTATCTGCGATATGTGCTGTAATGATATGCTGTCTTTTTCTCCGTACCAGCGAAAGGTCAGTTTCATATTACTCGTTATCTCCTTTCTTTTCTTCTGCCTTACTTTCCGATTCGGTCTTGTTTTCCGCTTCGGGTTTTTCCGTTTCCGCAGGGGTTTCGGCAATAGGTTCTTCGGTTATCGCGCTTACCGTCTGATTTTCGGTTTCGGTCTGCGCCGCGCCCTGCATAGCCGCGCGGACTTCTTCGGTCAGGAATTCGTCGGGAATGGCAATGGCATTCGACGACGGCGGCGCGCTTGTCACCTTTTCCTTACGCGCGAATATAGCCTTATACATCTTGTCGAGGAAGTTATCCTTCTCTACTATGATTTCACCCGTCTTCTTATTTATACGCGGTTTCTTCTTCGGGATAAACTCGGCGGGAACCTGGTCTATCGTCTGCCAGGTAGCCATTGCCTGTTCCATAGTCATACCGCCCTGAACAGCGGCTTTTCTGACTGCGTTGACAGCCTGTATTTCTTCCAGTCTCTTGCCGGACAGCGAGTATCTCGTCATACAGAACGTCGTGACGAGCCAAGCCGCCATAGGAAGCAGACAGAAGCAGATTATCGCCGACAGCTTCATTCCCGGCATATACGGCGTGCCTTCCGTCGGAAGCACGTTGAGTCCGGGGACTATCACGACGGTGAACAGCGTCAAGAGCAGGGTCTGCAGCGACGATATGATTTTATCGACGAGCGAGAATATCGTGCCCATTATACCGGGGACGTAGTTGCCCGAGCGGTAAGTTTCATAGTCGGTACAGTCGGCGACCATAGGTATCGTGAGCTGGTCGCAGCAGTTGAACGCGCCGTAACCGCAGCCGTACAGGACTATGAATATAATCGTGTAGGCGTTTATCGTCAGGTGGAAGCCGCCTTCCATAGAGAACAGTTTCAGCCAGGTGTCGGGGTTGTCGTGGTCGTATATGCACAGCATTATCAGCACGCCGATATAGAACAGCAGTGCGAACACGGTGAACTGCGCGACGCCGCGCTTCTGACCTTTCTTGCCTGCGGTGGCGGAGCCCCACAAGAAGAATATGCCCATAAAGACGAAACACAATGCATAGAACGGAATGAAAAGTCCGTTATAGTCGCCCATAAGCGCGCCGTAAAGCAGGAATGCAACCGTTCCCGACGTGGCAACCGTGGACGCGAGTTTGTTCAGACCGGAGGAAAGAACCAGCCAGCGGATTTCCTTATTGCCCTTGATTATGCCGAGGTAGTCTTTCATCTTCGCCGGCTTTTCGTTTACGCCCCAGAACTCGGGTCTGTCTTTCTGCCATATTGCCGCAATTGCCATTATCGTATATACCGCAGAGAGTATGACGACGAACGGCACCATAATATTATAGAACTGCGGACCGTATGACGCGCCGTACATATATGTGTAGGTCTTGCCTGCTTCCAAGGACGCAAGCAGTCCTGCCGACGGCGTTATCTTCTTTGTCGCAAATTCCGCAAGAAGGGCTTCCAGCGTGAACGCGCCCTCTGCCGTAGACTCGTGAACCAGCAGTCCTTTCGGGCATATAGCTTCGTTCGTGAGCACGCCGCCTGCCATTACGTTTATGAGCACTATGGAACCGATTTGACCTATCATATTCCATATGACGAACTGGCTGCGCTGTTTGGGGTCGTTCGTAAGGCAGGTCTGACCCGCTTTCGTGACCGCACACTGGCAGGTGTAGCCGATGACGTAAATTATATAGCAGACGATGTAGCATACCCAGCGCAATGCCGAAAGGCTGTCGGGTATCGGTCTGAATATGACCATCATCAAGATTACGGACAGCGCGAGCAGGATATTTCCGATTATCATAAACGGACGGAACTTGCCGAGCTTTGTCTTTGTCTTGTCCATTATGCCGCCGAGTACGGGGTCGGTTATGCCGTCGAATACTCTCATAAGCGGCGCGAATATCGCGTTGAACGAGCTTACGACAAGAGCGAGCGACGCCGACACTATCGTGCCGCCGATTGCCGCAGGCGTGCTTCCCGTCAGATACATAAGCGCGAAATACGTAAAGTACGTATAGAAAGCAAAATAGACGTTAGTCGCCGCGTTGTTGAACGGGAACAGCGCTATTTGCCACTGCTTGGCTCTGTTCTGACCAAGTGCTTGTGTTTGCGTGTTTTCCATCATACACCTCTTAAAATATAGTCTTTTTTGCGACACGCGGAAAAATCCCCGTATCATCTTATATAATTATACAACAAATTTTTTATAACCACAATTGCAATTTACTCATAAAAAGATTGCATTTTATATTATTTTGTGCTATAATGCGAATATGTTCAATTTTATCTATAAAAATATAGATTTCGCGCACAAACTTGACCACGCGAGTTTACCTTCCGAAGAATATTATAAGCACATTCATTATTTCTATGAGATACTTTATTTCGTCAAGGGCAACGTACAATATACGGTCGAATCGGAAACCAGAAATTTGAGCGAGGGCGACATCGTCTTTATCCCTGCCGGCAAATATCACTTCGCTACCGTCGATTTGAGCGTGCCTTACGAAAGATACGTTTTGAAATTCCCCGACTCTCTCGTCCCCGAATATCTTGCAAAGAAGCTGGCGGCGAACAGTTCTTTTTACGTCGATTCGCGCAAATTCGACGTGACGTTCAATCAGCTCGACACTTACATCAAGATGTTTTCCAGCGACGAGATTTACACCCTTTTCACCTGCGAGGTTATGAAACTGATGGTTATGCTGTGCCACGAGACCACCGGTCCCACGGGCAAGCACAACGACTTTATCGAAGCCCTTATCGCCTATGTGGACGCCAACGTGCGAAACCCGATTACCACGCAGATGCTGGCAGAAGAATTCCACTATTCGAAGTCGTTTATAAACATCGAATTCAAAAAGCATATGAAGATTCCGATTATGCAGTACGTTCGCTCCAAAAAGATTATGGCGGCGCATCAGATGATTTTGTCGGGCGCGAAAAAGTCCGAGGTTGCCGAAATGTTCGGTTTCGACACCTACTCCACTTTCTTCCGCGCATACAAGAAGCTCATCAACGCCCCCGGCGAACCCGTGGAGTAAATTTTTTTCGAGAATAAAGGGAAATACCCCGAAGCGGTGTAGGGGCTGCTTCGGGGTATTTTTAGAAGGAGATTAAGAATGATTAAAGTCGGATTATGCTCTGACTTCTTTCTTCCGATACCGATATTATAATATAAAACCAAGCAAAATTCAAGTGCAATTTATTCATAAAATATTGCGTTTTTTATAGTAATGCAAAGGGGCGGCAATTAAAATAAGAATAGGCGTTCATTGTACGGGTGTGCGAAAAAAACGAAGCAAGGGTTTCGGGCGGTTGGGAAAAGGCGGTTAGAGAAAGAAAGCCCTACGGCGGCAAGGGGTTTTCGGGCGGTTTAAAATAAAGAGCGTGTAATCGTTCTAATGCAGGGGATTTCTCCGCTTCGCATACTTCGTATGCTTCGGTCGAAATGACAGGAAATAAATAGAGAAATGACAAGGAAAGCGCGTGAAAGGTGCGGAGTGTACTGACGGCAGAGAAACGAGCAGTTCAAGGAAAGCAAGCATTTTTGAAAGGGCGTGTACTTTGACGTACTCGCCCCGAAAAAATGCGCCGCTTGACGCAGAAATGCGAAGTTTATATGCCGTCAGGAAAAATGACAGGGCAAGCAAAACGCTTGCCCTGTCACTATAAGAAGGAGGAAATTATAAGTCGGACGTTGCCGTACCTATAATGAGTGATTGTATTTCAGAAGTCGTTCAGGCTTCTTTTTTGTTGTCCAAAAAGGAGCCGACTATGAGAGTTATTACGGACACTATCACAAAGACAACGGACGTTATGCTTACATAGAAAGCGCTCCACCCCACTTCGTTATGCGAGTCCCAGGTGAACAGAGAGGACGCCAATCCCACTCTGTCGGAAAGGAGTATGCCGAACGAAGCGAACAGCAATACGAGTGCGACAAGCTTTACAGCCGCCGTTATGAAATGCTGGGAGCCGAACTTTGCCGTGCAGTATGCACAGCCTGCGATTGCGGCTACGGCGATAAAGCCGAGAGCAATGCCGAGTGCGCCCGACATTACCGCAAAGCCTGCCGTGGCGTTTGTCACTGCGAACAGGATTGCGCCCACGAGCGCGAGCACGCCTGCCGCCGCGGTGAGATAGAAAGGTATTCCGCCTTTTTTAATGAATTCCATATTGTTTACGCCTCCTTTTTACCTTTTACGACGGACAACGCATACATTGCGATACCGCCTGCCGTGGCTACGCCGAACACGACTATCAGAGAGATGTACAGCGCTCTCCACCAGGTCATCTGCCATACGACGCGCGTAGACGCGCTGTAACGGTTCATAAGGTTGGACTGCGCGAACGTCCAGAGAGTTCTCTTTACCGAGCGTTTCACAGTCTGCTGCATTGTAAGGTCGCCCTTGAACATATCGCCCGAAAGCACTATGCCGTTTGCCTGTGCGCCTATCTTATTCGGGAAGTCTTCCACGCTTGTGGGCTGTCCGAAGCGCAGGTCGTAACCCGTCAAGCCTGCATACACCATAGGAGTGTAAAGGTCTTTATCGTCGCTTATGTCGGAGACCGCATAGCCGTGGTAGCCCCATTCTTTCTGCAATATGCCCGTGAGCATACCGTAACTGCTCGTCATTTCGACAGGTCCGCACTTGCTGAACGAAGTCATAAGTCCGATAAGACCTTCGCCGTCATACTTGATTGCTTCGATAGCGTTCTGATATGCGCGGAGTTCGATTTCTCTTGCTCTCTGTTCGGTCATAAACGGAGCGACGCCGTTTCTGTTGGTTTCCTGGTCGTTGAACACGAAGTGTTTAGCCGCCGCAATGAGACCCTTTCTTCTTGCCGCCGTCGCAAATTCCATTGCGCAAGCGCCCGAGAGCACGGGGTCTTCGCTGTAATACTCGCCGTTTCTGCCGTTGTATGCGTGGCGGTGAGTGTTGAGTCCCGGTCCCCATACGATGGGCAGACCGAAGAACAGAGCTTCGTTGCCGACAAAGTTGCCTATCTCGTACATCAAGTCTTCGTTGAAGGAGGACGCTACGAGCGGCGCACAACCGAACACCTGTCCGTTCCAGTTGGAGTTCTTGCCTTCTTTTATAGCCCAAGGAATGTTAGGGTCTTTGGGAGCTTTGAGGTCGAACACTATACCGTTGCCGGCGTTGTCCGTGCCGCCTGCAAGCGCGATGAAGTCTACGCCCGAAAGTTTCAGGAACGACGGTCCTGCAAGAGAGGCGAACGCCGTTGCTTCGGCAAGGTTGAGCTGGTCGAGCAAATCGTTCCAGCGATAGTCATCCCAATCGGAAAGCACCATTTGATAGAACTTGTACTCGGTGGACGTGCTGTCCCACTTAACAGACGAAGTATCGTCATTCGTCTTTATGTCATAGAGTTTGCCGTCTAACAGCGGAATCATATCCGCGGGAGCCGTCATAGAAAGATGTTCTATGGGGTAGGTTCCTTCCCAATCGGTTCTCGAAAGATGTTTGATTTTTTCGCCGCCGAAGTGGTTCCAATCGATATAGTCTATCTGATTGCTGACCTGCGTGTTTGCTTTGGATACGCCGAACGTCGTTGCGTCCACCGTGCCTGCGCCTGCATAGTCATAGTTCCAGCGGTAAGCGAGTTTGTCGTTTGCTTCGGTGTCGGGAGTGTATCCCTGCGCCTTCATAATATTGTTGAGTGCATCGTGAGCGCCGTTACCGACCGCGAAGTAGTAATCGCCCTCGTCGAGAATCCAGGTTCCCGTCGTGTTGTCCTTGTTCTTGTAGGTATTGTCATAGCTTGCAAGGTTCTGCAAGTCGACGGAAATTTTAACGGTTTCGCTTCCGCCGTTTGCCGCAAGCAAGCCCGTCTTTTCGAAGCCGAGAAGCTGCACCGCGCTCTTCTCGACAAGGTGTTCTCTATCGTACTGCGTGTACGGCGCCTGTCCGTATAACTGTACGTTTGCCTTGGTTGCCGTTTTGCCGCCGTTGGTCACTTTCACGTCGAAATCGACGTAAATTTCGTGTCCGCTCGGACGACGGAAAGTCGGAGTTCCGACAAGCTCGTAAGACACGTTGCCGTAAGTCATACCGTATCCGAAGCCGTAAGCCACTTCTTCCTGATAATTCCAGCCGTTCTTGGAAGCATACGCGCCCTTCGTGGACGTCGCCTTGCTTGCCGCCGCGTTCACGACGGAATCGTAATATCTCGTTTCATAGTAACGGTAGCCGACATAGATGCTTTCGTCTTCCATTACATAGGTGGCTTTGCTACCGCCGTTTCTCGTTATCTCGCTCTTGTTCGCCCAAGTGTAGTTGCCCATATTCATCATTGCGGGAGCGGAAAGGTTGTTCGTCGCATAGATGTCGTACAAGCCGCCCGAAGGGCTGACGTTGCCGCAGAGAATGTCGGCTATGCCGAGCGTACCGTAGTTACCGGGATGTCCTATCCAAAGGATACCTTTCACCTTGTCGTTGTTCTTCAAGTCGCCGATTTCTATCGCCGAGTTGTTGTTCAAAAGAATGATGACGTTGTCGAAGTGCTGCGTCGCAAGCTCTATTATGTCTCTCTCGTTTTGAGTGAGCTGTAAAGGCTCGGTTATCGTATCCGTCTTTTCGTCTGCCGCAAGCTTTCCTTTGAGGAAGTCGTTGCTTTCGCCCGCGCCTCTGCCGACGACGACGATTGCCGCGTCTTTATAGTCCTTTAAGCTTTCTACGAAAGTAGGCTGTGCCGTTTGCAATGCGGTAAGCGACGGCTCGTCTACTCTGTAATACGGACCATCGGGGTCACCCCTACCCGCCGAGTTTGCCGAAGGCTGTAACGCAAGCGTTCCCGACGTGGTCTCGTAAGCCGCTATCGTCGTGGGATTGAGCTTGAAGCCCGCGCCTGCGCCGACGCCGTCGCCATTGAGTTTCAAGTCGGCAAAGTCGTAATCTTCCACCGCTTCTTTCTTGTCTATCTTCGTATTCTCGAAGTCGGTTTTCGTCGCGGAAAGAGCCTGTTCCAGAGTTATGTAATTACCCTGTGATTTCTGACCCATACTCGAGTTGAGAATAGTGCGATGACTGCGCGCGCCGAGCAGCGTGACATTGCTGCCCTTTGCAAGCGGAAGTGCACCGTTGTTCTTCAACAGCACTGCGCCCTCCGTTTCGTGACGTCTGCCGATGTCTATCGCCTTTTTGATTAACGCAGTCGAATTGCCCGTTCCGTCCTCGTTAAGGAACTCGGCATCGGGCTTGAACGTCGAATAGGTTTCGCCGTCTTCCGACACCATTGCTTCGCTTATCGTGCCGAAGAAGTTGTCGATTGCGTTTCGGTTGGCTTCGAGCACGGTGGACGCGATTACGGCAAAAGCCAGCAAAAACGCACACACAAATGTCAAGCCTTGCCAAAGTGCTTTTTTTTGAAACATACATTTCTCTCCTTGATTTTTTTTTGCATCATTCCACCACCTGTATTTTCGTCGCGGTACGAAAATTAAGACGATATTATAATACAAGAACATTGTGGGGGGGGGGGGGGGGGGGGGGGGGGGGGGGGGGGGGGGGGGGGGGGGGG
>CAOJOK010000020.1 GCA_948440265.1 uncultured Clostridia bacterium
CTTTCCTTGAACTGCTCGTTTCTCTGCCGTCAGGGCTTTCGTACTCTGCACGCACTTTCCTTGTCATTTCTTTTTTCCAATGTCATTTCGACCGAAGCACACGAAGTGTGCCCCCTGCATCAGAACGATAACAAACTCTTTCTCAAAGCCATTGCTTTCCTTGAACTGCTCGTTTCTCTGCCGTCAGGGCTTTCGTACTCTGCACGCACTTTCCTTGTCATTTCTTTTTTCCAATGTCATTTCGACCGAAGCATACGAAGTATGCGAAGCGGAGAAATCCCCTGCATCAGAACGATAACAAACTCTTACTCAAAGCCATTGCTTTCCTTGAACTGCTCGTTTCTTTTCCAACCAACCCCCTTGAAACCCCAACTCCCACTATTTCCGCCTTATCCTTTCGTTTCCAACCAATCCCCTTGAAACCCCAACTCCCACCGTTTCCGCCGCGCACTTTTTTTCAACAATCAAAAAACACGGACTTTTTGCGGTCCGTGCTTTGTCGTGCCTGTTAAAAACAGCGTCAGTTTTTCTTTATGCCCAAAACGTCTTTCATATCGTATTTTCCGCTCTTTTTGTCCGCCATAAAGCGTGCGGCTTTAAGTGCGCCGAAAGCGAAAATCTTTCGGGAAAGGGCGGTGTGGGAAAGAGTGATAATTTCGTCGTCGCCGATAAACTCCACGTCGTGCTGACCGACAATCGTGCCGCCGCGCACAGAGCTTATGCCAATGTCGCCGCGCTTGCGCTTGCAGTTTCTGCCGCTTCTGCCCGACACGACTTCCGAGTGTTCCTGCCGCGCGTCCGCCGCCGCCTGCGCCAGCATAAGCGCCGTACCGCTCGGAGCGTCCACCTTGGCATTGTGGTGCTTTTCCACAATCTCCACGTCGAAATCTATTCCGAGCGCCGCCGCCGAACTCTTTACAAGCTCGGTCAGAAGATTGACTCCGAAGCTCATATTGCCGGAAATGAGCACACCGTGCCTGCGCGAAAGCTCGTCTATTTTCTTCAACTGTTTATCGTCATATCCCGTCGTAGCAATGACGACAGGGCAGGAGAGCTTGTCGCAAAGGGAAATTACCTCATTTAACGTTTCGGGGCGTGAGAAGTCGATTATGACGTCTGCCGCAACGTTGACGTCCGCCGCTGTCTTGAAAGTGGGCGCAACCTTTGCGTCGAAAGCGTCCAAGCCGCCGCATACTTTTATGTCGCCGCTCTTTTCTGCGGCGTCGCAAATCATTCTGCCCATCTTGCCGGAAATCCCGACTAAAAACACGTTCAACATAATTTCGCTCCTTGTTTCAAAAGTCCCGTATCTTTAAGCGCTTTTTTGAGTATCTCCGCATTCTGCGGCTCCATTTCGGTTAGCGGCAGTCTCGGCTTGCCGCAGGGGATACCGATAAATTCCATAGCCTTTTTCGCGGGAATGGGATTGACTTCGCAGAACAGCGCGCTCATAAGCGGCATAAGCTTGAACTGCATTTTTCTCGCCTCGTCAAACCGCCCCTGCGCGCAGAGCTTGGTCAAATCGCTCATAACGCGCGGTATCGCGTTCGCCGCAACGGATATGACGCCCTTCGCGCCGAGACAGTAGGAAACGACGGTAAGAGAGTCGTCGCCGATATAAAAATCCATACCGCCTTCGACGGCAGCGGCAAGCGCCTGTATCTGGTCTATGTCGCCGCTCGCTTCCTTAATGCCCGACATATTTTTCAGCTCGCACAGCCGTGCCGCCGTTTCGGGATTGATATTGACCTTCGTGCGCGTCGGCACGTTGTATGCAATGACGGGAATACCGACGCTGCCGCAGACCGCGCGGTAGTGTTCGACTAAACCGTTTTGCGTGCATTTGTTGTAATAGGGCGTGACGACAAGCAAACCGTCCGCGCCGAGCGCCTGCGCGTTCAAAGCGTTTTCCACGGCGGTTGCCGTGCAGTTGCTGCCTGCGCCGACTATAACGGGGAGCTTGCCCTTGACGCGCGATACGACGAACTTTATGACGGCGTCGCGCTCGCTCTGCGTCATAGTGGCAGGTTCGCCCGTGGTGCCCAGCACGCACAGCGCGCTCGTACCGTTAGTCAGTTGATAGTCAAGCAATTTGTCGAGTGCGTCGAAGTCCACGCCGCCGTCGTTAAACGGCGTAACGAGCGCAACCGCACTTCCTGTAAATAACGACATATATAGAACTCCTCTGCGGATAAGACCGCAATGAATTTACTTTCTTGTCAGCACTTCCGCTATCTGCACGGCGTTCGTTGCCGCGCCCTTGCGGATATTGTCGGCAACCACCCACATATTGAAAGCGTTTTGCGCGCTGTCGTCCTTGCGGAGCCTGCCCACAAACACCTCGTCGCGGTTCTCGGCATAGAGCGGAGTGGGGTAGACGGCTTGCTCGGCGTCGTCCATAAGCACTACGCCGGGGGCTTCGGACAACGTCTTGCGAACGTCGCTCAACTCGGCTTCGGCGTTCAGCTCGACGTTTATGCTCTCGCTGTGACCGTAGTATACGGGCACGCGCACGCAGGTCGCCGTGACTTTAAGCGAATCGTCGCCGAGTATCTTTTTGGTTTCGAAAATCATCTTCTTTTCTTCCTTCGTATAACCGTCGGGCTCGAAGACGTCGATGTGCGGCAAGCAGTTGCCGAAAATGGGAGCGGGGAACTTCTTGGGCGGTATACCCTTGATTCCGTTTTCCAAATCGGAATATCCGCCGAGTCCCGCGCCCGACACCGCCTGGTATGTAGAATATACTATACGCTTTATCCCGTACTTTTTGTGCAGGGGAGAGAGCGCGACTACCGCCTGAATGGTGGAGCAGTTCGGATTGGCGATTATGCCTTTGTGCTTGAACACGTCCTGCGGATTGACTTCGGGCACGACAAGCGGCACTTCGGGGTCTGTGCGCCAGCGGCTGGAATTGTCGATTACCACGCAGTTGTTTTCGGCGAAAATAGGCGCGAACTTTTCGGATACGCTTGCGCCCGCGCTGAAAATGGCAATGTCTATTCTGCGCGCCCTGATATTTGCTTCCGTAAGCTCGATAACCGTATATCTGCACTTGTCGAATTCCACGATTGTGCCTGCGCTTTTAGAGCTGGCAAACGGATAGAACTCCTTGACGGGGAACTTGCGCTGTTCCAGCACCTGCAGCATTTTTCTGCCTACCATACCCGTTGCGCCGACCACGGCTACGTTATATTTCTTCATATCGATACTCCTTCGGCTTTGAAAGCCACGGTAAAACTTAATTCGGGGTAAACCGCACAGGGGAAAATGAAAATGCGGCAAACACATATAAGCGCGCCGCAAAAAACAAATCCGCCGAAATAAAATAAGCGTAATGTTCTCCATTGGCGACTTAAAGGCACAATGACAGATGCAAACGGTTAAGTCCTGCATCCAACCCGTCCGGCGCGAATAGGTCGGTGCGCCGCAAAAGCAAAGACGGATTTCGGCGGCGATGTCCTTTCCGATTTCAGTACCGACCCGATACTCGAAAAAACCGTACTCTTACTCGCCGCTCCCCATTAACTTTCATAAGCATATCATAAAACGCGCTCTTTGTCAATTGCTTTAAACTATTTTTCCTTTAAACGTGCGCCATTTGATTGAAAAATTTTCCGTCTTGTGTTAAAATAGAAAAGAGCCTTTTTTTGTAAGGCAAAGGAGAACCGCGGTGCAGCCGGACGCAAACTCGAAAAACGAAATATACGAATACGTCAGGACCTGCCGCAGACAGCTCCACGCCATACCCGAGCTTTCCGAACAGGAGTTCGAAACAAGCGCGTATATAGCAAAGCGGCTGGACGAGCTCGGCTTGAAGTACACCAGAATTCATACGGGTATGTACGTCGATATAAGCGGCAAGCGCGCGGAAGAAAAAATCGCCCTGCGTTGCGATATGGACGCTCTGCCGATAACGGAAAAGACCGACGTAGAGTTTAAGGCGCGGAAGAATATGCACGCCTGCGGTCACGACGGACATATGGCAATACTGCTCGGAACGGCAAAGTGGCTGTCGGAGAACAAGCCGCATTGCGACGTGCGCCTGATATTCCAGTTCGGAGAGGAGGGCGACGGCGGCGCCGATAAAATGATAAAGGCAGGAGTCCTTGACGGCGTGGACGAGATATACGCCTTTCATCTCTGTCCCGAACTCGATAAGGGCAAAATGTCGTCGCTCGTGGGCGCGATGTTCGCAGGCACCGTGGAGTTCGATGTAAACGTAATAGGCAGAGCCTCCCACTGCGCGGACAGGGAAAAGGGCGCGGATGCGATTAAAACCTGCATAAAGTTCGCCGCCGCCTGCGAAAGGATAGAACAATCTCACGCAAATGTCCGTATCCACATAGGCAGAGCCGAAATGGGCAGCGCGCGCAACATAGTCGCGGACGGCGGCAGACTGTACTGCACGTTCCGATACTTCGACGCCGCCGACCTGAATTCGGTGTCGGGCGAACTTGCCGCCGCTCTGTGCGAAATAGACGGACAAATCGGCACGGAGAGCAGAATAGACGTCAAAGCCGTATATCCGCCGCTCGTCAATTCGGCGTCTGCGGTAAAACGCCTGAAAAGCGTGGCGGATGTCGGGGAGTGCGAGCCGCGATACACGGCGGAAGACTTCGCTTTTTACACCGAGAAAATAGACGGCTGTATGGCGTGGCTGGGAATAAGAGACGAAAAGTATTCGTCGCCGCTTCACTCGGACACGTTCGGCTTCGACGAAAGCGCGCTTATGCTCGGCGTGGAAACAATGATAAAACTCGTTTGCGATAACGAATAACGGAGAGTAAAATGTCAAAATTATCGGACGGACTGCATATAGGAGAAAACAACGCGCCGCCGCCCTTCGAGGTCGGCAAAAGCACGGTATCCAAGTTCTGGGACACAACCAAGGGCAACGGCTGGCCGCTTGTCAAGATAAATCTCTTGACTCTGCTTTTCTTTCTGCCGCTGATTGTATGGCAGATAATAATTACGTTCACGACGACGGCGGATTCGCTTTTATTGCCGTATTCGGGCAATATCGGAATAGGACTGCCCGTGATAACCGACGCCGTAAGCGTGGGCGCGGCACGCGCGTTCGACGTGCTACTGCGCCGCTGGCTGCTGACCGTACCCCTTCTGCCGATAGGCGGTCTGGGACTTGCGGGGGCGTTTTACGCGCTGAAACGGTTGGTGCTCGAAGGCGAAAAGCCGACGGTCAAGGCGTTTTTCAAGGGCATAGCGAGAAGCTGGCTGCCGTTTATCGTTTCGTCGTTTTTGACGGGTGCCATACTTTTCGCGCTGTTCTATTCGATAGGTTCGCTGTCCGTGGAAACAAGCCTGCCGCTGTGGGCGAAGATAACGGGCATAGCCGCCTCCTCGGTGCTGCTCGTCATAACGCTGTCCGTCGCGCTGTTTTTCTGTGCGCAGTCGGTCTCCTATAAACTCACATTCGGCGCGAAGTTTTCCAACGCCGTCCGACTTTCGCTTATGCTGCTGCCGAGAACGCTGCTCATTCTGGCAATGTGCGCTCTGCCGATAGTCGTGGCTTGCTTCGTGACAGGCTTTCTCACCACGCTTTTGATAGCGTTCTTTTTGCTGATAGGCTGTTCGTTCATAACACTTATCGCCGCCGTGTATACGCAGTGGGCGTTCGAAAAGTACCTGAACGGAAAAATGCGCGAGAAGAACAAGCCGAAGTCGAGCGAAAACCGAAAGGAAAAGAAGCGCAGAATGGCGGCACAGGCAAAAGCGGCGGAAGGGCAGTAACGTGTACGACGCAATCGCAAATTGCTATGACGAGCTTATCGACGCAAAGTATTACGCCAAGTGGTTCGATTTCACCCAAAAACTTCTCGGCGTAAGAGAGCGCGGAGTGGACGTCGGGTGCGGAAGCGGCATCTTTACGATAGAGCTTGCCCTGCGCGGCAAGGACGTGACGGGCGCGGACGAGAGCGGCGCAATGCTGAAAAAGGCTATGGAAAACGCAAGATGCCGCGGACTTAATATAAAGTTCGTACTCGTAAAAGCCGAACGCCTGCGTCTTAAAAAGAAGGTCGAGTTCATAACGGCTATGAACGACGTCGTGAACTATATGAAAGACCCCGCGCCGTTTTTCCAAGCCGCATACGACTCTCTGGAAAAAGACGGACTGCTGCTGTTCGACATAAGCTCCCGATATAAACTGCAAAACGTCATCGCAGGCAATACGTTTTTTCTGCAAAGCCGAAACTATGCCTGCGTGTGGGAGAACTCGAAAGCGGCAAAATCGGGCGCCGTCGATATGAACCTAAATATATTCGAAAAGCGCGCCGACGGCTTGTACGAGCGCAAAGAAGAAACGCACAGACAGTATGCGCACGACGAGCAGAGCATAACAAACAAACTGAAAGATATGGGCTTTAAGGTGACGGTATGCGCCGATTTGACCGGAAAGAAGCCGAAAGCCGATTCGCAGAGAATACACTTTGCGGCATATAAAGAAAGATAAAACACGGAGGTTGCAGTCATATAAACTATGGCAGACGGTACTTTGAAATTCGATAATTCATCGGGTCTGATGACGCTTGCGGGCGATTCTTTCGTAAAGGAAGAACGCTACGGAGACGCCATAGACTGCTATTACCGCGCACTGAAAACAGCCAGGAGAAATGCCGACAGACTGATGTCCAAGATTGCCTATGTCTATCAACTGACGGGCGACGGCGTGCAGGCGATAAATTGGTACCTGCGCGCATTGAATCTGAATCCGCAGAACCGCGACGTATACCCGGGGCTCGTGCACGAGTTTTCCCAACTCGGTTACGAAATGCGCGATACGGCTACGTACTATTACACGCTCGGCAAAATGCGCAATATAGTCACGAATAGCGAGATAGAAGACTTGAACGATATGGCGGAGTCGGCGGACGACGAAGATGAAGACGTCGAGATTGTGGACAGACGGGGCTATACGGCGGAAGAGCGTCTTATAGACGACTTGAACAGCGGAATGCGCTTCGAGCGCGCGGGCAAGTATATGAAGGAGCACGCCGCGGAAGCGGCATACGCTCTGTTCGGCTCGGTGGACAGAAAGGACGCGCACTACGCCAATGCGCGCCGAATGATGATGAAGATAGAATACGAAAAGGGCGACTATCAAGGCGCGGCAATGACGGCGGGCGATATATTGAAGTCCAACCCGACGGACGAGGAAGCGCTGATATACGGCGCGGCGGCAAACCACGCTCTCGGGAATGAAAAGGAGCGCGACCGCTGTTATAAAAAGGTGACTTTAAACAGCGAACTGTCCTGCGAAGATTTGGAGCTTTTGGCAAAAGTGGCTTGGAGTATGGGCGATTTGGCGTCGGCGAAAAAACACCTTTCGTCAGTACAGCGCTACCTGCCTTGGGACAGAAACGCGCTTTTGCACCTGTCGCTGTGCTGCGCCAATCTCGGCGAAAAGGAAGCCGCGCAGAAGTATATAGTGGACGCTATGCGGCTCTATCCCGACGACTTGACGCTGAAATACTATTCGGACAGAATAGACGGCGGCGATACTGATTTTGTTATGATAGACTGCGTGCCGGACAGCGAAGCGGAGAGAAGGGAAGACTTGCTCGACGATTGGATGGCAGAGCGCTCCACCGTGGAAGCCGTGACCGACGGTCTGAAAAAGGACCCGAAGATGAGAGAATATCTCGACTGGCTGTTTCAGGAAGGCGACATCGGCTTGCAGGTGGACATAGCGCGCTTTTTGGCGCAGAACAGAAAGTGGAAAGATTTTCTGGAAGACCAACTGCTTATGCCCGACACGCCCGAAGAACTCAAAAAGAACATATTGATAGAAATGTTCGACACGCGCGCCGAATGTACCGTGTCGGCAACGACGGGCAACTTTTTCCGCAGACTGACGTATTCTCCGCCGCCTGTTTTAAACAATGCGGCAAGAGACGTATACAGATACGCATACGTAATGCTCGCATTCTATTGCGACGGGTTCGCGCCGTCGCTCGACGAAGTGACGGAAAAATTAAACGACAGCCTGAAAAAGCTTGCGCCGAAAGACGATAAAGACCTGCTTGCGCTGGCGGCGGCGGTGTGCTATCTCGGAAACGTGACAAGGGAAGGGCTGAAAAAAGCCGATATAATGCTGCTGTTCGGCTGTGATTCCAGAAGGTTCGAACGCTATATATCGAGCGGCGCGCTGGACAAAAAAGGTCTGCGCCTGCCCGACAGAGAGAGAAAAACGGTAAGGAGCGATATATGAACGACGTAATTGATTTCGACAAGATGTTTGAAGACTATGCGGCGGAATGGTTCAAGGAGCGCGAAGGGGAGTTCGAAAGCGAACAGGACGTGGAAGCCGTAATGCCCGACGTGTACGAAGCGTGGGCGAGTTCGCCGTCCAGAAAACTCGGCGGCATAGCGCCGCGCGCGTTTTTCGACGCGATAGAAAAACCCGACGAGCTCGTGAAGATTTTGATAGGCACCAGCGAAGACGGCTGCAATCCCTGCTCTCTGCTGCTGGATAAAATCTCCGAAACGCCGTCCTGCGCGCCACTTTTAAAAGAGATTATAGAGAGAAAGGACGCAAGCGCCAAACTCAAACTGCTGTGCGTCACTATGCTCGAAGAAACCGGCTCGGACTATCCGGTAGACGCCTATATCGATATAGTCGCGGACGAGAGCGCGGACGAAGATTTGCGCGAAGGCGTCGTCGAGATACTCAAAAGCCACGCAAACGACGTCAAGGAGCGGCTGTATAAACTGCTGGACGGCGCGTCCGACGGACTGAAAACCGTGGTCGCCGAAATACTCTCCTGCGCCGACAAGGACGAGCGCACGTTCAATCTTTTGACCGAACTGTTTGCAGGCGGAGACAATATTCCGCTGTACGCGCAATATCTCGGGGCGTACGGAGACGAACGGGCGGCGGCACAGCTGTATCGCGCGCTCGACGAATGCGATTACGCCGAATACATAGAGATTAAAAACGCGATAGAACGCTTGGGCGGAGTGGTGGACGATTACCGCGACTTTTCCGACGACCCGACCTACATTGCCATAAAGGGCAGAAAATAACTTAAACATAAAACACCGTTTCCCGTAATACATTGTAGTATGAGATGGAAACGGTGTTTTTCTATATCGATGTTGATTGTCGGCACGGTAATCGGCGCAGGGTTCGCGTCGGGTGCGGAAATAGTGTCGTTTTTCGGCAAAAACGGTATATCGCCGTTAAACGCGCTTTTCTGCCTGCCGCTGATTGCCGGCGGCTGTATTCTGTTTTTGAGTATCGGCGCACGCTGTAAGCCGCGCGACGTCGGAATGTTGCACAAGCTTTCGTGCGGCAAGGCGGCAAGGGTCTGCGACGGGTTCGTTCTTATCAATGCCCTGATTGTCACGGCAGGTATGCTCGCCGCATTCGACTCCGTATCCAAAAGTTTCATCGGCTTTCCGCTGCTGTCGCTGCCGCTCGGAATTCTGGCGGCGGTTATCACGGCAAAGGGAATAGGCGGCGTGATAAAAGTCAATACCGTCGTTTTGCCGGCAGTCGTTGCCGTGCTCGTCGCGGTGTGCGTCAAAAGCTTTACGCCGTCGCTTTTCGATTGCGACCTGTTACGGATAAAACCGCTGTCGGGCGCCGTTTACGTCTCGATGAATTTGGTGCTTGCGGCAGGCGCGTTGACGTCCGTGCACGACTTGAAACCGTCCGAGACCGTTGTGTCGTCCGTGATTGCAACCGCCGTCATAGGCGTTCTTATGACGTTTATCATACTCGCGCTGAACTCGACGGGGAAATCCTACTGCGAACTGCCCGTCGCGGAAATGGCTAAAGACGTTCATCCGATATTGTATTATGGAATGCTGATATCTATGTCGGTTTCCGTGTTCACCACGCTTTTGACGGCAATGAACTGCCTGACCGACTATGCCGTGGCGATAACGGGCGGCAGGGGCAAGGCGTCGTTTGCCGTACTCATTGTCGGACTGCTTCTGTCCGCGCTCGGCTTCGAAAGAGTGGTCGGCGCGCTGTACCCGATAATAGGCGGCTTGGGCGCGCTGTATGCGGCGTGGCATATCGTGTTCGCCGTCCGCCTGCGCAAAAAGCAGAAGAAGAACGGGGCACTATCTCTTGGACGCGACCTTCTTTTCGATGAGAGCGACGGCAAGATACATAAGCGCGGCAAGCACGCAGAGAATAACCGTAGACGTCATCACAAGGTCTAATTTAAAGACCTGACCGCCGTAGATTATGAGATAGCCCAGTCCCGCGCTCGACACGAGATATTCGCCCATAATGGTGCCCACCCAGGCAAGCCCGACGTTAATCTTCAATACGGATATGAGATTGGGCAGGGAGTTGGGCAGTACGAGCTTGAAAAAGATTTGCAGCTTGCTGGCGCCCATAGACTTCATAAGCAGAATTTTGCCTTCGTCGCAGGCGAGAAATCCGGCAAGCACGCTGATAACGGTCACAATGACGCATATCAAAACGGTCATAGTGACAATGGCTTTCATACCCGCGCCCATCCATACGATGATAATGGGACCGAGCGCGATTTTGGGCAGGGAGTTCAACGTCACGATATAGGGCTCGAGCACTCTGCGCGCGGTGTCGCTCGCCCACAGCCCGACGGCGATTATAAAGCCGAGCAGACCGGAAACGACGAAACCGATAACGCACTCCAAGAGAGTGATTCCGATGTGTTTGAAAATGTCCTGCGACAGCAGCTGCGAAAACATCTTGATTATGCGTATCGGCGAACTCGTTATGAAGTCGTCGATAATGCCCGTAGACGCAAGCAGCTGCCACAGTCCCAGAAAGGCGACGAGTATGACCGCCTGTAAAACGGCGACCTTGATTTTGTCGCGCCGTATTTTTTTCAGATACGCCTGTCTTGCGACGGGCAGTTCTTTGAGTTTAATCTTTTGTTTGCGTTTATCCTTCGTCATAGCTGACCTCCTTCCAGACGGCGTCGAACCACTTCGAGAATTCGGGGAGCGACCGCCGCTTGAACGGCGACGGCGCGTCGAGCTCGGGCGTGAAAATGCTCTTTACCATAGCCGGACGCTGGGAGAGTACGATTATACGGTCGGCAACGGCGACGGCTTCGGAAATGTCGTGGGTGACAAGCAGTGCCGTCTTGTTTTCTTCCTTAATTATGGCGTACACGTCGTCGCAAACGGCAAGTCTGGTCTGAAAGTCCAGCGCGGAAAACGGTTCGTCCAAAAGCAGCAGCTTGGGATGAAAGGCAAGCGTGCGTATGAGAGCGACTCTCTGGCGCATACCGCCCGAAAGCTGACGCGGATAACTGTTTTCGAAGTCCTTCAAACCGTATTTCGAGAGCAGGTTTTTCGCATAGTCGATGTCGTCTTTGCTTATTTTCTTTTGTATCTCCGGTCCCAACAGTACGTTTTTGAGTATCGTCCGCCATTCGAACAGGTTATCCTTTTGCAGCATATAGCCGACGCTGCTCATCGGTTTCGTGACGGCGCGGCGGTCCACTTCTATGATGCCGGAAGTAGGGGCAAGCAGTCCGGAAATCATAGACAGAATGGTGGTTTTGCCGCAGCCGCTCGGACCGACTATCGCCACAAACTCGCCTTCCTCGACGGAAAAGGACAGGTTTTTAATGGCGTCGGTTTGCCCTTGCGGAGTTTGATATGTCAGACAGACGTTCTCGAATTTCAGTATTTCCATTGCAGCACCTCATAGGTTAAAATAGACGGATTTAAGCGATAATCTCCGCGGCAAGACTGTTGTCCACGGCTTTAGCAAAGTCCGCACGGGAAGGCAGAGTCCCCGCATTTTCCATAATGTCCATAAGGTGATTGAAGTCGGACTCCTTCAAAACGGGAGTCTTGGCAAACGCCTCTATGTCGAGATAGCTTTTAAGCGACGCGGCAATGGACGCCTCGGAAATGCCCGCAAAGGAAGCCGTCAGGTGCTTTGCCGATTCTTCGGGCGTGTGCTCGGTCATATACTTATAGCCCTTGAATACGGCGCGCAGAAAGGCAAGGGCGGTATCGCGGTTCTTTTCGAGATAGCTCTTGGACGCCGAGAACGCCGTATACGGCACCGCGCCGCCGGCGTCGCCGACCGAAGCGACGATGTAACCGCGACCGGACAGAACGTGCTCGGAAGCCGTCGGCTCGAACATAGTGCAATAGTCGTATTTCGTGTCGCCGTCGAATGCGCCCACCATAGCGTCGAACGCCACGGTCGTGTCGAGATTTATGTTTTCGCCGTGGTAAAGACCGGCATTGTTGCAGACGTATTGAAGCATCATCGCAGGCACGCCGCCGGGACGTCCGGCAAGAACGTGTTTGTCTTTCAAGTCGCTCCACTTAAAGTCGGGTTCGGGTTTTCTGCCCACAAGAAAAGAGCCGTCCTTATTGGTCAGCTGCCCGAAAATAATCGGATAATTCTTCTGCCCCTCAACGTGACAGTAAAGCGTTACTTCAAAAAGACGCCATTTCCGTATACTATATATTGTGCTTAACGGTAAAACCGTTATATATGTGGTATTACTTTTTCAATTTGAGATTGACAACTATATTGTCGCCGTCTATTACAATGCTTTTGATTAAAAAGTGGAGTAATAGACGTTTTTCTTTTTTGGATAGGTTATCGAAGTTTGCCAGCTTTTCCTTTATGTTTGCGGCGCCGTCCGTGACCGACGTCTTGACGGTATTGCTCTCTTTCTCGATTAAATTATTCAGCTCTTGAATTTTGCTGTCGAGCGGCAGCTTGCGGATGAGATAAGAGTCGCGGTCAATATCGCCGTTTATATACAGGTCGAGCAAACGCTCCTGCGACTGCTTTGCCGTTCCGACCTGCGCTATCAGAGAGTCGATAAAGCCGGGCGCATAGCTTTGAGTATCGTAATCGTCTATATCGATATTTTTGACAAAATCGCAAATGTAATTTTCCAAATCTTCTGCGCGGAATATCTCGTTGTCGCAAGCGGCGGAATGATAGTTCGCGTCGCGCTTTATGCGTGCGGCACAGCCGTAATCGCGATAGCGGTAATGCTTTGTGTGTGAGCCGTCGGCTTTTTTGGTATATCGTTCGTACATCTTTCCGACGTATCTGTTTCCGCAGCGGCCGCAGTAGATTAGTCCCGTTAAAAGGTAGGGGGTATTGTCGCTGCTGCGCGTGGTCCTGTTTGCTTCCACCTGCGCCTGCGCTTTGAGATATGTCTCGTATGAGATTATGGCAGGGAAGTTTGTGCCGGGGATAAGCTCGCCGCCCTTATAGCGGAAATATCCGGCGTACATAGGGCGTTCGATGAGCGGCTTACAGCACATAGGATTCGAGAAATATTTTACGTCGGGATAGGCGGTGCGGCAATAGTCGTACAGCTTGCGGAAAGTGAAGTTTTCGTTTATATACAGGTCGAATATTTTACGGATAATGTCCGCTTCGGTTTCGTCAACCGTCAGACAGTCGTTGTTTTTGTCGTAGCGGTATCCGAACGGACATTTGCCGGGACAAGTGTATTTGCCGGCGTTGGCTCGTGCCAGCTTTCCCATCTGCATACGCTCGACGATTGTTTCGCGTTCCAGCTCGGAGAACGTCGCCATCATTTTCAAGCCCGCGCGACCGAAAGGGGAGCCAAGGTCGAATTTTTCGTGCAGAGAGAAGAATACGACGTCGTACTTGTCGAAAAGGTCCACAAGGTAAAGCACGTCGCCGACGTTACGCGACAGACGGTCGAGCTTGTAAATAAGCACGGTGTCGATTTTGCCTTGTTTGATGTCCGTCATAAGGTCGGACATAGCAGGGCGGTTCAAGTCCTTGCCCGAAAAACCTTCGTCGGAATATATTCCGACAATGTCATAGCTTTGCGATTGCGCATAAGCCGACAGCTTGTCTTTCTGTTCGGATATGGAATATCCTTCCGTCGCCTGTTCAAGCGTCGACACACGGGTATATATTGCGGCTCTTTTCATCGGACATCACCTCCTTTCTCTCTTGTATAACAAGGTGTCCGCAGTTTTTCTTTACTTTTTGTTGACTTTTTGATAATTTCAGTTGACTTTTTTGCAAAGTAAGCATATACTTATAGTAGCTCATCTGCCATGTGTAGAAGGAGTTGAGATTCCGTTCATCTTTTAGATGGGCGGTTTCGTTTTATACCACTCTTGATAATCTTTTTCAAATTTCCTTCTTTCGTGATTGTAAATTACATTGAAAGCAGTTATAAAATAATAGTGAGTTTTTCTAAATTCCATTATTACGACATAATCAAAACTTTCGCACCACAAATAAGTACGTACTTTCTTCTTTTTAGGGTCAAGTTTTTCCCATATTTTAATTGAAGGACACAATTTGCTACAATGCAAAATAAAATATTTTATCCAAGCTATTTTTTTACACCTATCATAATCTGGATAGCGGTTGCCGTCACTCGCGGTTTTTTCTATTAAATGCCAAAATGTATCTTCTTTACCATTAATTAGGTTATTATTTCGATAAATTGGTAAGTTATTATATGTAATCGGCTCTTCTATAAAAATGTTACAATAAACAGCATATAGTTTATCTACATAATAATCCCAACTTTCGGGTTCAATTAGTACAGGGGGATTACATTTTATCATTTTAGTTCTCCAATTGTTCGTGAAAAAGATTGAACTTTCTTTCTTGAAATAATGTGTTTCGAGTGAGAGAGTATTTTGAACGCAATTTAATAAGTTCAATTATAGATAATTTTGCATTACTTGTGTTAAGTTCGCGCAAATAGTACGATATTGCTCCTATAATGATATCAACTATTTGCATAATTTGTACTTCGTGTGAGCGTATGGTTTGAATTTTTTTTATTATTCTCCTTGAAAAATCATAATTGTTATTAGATAAAACTTCATATAGCTTTTCAATTTTCCTTTTAGAACAAGTGTCTTTTATATCTAAATAAATATTGTAAGTATTAGTAGGATTTAGTATGGTTTTTAACATATTAAAGTAAATTTTATAATACCAATCATCATGAGTTTGTTGAAATCGTTTGTGGTTTAAGGCTTGTTTGTTATCTATAACAAGTCCACGAAAGCATAAGTCATCGTCGTCAAAGAAGTAGTTAATTAAGTCTTCATAGCAGTGAAGCAAAGATGGCGATAACTTTGTCCATTTTAATTCTCTGTTAAATGGTATGTTATATCTACTTTTGATTTCTTTAATTCTTGCATTTATTTCATCTTTTTTTGTATAAGGAAATCTTATACATCCTAATACCATTTTAGGGCTGTTATCATATTCAAGATGGCAGCTTTCGTCACAATATACATTTATGAGAGACATAGTTTATTTCCTTTACACTTATTAGCGTATTTTTAATTGTTATCTTGCGATTTTCCTTTTACTTTCTACAATCAGCCCCATTATATATACTCTCTGAACGTCCGCACCTTCGAAACGCCGAGTGGAATATATAGGGTTTTCACTTATCAACTCAATCCAGTCGCGCCCGTATTCAACGCGTTTAATAACGCCTTCTTCGCCGTCTATCAGAACTGCGGCGATATTTCCGCTGTCTACGCTGGTCTGCCGCCGCACAAGTACAAGGTCGTTTTCAAAAAAGAAAGGCTCCATTGAATCTCCTTCCACGCGTAACCAATAAAAATCGGAAGAAGGATGTCCGTTAAGACTATGCCGCGAAGTGGGCTCGTATCCGTCAATGTGCTCATCGGCAATAATGCCGTTTCCTGCGCAAATGCTTCCGAGTATCGGAATATCCAATAAGTCGCTTTGAGTATGGGGGATAGCATATTTAGGCTCATAGTCTTTGGGAAGCTCGTTTGTATTCGGGAAATAATTACGGTTTTCGGTTCTTCCCAAAAGATAGTCTACCGAAACGTCAAAGTAGTCGGCGATTTTGGAAAGAGCGTCTGCCGACGGCTTGGCTTTTCCACTTGTCCAATCGGTTAAAAATGTTTTGTTTAAACCGATTTCCAAGCTTAATTTATATGCGCTCATATTTTTTTGAGCAAGTAAATCTTTAATTTTTTCGATTGTTGTCATAAAAATCTCCTTGTATTGTTGACATTACGGAATTTTCCGTATATAATTATTTTAATATGTTACGTGAGGTGAAATATCTATGGTGTTGGGACAAAAACAGGCGGTTTCACGCTTAGACAGAGTTGCGAAAGTGGAGGTGATTGCTATTGATGTGGTAAAGGGAGATGGTTCACCGTCTGCTCCATATACTGCTTATACACAGTTTTGGACGACAAACAATCATTTTATTGGTGAAATAATCAGTGACGAAATACCAAGTTATACAATACGCAATTGTATAACCTCTTAAATATGCATTTATTTTTTTTCAATTTGCTTTGCTGCTAAATAGTTTAGCTCCAATTCAATATACTTTATAACTGTATCTAAAAACAATTTCAAATCAGATAAATCTTTATCCGTATGTTTCTTTATGTAATGCGTTTGGTCATTCCCCAGCCAAGCAACGCGTTCAGCAACCGTTTTGATTTGTTCAGATGCAATTCTTTGAATTGATTGATTAAGTGTTTCATTTAATACTTTGTCTTTGCTTTCTGAATTTTTAATTAGATAATCTTTTATTAAAAATTCAAGAGCTTTACGATATCCCATACCGCAAATTTCTAATAGGTTTGAATTTTCAGCAAGCTGACTTTGCTTATATATTTCTGCAAAGGAAGGAGATAACTTTGCAATACTTTCTGATGCCGGCGTAAAGCATACTTTATGTGGAATGAAATCGATGGGTTCAAACAAATGAGAACAAGTATATATTGAAAATCTATTACATTCTGCACATTCTAAAAAAAAGTTGAATATGTGCTTATCGGTGTTATACCGACAATATCGTATTTCAAAGGCAGTACTTGTATTGCAAAAACTACATAACTTTGGCAAACTATTTAAACTGGAAGAATGTTTTCCATTTTCATCGTAGTAATCAAAATAACGCATAGTGATTTCTCCTGAAAAGAAGGGGAATTTTTATTAAAAAATAATTACGGAAATTTCCGTAAAATAGTTGACATTACGGAATATTCCGTAGTATAATATAATCACAACCGAGTTGCGTATACAGTATAGCACAAAAACTGTATGAAAGTCAATAGGTTGAAATAAATAAGGCAGGTTAAAGGAATGGAAGAAATGCAAGACAAAACACTCGAAAGAATAATAGAGTATCTGAAAGCAAAAGGCTGGACCGATACGGACATAATCGAAATGCTTGTGTACTTGGCAAAAACCTAAAAAGTAAGAAAAGGCAAAAAGAAAAGCCGCCCTGACTTTGAACGGAAGGACGGCAAGGGAAGAGGGGCGAACAACCTGCCTAAGCCCCTCGACTCCCTAACATTATACGGCAGGAATAAAAGAAAGTCAAGTAAAAGGAGAAAATTATGTTTAAAGAGAGAGTAAAAGAACAGCGAGAAAAGTTGGGTATATCTCAATCGGAGCTTGCGCGGCGCTTGGGTGTATCTTATACGATTATCCAAGGGTATGAAAAGGGTACGAAAATGGCGAGCGGTAATACGCTTGTGGCTCTTGCCGACGAGTTCAATTGTACAACGGACTATCTGCTTGGTCGCATTGCGAAGTAGGTGATTTAATATAAAGTCGCATAGTAGCTGCAGAGGAGAAAAAATGAAAAAAAATATTTATGGAAACCCTCTTTTGAATGATATCCGTAGAATAGATACTGTTAGACCGCAAGAAGTGCTTGTCGTTGAGTGTATCAAAGGTGAAGGAACTGATGTAGAACCGATTATTGCTTATCTTCAATTTTGGACACGCGAAGGGGTATTTATAGGAGAAATTCCTAAATGAAATGTTATTTGAATTTGTTGTGCTAAAACGTGATAGTGCGTTTCAAATAAAATCAACCACGCCCCAACTGTTCGTGGATATCTCATAAGAAATATTTAGTTGGGGAATGGCTGTCCTTATTTGTTCACCTCGAACGGTCTGTCAAACACTGTGTATTAAAGGAGAAAAATTATGTTTAAGAGAAAATTAAAAGAGTTGCGCGAACAGAGAGGTTTGTCGCAAATGGCATTAGCTAAAAAAGTCTGTTTGTCGCAATCATTGATAGCTGCTTTTGAAATGGGGACGCGCAAACCGAACAGCGACGCACTGATAGCGCTTGCCGACGTACTCGATTGCACGACCGACTATCTTCTCGGTCGTACCGATAAATAGGTAAGTTTCACAAGAAACAAGTACAAGCATTTAAACATAAGGAAGGAAAGAAAGGAAGGTGGCGCAATGGTAAGTAAAGTACATAATTTTGTCGGAACGGTTGTCACGGCAGACGGACAGGTAATACCCGAAAAAGATTGGTATGCGACAAAGCAGGTCTTTTCCTATGACAAAAACAGAGAGCTTATAGACGAATATGCGCGGCAGTCTGACCCGAATTTCCTTGCGAAAGAGCGTGCAAAGCGGAGATTTGAGCGTGTTCAGGCACGGCAGAAAGAGCTTGAAGAACTGCAAGCCAGAGTGCGTGACGAGCTGGAAAAATTACAAGGAGACGGCAATGATACCTATAAGCAGTAGACAAATCAAGAAAAAGACTTACTATGTCCTGCTGTCGCAGGGCGGACAGTACAAGGGCTGTTACACGACCGTCCAGGCAACGAGCTTGGACAAGGCTAAAATGGCGGTAATAGAACGCTTCGGACTGCTCAATTACGGCGGTATAGAACGGGACGAGCTTCGGGCGAAAGCGCTTATAAAGGCTTTCGGTTTAAAGCCTGTAGAAGAAGCAAGGGAGATGTTATGAAGAAAGACATTTACTACATAGCGGCAAAAAGCCTGCTTAAATGGTCGCCCGAGCGGCGCATCGAGATAATGGACAAGCTTATAAGCCCGTATGAGCGTGAGTGCGTGAGACAAGCCGCAGTCTACATCAAGAACAAAGAGCGTATGAAAGCGGCGACGCTGAATGTCATTGCACACGCATTGCTTGCGGCAAAAGTTTGATATATCGGTTAGCCTTCCGAAAAAAGGCACATCACGAATATGAGTAACGGTCGGTGCAACTCCGGCGTTCGTGACCAAACCTTGCAAGGCGGGAAAGGACGCTTTCCCAACCATAAACAAAACAAGGAGTAAAAGAACTATGACACAATTGACAAGCGTTCATTTGGAAAAAGATGATAACTATACGGCTACGGTAAGCAGAAGCAGCGACGGTACCGTATGGATACATCTTGGCAATTTGACAATCTTCTGTACGCCCGAACAGGCGTTGAAGCTCGCGTCGGATATAAACGACGGTATGACTTCACTGCCCACGCTCGAAGAAGCCAAAGCGAGAGAAGAAGAGCTCAAAAAGATATGTCCGTTTTAAGGGGGTGCGGTATGAAAATTTATGAGTATGACGAAATTATAGACGTACTGCTGGATACGTCGGGGGATGCCGACGAAGAAACGGGACTTGTATTCGACGTTACGCTTTTGGACCGTTTGGAAATGGAGCGCAACGAAAAAATCGAGAACCTGCTTTTGTACGCCGCGCAGCTCACGTCCGATGCAAAAGAAATATCCGAATACGCGACCAAACTTACGGCAAGAGCCAAAGCAAAAACCGCAAAAGCGGACAGGCTTAAGGAATGGCTGTGCAGTGAACTTATGCGCTACGGCGACAAGAAGTTTGAAACCCGTCGGATAAAAGCGACGGTGACAACTCGCAATAAAGTGAATATAGTCGACGAAAGCAAACTTCCCGAAAAGTACATACGCACAAAGGTGGAAAAGGCACCGGATAAGACGGCAATAACGGCGGCTATAAAGGCAGGCGAAATTGTGGAAGGCGCAGAGCTTATCGAGAACAAAACTCTGCAAATCAAGTGAGGTGAAATATGGATAACTTGGAACTTTATAACAAAGTGCGCTCCGTACCCGAGTCGGCGTGCAAATCGATACAGGCAGGCAGACTCAAAGGCAAGACGGATATAAACCCTATGTGGCGCATAAAGACGTTGACGGAACAATTCGGACCGTGCGGAAAAGGCTGGTATTACAGGATAACGGACAAGCGTTTTGAGTTTGCAGAGCAGACGGGTGAAACGGCGGCGTTTGTGGATATCGAGCTGTATGTGAAATTCGGCGAAGAATGGTCGCAGGCGGTTGTGGGCACGGGCGGCAGTATGTTTGTCGCCGCAGAAAAGAACGGGCTTCACGTTTCCGACGAGTGCTTTAAAATGGCGCTTACCGACGCAATATCGGTCGCCTGCAAGGCGCTCGGCGTCGGTGCCGACGTGTATTGGGATAAGGACGACAGTAAGTATACAGACAGTCTGCCCGACGACGAGAGCGGCGAAAGCGAAGCGGAACGGAAAGAGCTTCCATCCGACGTGCTGTCGATGAGCGGAGCGGACAAGGCGGACAATAAGACGCTGTTTATGAATGCGCTCAAACGCGGCAAGATAGAAATCAAGGCAGGCAGAAGTCTTTTGGACTCTATGTTCGGCGACGGCGTAATGATAAACACGCTCACGCGCGACGACCTGATTGCGGCGCTCAACGAGCTGGATAAAATGGTGATTTAATGGAAATACTCGACGGTCAAATTATCGATTATAACGAAAGCGGAGACGTTACAATTCGCACTCGCTATGAGAACGTCGACAGGTTTGTATCGTGCGGCTATAAAGAAGCGGCGGTTATGCTGCGTGACAGCCGCACGATTACAGCCGACCAGCGCAAGAAAATTTATGCTATGCTTGCCGAAATAGCGGACTATATGGGCGAGTTTCCGGATATCGTAAAGAAGCAGTTTAAATGGGAGCTGCGCTATAAACGCTATAAGGGAATGCTCGACGATTTTTCGCTTTCGGATTGCAGTATAGAGACGGCAAGCGCGTACATAGATTTATTGGTCGAAACGATTATAGCCTGGGGAATACCGCTTAATCAGCCGTTATTTGAGCTGTGTGAGGATATAAGCAGATATGTATATATTTGCTTGCAGTACAAAAAATGCGCCGTCTGCGGCAAATCTGCGGAGCTACACCATATCGATGTCGTCGGAATGGGTAACAACCGAAAAGAGATTCCGAATGAAGGCAAAAGAGCAATGTCGCTGTGCCGGGAACATCATAGAGAGGCGCACGCTTGCGGAGAAAAAGCATTTGCAGAGAAATATCATTTAGAGCCGGTAAGGCTGGATGAGAAGCTCTGCAAGGTATACAAAGTAAAATTCAAAAAGGAGAAAGATAAAGTATGAACAAGATAACTCTTATAGGATATCTGACGCGCGACCCGGAGTTGAGCCAGCTTCCCAGCGGCGTGTCAGTTTGTAAATTCGGCATTGCGGTAAGCCGCAGTTTCACGAATGCGGACGGGGAGCGCGAAACGGATTTTTTCAACGTGACGGCTTGGAGAGGACTCGGCGAGAACTGCGCCAAGTACCTGCGAAAAGGTAAAAGGGCGTGCGTTGTCGGAAACGTGCAGATTAGAAATTACGAAGACAATAACGGCAATCGGAGAACGGCTGTGGACGTCGTGGCGGAAGATATCGAATTTCTTTCGCCGAAAGACGACGAAGCCATTACGCCGAATACCATACCCAAACCGAAAGCACGGACCGCCGAAAAACCGGTAAAGAAAAAGTTGGAAGAGCTTGTTCCGACCGACGACGACTTACCGTTTTAAGGAGGTAGAAGACATTGGCTCGAAAAAGAATGATAAGTCCCGAGATATGGGAAAGTCAGGATTTTTCGCAGTTGAGTGACGTTGCAAAAATAGTGTTCATCAGCCTTTTCAGCCACGCCGACGACGAAGGTCGTGGGAGAGCAGACCCGACTTTCATAAAGAATATAACCTTCCCATACGACGAAAATAGACGAGTTGCCGACATCAAGTCCGCCCTATCGGAAATAGCACGGTGTATGTCCGTACAGTTCTATTCGGTTAATGGCATCGCGTATTACTTTATGATAAGTTGGGAAAGGTGGCAAAAGGTGGATAAACCCTCAAAAAGCAAGTTGCCGCCCCCGCCTAAAACGGGGGTAGGGGGAGATATACCCAACTGCGAAGTATTCGACGAATATTCCCCGAACACTCCCCGAACGTTCGCCGAAAGCTCGTCGACTAATAGAATAGAAAAGAATAGAAAAGAATGTGTATATACGCGTGCGTGCGCGCGCGAGGACACACACACTTTTGTAAAACCGACGGTAAAAGACATTGCGACGTACATAGCGGAGATAGGCAAGAGAATGGATGCACGGCGTTTTTATGACTTTTACGAGAGCAAAGGCTGGATGATAGGCAATCAGCCTATGAAAGATTGGAGAGCCTGCGTAAGGGCGTGGGAGCCGCGAGCGGGCGAGTGTGCAGGCGTATCGGAGAAAGCCAGAGAGAAAGCCGAAGCAGACACAGCGGCGGATATGGCTGCAAAGCGTAAGCAAATGCTGTTAGAGACGGATGCGGAGTTTTACGAATTGGAAAAGGCAATTCGCTTGGCTAACATCAGGATAGCCAAAGGCGAAGACGTGGATATATCGGAACTCACAACCAAGCGCGACGAGATACTCGCCCGTAACGGAATCGGAGAAAAAGACGTATGAACAGACAAAGGCTTAAAGCGGAACTTAACGACAGAATCAGCACCGCCGTATTTCGCAAGGACAAAGAGTTTCTCGAAAATATCCGCGCTTACATAACGGAGCTTGAAAACAATCTTGACGAGTGCGAGTTGGGCTATCAGGCTACACTCTTTTTGGAACGGTGCAAAATGAAAGACTTGCAGGACGAGAATGCAAGCCTTAAAGAGCAGTTGGGAAAGGGAGAACAAACGGTATGATACATAAAAGACTTGTGAGGCTTGTTAAGAGCAGGGAACTGTCGAACAAAGAAAGTGACGTCATTCCCGACAGCCGAAATATGGAAACCTGCTTGAACTGCAACCGAAGTATTTGTACAGGCAAATGCGACCTTATCTCCAATAGCAAAGGACGCCCGAAGAAGGAGCATTCTGAAAAATCGCGAAATATTATGTGAGGTGCAAAAAGAATATGACAGACAAGCAAAAGAACTACATACACGCTATGAAGATAGCCGAACATAACCGCGAGCAAATACGCGCTATCAATCCGTATGCTGACTACAAGAGCGGAATATATATGTTTCATCGTATAGACGAGAACGGCAACCTGCACGCATATGTCGGCAAAGCGATACACTTAATCGAGAGATTGGCGCAGCATTTGAGCGGGTACGATTCACACATAGACAAGTCTATTCGCAAATACGGTTTATGGAGCATAGACAATCCGCACGGCTATGATGTGAAGATACTATGCTTTTGCGAGCTGTCCGAACTCGACGAAAAAGAGCGTGAATACATAAAAAAGGCAAACGGGATATATGCGCTCAAAAACATAGAGAGTGGCGGCACTACGGGCAACACGAAAAAACAAAAATTCGGAGGTAAAACGAAATGAAAACAAGTAGC
>CAOJOK010000021.1 GCA_948440265.1 uncultured Clostridia bacterium
GGACGGAGAAGTTCAAGAAAGAACTGTACTCGCCTGCGCGGTGGTGGAAGCTGCTTATGACCGAGCTGGGGATGCGCGGAGAGAACGATATCTTAAACCGCGTAACGGAGAAGCTGATAGCGCAGTTGCACGCAAGCGAGAACTATGCCAACGTAAAGAAGTATGCGGACGGCGAATACAAGGCAAGAATAGATACTCTGGAAAAGGGGCTTGCAAGTGCGGATACATATTGGAAGCTGTTCTTACAGGCATTTAGTGCGAAAGACGAGAAACAGTTATTGGCGAGCATAACGCCCGAGCAAGCGGACAATATGTTGAAAAACAAATATTACCACTGGGCAAAGGGCGGCGCAGATAATAACCTTCGCGAAACCATTATATCCTTTGAAAGAGAGATAAAAGATATCTTGACCAAAAAAAGAGAATCTTTAAGAGCGGAAGTAAAGGGAGAAACGGCAAAGAAAAAAGAGCATAAAAGAGAATTGGACGAACTAACAAAAAAAAGCAATTCTTTGGGTTCTATAGGTATGAGTAAACATAAGGCGCAGAGAGCTGTGTCTGTCGGTTTGATTTCGGGCGGTATTGCGGCAATGTCGGTTGCCTTTATTACATTGGTAGGAAGCTGTAAATATTTTACGTTTGGGCTACTCGGTTCATTGGGCTTGGCGATAGGTGCAGGTTTAGTGATATTCGGTATTATATTTTTTCCGTTTTTAATATCTCATAAAGTCAACCAAAAAAAGTTTGATAAATTGATTGTAATTGAAAGGGAAGTCAATTCCGCAAAAGCACTGATAAAACAGTGCGAAAGCAAGATAAAAACAATAAACGAGCAAATAGATATATGTAACCGTATGATAGGCGATAGAAGCAATCAACATATGAACCGCTTGACAAACGAAGAATAAAGAATATAAAAAAAGCAACTCGAAACCGAGTTGCTTTTTTAAAGTGGTTGCGGGGGAAGGGCTCGAACCTCCAACCTTCGGGTTATGAGCCCGAAAAGCTAACCTATTGCTACACCCCGCGACAAACAGACTTTCACTGCGGAAAGTTTCTTTATTATAGCATTTTTATAAGGCTGTGTCAACCCTTTTCCGCCGTATAAAGCAAAAGAATACGGACGGAAAAATATTTCGGATATAAAATCGACAGATTTCGATTAAAAAGTATTTTCGCTAAACGCAAAAGAAAGTGCGATTTTTTTTGTGCGGACGATTGACAAACGGCAACGGCTTATGTTATTATTATGCACGGCAGTTCGTAACCATCCTGCCCTGCTTTGAAAGCAAAAACAAAACTAAGGAGAGACAAGGGCTTTGTATGCCCTTAAAGCGTTCCTTAGGGGACGCAAATTTTTTTATGGACAGATATTCCGAAATATTGACGGGGCGCAAAAGAGAAATCGTACTTTTGCGCGGCAAAGGTTGCGTATATAAAAAGTGCGCTTTCTGCGACTATCATTTGGATAAATGCGCCGACGAAGAAGAAAACTTCGCATTGAATAAATCGGTGCTCGATTCCGTGACGGGCAGATTTTCCGACCTTGAAGTGATAAACAGCGGTTCGGTGTTCGAGCTCGACAAGAATACAATCGAATACATAAAAAAGCTGTGCGTATCGAAGGGGATAAAAACTCTGCATTTCGAGTCGCATTATCTATATAGAAGCAGGATTGAAAAACTGCGCGAATTTTTCGACGGAATCGAATTGAAAATGAAGCTCGGGCTGGAAACTTTCGACTATGATTTGAGAGAGCGCGTGCTTTTGAAAGGCATAGACGAGAAAGACCCGAAAAAGATTTGCCGCGGTTTCGACGAAGCAAACTTTCTGTTCGGTATCGACGGTCAGACTGCTCAAAGTATGCTGTACGACGTTGACAACGGACTTAAATATCTCGAAAGAATATGCGTAAACATTATGTGCGAAAACTCGACGCCCATAAAGCCGAATAAAAGCGTTATAGACGCGTTTTTGACCGAAGTGTATCCGACGATAAAAGAAAACGGGCGCGTGGACGTGCTTATAAATAATACCGATTTCGGGGTGGGGGACTGATTATGAATGAGTTGATTTTGATAGGGTCGCTGATTTTGATTTTCGGCACGGTGCTTTTAGGATATTTCTTTTTCGGAAAATCGGGTTTGTACTGTCTGTCCGCGATAGCCACGGTGTTTGCCAATATCGAAGTGCTTATTTTGGTGAAAGCGTTCGGTATGGAGCAGACGCTCGGCAACGTCCTGTTTGCGGCGACGTTTTTGATTACGGATATACTTTCCGAATGTGAAGGCAAAAAGGCGGCGAACAAAGCCGTGCTTATCGGAGTTTTTTCGCAGGTGTTCTTTCTGATTCTTTCGCAGAGCTGGCTGTTATACAAGCCGAGCGACGGCGACTTTGTTATGGGGTCGATAAAAGAGATTTTCTCGAATACGCCGAGAATGATACTTGCGTCGCTTTCCGTGTATGTGGTAAGCCAGTTTTTCGACGTGTGGCTGTATCACAAGTGGTGGAAGCTCACCGAAAAAAAGACGGGGGACAGGCGGAAATTTTTGTGGCTTCGAAACAACGGTTCGACTTTGGTCAGCCAGCTTTTGAATACTCTGCTCTTTACGCTCATTGCGTTTGTGGGCACATACGACTTTATGACGCTGCTGTCCATATTCGCGTCCAGCTATATAATCTATATCGTAACCACATTGCTCGATACGCCGATACTGTATCTTGCCCGCAAAATGCACGAAAAGCGTTTGGAAAAAGAGAAAGCGGCAGCCGCAGATAAAGCCGAGAATGTTGACAACTGCGGCGAAAAGAATATATAATATATATATTCCAAAAAAAGCAGGTGGCATATTGTGTTTACCAAAAAACAGATTGACGATGTAGTAAAGAATGAGCGCGTAGACGCGGCGAAAGACATAATCGAGCAGTACGACCGATTGATAGCGGCGGCGGAAGAAGCCGAAGAAAGATATGAAAATATGTCTATCGACGAGCTTCGCAATCTTGCCGAGAACGCCGACGACTCTGCCTGCGCCTATTATGTCCGCAAGCGCATAGAAGAAGATACGCTCGTTGCGGAAGATATGAAATATCTGGAGAACGCTCTGACGAATCTGAACTTCGAAGCGGCTCTGATTGGCGCCTGGGTATACGGCATAAAAAACGGGCGCTATGAAGATGAGGAAAAGGAATATTTCAGCTGTGTGATTTTGGAGCAGTACGGCGATAAAGATGCGCACAAAAAGCTGGTGAAAGCGGCGAAGAAAAATCCGCAGCTTGTGGAAACCGCGCGGCAGGCGGCGTTTACGCTGTCGCTTAATTACTGCTGTGCCGGTTTAAAAGCGAGCGTGACGGCTTTTCGTATCGAGATTATGCCCGTGGATAAGGCATACGGATATCCCGACGGAAAATCGGCATACAGTGTGGAGTTGTATTTTACGGAAAGCTCGGGCAGAGAAACGGACGGAGAAGACGTCTTTGTCTATTACCTGCGCGGCAAGAATATCAAAGAAGAAGAAAAAGACTTGGCTGACTTCGTTGCCGAGCAAATGACGCAGATTTCGAGAAAGCTGGGGATAAGAGTCGGCGACGTATATTTAAACGAGCGGCGGCACTTTCATTACGGCGGCGCGGGCGCCGAGCTTCGTCACGGTTCGGCAGACGACGGCGTACATATAAAGGCCGACGAAGACTTGAATATAAAGAGCTTAAACGACGGCAAACTGAAAAGTCGGCTTTGTCCGCATTGCGGCGGCAAGGTCGGCGGCGACGGTGTCTGCTCCGTATGCGGAAGAAAAAGCGAGACAGCGCAGGAAGAAGGCATAAACATTTTCCAAGGCAAGGATATGGAAGCGCTGCTCTGCACGCAGTGTAATGCTCCCGTCAAGATTGACGAAGGCGGCAAAACCGCATACTGTCCGTACTGCGGCACGACGTTCGACATAAGCGGAAGCGCGCTTAAAAACAGCATTGTCGGTTTGAATTACGAAGACTTGCGCGCCGATATGCCGAAAGGCGAAACAATGCCCGATATAAAGTTTGTCCGCGCAAGCATAGTGGAAGATATGATAACCACCGTTCTGCCCAAAAACTTCATAGTGATGTCGGACGATATAAGGCGTATCAAATACCCCGTGAATGCTCCGCGGTACATATACACGACGCCCGACACGACGGTCAATCTGAATTTCAATGTTCTCGGACCTATGCGCGAAGACCAGGTTTTCGAGTTCGGTCGGCAAATGGTGCTGATATTGAGAAACTCCCGACCCGACGCTGTGTTCGGCGAAACCCGTCAGTTCACGAAAAACGGAAACGTATTTTTTGTAGACTTCATCACGGCGGGGCTGGACCAGCCGGTGTACAACGCGATGTTCTTTTTCTCGATTGACGGCAGACAGGGCATAGGCTCTTGGAACTGTCTGGGAAAAGACAGGTGGTTCTGGAAACCCGTGTTCGAGCACGCGATAAAAACAATGCAGACAAAATAAATAACTCCCCGAAACAATCGGGGAGAAAAGGGCAAAAGAAAACGGTAGGACTAATCCGCCTACCGCAATGCCACCATCCAGTGGCGGGTGCTATGCCCGAAAGCATAACCTTATTATCCTCTTTCGAGGGCAAAAGGAGTATAGCATACGGGAAAGTAAGAAGTCAAGCAAAAATACCGATAAAATAAAAAGCCGCACCCTAAACGTGCGGTTTTTGTGTTTAATTATTTATCAATTCAATGCATTCGGCTTTCTCGTTCTGTTTTTTCAATCTGCAAGAGCAATAAAAAAAGGAAGTAGTGCGCACCGATAAAATCGTTTTTCGCTCGGTTTCAGCCACCGTACGTATCGAATGGCAAACCACAGGCTACTTCCAAGCATTAGTATACAGTAATATTTATCGAGAGGTCAAGCAAAAAATACAGAAAACGTGAAAATAACCACGAGATGTCGTTTTAAGAACTGTATGAAACGTTAAATAAAAAAAGTAGTGCGTTGTTTTTGGAACAACCCCGACGGGCGTAATCGTTAAACGATTTTCTCATCTAATGCACTACAGTCGGGATTATATCATTTAACGAAAATGATGTCAAGCAAAATAAATAAGATTTAAGAAAGCGTAAAAAAATAAGCATTAAAAAAGCCGCACCCTAAACGTGCGGTTTTTGTATGTTATGGAGCTTCTGGGCGGACTCGAACCGCCGACCTAGTGATTACGAATCACTCGCTCTACCGACTGAGCCACAGAAGCAAATATTGTCGTATTCAGTTTGTTTGCGGTTTGGTTCCGCAGATTCGTAAGATTACGAATACTCCGCTTCGCTCCGTGGCGTTCGCGCATACGCGCTCGGCTGAGCACTCGCTCTACCGACTGAGCCACAGAAGCAAATTTTATCGTATTCAGTTTGTTTGCGGTTTGGTTCCGCAGATTCGTAAGATTACGAATACTCCGCTTCGCTCCGTGGCGTTCGCGCATACGCGCTCGGCTCGTTACAGAAGCAAATCATTCAAACGCATAGATATTCTACTATAAATGCGGAAAATTGGCAAGTGTTTTTCGGTGCTTGCGGAAAAATTTTTGCGGCGCACATTTTTGCGGCGGAAAAACTTTTCGCGTTCATACCGCGGCACTCGACAAAAAATTTCACAAGGTTTGCAAGGTCGGCTGTAAAAAAATTGACTACATCGGCTCTTTTGTGCTAAAATACGGTTATGGAAAAGACTGTTGCGCAATCGTATACCGAACAGATACAGATTATTATGCCTGCGGACACAAACGGGTATCGCCGTCTTTTCGGCGGCAGGCTTATGGAGTGGATAGACGTTGTGGCGGCGGCTGTGGCAAGACGGCACAGCAATCGCAACGTAACGACGGCGAGAGTGGACACTTTGGAGTTTCAGGCGCCTGCTTACGAAGGCGACGCTTTGATACTTGCGGGAAGAATAACCCACGTCGGCAAGACGAGTATGGAAGTGCGCGTCGATACTTATATCGAAGAACTTTCGGGCGAGAGAAAGCAGATAAACAGAGCCTATCTCATTTTGGTGGCGCTGGATGAAAACGAACACCCCGTCGAAGTTCCGAGACTGCGGCTTACGACTTATGAAGAAAAAACGGAATTCGAGAACGGCGTCAAACGGCGCGAAATGAGAGCAAAGCTCGCGCACATCTTATAAAGGAGAACGGAAAAATGCCCGATATGGCGAAAATACAGGCTTTAAACGAGCAAAAAGAAAAAGACGCACATCTTATCGAACTGACCAAAAATGTCGGCACGGAAGCAGATACGGTTCGGGCGGCTTTGACGGACGGCGCAAATGTGCACGTCAAAGGGAGCCGTCCCTTTCTCAACGCCTGCAAGCGTTTCAATTACGACGTAATCCGCGCGCTGGTGGAGTTCGGCGCACTGTCTATGCCGATTGCGCGCAAATATCTCGGTTCGCTTTGCGACTACCGCGGTTTCGAAAAGACCGACAAAGAGCAATATTTTTCGCTTTTGGACTATGCGATAGAAATTACAGGCAGGGACGAAGATTATTTCGAGCCGTATATAAACAATCGCGCGGCAGTCGGGGATTTGCCTGCGCTGACCGAGTTCAAAGAACGGTTCGAACTTACCGACGATTACATAGCGCGCCACGTCTATCCGCGCATTATATTCGAAATCATAAAAGACAAGCGCGAGGATATGTTGGCGTACATAACTTCCCACAGAGATTGGATTGACAAGACCTGTTTCGATTCTGCGGTCGCAGGCGGAGAAGAAGAAGTTTTGGAATATATTCTCGACCACAGCGAGCTTTACGAGCCGTCCCGTCAAGCAGTCGCAACGGCGCTGTTTGCAGGGCGTACGGGCGTGCTGGATATGCTGTCCGACATAGGCTATGACTTCGAAAACCGCGACGGATTCTTTTTGGAAAAAGCCTGCCGCGCCACGATGTCCACCGGTTTCAAACCGCTGGAATATCTCTTGGCTCACGGCTATAAACTTACTGACTCCTATCGGGGCAGGACGGTTTTGGAAAACGCGCTTGCCGACGGAAACTTCAAACTGACGCAATACGTTCGGGACAATCTCGGCGAATAATAAATTCAATGTAACACATCGAGGAAATACAAAGTGAACGAAAAAAAGACGATAATCACGCTTGAAGAAGCCAAAGAACTGAAAAAGAAATACCCGACCCCGTTTTATGTTTACGACGAAAAGGGGATAGAAGAAAACGCTCGGGAGTTTATCTCGGCGTTTTCCTGGAACAAAGGTTTTAAAGAGTATTTTGCGGTGAAAGCCACGCCCAATCCCGCGATTTTGAAGCTGTTGAAAAAGAACGGCTGCGGAGTGGACTGCTCGTCGGAGACCGAGCTTTTAATGGCGCAGGCGCTCGGGTTTAAAGGCGAAGAAATAATGTTCTCGTCCAACGAAACGGCGGACAGAGAGTTCGCCCTTGCATACAGGCTCGGCGCGATTATCAATCTCGACGACATAACGCATATCGAAGCGCTGGAAAAGGTGGCAGGCTTGCCGAAGAAAATCTGTATGAGATATAACCCCGGCGGCGACTTTAAGATAGACGGTCAGATTATGGGTCAGCCGTCCGAAGCAAAGTACGGAATGACGCGCGAGCAGCTCTTTAAGGCGGCGGAAATATTGAAAGGCAAAGGCGTGGAAAAATTCGGTATTCACGCATTTTTGGCAAGCAATACCGTGGGCAACGAATACTATCCCGCACTCGCCGAACTGCTTATGGATACGGCGGCTCGGCTGGAAAAAGAATGCGGCATAGAAGTGGAGTTCGTAAACCTGTCGGGCGGTCTCGGCGTGCCGTACCGTCCGAGCGAAGACAAGTGCAACGTGGGGATAATCGGAGAAAAGATAAAGAATATCGCCGCCGCCGTCGAAAAGAAATACGGCAGACGCTATAAGATTTTTACCGAGTCGGGACGCTATATGCTGGCGCCTTACGGACAGCTCGTTTCCGAAGTGATACGGTTCAAGCATACCTACAAAGAATATGCGGGCTTGGACGCGTGCGCGGCAAACCTTATGCGTCCGGCAATGTACGGCGCCTATCACCACATAACCGTGCTCGGAAAGGAAAACGAAAAACCGACCGTCAAATACGACGTCGTGGGGTCGCTGTGCGAAAACAACGACAAGTTCGCCGTGGACAGACTGCTCCCGAAACTCGACTGCGGCGATATAATAGTAATGCACGACGCAGGCGCGCACGGCTTTGCTATGGGTTATAACTACAACGGAAAACTGCGGAGCGCGGAGATACTGAAAAAACGCGACGGAACGTTCGAGCTTATAAGACGGGCGGAAACGGCGGCGGACTATTTTGCGACGTTCGATATGTATAAGGAATTCGACGCATATACGAAAAAGAAGTAAAAAAAGACGGCGGTGTTCCCGTCGCCTTTTTCCCTTTCCCCTTATTGCAAGCGAATCAGTCGCGTATGAAAGTGAGACAGGCGGCTTCCGTGTCGCCCTGACCCATAACGGTTATGCCGTTCGCAATGCAAGTGCCTTCTCTGTTGAAAATGCACTTTGCGTTGCAGCGCACGTTCGTGTCCACGCTGTAATCCGATTTGACGAAGTCTGCGCCGGCTTCGAAAAGGGAGCGGCTCTTTGTTTCGTCGGGGTCGTAAGTGGCGCAGTCCGTGCCTGCCGTGACTTCTATTTGTTTTGCACAGCAGCAATAGCCTTTGTTGTAACGGCAGTTTTTCATACCGCATTTCAAATCTTTCATATTCATACCTCCGTATACGATATGTGGTTAGTATAACCGAACTTTCGGTTTTTATCGATAGACAAGAAAAATTATTATCGGAGTTTTCAAAAAATGTCACAGCCCATAATGGAAAAATTGAGCGAAAAAGCGGAAAAGGAAATCAAAAGCCGATTAAAGAAAGACGACGCAAGATTCAAATATCTCCGCCGTAATCCGGAAAAGGACAAGGCAAGCGCAATGCGCCCCGCTTTCGTTCGCGACGTGGATAAGATTTTAAACAGCGCCTATTATAACCGCCTGTCCGATAAGACGCAGGTGCTTTCGTTTTATCACAATGACGACATTACGCGCAGGGCGCTTCACGTCCAGCTCGTGTCGAGAATCGCGCGCACTCTCGGCGCGGCGCTCGGACTGAACGTCGATTTGATAGAAGCCGTCGCAATAGGGCACGACATAGGACATACGCCTTTCGGACACGCGGGGGAGAAGATACTCGACGAGCTTTTGTTCGATTCCGTCGGCTTGCGCTTCAATCATAACGTGCAGTCCGTAAGAATTCTGGATAAAGTGTTCCGCTATAATCTCACGCTGGAAACGCTGGACGGCATACTGTGTCACAACGGGGAAATGCCGACGGACTGCTATGCGCCGAAGCCGCTGAAAGACTTCGAAGATTTCGACAGTCGGGTGTCGGCTTGTATGAAAGATAAGGACTATATCAAAAAGCTCGTGCCTGCGACGAAGGAAGGGTGCGTTGTCAGAGTGTGCGATATGATTGCCTATCTCGGAAAGGACCGACAGGATTATATCCGCGCAGGACTCGGCGAAGAAAGCGACTTTATGCAGAACGAATACGCGCAGAACAATGCCGCGCTTATAAATAATTTCTGCGTCAATATAGTCAATAATTCCGTCGGCAAGGACTATATAAAAATGGACGACAGGCATTTCGAACTGTTGAAAAGCCTGAAAGAAGAAAATTACAGAACCATTTATCTGACCGACAAAGTCGTCAAATACTATGACGAGGTGCGTCCTATGATGAAGCGGCTTTTTGCCAAACTGACCGACGATATAAAAAAGGGCGACGAAAGTTCGTATATTTACCGTCACCACATAAATTTCGTTGCGGAAAAGACCAAGTACATAGACGGCGCAATCGAGAGCTATCTGCGCGACAAACCCGAACTCATAGTCGCGGACTATCTCGCCAGCTGCTCGGACGATTATTTTCTTGCGCTGTACGAAGAAATTTTCGGCATAAGAGTAAAGAGCTATTTCAATTGACGTCGAACGTCGGCGTGTAGATTTGCGTTGCGCTCGACCGCTCCTGCATAAAACCGTTCAAGCCGAGCCTTCGCGCTTCCTTTAAAACGCTCTCGTATTCGAACGTAGTTACTTTTCGGTTCAGTTCGACAAAAGTCGAGTTGTTGAAAAAAGGCGTGTACTGGCTCATAACCGAAACCAAAACGCTGTCTTTCCACCGCTTTGCAATGTCGCGCAATACGGCGGCGGAGTCTTTTCTGCGCGTCGGAAGTACAAGGTGTCTGATAATGACGCCTTTTTTTATAAGCCCGTCTTTTATTATTATTTTCGGTTGCTGTCTTACCATTTCGTCAATGGCGCGTACGGCGATTTCGGGATAGTCTTTTGCACGGGAATATTTTTCCGCAACGGCTTTGTCGAAATATTTATAGTCGGGAAGATAGACGTCGACGATGCCCGACAGCTTTTTCAAAGCTTCGGGCTTTTCGTAGCCGCCGCTGTTGTAGACGATAGGGACGGTGATTTGCGGTTTTATCTTTTCCAGCACGGGAAGAATTATGTCGATATAATGCGCCGCCGTCACGAGATTGATATTTTCGCAGGCTTCGGCAAGAGACAGGAGCGCTTTTTCCAATTCGGCAAGAGAATAAACTTTGCCGTCTCCGTTTGCGCTTATGGCGGAGTTCTGGCAGAATACGCACTTTAAAGAACAGCCGGAAAAGAATACCGCGCCGCTTCCGCGCTTGCCCGAAACGGGCGGTTCTTCGCCGAAGTGCGCGCCTATTCTTCCTATGCGCACGGTGCTGTCGGCTCCGCACGCGCCGCGCGATATATTGCGGTCCGCGCCGCATTCTCTCGGACATAGAGTGCATTTTTCCATAACCGTATTATACTCTTTTCTTACGGACGAAGTAAAGCAAAAAACCGCAGGTAGGGCAGATTGCGGCAAAACGGCGGCAGGCGGCGGATATTTAAAAGGGCGGCAGCCTTGTTGACAAAAACGATAAAAAGTAATACAATATATCTATGGAATTTTTAAGTCCGCAAAACTTATGGAGCGAATATGACAGAAAGGCTCTGCCGCTCAATCCGACCGTGATTACAAGAGCGGAGAAAGACGGAGCGGCTTGCGAGCGTCTGTATTTTTCGGGAGAGCGCACGGCGTCGGGCGTCACGCGTATATTTGCCAAGCTGTGGCTGCCGGCAGAGAAAAATCCGCCTGTCGTTATTATGATGCACGATTTGGACGTAGATATAGATAAGTTTGACGCGTCCGAGCTTTTGGCGTCGGGGTATGCCGTGCTTATGTTGGACTATGCGGGGGAAAGGGACGGCAAGGAGCGTTTCACTCTGTATCCGAAAGAGCTGGGCTTTGCCGAATACTTTACTCACCCCGATACTTTGACGATGACTCCGCAAAACCCGAAGCTGTCCTGCTGGTATGTGTGGACGACGGTGCTGTTGAGAGCGATAACCTACGTCGAAAGCGACGACAGACTTTCGGGCAATATCGCCGTGTTGGGCGTGGGCGCAGGCGGCAGTCAGGTTATGAAGGTGACGGCGCTGGAAGATTTGCAGTGCGGAGTAACGGTGTTTTCCACCAATCCGCCTATGGGCGAAGAAGTTACTTTCAAAGCCTGCTTGGGCAACGGCAGTTATGCGCCGCTGTACCGCTTTCCGCTCATAAGCGCGGTTTGCAGCAACGCCTCCGAAGAATTTTTCGAGAGAGTCAGCGGTATATACAGCGGCTCGTCGGACAAATATTATCTTTCGGTGGGAGAGCGTGTGTCGCGCGCCCTTTTGACGCATCAGAAAGAATGCATAAAAGCGTTTTTGGGACGCCGCCTGAAAATGGGATTGCCGATTGGCGTGGATGCGCCCGAAATATCGGCTAAAGAGAGCGAAAGACAGCTTTACTACGAAATAAAAGCCGACCCGAGACTGGCTATAAAAAAGGCGGACCTTTTTGTGGCATACTCGGTGGAAAAAGGCGAACTGCGCAATTGGCACAAATACAAAACGCTTTCGGTCGGCGACGGCGAATTTATAGTCAAGGTGCCCGTGTACGACGCGACGCGCCCCGTATACGCTTTCGCCACCGTTTACTATGAAGACGGATTTACCTTCTCGACGCAGTTGTTTACCAAAACGCCTGCGCTTATGGGCGTGCAGGCACAGCCGCTCGTCAAAAGCCGCCTGCTGTACGACAGCGATAGCGGCATAGACGATTTCGTATCCCCGAGCGGCGGCGACGACATAGTTATGAAAAGCGGCGCATACGGTATTGACGGGGTGTGTTCGCTGTCGGGCGAGATTGCGACGTACAAAGTGGGAGACATTCGTTTCAAAGCGGAAGAAGACAGCGTCTTACAGCTCATTCTGTATTCCGACGAGCCGAAAGAAGCGGAATTTGTCGTCTGCACTTTGGAAAAGGGGGCGGACACGGAATACGTTTGCCGCAGAAAGACGGACAGCGGCGGAAATTGGACAAAGCTGACTTTGAACGCGGAAGATTTCAAATCGGGCGAGGGAACTTTGACGTCGTTTGCCAAAGCAGTCTATCTGTGCATAAGGTGCGACGGATTGCTCGTCAATACTCTTTTGTGGGTGTAGAATGATTTTCGAAGTCGGAGAAGTGTTGAAGTTGAAAAAGGCACATCCGTGTGGCGGCGACAGGTTCAAGGTAGTCAGGTCCGCGTCGGATGTGAAGATAGAATGTTTGAAGTGCGGACACAGCTTGATTATGGAAATAGACAGGCTGAAAAAAAGCGTCAAAAGCAGAGAAGGAATGGTCGATGCCGAAGAATAAAAAGACAGGCGAAATAAAACCGATAAAGAATCGGTTTCTAAAAAGCGAAAAGCCGGAAAACCTCTATGTGACTTTTGCGCTTTATTTCGTTATGATTTTTATGAGCTGTCTTTTGATTTTCGTCTATCTCGTGGGAATGTGCCGAGTTCAAAAGAGCAGTATGAATCCCACTCTTTACGACGGCGACCACCTTTTGATGCTTAAAAATCCGTCGTCGTTTGCGGTCGGAGATATAATCACTTTCCGCGCACAGGTGGACGGCGTGGAAGAAACGCTGATAAAACGCGTCGTCGGCGTGGGCGGCGATAAGATAGTATTCGTGGAAAGAAGTGCGGGCGAAACGGAAATTGTGGATATCTACCGCAAGAAAGCGGGCGATACGAAGTTCGAGCTTATGCGCGAAGACTATCTCAATCCCGACGACCCTATGCTTAAAAGCAAGGTCTTAAAACCCGACGGCAAAAATCCGGGCAAGTTCGCCGATAATGTCGTGGCTTGGAACGCGACGGAAGAAGACAGAGAAAAGAACGCGCTTTTGGTGGACGAAGGTCGGCTTTTGGTGCTGGGCGACAATAGAAACGACTCCATCGATTCGCGATATTTGGGGCTCATTTCCACCGATACTGTAAGCGGAAAAATGTTTTACCGACTGACGAAAGGCTCTGTTTTGGAAAGATTGCTGTTATTGATTTACAATAAAGACGTAATATAAAAAATTCTTAAAGATAAGGAGAGCAAAATGGTAAGAATAACAACAGATTCGACAGCCGACCTCGGCGCCGATTATGAAAAGTACGGAATAGGCGTTTTGCCGCTGAACGTAATTTTGGACGGAGAGAGCTATCTCGACGGAGTAACGGTTATGCCCGAAGATATTTTCCGCACATATAACGAAAAGAAAATTCTGCCCAAAACCGCGGCGCGCTCGCCCCAGGATTTCAAGGAGTTCTTTTCGCAATACACCGAAAAGGGCGAAGAAGTGGTGCATATAAACATTTCTTCCAAAATCAGTATGACGCACGAAAACGCCGTCGCCGCGTCCAAAGAGTTGCAGGGAGTATATGTGGTGGACAGCCTGTCCCTTTCGACGGGCACGGGACTTTTGGTGCTGTATGCCTGCGAACTCGCACAGCAGGGTTTAAGCGGAAAGGAGATTGCCGAAAAGGTGGCGGCGAGAACGGGCAGCGTGCAGGCGTCTTTCGTCGTGGATACTATGGAATATCTGCATAAGGGCGGACGCTGTTCGTCGCTTGCGAGATTTGCCGCCAGCGTGCTGAAAATCAAGCCGACGATTCTGGTCAAAGATGGAGCAATGGAAGTCGGAAAGAAGTATATGGGGTCGTTCGACAAGATAATAGGAAAATACGTGGAAGCGACGCTGGAAACTTTCAATAAACCCGACTTGACGAGAATATTCGTGACGCACTCCTCCGCAAGACCGGAAACGGTTCAACTCGTAAAGGACAAGATTAAAGAGCTTGCAAACTTCAAAGAGATAAAGGAAACCGTCGCAGGCTCCACGATAACGTCGCACTGCGGCAGAGGTACGCTCGGTATACTGTATATAAACGACGCCGAATAATAAACGACGCAAAAACATTCGCAAAAACCGTTCCTTAAAACAGGGACGGTTTTTATAACGATAAATCTGTCAAAAAAATAAAAAAAGTTTTGAAAAACCGTTGACAAACCCTTTTTATTGTGATATTATATATAGGCTATCGATTGAGATAGCCTTTGCGAATCAAAGTCGAAGGAATTCGGCGACCAAGTATTGAATAAACAATACCGCTGGCATAATCGGATATTAACTGTTGTGAATACCATTATGCTTTTTTTACACCCTTTCGGGGTAAAAAAGATTCGTTAAAGAACGGCACATTGACAACTGCATAATAAGAGAGAAACATTGAAACGAAAAAATAAC
>CAOJOK010000022.1 GCA_948440265.1 uncultured Clostridia bacterium
AAATAAACAACTCCAAATATTGGTACTATGTACCGCAGACGCTCGAGAAAGTGACATTGACGGATATGCAGGCGCTGCCTATGAATGCATTCGTCAACTGTACTATGATTAAGGAAATAAATCTGCTCTGCAGTGTCGCCGCAATAAACGAAAACGCATTGGGTTGTGCAAATCTTCAAGTTTTAAGATTGAGCGGCGCGGTTCCAGAAACGGTGAAAGCGTCCGCAAAATTAAATAAAGACGTAACCGTAATAGTTCCTGCGGAATATCTCGACGGCTATAAAGCGGTGTTTGTCGGATATAACGTGATAAGCGAATAATAAATATAGCTTTCCGCACATAAATCGATTGGAAAATCTGTTATTAAACGGTTTACTTTCCGTGACCTTTTTGATATAATAAACTCGCAAGGTCGTCGAGTGCGGAATTACAACTCGATGAAAAATTGACCGAGACCGAAACAGAGCGGCTTTCCGCCCTGTTTTTAATTCGAGGAGAGTGGTATTATGATACAATGCACAAACGTCAGTTTGCAGTTCGGAAGCCGCGTACTGTTCGACAATGTGAATTTGAAGTTTACGCGCGGCAATTGTTACGGAGTTATCGGTGCGAACGGCGCAGGTAAGTCCACGTTTTTGAAATTGCTTTCGGGCGAGCTGGAACCCAATAAAGGCGAAGTGTTTGTGGACAAGAACGAACGTATGAGCGTGCTTGCGCAGAACCAGAATGCTTATGACAGCTGTACGGTGCTTGACACGGTTATGTGGGGGCATAAGCGCCTTATGGAAGTCAAGTCGGAGCGCGAACGCCTGTATGCCAAGCCCGACTTTACCGACGAAGACGGCGTTGCCGCGGCGGAGCTGGAAGGGGAGTTTGCCGATATGAACGGCTATGAGGCGGAGTCCGACGCCGAAACTTTACTGAACAGTCTTAAAGTGGACAGCTCGCTTTTCTATGAACTTATGGGCGGCATAGACCCGAAAATAAAGGTCAAAGTATTGCTTGCACAGGCGCTTTTCGGGCGTCCCGATATATTGGTGCTGGACGAACCGACGAACAACCTCGATGCGAAATCGGTCAAATGGCTGGAAGATTATATTATGACCTTGGACGATACGACCATAATAATCGTATCGCACAACCGCCACTTTTTAAACCGCGTCTGTACGCATATTTGCGACGTCGATTTCCGTCAGATTCGCATATACGTCGGCAATTACGATTTCTGGTACGAAACCAGTCAGCTTGCTTTGAGACAGTCCAAGGAGCAGAATAAGAAGCTGGAAGCGAGAGCCAAAGAGCTGCAGGAATTCATAGCGCGCTTTTCGGCGAACGCGTCCAAGTCCAGACAGGCGACAAGCAGAAAAAGAGAGCTGGAAAAAATAAAGCTCGAAGACATACAGCCGTCGTCGAGAAGATATCCGTTTATCGATTTTCGTTTCGAGCGCGAAATAGGCAACGAAATTCTGGAAGTGGAAGGTTTGACGAAGGAAGGCTGTTTCAAGGACATTTCGTTCAAGGTCAAGCGCGACGAAAAGATAGGTTTTATCTGTTCCAACTCGCACACGCTTTCCGTGCTTTTCGATTGCATAACGGGCGTTCAGACCGCAGACAGCGGCACGGTCAAGTGGGGCAAGACGATTATACCGGCATATATGCCGCAGAATTACGATAACTTTTTCGACGGCTGCGATTTGACGCTTGTGGAATGGTTGAGTCAATATTCCAAAGACCACTATGAAGAATATCTGCGCGGCTGGCTGGGCAGAATGTTGTTCTCGGGGCAGGAAGCTTTTAAAAGAGCTTGCGTGCTGTCGGGCGGAGAAAAAGTGCGCTGTATGTTGGCGAAGATGATGCTTGCGCAGGCAAACTTTTTGATTTTCGACGAGCCGACAAATCATCTCGACTTGGAAAGCATAACGGCTCTGAACAAAGGTATGACGGGCTTTAAGGGCAATATGCTGTTCGTGACGCACGACGAAGAAATCATTCAGACCGTTGCCAATCGAATAATAGAAATCGACGGCACGAAAGTTTTCGACAAGGAAACGACATACGACGAATATCTCGATTTGGTTTAAGGTTCGAATCGATAAAGAAAAACAACGAAAAGCCGAGACTGAAAAGTCTCGGCTTTTTGCATACCCGAAAACATCGAAAAACACTCATTGTGGATAACCGAAACCGCAAATATGTCATAAATTTCAAAGCATAATGAAAATGCAATCAAATGAAACGAAATTGCACTTGACTTTCGGGGGGGGGTGATATAATTAAAGTATCCTTTTTTATATAGAAGGAAAACTGTTTTTTGGAGGAAACAATGACAAAAAAGTGGATGCTCATATTGAGCAAATCTCTCTGCGTGTTTTTCGCGATTTTGTTCGGCGGCGTCATTTGGGGTACGCAGCTCGCGATGAACAATGCACCGAACGTCACGTCCTTTTTGGGACAGACGTCGTATGTGTATGAGAGTGTGGAAGGTGAGGAAAACATAGACCCCATCAAGGACGTAAACAAGGAAAACTATCCTTGGGTTTATAAGCCCGAACACAGCTCGCTGGCGGAACTGAAAAAGGATACCGACAGAGTGTGCGAGCAAATCGAAGAAGAAGGCGCGGTTCTGCTTTACAATAAAAAGGGGAACTACGACAATGCCGCAACGGCGCTTCCGCTTAAAAAAGGAAGCAAAGTCAGCTTTTTCAGCACGGGCAGTATACGTCCGCATCTTGCGGGACAAGGCTCGCACGGCGTGTCTACATACACGAAGAACAACACCTATGTCAAGGCTTTCACGGAAGCGGGCTACACCGTAAACGAAACGCTTTGGAACTCCTATCTTGCGCTTCACGGCGACCCGTCGTCCACGAGCGCAGACAGAAACAATCCGTATCGCAGAGACCGTCAAAGCTATCCCAACGGTTCTCGTCCGTATAAGCTCGGAGATATTTTCTGGGACGATATTTATACGAATAATACTCAGGAAGTTAAAACTTCGATAGACGGCAGCGACGCCGCTATATTCTGCGTCACCCGTCAGGGCGGCGAAGGCGTGGATATGTGGCCGGGCGAGTTTGCGTCCTCGCAGACGGAGCAAGGCAACGACGGCGTCGATATGCTCAAACTTACGAAGAAAGAAAAGAGCGTTTTAAAGGGCTTGACACAGCTCAAAAAAGACGGCAAAATCAAGAGAATAATAATAAATCTCAACCTGTCCAATCAGATGGGTATGGAGTTTATGAACGACCCCGACATCGACGTCGACGCCGTTATATGGACGGGCGGTATGGGCGAAAGGGGCATTTACGCAGTGCCCAAGCTTTTGGACGGAACGTACAATTTCAGCGGAACATTGCCGTTCACCGTTTACTACGACAACTGGGATAACCCCGCGACCGCAAACATTTACAACGGCACGCAAGGCGAAGGAAACTTCAATTCCCTTATGTTGCACTATACCAATCTCGCCGACCTCGGCAGAGCAAAGGAAGAGCATACGACGAGCTATGTCGTATACAAGGAAGGCATTTACGTCGACTATCGCTATGCGGAAACGCGCTATGAAGACGTAGTGTTAAAGAGAGCCAACGTCGGCGAATTCGATTATAACAAGACGATAGCGTACACGCACGGCACCAGCCTGTCGTATACCGACTTCGAACTTTCCAATATGAAAGTAGAGCGTATTCGCGGCGGCAACGATTATAAAGTATCCGTGACCGTCAAAAATACGGGCAATGTCGCAGGCAAGAAAGCCGTTCAGATTTACGCGCAGAAACCTTACGGAACGTATGATATCGAAAACGAAATCGAAAAGGCGTCCGTGGAGTTCGTCGGCTTTAAAAAGACAAACGAGCTTGCTGTCGGCGCAAGCGAAACGGTGGAAATAACCGTCGGCGGCAGAGAGTTTATGGCGGCGTACGATTCCAACGGCGCAGGCACATATGTCGTCACGCCCGGCACGTACTATCTTGCGGCAGGCAACAACGCTCACGACGCGCTTAACAATATTCTTGCCGAAAAAGGCAAGACCGTTGCGGACGGAATGGACTACAACGGCAAAAAGTCGCTTGTCTGGTCCACCGACGTAAGCAAACTCGATACGACGACGTATGCTTTCTCGGACGCGACAGGCGTCAAGATTAACAACCTGTTCGACGAGTCGGATATAAACAAATATTCCGGCAGAGGCAACAACCACGTCACATACACCACGCGCAACAACTGGAAAGACACGTTGTCTTTCTTCGCGCCGAACACCGAGTGCTATGAAAAGCTCGAAGCGACGGCGCAGCTGTTTGCCGACCAGAACATAGGCAGGGAAGCTACCGAAGCCGAAAAGTCGGATAGGGCATACCCCGAATACGAACGCAATTATGCGGAGAAGCCGCTTGTGGGCGAAAACGGCGAAGTGATTCTCGACAGAAATCTTACTTTGATAAATCTTCTCAAAGACGAGAACGGCAACGAAATACCGCTTTCCGACCCTCGTTGGGACTATCTTATGAATCAGATGTCCTGGGACGAAATGGCGACGCTTGTCAGCCGCGGATTCCGTCATACAGAATCGGTTGCCAGCATAGCGATGCCGCAGTCGTTCAACTACAATGAAAGTAACGGTATTGCTCTTTCCACCTGGGACAGAAACGACGGCGGCGGAAACGCGCTCGGCGGCTCTATCCCCGGCAAGGCTCTTGCAGTGGCGTTCAACGACCCCGATATCAAGGGAATGGCAATGCTTTGGCCTACAAACTGCGTAATAACGGCAACGCTCAATCCCGAGCTTGCCGAAGAAGCAGGCAGACTTTGGGGCGAAGAAGGCAACTGGGCAGGTATGTCCGGTCTTTACGGCCCCGGCTTCAACACTTACAGAACGGCTTACGGCGGACGTAACTACGAATATTTCGGCGCGGACGCGTACGGCGCAGGCAAGATGGGCGCTTACCTTATCAAGGGTATGCAGTCGCAGGGTATGTTCGCTGTTATAAAGCACTTTGCTTTCAACGACGCGGAGAACTACCGCAGAGCGGCGTCTGTATGGCTTACCGAACAGGCGGCAAGAGAAATCTATCTCCGTCAGTTCTATTATCCGATAGTGGACGGCGGCGCACTGTGCGTTATGAGCGGTATGGGCAGATTGGGCGCTGTGCCTTGTCCTTCCAACGAATCGCTTATAAGCGGCTGGCTGCACGGCGAAGCAGGTCTTAAGGGCTTTGCGACTACGGACGTTATGAGCGGCAACTATAACAGTAAAGTATCTCAAATCAAGGCAGGCTGCGACTTGTCCGACGACGACAAGATGACCGGTCAGCACGACTTCTCGCCGTACGAGCCGGGTAAAGGCTATGCGGACTTTGCTTGGAAGATGAGAGAGTCGGCAAAACATATCTGCTATGCCGTCCTGCACAGCAATGCTATGAACGGATACACAGCCAATACCACGATAAGAGCGATAACGCCTGCTTGGCAATATTGGATTATGGCAATAGATATAACCGTAGGTATTCTGCTTCTTGCCAGCGTCGGATTGCTTGTGACTGTAATCGTAATGCGCTACCGAAACAAGGTGAATGATTAGGAGGAAACGGATATGTTGGATAAAATAAAAGAATTCGTTAAAAGCAGAGACATAGGCTTTTGGGTATCGCTCGGCATACTCGTGCTTATGACGGTTATGACAATCATCTACCCGATTTACTTCTATTTCTCGCAGTATTGGGAAAGCAAGGTGCTTGTGTTTCTGATTGTCGGTCTGGTTATCGCGGTGGGACTTTTCGTCGGCGGACTGTTTTTCAAACCGCTTCAGGAGTATGTTCCCGCGGCATTGGGAATCGGCGTGCTGATTGCGACCCTGTATTTCTTTTCGGGCTCGTGGCTAATGATACAGGACGCCGTGGGCGGATATGAGCACAGAGGTTTCATAGCAGGTTTTTGGCCGTTCGTCGTGCTTGCGATAATTTGCATAGTGGCAAGCATAGTGAATATCATAGTGCTTCGTCAGGCAAAAAGGCAGCCCCAAAACGCTTGACCAGATAATCGCAACTTGAAATAAAACAAAACGCCCGTTTGCGTTAAACGCAGACGGGTGTTTTTTTGTACGCGTCAAAATGGTAAATTGTGGATAACTGAAAACGAAAAAAGGGGCAAAAAATCGGAAAAACGCAAAAAATAATGAAAATGCAATCAAATGAAACGAAATTGCACTTGACTTTCGGGGGGGGGTGATATAATTGAAGTATCCTTTTTTAATCGGTGAAAGGGTTAGTTTTTTAGGAGAAAATGTGTATGAAGAAAACAAATTTTCAAAGCAGACTGCGTTTCTGTTGTATTTCGCTTTTGAGCGTGATACTTCTGCTTTCGACAAGCGTCTTTGCCGCGTGTTCCGAAACGGAGAACAAACCTACACCCGGTCCGAGACCCAAGCCTCCGGCTATTGTGGAGCAGGATTTGTCTATGTTTGACACGATACCGCATTACGGCATAGAACAGGTGACTACCTATCAACTTTCCATAAGCGGGGATAATGCGTCGTTCAATAACGGCAGTAAAACGGCTAAACTTGTGGAAAAGTCGCCGTTGCCCGAAATTGTTTGTACGAGAGAAGGTGAGTATTTAATAGGCATCAAAAACGCTAAAACAGGGCAGATAATTAAAGATTACAAATTCCGAATGCCTGCGGAAGACACCGAGATAGAAGTGCTGACAAGCACAGAAAAACCGATATATTTCAAAGAATTGCATCCGGATAGCGGTAGTTTCGATATGGCGAGTTGGGGTGCCGCAGGCAGGTCGTGGGCAGAATCTGAAGCGTTAATTGAGCAAAGCGCGCCGTTTACTATGAATGCCGAGTTCTCTATCGCGATAGACAAATCGGGCGTTGATGTGAATGGAAACGGCGACGATGATTATCTGCGCGGCGAAATACTGAAATTGAACGGTGTAGCCGGCAATATGTCGAGAATTTTGACCCGCGTGGGCGACAAAGATACTGAAGCCGGTATTACCAAAGACGAGAGCTATACGTTTACCTACAATTTCGAAAACTTCGGCGAGAATACGATATCTTTCCGATTCTATCAGGCACAAGGTTCCATCCGTGCGAGCGATGCCGTTTGCGTGAATGCAGGGCGGACCATAACCCTTGCTCCGGGAGAACACGTTGGCTATAAAATAGCGTTTACCGCAAAAGACTCCAATCATAATATTATTCCTATGATAGAGTTTCGCTCCGATTTTATCGGCGAGCGCCTTGGATTGGCGATGGCAAAAGAAAACAAGGTACTCGAGTGCAGTCATAACATTCAGAAGGTGGAAGCTTCGGACGGCGACTGCGGTAGGCCGGCAATACCGAATATTACGGCTGCGCGGATTGCGGCGGTATGTGGTCGGATGAAAGCGGCAAAATGCCTACATCTATGACTGACGTTACGGTTAAAAAAGCACATAAGGCAGATGACTATGCGAGTATAACCGAAAAGACGCACAGAAAAAAGTGCAGTGTGTGCAGGGGCGTTGTCTCTGAACCCGAAAACCACATATTGACTTACAGAGTGGTCAAAGAGCCGACCGATACCGAAAAAGGATTGAGAGAAGAAGCCTGCGACTGCGGATATAAGACGGGAAACGTTATCGAATATTTGGACAAAAGCACGTTGACTGTTGTCGGCGACGACGGAGAGCAAAAATCATTTGTCATAAACATCGACGAAGCATTACCGGACGAAGCAAAAGAGATTTTAGATGATAAGTTCTATAATGACGCAACCTTGGAGCTGTATTATCGCGATACGTTTATAATGCCGGGACACGACATCACGGTCAAAAATTTCGATACGCAAACGGGTAATGTTTTGCCTCCGTTCGGCACCGATTCTCAATGGGCGGCAATAGATAAAGATGAGGGTATTAAGTCTCAAAATATCAAGAAAGCCGCTGTTCGTACCGAGGACGGCAATAAAACCTATTTCGGGCATCAAGTGACCGTCAACGCCAAAGCTACGACAGTCGTTATGCGCGGACACTCGCCATACGGCTCTACCATTTCGGTAAACAAAATCACATATTATATAACGATGCAAAACCAGGGCGAGCAAGCTCTTAAATTCGACATCGGGCAGATAAATCAAGAAATGGTAGACATACCCGAAGCCAAACGTGAAAATGTAGAGTTGCAGGCGGGCGAGTCGATAAGCCTGACGTTTACATTCCCCGATAATGTGGGCACTAACTGGGATGCGCTTACAAAACTCATATTCAAAGATGTTGACATTTCTAAACCTATAGTATTTGCAATGGCTATATCATATAAAGAATATGAAGGCGACATAAAGACGCTTACGATATCGACCGGGACAGAAGCCAATAACTTTAAAATCAAGACAGGCAAGCCGTTACCGGATGAGGCGAAAGCACTCTTGGGCGACAAGTTCTACAATGCCGCTACTTTGGAACTGTATTATCGCGACACGTTTGTAATGCCCGAAAGCGACTTGACTGTCAAAAACTTCGATACGCCTGTGGGTGTGGCGATGATTCCTTTCGGAAGCAGCAATACCGCTTCGATAAATAATACGTCAGGTGTCGCAAGCACAAGCATAAAAAATACAGCGGTACGCACTCAGGACGGAAACAGCGTGCTGTTCGGTCGCGAGTTGACCGTCAATGCCAATTCTAATTCTGTGGTTATGCGCGGACAATATCCTTATTACAGTGACGGCAGAAGTATTTCGGTGGACGGAATTGTCTTTCATATAACTATAAAAAACGAGGGAGAGCAAACGCTCAAATTCGATATCGGTCAGATTAACGGCGGAATGACAGACATACCCGAAGCCAAGCGTGAAAATGTAGAGTTGCAGGCGGGCGAGTCGATAACGCTTACTTTAACATTTCCTACAGGCGTAGGAAGTAACAGCAATGCGCTTACCAAGTTTACGTTTAAAGATGTGGACACGTCCAAACCCATAATATTCGCTATGGCAATATCGTTTGTAATACCGTCGTAAACGGCAAGGAGAGATTATGAATTTTATAAAAAAATATTTCGAAAATAAAAACATAGCATTTTTTGTGGCGCTGGGGGTTGCCGTCTTGTCGCTTGTCATAGGCATTGTATATGCCTCGACTTGGATAAAGGGGTATGAGTCCGTATGGACGCTTGTATTTATGATAGTCGGCGCAGTGGCTTTTGTGGCGGCGTCATATTTCGATGCCCGAATCGGCGCCGCACTGCTGACGATGTGCAATGTGCTGGGGCTTGCTATGTTTATAATGTCCGCATATTCGCTTATATTTTCCAAAGCTATTTCGGGACTGAAATTTACCGACCCCGAGGTGCAATATGTTTTCGTATTTGCCGCATTGTTCTTGTTACTGTCTGTCGCTGCCAATATTTTTGTATGGGTGCGATTGGTGAAGCGTTCGAAAGAGCGACGTGCGGCGGCATATATTGAACGTGCGCAGAAATATGAAAGGATGGCGGAGAAAAACAATAGAAAGGCGTCCGAGTCCAGGCAAAAGGCATATTTGCTCGATTCGTCGATGGTTGTCAAAACCGCCGAGAATACCGAATCGGAGCAGATGCAAACAGGTGATACCGTTGTATCTCGGACACAAACAGCAGACGCAGCCATAATGCAGGAGGACGAAATTGCGGCGGTGCAGGTTCTGACGAAAGAACAGGTGAAACCCGAGGTTAAAGAAAAGCCCGTACACAAGCCGCTTACGCGGGAAGAACGTGCTGCGCTGTATGCGACGCGAGCACGTCAGTATGAGGAGCGAGCCGAACAAAACAGAGTAAGGGCGTTGCAATTGGAGCAACGGGCGGAAAAAGCAAAGCTTCAAGCCGAAAAAATGCGCAGTCAGGCGCAAAAGACAAACACCGTTGGTGACGGAGACAAGGAGTAAATATGGAAATCAACAAGAAAAAACTATTCTTTATATCCAAAATACTGTTCAATATATTCGCCGTTTTATTGATATTTATAAACGTGGTAGGCGTTATATGTACGAATATGGAAGAGTTTATCACGAATATGGCATTTGGCGGATATGAAACTGAATCTGAATTTTCGGAAGACGACATTGTGTTCAAAAGCGATTACAATACTGTGGCACAGGTCAAAGCGGCGTCGCTGAATATCTGCAACGCAGCTGCAAGCGAAGGCGCGGTGCTGCTTAAAAACGACGGCGTCCTGCCGCTTGCGCAGGGAAGTAAAGTCAGTTTGTATTCGATTTCGTCCGTCCAACCACTGTACGGCGGCGGTGGCGGCGCCATAGTCAGCACATTCGTGGAAAAGGATAAGGTTTATTTTTCCGAGGCATTGGAAGAGGCAGGGCTTACATACAATAAGACGCTTTACGATTACTATAATAATAACTGGGGACAGTACGGCAGGAAGAATGCCGTTGGAAACGGCAAAGTCGCTACAATCGACGAAATGCCGTGGGGCGCTATAAATGAGCAGGCAAGGACAGAACAAGCGGACGTCGGTGTGTTTGTATTGAGCAGATGCGGACGCGAGTCGATTGACCTTGCGCCGTCGTATCTGCGTCTTGATGACAACGAGAAATCTGTACTCGAAGGAATGAAAAAGGAAAAAGACAAAGGTACGTTCTCTAAAATCTTACTGCTTTTGAATACGGCAAATCAGGTAGACTTGGACTTTTTGGATAAGAATACATATGGTATCGACGCGGTATTATGGATGGGCTTGCCGGGCACGAGCGGACTTTACGGAATTTGTGACATACTTGCAGGTCACGTAACGCCGTCGGGCAAACTTCCCGATACTTGGTATCTCGACAATGCATTCGACCCGACTACAGCCAATTACGGTGACTTTAAGCACGCAAATGATGCTTTGCCTTACGTCGTCTATCAGGAAGGCGTATACTTGGGCTATCGCTACGCTGAAACCCGTTATGAAGATGTCGTTATGAAACGCGCCAACGTAGGCGATTATGATTATTATAAAAATGTCGAATATCCGTTTGGATACGGCTTGTCATATACGACATTCGGTTATTCCGACTTTAAAATGGAGTACGACTCCGACACGGACGAATATGTGTTTACCGTTAAAGTAAAGAACAACGGGAAAATGGCAGGTAAGGAAGCGGTCGAGCTGTATTTGCAAAAACCGTATGATGAGTATAACATCGACAATAATATCGAAGTGTCGTCGGTTGAACTTGTCGGCTTTGCCAAAACCAAAAAGCTTAAACCCGACGAAGACGAAGTGGTGGAAATAAGGCTGGAAGGACGGTATCTCGCCGTGTACGACGCTTATGGCGCAGGCACTTACTATCTTAACGACGGTGATTACTATTTCGCTCTCGGTAACGGTTCACATCAGGCGGTCAACAATATTCTTGCCGCAAAAGAATACACGACAGATGACGGTATGACCGAAAACGGCGACAAAACGCTTGTCATAAAGCACACGGAAAGCGAAGCTTCGGCAACCCGTTATGCCAAGATAATGACGCGCGGCAAGGAAACGCAAATAGAAAATCAATTTGATTTTGCGGATATAAACCGTTTGAATGACGGAGTCAATTCTATTAAATATTATTCGCGTAACGACTGGACGGGCACGCTTCCCGCGCTTGGCGCAGACGGCAAATATACTGCCGATATGCACGCGAGGATAAACGGCTCTGCCAAGATAACAGAACAGCACTCCACCGATAAGGGCGGCGGAATAATGAAAAAAGATGAAAACGGTGTGGACAGAGTGTACACTCTCGACGAAGTCAAAGACGACGGCAGACCGTACCCGACCTATAATAAAAAGAACGATATACAGTGGCAGGATATGCATCGGGATGCTGAAACGGGTGAGCTTATCGCTTATGACGACCCTCGGTGGGAAGACTGCCTTGACCAGCTGTCTTGGGAGCAGACGGCGAGAATAGTACTGAACGGTCTGCGCTCCACGGCAATGGCTAAAAACGATGCAACCGGATTTATCTATCCTGGGACCTACGACCCCAACGGTCCGACGGGAGTTATGCAGGAAGGCTACGGAACTTACGGCAATACTATGGGAACAAATGGCTTTGCCAAACTCAACAACGACCCCGATATGGATGATAATATTGTAGGATATCCCTGTCCGTCTATGACGGCGGCGACCTTCAACCAAGAGCTTATGAAAGCTGTGGGTATATCTATGGGGGAAGAGGCGCTGTGGTCGGGCATAAACGGCGTGTATGCGTTTACGGTCAATCTGCACCGCAACGCTCTTCACGGCAGAGCTTGCGAAAGTTTCAGCGAAGACAGCGTGCTTTCGGGTATAACCGCGGCATATATGTCATTGGGTTGTCGCGAAAAAGGCTTGAATGTATATACCAAACATATCGTTCTCAACGAGCAGGAAACCAATCGTTGTGACCCCATACCTCACGAGTCTTGGATAACCGAGCAGGCGCTTCGCGAAGTCTATCTTCGTCCTTACGATATAGCGATACGCGTGGGCGGCGCAAGAAATGTTATGACCAGTCTTGCGCGCGTGGGCGCTGTTTGGAGCGGTCACAGTTACGGACTGCTTACCACTTGGTTGCGCGATGAAGCGGGACTTGAGGGCTGTGCTATAACCGATTGGTATATGGATGGATATATGAGCATAAAGGCAGGCATACTCTGCGGTCAGGATTTTCCCGACGGAAACTGGTTGGGCGACCACTTGGGATTTGCTAAAGAGGGCGCGTCTGCGGTAGCGTGGGCTATGAGAGAGTCGGCGCACAGAATAATGTACTCTGCAGTGCAAGGGAATCGCATTAACGGACTTGCCCCGAACACGAGTATAAATATAACGCGTATCACTCCGACTTGGGTCAAAGTCAAGGACGGTGTGGTGATTTCCGTCAACGTAATCGGCGGTCTCGTTTGCGCAATGTTCATAGTATCCATAGTTCTGTATCTTCTTGAAAAGAAAAAAAGCAATAGCGGTCAAAAAGTTTGACCGAGCATAGATGTTTGGTCGGTAACAATGATTTGAAATAAAACAAAACGCCCGTTTGCGTTAAACGCAGACGGGTGTTTTTTGTATGCGGCAAAATGGTAAATTGTGGATAACTGAAAACGAAAAAAGGAGCAAAAAATCGAAAAAACGCAAAAAATAATGAAAATGCAATCAAATGAAATGAAATTTGTTGTTCTACAATGGACTTGTCAGATTAAGACAAGCCCATTTTTTTATCGCTTG
>CAOJOK010000023.1 GCA_948440265.1 uncultured Clostridia bacterium
CCCCGGTAATCTTCGGCGCACAATCACTCGACCAGTGAGCTATTACGCACTCTTTGAATGTGTGGCTGCTTCTAAGCCAACATCCTGGTTGTCTCGGCAATTGCACATCCTTTTCCACTTAACCTGTACTTGGGGACCTTAGCTGTGGGTCTGGGCTGTTTCCCTTTCGACTGTGAAACTTATCTCACACAGTCTGACTCCCAACCATAAGTATTCGGTATTCGCAGTTTGATAAGGTTCGGTAACCCGTGAAGGCCCCTAGCCCATTCAGTGCTCTACCCCCGATACTCTTCGGTTGAGGCTAGCCCTAAAGCTATTTCGAGGAGAACCAGCTATATCCGGATTCGATTGGAATTTCTCCGCTAACCACAAGTCATCACCGACTATTTCAACAGGCGTGTGTTCGGACCTCCACAGGATTTTACTCCTGCTTCATCCTGCTCATGGTTAGGTCATCCGGTTTCGGGTCTACGACACGCTACTAACTCGCCCGTTTCAGACTCGCTTTCGCTTCGGCTCCGCGACTTCATCGCTTAACCTCGCAACGCATCGTAACTCGCCGGCCCGTTCTACAAAAAGTACGAGGTCACACGGACAAGATTTCTCTCGTCGCTTTGCTCCCTCTGCTTGTAAGCATACGGTTTCAGGTTCTCTTTCACTCCCCTCCCGGGGTGCTTTTCACCTTTCCCTCACGGTACTATACTCTATCGGTCATCAAGTCGTATTTAGCCTTGGGAGATGGGCCTCCCGCCTTCCCACCGGGTTTCTCGTGTCCGATGGTACTCCGGATACTCACAGCTTCGCTCGCGTTTCGCTTACAGGGCTTTTACCTTATTCTGCGCTGCTTTCCAGCAATCTTCAACTACGCTCGCTCTTGCTTTATGTGAGTCCTTACCCCGCACATATTTCTATATACGGTTTGGGCTCTTACCTCTTCGCTCGCCACTACTGGGGTAATCATTGTTTTATTTTCTCTTCCTCTCGGTACTAAGATGTTTCAGTTCCCGAGGTTCCCTTCGTCAAGCTATGTATTTACTTGACGATACCTATATCCTCATATAGGTGCGTTCCCGCATTCGGATATCTACGGCTGGTTTCGCTCATTTGCAGCTCACCGTAGCTTTTCGCAGCTTGTCACGTCCTTCTTCGGCGCTTGATGCCAAGGCATCCACCGTACGCTCTTTTTTCGCTTAGTCTTCGTATACTCTCATATACGATTCCTTCCGGAAATAAAAAAACTTTCGTTTCAGTCCTTGTTCTCTTACTTTTGCAAGACATTTACTTCGATTATAACTTCTTCGCTCTCGACGATTTATTTCGCTATGTGTTTTTTCTTCTTCTAGCTATTACTCGTTCTCGCTTTAACTTTCTTCTCGTTATTTTTTCGTTTCAATGTTTCTCTCTTATTATGCAGTTGTCAATGTGCCGTTTTATGCGACCGCCGGTCGCATTGTTGCCCCGAAAATTTGGGACAGCTTTATTATTATACTACAATGAAAACACAAAGTCAAGAGTTTTTCACAAATTTTTTAAAAAATTTTCACCAAACCCGTCGAATACGCATATACGGATTTTCGGGCAAAAAAAGGAATTTATTTCGGAAAATTTTCCCCGTATAACTATTGTTGACTATTTACGCATAAAAATGATATAATGAAAGAGTTATTTTCGGTGCGGCGAAAGCACGGAAAGTACGGAGGTGGATTTATGGTCATCAAATATCTCGGTACGGCTGCGGCGGAAGGTATGCCCGCGATTTTCTGCCGATGCGCTCTCTGCGAAAAAGCGCGGGCGCAGGGCGGCAAAAACATTCGCACGCGCAATCAGATTTTGATAGACGGCGACACCCTTATCGACTTTCCGATGGACAGCTATATGCACGCGCTTACTTACGGCATAGACCTGTCCGCAATCGAAAACGTATTTATTACTCACGCGCATATGGACCACTGCTATCCGCAGGACGTGACAATGCGCGGCGCGCCGTTTGCGCACAATATGACCCGACCCGTAATCAATTTCTACGGCAACGAAAAAGTCATAAATAAATTTATCGAACACACGCGCGACGAGCTTAAACCCGCCGCGAAAGAGAGTATCCGTCTGCACACGCTTAAACCTTACGACGTCGTCGAAACGGGCGGTATGAAAGTGACCGCACTTCCCGCCCGTCACACCGTCGGCGAGGACTGTCTGTTATACTCGATTGAAAAGCAGGGCAAGACGGCGCTTATAATGAACGACACGGGAGTGTTGGACGAGAGCGTATACGACTATCTCGAAAAATGCGGGACGCGTTTCGACTTTGTCAGCTTCGACTGCACATACGGCAGCGGTGGCGGACAGATGAAGCGGCATATGGGGCTTTTGGACAACATTGCGGAGCGCGAAAGAATGAAGGCGCACGCGCTCGTTCACGAAAAGACGGTTTACGTCATCACTCACTTTTCGCACAACAGCAGTCTTATGCACGACGAGCTTGCCGCGCTTGCCGAGAAAAACGGTATGACGGCGGCATACGACGGTATGGAAACCGACATATAATATTATACGGCGGCATTTGAAAAGCGCGGAAGATTTTTCTGTCTTCCGCGCTTTTTTTACGCATTTGCCAACCGAGGCAAACCGTGTTTTATTGCAATTTGCTTATGCTTTTTTCTTTTCCAGATTCATTATGCAAGCCGCGAGAGCCGTGCCGATTGTGAGCACGAGCGTCACCGCAAAGGTAATCCAGGCGGCGTCCAAAGAGTTTCCGTCTATATTGGTAAGCACATTGGACAAAAACAGCATTTCGGTATTCGCAAGCACGCCGAGCGTGACGGCATAGAATACGAACGGAACGAACGCCCCCACGCCGAAGTCCTTGACAAGCACCGCCAAATTGGTGACTATACCCACTACGAGCATTGCTATCGCCAGTCCGCTTATTCCCGAATATACGTTGCCGCCACGGGCGCAATATACGATGAGCGTTATTATCGCCAGCAATGCGGACGACGCGGAGATGTACCAACCGATTTTTTTCGTACTCAAAAAGTTCTTTATCGCTTCCATTGTTTAATCCTCCTTTTTGAAGAACGTCTGCAAAACAACCATAGCCGCGCTTGCCGCCGTTATTACCGCAGAAATTATTATGATTGCAAGGAATGCCTGGTTATACCAAGTCATAACCTTGATAACCTTGGAATTGGACGTCAAGCCGTTCATAGCAAAGCTGTTCGCAAAATTATACAGAGTGCGATGTGCCGACTCGCGCATATTGCTCATAAGTTTTTCGTCCTTTTCCACCAGGTCTTTCAGATAGTCCGTAAACGACTTGCCCGAAGTACAGAACATCGTCGTGCCCGCTTCATACGCAAGTTGAGGTTCCATAAGACCCGTAGGGTTCTGACCGAAGTCGGTTGTTATATTGCCCGTGAAGCCCCACTCGCCTTCCATTACGTTCTTCCACAATTTCTTGTGATGTCCCGTCCATTTCAAGCCGATGCGGTTAAACGCTCCCATAACGCCCTTGCACGACGGGTCGTTTTCTCCCGTGGTTTCGAAAGTCGGCTGGAAAGCGCGAAGATAGATTTCGCGGATTGCCTGCTCGTTGGAGAACGTACACGCGCTTATTCGGTTTGTTTCCTGGTCATTCAGGAAGAAGTGCTTGACGTACGGTATTACGCCTTTTCTCTGCGCTCCCTGCATTTCCGCTTCGCACAGCACGCCAGATATATATCCGTCTTCCGAGAAGTATTCGAAGTTTCTGCCGGAGTACGGCGTGCGATGTATATTCGCCGCAGGTCCGTACCAGCCGACGCCTGCTCCCCACAGTCCTTCTTCACCGAACGACTCGCCTATCTTGCCTGCAAGCGGAGTGTTCCACGTTGCGGCTATGACCACTTCGACGGGGTACGCCACAAACGCTTCTTTCGTAAACACTTTATCCTTGCTGTCTTTGACGTCATACTTTTCCAGATATGTTCCCTTGGTCCACGCCGACGGTCCGTCGATTGCCGTGGTCTCGGGAAGCGTTACCGTTTCGGGCGCACCCGGTCTGCCCTGACGGGACAGTTCGAGCAAGTCGTTGACCGTGAGCTGGTTTAAAAGCTGTTCCCAGGCAGGGTCGTCATAGTCCGCGCCGCGAAGCGTCACGAGCGGATATTGGAATTGCGCGCCCGTCGTTATTTTCGACGTATCCGAACCGCCCTTTTCATATGCCGACGGCAATTTTGCGGTATTGTCGGTGACATAGCCGTTAAGCTCTTTTACCATCGCATCGGTTGCCGCAAGTCCGCTCATATCTTTCGGCCAAGTTCCTTTCCAGTCGTTTCTGGACAGGTATTTGACGGAATCTTTGATATAATAATTGAGGTCGGCATCTTCAAACTGATTTGTAACCTTTCTGTTTCTTGCGGAAAGCATATACTCGTCGGCATTGAAATTGTTTTTGGTCCACTTATGCGCCTTCGACGCATCGCCGCTTTCCTTCAAACCGGACGCGCCTTTGGCTTTAAGCACATTGTTCAACGCATCGTGAGCGCCGTTGCCTATCGCGAAATAATAGTCGCCTTTTTCCAAAACATAGGTCTTCGCTCCGTGTTCGTCGTATGACGCCAAGTCTTTGAGACTGACCTTTACTTCTACGTTCTCGCTTTTGCCCGGCTCGATATCGGCGGTCTTGGCATAGCCGACAAGCTGTATTGCCGCCTTTTCTATGCCGCCTGCCGTGTAAGGAGCCTGCGCATAGACTTCCACTACGTCTTTACCTTTAACGCCGTCTGCCGCATTCGCAACGGTTACCGACACCGTTGCCGTTTTGGACTTCTCGTCCACCGACACGCTGTTCAGCGTTTGCGTAAACGCGGAATACGACAATCCGTATCCGAACGGGAACTGAACTTCTTCCGCGTAATTCCAATTGTTTTCGGAATTATATACGCCGGCATCGGAAGTTGCCGAGCCTCTGCCCAGCACCGCGTCTTCATAACGGGTTTCATAATATTTATACCCCACGTATATGCCTTCGGAATATACGAGATAGGTTTGCAAAGTGCTGCTGTTCAGAGAATCTTTATTCGTCCATTGATAGTTGCCGAAGTTCTGCATTGCCGGAGAACTGAAAGAATCGTACGCATACGTATCGATGAGTTTGCCCGACGGATTGGTTATGCCCACCAAAATATCCGCCACGGCATCGAGTCCCGCTTCGCCCGGTCCGCCAATCTGCAAACAGGCATCTATGTTATACTCGTCCAAAAAGCCGAGTTCCATAGCGTTAAGCGTGTTTACCAGCACTATACGTTTTTTAAACGGACCGTCTTTCATAGCCTGCAATACGCTCTTTTCATTGTCGGACAGAGCCAGGTATTTACCGGACGCATCGGACGTTACCGCGCTTGTCGTTATCAGGTCGGCGCCTTCGCCGCCTATGCGGGTAAGCACGAATATCGCCGCGTCCTTATAATCATTAAAGCTGCCCTTGACATCTTCGGTAAAGTCGGAAACATTGATTTCGGGCACGACGTATTTGCCGCCGAAACCGCGTCCTTCTTTTCTCGTAAGCGCGCCGTTGCTCGCAAGGTGATTTTCGTTAAGCTTGGTCTTATAGAAATTATACATAGTCATATTGACTTCAAGCTTGTTCGCGCACGCCTTTATCAGGTCGATTTTTCTGTCGCCAACCTTGGACGCCGCGCCGCTGCCCGTTCCGCCGAGAGCCACGTCCACCGAAGAATACGACAGGAACGTGACTTTCGAGCCTTTGCTCAAAGGCAGCGCCCCGTTCTTGTTCGTCATCAGCACCGTGCCTTCCGCCTGCGTCTGCTTGCTTACGGCAATCGCATTGTCGCGCACGGCGGTGTAGCTGTCGAATTCGCTTTTGTAATATATCGAATCGACCTGTTCGTCATCGTTGTTCACGACTCTGGTTCCCGATACGCCGAGCATAGGGTTTATGTACCCCGACCACTCTTTTGTGACCGCGTCGCCTGCTACGCCCAATATGAGCAGAAGCGCAAACACGGCACAGAGAGTGCGCCACAGCGCAAGGTTACCGATTTTGGTAATTTTCATCTCTTAACCTCCTATAAGGTAATTAAAATTTTTTAAGAAAGCGACTATGCCTTTCGGCCGCCGAAATCTTCGAGCAGTATTTTTTCGAATGCGGGCGTCCACCACTTCAGATATCCCGCTTTATAAGGGTGCACGGCATCGTGCATATAAAAATCGTAATCGGCGTCGGATATCGCATTGAATTGTTCGTCGTTGAACAAGTCTATCACCTTGACCGTTATTCCGTCCATATCGTTCCATTTATCGGCTACGGCTTGCGTTTCTTCCACAAGTTTGGCATATTCCGAACCCTTCGGGTCCTTGCTCGCGCGCTTGCCCTCATCGTCGAACCGAGCATTGGAAAACAGATATACGGGGCAGTTCCACGTTTCGACGACATAAGCGATTATATACTCCATTGCCCCGATACTCGTCTTTACATCGAACTTATCCTTATCGGTAACGTCTGCCGCAGTCACGGCGCCGCGCTGTGCGGCGAATCGGGACTTTGCGTCGTTTGTGGATATCTGACAGAAAAACGCGTCCACCTTTTCGTCTTTATCGAACTTCGACGTGTTTTTCAGTCGGGTCACATAAGAATCATAACTCTTAAAAAACTTTTTATACGGCTCGTCTATCAAGGTCGTTCCGCTTACGGCTTCCTTTATACACTTCGCGCCGCTTCTCGCGGCGATGAAGTCCGCAACAGCTTCTTCTCCGCTTTCCATACCCAAAGTGACAGACGACCCGAGCCAATAGAACGTCTTTCCCGTCAAAGCGTTTTGAACAGGTTTGCAATTTACCGCGGAATATTCCTCGGAGTTTCCGCCCGCGCAGGAAGAACAGGACGCAAAAAGCACGACCGTCAGCGCAGACAGTACGGCTATTATTTTCCATACAGTAGATTTTCCGATTTTACCGCAACGCTTCAATCTTCTGCCTCCTTCGATTTCATTGCTATTTTATCACCTATTCCGACCGTTATGTATTTTTCGGCACTTCTCGTTTTTCAAGCGCCACAAAGCACCGCTTTTGGCATAACCCGTCGAAAAAACGACATAACCTGCACAAAAGAAAAACGGCCTGCTTTAAAAGCAGACCGTTTTTTATAAGGAAACCTTATGACAGAGGTAACAATATGTCCAATGAAAATATATTGTTCTCAAACCGAACGGTAAAATTACCGCCGTATTTTTTGACTATGTATCTTATGCTTTTCATACCGAATCCGTGCCCTTCGCCTTTTTTGGTAGTCACGGGCAGCCCGTCGGATAATTTCGGCGGCTTTTCGCAATAGTTTTCTATATGAATACAAGTTTGTCCGCCGCGCTCGAATACTTTCAACGCAACCACTCTCTTATTTTGCTCATCGGATTGCATAACGCTTTCGAACGCATTGTCCAAAGCATTTCCGAACAGCGCATATATATCGCCGTATTTCATTGCGTTTAATCCTGCTCCGTCCGCAATATATGAAAACGTTATGCCGCTGTGCTGACAGTATAGACCCTTTTCCGTCAAAAGGCAGTCCAGCGCGTCATTGCCCGTTTTGGCTATGCCGTCGTAAATCATAATCGCCTGTTTGAGTTCGTCTATGCTGCTCTTTCTCTCCGATTCGTCGCTCATCGTCGCGAGCGCGGCAATCTGGTGTTTCAGGTCGTGGCACTTGATATTTATCAAGTCCATATTAGCCTTTGCCGTATCGTAATATTGCGCTTCGCGTTCCAGACGCCGCTCCAGCTCCGTATTGCTTTCGCGCAGGCGGCTGTTGCGGAAAACGCCGAACTGCAAGCCTATTATCAGAAAATCGAGAATTATGGAGTACAGTTCATATCCTATCGCGATTATCGCCGCGGAAAACAAATCCGTCCTTATGTGCCGAACAAAAATTCCGAGCACGACCATTACAAGCAAAAATGCTCCCGCCACGGCAAGCGTGGAAGTCTTTTGCAAATTGAGAAAGTCTTCCGGCTGCAGCCTGCGGATATAGACAAAAAAGTAAATTGCGTATATGACCGCATATACCGCCGTCAGTATCGACAGCCATTCTATTCTGTCGTATTCGCTGCCTGCCGCCACGCCTATTATGCGCATTATCAATTCGAATATATGATGCGCGAGATTTTGAACCAGAAAAGACGCCAGACAGAAAAACAGCACGTTGGACGCAGGAATATCGAAACACAGATATGCGTATAAAAAAGCAAAGACGTATCCCAGAAGATAATATAAAAAATAGCCGACCTGCGGAGGCAGAAACGGTATCGCCGTCGGCGAGTAAAACAGTGCGGACAGCCCGAAAAACAATAGTCCGAAGCCTATTACGCGCAACACGAAATACCGTCGCTTTTGAAAGCGAAAGAACATAAGCGCCACCGGTATTACAAGCTGAAAGAAAAACGTTATCACAATCCGCCTCCGTAATACACGGCAAGCGCGTCCATAAACTGTTTCTTTTTTGAGCGGCTTATGGCAAGCGTTTTCCCTTCCGCAAGATACACCGTGTCGCCCTTTACTCTATCGACGCACGCCAAATTGACAAGATAGGCGTTCGAGCATCTGGCAAAATTCATTGCGCAAAGTTTCTTTTCGGTATCTTTCATAGAAGCGCGGGACTTTATCTGTCCTCTTTCCGTGTGATATATCACAAAATGCAGACTGCTTTCCACATAGTACAATTCGGAGATTTTTTGTTTTACGAATCCGTCCGAACCGTTTATCATTATTACGTCCTGCGCCAGTTTTTTCTGTATTCTAATCGCCTTTTCCAGCTTCAACGAGAAATTAAAGTATTCGACCGGCTTTATCATAAAGTCCAATGCGTCCACTTCATAACCGCTTACCGCGTGCTTTGCCATATTGGTTACAAATATCAGCGACGCATTCTTGTCCACCGCACGCAGTTTGCGTGAAGTTTTCAGTCCGTCGAGATTGGGCATTTCTATATCCATAAATATAATGTTATAGCCGCCGCCGTTTCCGCAAGCCATAAGAAACTTCAAGCCGTCGTCGAAAACATCCGTCTTGAATTTTTCGCCGTTCTCTTGCGCGAAACGGTCGAGATAGCGACACAATAATTCGGAATACTTACTGTCGTCTTCGACAATGGCTACGGATAACATAAAACCCTCCCTGTATTTTCATTATACCATACTCATAAGAGCAACGTCAAATTTTGACATAACGCGTCGGTAAAACAACATAAGCCGCAAATAAGAAAGAACCTCGCTTTGAAAAGACGGGGTTCTTGCGCTTGTATATAATCTTATTTTACTATCAGGCTCTTGCCTTCCATTTCGCTCGGCTGTTTTACGCCCATTACTTCCAAAAGCGTGGGAGCCACGTCGCAGAGCGCGCCGCCTTCGCGAAGGGTTTTGCCTATATATTTATCGCCTGCCACAATGAACGGCACGGGGTTCGTGCTGTGCGACGTGCAGGGCGAACCGTCGTCGAACTGCATAAGCTCGGCATTGCCGTGGTCGGCGGTCACGAGCGCCGTTCCGCCCGTCGCTTTCACGGCTTCCACCACTTTTTTCACGCAGGCGTCCACCGCGCCGACGGCTTTTTCCGCCGCGCTCAATACACCCGTATGACCGACCATATCGCAGTTTGCGAAGTTCATTATCAAAACGTCGGTTTTGCCTATCGCTTCGAGCGCTTTTTCGGTGACTTCCGCCGCGCTCATTTCCGGCTTCAAGTCGTAAGTCGCCACTTTCGGGGACGGCACGAGTATGCGCTGTTCGTTCTTATTCGGGGGTTCCACGCCGCCGTTGAAAAAGAATGTGACGTGCGCGTACTTTTCCGTTTCGGCAACGCGCGTCTGCGTTTTACCACAAGTCGCCAGCCATTCGCCGAGCGTATTCTTTATCTCTTTGGGCGGAAACGCGGTGTGGATATTTTTGAACGTCGCGTCGTACTGCGTCATTCCGACATAGAACACTTCCTTATATCCGCCTTCCCTTTCGAACTCGTCGAAATCGGGCTCTATCGCCGCGCGGGAAATTTCGCGCGCGCGGTCGCTTCGGAAATTATAGAATATAATCGAATCGCCGCTTCGCACGCCCTTATAGTCGCCGATGACAGTCGGTCTTACGAACTCGTCCAGCACGCCTGCCGCATAGGACGCCTTTATCCCTGCCGCGGCATTGGTATAGCGCGAACCGACGCCGGCGAACACGCAGTCATAGCCGATTTTGACTCTGTCCCAGCGCTTATCCCTATCCATATAATAGTATCTGCCGACTATCGTGGCAATCTTGCCCGTGCCTATCTCTTTTATCTTTTCTTCGAGGCGGGCGATATAGCGTTCCGCAGAATCGGGCGGCACGTCTCTGCCGTCGGTTATGCAGTGCACATAGACCTCTTTCAGTCCGTTATTTTTCGCAAGCTTCAACAGCGCGTACAGATGTTCGTTGCTGCTGTGCACGCCGCCGTCGGACAGAAGTCCGACGAGATGAAGCGCGCCGCCGCTTTGATTTGCGCTTTCAACAGCCGCCTTAAACGCTTTGTTTTCGAAAAAGTCGCCGTCTTCTATCGCCTTGTCTATCATCGTTATGTCCTGATAGACCACTCTGCCTGCGCCGAGATTCAAGTGACCGACTTCGCTGTTTCCCATCTGACCGGCAGGAAGTCCCACTGCTCTGCCCGAAGCTTCTATCAACGTATTCGGATATTTTTCCATCAGTCCGTCGATATACGGCGTACCCTGCAAGCGTATCGCATTGCCCTTTTCTTCTTTACGGTAGCCGAAGCCGTCCATAATTATGATTGCGTCCGTTTTCATATTTCAACCCTCCTTTACCTCTCCATATAAACAACGCCCGTACATATATCTTATGATTTAACCCCTACTTGTAATTCACGACTTTGGAAAAGTCCGCGGCTTTCAAGCTGGCGCCGCCTATCAGTCCGCCGTCTATGTCCTTCTTTGCCATAAGCTCTTTTACGTTGGAAGGGTTCATACTTCCGCCGTACTGTATGCGGATACTCTCCGACACGCCGCCGTACAATCCGTTTAACACGCTTCTGATGTAGGCAATCGTTTCCTGAGCCTGCTCGCCCGTTGCGGTCTTGCCCGTGCCTATCGCCCAAACGGGTTCGTATGCCACCACCGTCTTTTTCGCGTCTTCGGCGGATATGCCCGCATACGCGCCTTCTATCTGGCGTTTGCATACCGTTTCCGTCACGCCGCTCTCTCTTTCCGACAGCGTTTCGCCGACGCAGATTATGGGCGTAAATCCGTTTTTCAACGCCTGCACGGTGCGCTTGTTCACGCTCTCGTCCGTTTCGCCGAAATACTGACGGCGTTCGCTGTGACCGATTATGACGTACTGCGCGCCGACTTCTTTGAGCATTGCCGCGCTGACTTCGCCCGTGAACGCGCCCTTGTCCGCCCAGGCAATGTTCTCCGCACCGACTTTGATATTCGTGCCTTTACACAAACGCGCCGCCGTTTCGATTACCGTGTACGGCACGCAAATGACCACTTCGGCTTCGGCGCCTTTGACAAGCGGTATGAGCTCTTTGATGAGCGTTTCCGCTTCGGCTTTCGTGTTGTTCATCTTCCAGTTGCCTGCAATTATAGGCTTTCTCATAATAATAAAATCTCCTTCTCGATTATTATTTTCTTTAATTGTATTGTAAGGTTGTTTTCCTCTTTGCGCGTAAAGTTTGCAATCGCTTTGATGCAGGGGATTTCTCCGCTTCGCACACTGCGTGTGCTTCGGTCGAAATGACAGTGGAAATTAGAGAAATGACAAGGAAAGCGAGTACAGAGTGCGGAGTGTCCTGACGGCATAGACGCGAGAAAGACAAGGAAAACAAGGTTTTTCGACGGGGA
>CAOJOK010000024.1 GCA_948440265.1 uncultured Clostridia bacterium
TGCCGTCAGCGGTAGAGGGAGGTTATCAAACCAATTACCTCCTCCCTACTCACACCCAAAGCGCGTGCGTATTCGACGACGGGCTTTAAGCGGGACAGGACAAGGTCGGTCTTTTTGCCCACAGAGTCTGCGGCGGTTTCGCTGACGAAACAGCCCTTGCCTGCGACGGTGTATATATATCCGTCTTCTTCCAGCTTTTCGTATGCCGTTTTGACGGTTATCACGCCCACGCGCAAAGTCTTGGCAACAAAGCGAATGGACGGCAGACATTCGTTGGCTTTTATGCTGCCGTCCGATATTCGGCGTATTATTTGAGTTCTGATTTGTTCGTTCAGCGGCTCTGCGCTGTTTACGTCCACGACTATCTTCAAATTCTATCCTCTTTTGCTTTATTTTCAGTTGCCGCGCATATATCTCTTTTCCGCAAGGCGTGTGCCGAAAAAGGTCAATGCGGCATAGAGCGCCGCTCCGCCTATCAAAAACAGGAACTGCCACGGCAGTGTTTCGACGTCGAAATTAAGCAGTATTTTGCCTATCGGCGGCACGGTCTGCGCCAGCGTTTCGAATATGCCGTACGTCAATATTGCGACAAGTATGCCCACAAGACAGGCGATTGTCAGCGACGCCGCGCTCACGTTGCTTCCCTTGCGGTAATACAACGGCAAGAACACCAGATTGAACGCGCCGTACACCGCAAGCGATATGCCGAAGAACGCCACATTTGCCAAAATTCCCGGCTGATACGTCGCAATCGTCTTTCCGAAGAAAGGTATGAACATCGACACGACCGACGTTACCGTGCAGCACAGCAGGTATAAGGTCTGTATGCAGACGATATATACCGTCTGTCCGCCGACGACGTCCCTGCGCCTTATCGGAAGCGTCAAAAACATATCTTCCGAGCGCGTTTCTCTTACCACGCTTAACAGCGAACCCATCATCATTATGAAAAACATAATAACCACTATACGCGGATAGTTCGGCGCAAGCATTGTCACGCTCATCAAGAGCATAATCAGCATAGGCTTCGGGAAATCGAGTTTGAAATGCGCCCTTGCAAGTTTGAAAGCCGTTCTCATATCCTGTCACCCCCTGCCTTTGCATAGTAAATCAAGAGCTGTTCTATATCGGGACGGGAAACCGTTTCCGCCGCCGCTATCGGCAAGTCGCTCCTTTTCACGAGAGCGGTGAAGTTGAGCGGAGTCTTTTTGTATGCGACGGCTTTCTTCTCCACTTCTTCGCTTATCTCCCCGCCGCTTATAAGCGCGTGCGAATCCAAAATCTCGTCTTTGACGCCGCTGGCGATTATCCTGCCGTTGTCTATGACCGTAAGATAGTCGGCAATCTTATCCAAATCGCTTGTTATATGCGTGGAGAACAGCACGCTCTTTTCGCCGTCTTCCACTATCTCCGCAAACAGGTCCAGCATTTCGTCGCGCGACACGGGGTCCAAGCCGCTTGTCGGCTCGTCGAAAATGTACAGGCGCGCGTCGTGGCTCATTGCAAGAGCGACGGAAAACTTTACGCGCATACCTGCCGACATCTCTTTCATACGCTTCGAGCCGTCCAGCGAAAAGCGTTTTTTCAGGCTTTCGTATTTATCGAAATCGAAGGTCGGATAAAACATTCCGTAAACCTCGGCAATCTCGTCGCCCCTGACCCTGCGGAAGCTTTGAAGTGCGCCTGCCGAAAAAGCAATATCGTTTTTTACCGCGATTTCGTTTTGCTCCATATCCCTGCCGTACACCGTCACTTTGCCGCCGTCGGGAATGACCGACCGCATTATGCAGTTCAGCGTCGTACTCTTGCCCGCTCCGTTTCTGCCGACAAAGCCCATTATATAGCCTTTCGGAAGGACGAAGCTCACGTTTTCGAGTTTGAACTTTTTATAGTCCTTGCAAAGGTTCTCCACCTTTAAAGCCGCGCTCTCGCCGCCCGTCATAACTCTCTCCTTTCACAGCGCAATGCAACTGTGTCTGTATGATAGACACAGTATAGCACTTCGGTTACGAGATGTCAAGTAAAATCAAGAAGATTTTTTTGCGGATTTTCTGCGGCGGACGGCGATTACAGTCACAAACGGCACGGCGGTTATGACTGCGCCGCCGAGTGCGGCAAGCGTTATCCACAGCGCCGTGAGATTGGCGGAACTGCCGTCTACGGCGAAAGCCCAGCCGTCTTTTAAAGTAAACTTCAAATACTGCCCGTTTCTCTCGGTATCGGCGGAAATTATATCGCCGCCGCAGACGAGCTTTATGCCGCACTTTTCGTTTTCGCCGACATAGTATTTGACGGTTATTTCGTCATAGCTTATTTCCCTGTCGCCGTACATAAGTTTGACCGAAATGTACTCGCCGTTTCTCTGCAATACGACCTTGGTGCCGTCATAGAATTTGCCTTCCACCAAGACAAGCGGTTTATCGGAATCGTCGGAAGCGACGGTCGTGACTGCCTTATCGAACTTTTCGAATATCTGCGTATCCGTTTCGAAACAGGTAAAGTCCGTTCTGTCCCACCGCGTGAAATATCTTTCGTCTTCTTCGAGCGGCGGAATATCGCCCTTTTCTATGCCGTCGCCCTTTTTTATACGATACAGCGCGGCGCGCGTATATTCTTCGGCGTCGAAGTCGTAAGTGTAGAACACTACGTTCACGGCGGCTTTTCCGCCGTTATCGGAAAGCGCCGTCAGCTTTTCCGTCACGTTTTTCAGAGAGTCGGCAAACTGCGCCTTATCGGAATACAGCTCCGGCTCTTTGGTTTCTAAAAGCGTGCGCGGCGTCGGGAAGCGCGGTTCGCTCTCCCCTGCCAGCCACTCTCCGCCGTCCAGCCCCGTAAGTTCCGCCGACAGCATACCCTCGCACATAATCTTTTCTTCAATCAGGCTTTCCGCCGCGTAATCGTTCTGCGCGCCGTAGCTCACGCCGTTTATGCCGCCGACGCCGAAATTCTCTTTGAGATAATAGTTATACGAGCATTTGTTTACGTCGGCGCCGCCTGCAATCATACCGATATGCAAGCCGTCGCCCGACGTTTCGACAAACGCATTCGACAGGCAGCCCGAAACCGTTCCCGTCGTTTTTCCTACTATGCCGCCGACGTATCCGCCGCCGTCCGCATACGCCGACGACAGACAGTTTTTCACGCTGCCGCTTGCTTCGCCGACTATGCCGCCGACATATTCTCTCGTCGCCGTTATCTCGCCGCCGCTCATACAGCCGTTTAAACTGCCTTCTTTGAGTTCGCCGATTATTCCGCCAGAGTGGCTGCCGCGTGAGCTTATTCCGCCCGTGGAAACGCACCCTTCTATTTTCAGGCTTATTGCGCCTGCGTGACCTGCGATACCGCCCGAATAGCCGTCCGACTGCACTTCGCCGACGTTTATATTGTAATACAGCTCGTGCACGCCGTTGTCCGCGCTCTCCTCGAACGAGCCGCTGTCCGAGCCGAAATATTTATCCAGCCACTCCTCGAACTTGCCGCCCGTCAGATAGTCGCCTATGCCGCCGCTTTCGCCGTTGTCGGAGAATCTGCCGTAATATCCGACTATGCCGCCGACATATCTCTCGCCGCTTATTTTTCCGTCGTTGGTATTGGACATAAGTCCGCCGCCTGCAAGGCCGGTTATGCCGCCTATGTATCTGCCCTGACGGCTGCCGACCGCCGCGGTGTTTTTACTGCCCGTTATATTGCCCGTGCAATAGCCCGCCACGCCGCCGACGTTGAGCATAGAAGCCGCGTCCGAAGCAGGCAGAGCGACGGTGTTTACGCCGCCGTTGTTTTCGCAGTTTATTATGTTCCCCGCGTTGAAGCCGACTATGCCGCCGACGTTCATAACGCCGCTTATTTCGGCGTTGCTTGCGCTTTCGCGCACGGTTGCCGCCGACGAGTTTACCGCGGCGATTGCGGCGACGTATCCTTCGCCCTTGACCTTGCCGCCGACCGTGATTTGCTCTATAACGCCGTTATTTGTGCCTACAAGCGCGGTATTTTCGTTCTTGCCCGTAAGACGGACTTCGAACGACGCGCGTTTCAAGCACCCGTCCGCAGTTATTTCGCGGAAAAGATAGGCGTTGTTTTCGTCGCTGTTCTGCACGCCCTTGACCGTCCTGTAAAGACCGTCGAAAGTGCCTGCGAAAATCAATGCGGGGCTGTATTTCACGCCGCTTAAATCCACGTCGCAGTTGAGCTGGAACGTCTTATTCAAAGAGTATTCGGGGCTTGTGCAGTTTGCCAGAAACTCCGTAAACTGCGCCGTGCTTTTTATAATCACGGTTTCTTTTACGGCTTCCTGCGCCACCTTTTCATAGCGGTATCGGTATCCCCTGCCGTAATCGTGGTCGGGCGAAAAAGTCAGTTTGTATTCGCCCGAATCTTCTATGCCTATATTGCCGCCGTTAGGCTTACGGTATATCGCGGCGCCGTCAGTTATGTAAAACTCCGTTCTGCCGCCGAACTCGTCCAGCATACTCTGCGTCACCGTTATGTTCAGCGTATACTCGTCGTACGTCGTTTCTTCGTCGTTCTTTTTAAGCTCGTACCTGTCTGCGAAGTCGTCGCTTTCTATGAACTCGAAGCCGTTGAAGTCGCCGAGCACGAACCAGCCGTCGTAAAACTTTTCCGTCCGTCTCACCGTCGTGTGAAATCTCTCGTCGCCGCTTGCCGAATAAATCACGTCGGGGCTGTACAGCACTTCGTATTCGCCCTTATCCTTGACCGTTATCTTACCGTTTGACGACGGCTTATACTGTTCGCCGTCGAAGGCGTCCAGCACCGAATATTTCAAATCGAAGTCCTTTTGCGGCACGTCTATGCCTGCCTTATACTGTCTGACCACGACGGACTCGTCGCGCTCCAACAGGTAGTTTTCGTCTTTCTGCCAGCCGTTGGCTTCGCAGAGCAGGTAAAGTTCGGGGTACTCTTCGAACGCGATATACTTATCGTCGTCGAAAAGGTTTTCGTCGTCGGCAGTGAATGAAAAGCGGTATTTGCCTGCCGCCGCGACGCTTATTCCGCCGCCGCCGAGACCGCTCTCTCCGTAATCGCCGTTTTTGCCGCGCACGGTTACGGTTTCTCCGCCGTTAAGCTCGGCATAGAAATAGTATTCTTCCCTTGCCGCATTGGCGCGAAGATAGGTCATTTTGCCGAGCGGCGTTCCGTCCGACAGAAGTTCGAACTCGTCGGGCGCATAGTCGGTGACGAGCACGTTGCAATCGCCCGAAAGTTTATCGGTCGGCGAAAAAGTTACGGTGTATCTATGCGTGCCGCTTTCGGTTATGACGAGCGGCTGTCCCTTTTCGTCGCCCCACATAGCGCCTTTGCCGTCGCTTATCTGGAACCTATCGCCCCTTGTCAGATACGGCGACACGGTGTAGCGGTCGCCGTCCTTTTTCAGACTGTTGCCGGGACGGACGCGGTAATTATCGCTCTCGTAACAGATATAGTACGTTTCGTTCAGCGCAAATACCGTTCCGAGCGTGCCGACCGAAGTCACCGCCAGCACGAGAGTAAGTATTGCCGCAATTATATTCTTTTTATTTTTCATCGCCGTTCACCTCGCTTTCGGTATTTACGCTTTCATCCGTTTTTGTTTCGTCGGGCGGCTTTTGCTCCGTTTCCGTCTGCGGCGGCAGTTCCGCGCCCGACGCGGCAGGCGACAGGTTTTTGCGAATGGCGTCCAGCGACGCAAGCGCGCGCGCCCACACCGTCTGTTTTTTGAGCTTTTCCTTTTTCTTGCGCTTTTTGAAAACCGTCTTGCCGAGCGGTTTATCCAAAAGGTACAAAAGCGCGGGCAGAGCCGTCATAACGCACAGCACGGAAATCAGCGTGCCGCGCCCCAGACACATACCTATCGAAGCAATCAGCGGTTCGCCAGATATGAAGCCTATCAAAAACGCCGCGACGGACATTATCGAACCCGACGTGAATATGGTCGGGAAGCTCTGCGACAGAGTTTCGGTGACCGCCGCTTTTCTATCCAATCCTTCGTCGCGCAGAGAGCGGTAACGGTTGGTTATGACAATTGCATAGTCTATCGTCGCGCCCATCTGTATCGCGCTTCCTATCAGGTACACGAAGAAGAACAGGTTGGACCCCATAAGCACGGGGACTGCGAAGTTCACGAATATGGCGCCCTGAATGACCGCCACGAGCACTATGGGTATGCCCCAGGAGCGGAACGTGAACATCAGTATCAGGAATATGAACGCTATCGTCAGCAGGCTTATTATCAGATTGTCGGAAACGAACGACTCGTTTAAATCGTACGCGCTCATACTCTCCCCCGCAAAGATACTGTCGGGGTAAATCTCCTTTACTTTGGGTATCAGGCGTTCTATCAGCGCGAAGGTTTCCGCGCTTTCCACGGCGCCGTCTATATTGAATATCAGTCTGGTATACCTATCTCCTATCAGTTGGGCTTCGCCGTCTTTAAGCGTGGTTTTGAGCTCGTCGAACTGTTCTTTCTGTTCGCCGTCCAACGGCAGATATTCGTCGTGGTCGAACATAAAGTCCAAAAGCTCTATAATCGTCACGCTGTAATCTTCCAGCTTATCCGCGCTTACGGCGAAATAGTCGCCGTTTGCGACTGCGTACAGCCGCATTACGTTCTGCGCCGCCGTATCGGATATGTCCAGCATTTCGGAAAGGTCTCGGTAGGTTATGCTGTCGGAGAGATAGTAGCCGTCCTTTATCTCTATGCCTGCGATGCCGAGCGCGGAAGAAATCATTTCTTCTTCTTCGACCGTGTCCAGCACGAGGCGTTCCTTTTCATAGTCGCCTTTCGGCACGAGTATGACGAACATATTGTCGTACCCGAAAACTTCCTGCGTCTGCCGCACCGCCGTCATAGTATCGGTCGGGCGCGGCGTGTCTATCGCGTTTTCCGAATAGACGTATGTAAGCTTCTGCGAGAACACCGCCGACGCTGCAAACAGCGCGACGAACACGGGCAACAGTACATAGCGCAGTTTCACCACGCCCTTGCCCCAGAAGTTTATTTTCGGGATAAAGCTACGGTGGCGCGACTTGTCCATAAGTTTACTGAACACCATAAGCAGTCCCGGCATAAGCAGAAACACCGTCAAAAGCGAACAGACGATACTCTTTGCCAGCACTATGCCGAGGTCATAGCCCAGACGAAGCTGCATAAACATCAGCGCGACAAGTCCCGATACGGTGGTAAGCGAGCTGGACGATATTTCGGGTATGGACTTGGCAAGCGCAAGCGTCATTGCTTCGCTTGCGTTCCCCGGGTTCTTTTCCTTTTCTTCCGTGAACCTATGGCACAGGATTATGGCATAGTCTATCGCAAGCGCAAGTTGCAGGACTATGCAGACGGAGTTGGACACGAAAGATATTTTGCCGAGCCAATAGTTTGTGCCCATATTGAGAAGCGCGGCAACGACGAATACTATCGGGAACACGAGTATTTCGGCGAAGCTCTTGCTTGTCAGCATAAGCACGAGCGCGATTACCGCCGCCGCTATCGCAAGAATGATTATCATATCGCGCGCCAGCTCGTCGGCGAAACTTTCGTACAGCGGTGCGGGCACGCAGAAATCGAAGCCGCTTAATCTCATCTTTATCCTTTCGAACGCCGTGCGCGAAATCTCGTCTTCGCTTCCGCCCTCGAACGTGATATTGAACAGCGCGCAGGAGTCCTTATAGTAATCGGAGCTGTCGTTAAATACGAAGCTCTTTACGCCGTCGTATTCCTTTATTTCTTCATAGAGCTGTTCGGCTTTTTCGTACGTTATGTTTCGAATCATTATCTTCGTCATACCGTAAGTCACGAACTCGTCGTCCATTATTTCCAGAGCCTTGGCGGTGTCCGTGTCTTTGGGAAGATAGGACGTTATGGAGTATTCTATGCCGACTTTGGGTATGCCGAAAATCGCGTACACTATGAGTGCGGCGAACAGTATGAAAAACAGTATGCGCTTTTCCACTATGAACTTCGCAATCTTATACACCGCGCTTTCGACCTCCGTGCTTTTTAATTCCTATATTATACTACCGACGGCGAAAATAAGCAACCGTTTTGTGAAAACAACGGCTGCCGAATTTATCGATTTACTTGACGAAAGTATCGGCCTTATGGTATAATACGAAAAAGCCGTTTGACCTATCGGCAGGAGTTTGCCGTTTGAAGTTTTGCGGTCGCCTTAAAGGAGGTACATATTTATGAAGAAGAACAGAGTGCTTGCAGTCATACTTTCCTGCATACTCGCGCTCGGCGTTGTTTCTTTCGCCGCCTGCGGCAAGACGTATACCGTCTCGTTCGACTGTGCGGGGGGGGGAACGATTGAGAGCCAAACCGTTTCGGAGGGCAAAAAGGCGGTAAAGCCGAAAAATGACCCCGAAAAAGTCGGATATACTTTCGACGGCTGGCAATTGAACGGAGTCCCCTACTCTTTCGACACGCCCGTCACGCAGGATATTACGCTTGTCGCCGCCTGGAAAGTTGAAGAGCTTTCGGTCACATTCAAGTCGGAAGGCTTACCCGACGACGTGAAAAAGGTTATTTACGGCAATGCGGCGGTCCAGCCAAAAGACCCCGAAAGAAGCGGCTATATCTTCGACGGCTGGTATAACGGTTCGGCAAAATACGACTTTTCCGCGCCCGTAACTGCGGACCTCGTGCTTACGGCAAAATGGTTGAGCCAAAGCGATTTGAATCTTGCGCTCACGCAAGCGTTGAACGCCGACTATACGAACTATACTTCGGTGCGCAGGGTTGTCGAAGTCGAGGACAAGACGGAAACGGCGTACACAATTACATACAAGCGCACAAAGACGGCGGCGCACAACGTGACCGAGCCGAAGAGCGTTATCGACCCCGAAAGATATATCGTTTACGACGATTCGGGCGCGTTGCTTGCCGGATATTACAGGGACAACGACGGCAACTGGGCAAAGAGCAGTCTCGGCAGTTTCGAAGGCATTGTGCTTTCTATGAATACAAATCAGCTTTCGGCGGAGGACTTTGCCTACAAAAACGGCAGATACGTCGCCTATGACGAAAGTCTGGTCGCAATCGAATACTGCATATTCGGGACTATGCAGAATCTTTACAGAAGTTTCTATATGGAGGTCAAGGACGGCAAAATAGCGGCTATCGGCGGCGAGCTTGCCAACTCGACTGTGGAGAGCGTAATCACTTTCACGCAGACGTTTACCGCTATCGGCACTACGCAGATAGAAAAGCCGAGCGCTCTGCCTGCCGCGGAAGTCGTGATAACCAAAAAGGACAAGACGTACACAGAGGGCGACGCAATGGAAAAAGCCGATTTGCTCGCGCTGTTCACAATCAAAGCGGACGGCAGAACGATTGCCGTCAGCGAAGATATGATTGACTTTTCGACGCTGGACGTCTCCACCCCTGCCGCCGTCGGCACTTACACGCTCACGCTTACCTACACCGACTGGAACGGCGCAAGCCACAGCGAAACGGCGACGGTTACGGTCAATCCGAAGCAGTCGGCGACGCTGACTTTTGCAGAGATATTTGAAAAGGACTATACGAATGTGACGATAGACGACAGTAGCACCACTCCCGTCACTTTCACACGCAACGGCAATCTATACTATTTTGCCAATGCCGCAGGCGACAACTATGTGTATGTAAATCCTAATACAAAACAGTCAAGTTTCGTGCAGTATAAAACGGCAAGCAGCTCTATAACAACCCCGAAATGGATTAGAAGTCCGCGTTTGGATTTGATTTTCGAATTGGACGTCGCCCTGTTTAAAAGCACAAGCGAATCGGTTTATACGGTAAGCAGCGACGACGCTCTCGACAGCAATACGGTTTCCGAATTGACTGCCATATTCAAGGCAAACGAGTTGGGCGCAAATTACATCATTGTAGACAATGATACGGCAAATTGCCCGTTCTCGATAAGCATAAAAGTTTCGAACAATTCGGTTGCGGAAATTGTGCTGTCGTATTACAGCAAGATGACGGCAAGCGCAAAACCGTCTAAAAAGGAAATGAAATTCACGTTGCGCGACATAGGCTCGACACAGCCGATTGCGGTCAGCAACGAGATTAAAACCGCGCTCGGTATGACCGAATAACATTGCAAAAAAGCAAAAGACCTTGCGTGCGCAGGGTCTTTTTTGTTTGGGTTTTGAAAGGGCTTGCGTGCGCGGTGCGGCAAGCGGTTTAAGACGGAGAGTATTTTAGAGTAGGAGTTTGTAATCGCTTTGATGCAGGGGATTTCTCCGCTTCGCGTGCAAAAGCACGCTTCGGTCGAAATGACATTGGGAAAGAATGGGTCGAAAACCGACATTAAAGAAGGTGCGCGGAAATTGCAAGCAATTAGCGCGTGCAGAGTGCGGAGTGTCCTGACGGCAGAGAAACGAGCAGTTCAAGGAAGTCCGAGCGTTTTCGACGGGAGCGTACTTTGTGTACGTGACCAAGAAAACGCGAAGGCTGACGCCGAAATGCGAAGTTTATATGCCGTCAGGAAGGAA
>CAOJOK010000025.1 GCA_948440265.1 uncultured Clostridia bacterium
CCCGAGCAAATGCGATGTTTAACGATGTATTTTGCGATGAATGTGCCGTCAGGAGTGTTTTTTTGCCATAGCAAGTATTAACACATTAACATCCGCAGGAGTGACGCCTGCTATTCTCGACGCCTGCCCTATGGAGGTCGGGCGGATTTTGTTCAGTTTTTCTCGGGCTTCCAGCCGCAGACCGTCTACGGCGGTGTAGTCGTCGAAGTCAAGCGGCATATTTTCGCACCGCGCGCTTTCCGAGCGCAGTCTTTCCTGCCGCTTCAAGTACCCTTCATAGCGCGCGCCGACATACACGTCGGTTGCCGCCGAGCGCGACACGTCTTTGAGTATATCGAAATGTTCGTTGAATTTTTCCAGTGTTACGCCGCTTCTCTTGAACAGCGCGAGCGCGGTCATCCCGACGTCGGACGGCGTTTCCCCCGCGTCTTTCAAGAGCGCGTTTACCTTTTCCTGCGGCAGTACGGCGCGGCATACTTCTTCCGCCCTTTTTATGTCGGCAAGTTTTTTGAGATACTTCTTCTTTCTCTTGGCGCAGACCAGCCCTGCCCTTATTCCCTCTCGAGTCAAGCGCAAATCGGCGTTGTCCTGCCGAAGCGATAAGCGGAATTCCGCGCGCGAAGTCATCATTCTGTACGGCTCGTCCGCGCCGCGCGTCACGAGGTCGTCCGCCATAACGCCGATATAGGAGTTGTCGCGCGTGACTTTCAGCGGCGGCAGATTTCTCATTGCCAGCGACGCGTTCAGTCCTGCGAGCAGTCCCTGCGCCGCGGCTTCTTCATAGCCCGACGTGCCGTTTATCTGCCCTGCAAAATACAGCCCCTTATATCTTTTGTGTTCCAGAGTGGGTTTGAGCGTGAGCGGGTCTATGCAGTCGTACTCTATCGCATAGGCGTCGCGCATTATCTCCACGTTTTCGAAGCCCGATATCGAGCGGTACATCATAAGCTGTATGTCCGCAGGCAGGCCCGTGGAAAGCCCCTGCACATAGCCTTCGTTCGTGCAGCCGCCTTCGGGTTCGAGAAAGAACTGGTGGCGGTTTTTATCGGCAAAGCGCACTATCTTGTCTTCTATCGACGGGCAGTACCGCGCGCCGACGCCGTGGATAAGTCCGGAATATTTGGGGCTCGACTTCAAATTTTCGCGTATTATCTCGTGCGTTCTTTCGTTGGTATACCCCAGCCAGCACACCGTTTTATCGGCTTTGACCTTGCCGCTCAACTCCGAAAAGGAGTATATATCGTTTTCGCCGTACTGCACTTCGAGCTTGTCGAAGTCCACCGTGCGCATATCTATTCTCGCAGGCGTGCCCGTCTTGAATCGGCGCAGACCTATGCCGATTTTTTCCAGAGCGGCGGACAGCCCTTCCGCTCTCGTAAAGCACGCAGGTCCCTTTTTCTGAATTCGGCTGCCGATTATTATGTCCGATTGAAGATATACGCCGCAGGCAAGCACTACCACGTCCGCATAATAAGTCAGACCGACGGCGGTTCGCACTCCGATTACTCTGTCGCCGTCCGTCAGTATTTCTTCAACTTCGCCCTGCCGAAGGGTCAGATTCTTCTGATTTTCCAGCACGCTTTTCATATATTCGTGGTAGCGGTATTTGTCCACCTGCGCGCGCAGGCTCTGCACCGCCGGACCTTTGGAGCGGTTCAGCATACGCAGTTGGGTCAGCGTTTTATCCGCCGCCCTGCCCATTTCGCCGCCGAGCGCGTCTATTTCCCGAACAAGATGTCCTTTCGCCGTGCCGCCTATGCTCGGATTGCAGGCAAGATAGCCGACGTTATCCAACGATATGCTTAAAGCCACGGTCTTGAACCCCGTGCGCGCAAGGGCAAGCGCGGCTTCTATGCCTGCGTGTCCCGTTCCCACTACAACAGCATCGTATTTCATACCCATAGATTATACGCTTTTTTTTACACCTTGTCAATCGCACGGCGCCCCTTGTCGAATAATGCCGCCCCCCCCGAAAAAAAATGCCGCCCCCTGCGGCAAAGGGTTTTTATGTCGGGCGAAAGGACGGTGGGAAAAAAGGAACGGCATTTTCGGGCGAAATGACAGTGGGAAAAGGAAGGCATTTGCGAAAGAGTTTGTGCTCGTTCTATTGCAGGGGATTTCTCCGCTTCGCGCGCTATAAGGCGCGCTTCGGTCGAAATGACATTGGAAAAAGAAAGGCGCGCTTCGGTCGAAATGACATTAAATAAATAGATAAATGACAAGGAAAGCGCGTGCAGAAAGAGAGTGCGTGAAAAGTACAGAGTGTCCTGACGGCACAGTCGCGCAAAAGACAAGGCAAACGAGCATTTGCGAAAGGGCGTGTACTTTGCGTACTCGCCCCGAGCAAATGCGATGTTTAACGCCGTATTTTGCGATGAATGTGCCGTCAGGCGGTTTTGACGTCTATCCACATCCCGTCCAGCTCAAAATTAAACTTCCCGAAATCGCGCATTATGGCACAGCGGCGCAGAACTTCGTCGGGCGGAAAAACCATTTCGAGATACATTTCCTTGAAGCCGTCGGGCGCGTCGAAAAACAGGCTTTCTTCGTCCGTGCCGTCGTCGGCTTCGAGCTGTTCTTTTTTGGAAAGCATTGCTTCTTTGACTGCTATCGACGAGCCGAGCCAATCCATATTCTTTTCGGCGACCTCTTTTTCGCAGAGATATTGCAAAAAGCAGTTTGCCGCCTCTTCGTTTCTCGCGTACTTCGGAATTACGAAGCTGTCCACCCAGACGTTTGCGCCTTCTTTGGGCACGGTGTAGAACAGCGTATTGCTCTCCTCCATAGCATAGCCTGCGTCGCACGACCAGAAAAAGCCGAACTTGGGTTCGCTGTCGGGGTTTATCATATCGTCCTTGCCGTCGTCCACTTCATAGCGCAGAAGCACGGACTTCTGCTTTACGAGCGTCTTATACGCCGCGTTTATGTTTGCGCGCATTTCTTCGTCGGTGCCCGGCAGTGTGAATATCGCGTCGAGCGCCTTTTTATACTCGTCGTTATAGTCGGTGAAGCCGTTTGACTTTTCGCTTAAAAGCTCGGCGCTGTCGTATATTCTCGCAATCGAATAAGCGTCGCGCACGGAGTTTTTCATAAGTATTTTTTTCTTGTACTTTTCCGAAAACATAGCTTCCCAACTGTCGAAGTCGGCTCTGTCGCTCTCGTCCACTTTTTCGGTATCGTACATTATTCCGAACGTGCCCCACACATACGGCACGGAGTATTTAAGTCCCGGGTCTACGGACGTGTCCACCATATCCCAAAGTCCGTCGTAATACAGGTCTTTCTCCATTTCGTAAAGTTCTTTCTCCGTTACGTCGTTCTCTTTCTCTTTTTCAAGTCCAAGGATTATCTTCTTGTTCAGCGGTTTGAGAAGTCCGGCGTTTCTCATTCTTTCCACCATATAGTCGGACGGACACACCAAATCATAGTCCGCCTTATTGACGGATATTTCGGTATACATAGACTCGTTGGTGTCGAACTCCTTATACTTGACCTTGATTTTTTTGCCCTTTTCCTTTAAATACCATTCTTCGAAGCCCTGATAAACTTCGGGGTCCATATACTCGCCCCAATTGTATATTTTGAGCACCTGTTCCCTGCCCGTACAGCCCGTGAACGCGCAACACAGCGCGGCGAGAGCAAGCACGGCAATCAGAAGCTTGCTTATGCTCTTTCTCATTATTCTCATTATTTGCGACCCCCTTCCTTCACGCGCTTTCTGTGCGAGAAGATATTGACGGCGACGAGCACCGCAAGAATGGCTATGAATATCAGGGCGGACAGCGCGCGCAGCTGCGGCATTACGCCCTTTTTGGCTATCTTATTATACAGGTATGTGGATATAGTGGAGACGTCGCCGTTTACGAACTTGGTTATTACGAAGTCGTCCAGCGACAGCGTGAACGCAAGCGCAAAGCCCGATATCATTGCCGGCACGAGCTGCGGCAGAAGTACCGTAAAGAACGTGCGCACGGGCGACGCGCCCAAGTCCAGTCCCGCTTCGTACAGGTTGGGATTGAGCTGTGACAGGCGCGGCATTACGTTCATAATCACATAAGGCACCGTTATCATAGTGTGCGAAATTATCAGCGTGAGATAGCCCTTGGGTATGAGTCCGAACACCAAAAACAGCATCATAAACGATACGCCCGTAACTATGTCGGCGTTGACCATAGTCACCTGCGACGTCAGATTGAGCAGGGTCTTATACCACTTCGAGCGCGTATAGAATATGCCGACCGCCGCCAGCGTGCCTATGAGCGTGGCAAGCAGAGACGACACGAGCGCGACTATCAGAGAGTTTCCCACCGCGCCCATCATCTCGGCGTCGGTGAACACGTCGGCGTACAGCGACAGCGTGAAGCCGTTCCACACGCCTATAGACTTGCTTGTCGTGAAGGAATACACTACCAGCACGAGTATGGGCAGATATATCAGGGCGAGCATAAGATATATGAACGCCTTGCAGAGTGCTTTTTTTACCTTGCTCATAACAGTCCGCCTCCCGCCTGCGCCGCTCCTGCCGCGCTTGCCTTGCCGCCCGTCGCCTTATTGGCTATGAACATCGTTATGCCTATGAGCGCGAGCAGTATCAGAGAGTATGCCGAGCCGATATTCCAGCCGCTTCCGCCGCTTGCCGTGAACCAGTCGTTTATTATGTTTCCGAACATATACGTGGACGTATCGCCCAAAATGTCGCTTATCGCGAACGTGGACACCGTGGGCATAAACACCATAAGCACGCCGCTCATTATGCCCGGCAGAGACAGCGGCAGTCGGACTTTGAAAAAGGACTGCACCGCGCCGCAACCCAAGTCGTTTGCCGCTTCCATATACGACTTATCCATATTGGACAGTACGGAGTACAGCGGCAGCAGCATAAACGGGAAAAAGTCGTACACAAGACCGATTATCACGGCGGCGTATGCGTTCGTCATTCCGATGAGCTGGAACACGTTTTTCATTGCATACGTCCGAAGCAGAGAGTTTATCCACATCGGCATTATGAAAAGCATTACCGTCACCGCCGACCTGTTTATTTTGGAGTCGGCAAGCATCATTGCAAGAGGATATGCCAAAAGCAGGCATATGACCGTCACGAGAGCGGCTATGCCGAGCGAGTACAGCAGAACTTTCAGCGTATTGGGCGTGGTGAAGAATTTCACGAAGTTGGCAAACGAAAAACTGCCGTCGCGCGTGAACGCGTAAAACGCCGTTATGAGCAGCGGCAGTATGACGAACAGCACGCTTAAAACCGCATACGGAAAGGAAAAGTACGAGCGTTTGAGTCTGAATTTTTTAATCCCCGTCATTTTGCGTCTCCTTTTCTTCTTCCCTTTCGTCTTCCTTTTCTTCTTCCTTTTCTTCGACGAACGCGCGCACCCTTATGGCTTCGGGCGGTATGACTATGCCCACTCTGTCGTCTATATCCCACTCGTCGGCGGTATCGACGAATATATCGTCGTCGTCGTCGGTGTAGACTTGAACCTGATAGTAACTGCCCTTATACAGCGTCTGCGCGACGTTGCCGCCCACGGTGCCGTCCGACTCGTCGTCGGTGAGCTCCACCTTGTCGAAGTCCACTTCCGCGACCACTTTATCGCCCTTATTAAAGCCTTCGTTATTGACGAACTCGAAGTTGCCGCCGCAGATAGCCACGGTGTTTTCGCCGCTGACTTCCGTTATGTATTCGTTTTGGGTCAGCAGTTTTTTCATTATGTGTATGCCGTTGGGCTCTATCGACAAGCCGACTTTTTCCCCGACCTTATGTTCCACGGTGTTCTGCACGGTAAACTCGTAATCGCCCACGAGCACGTTCATTTCATAGTAAGTGCCCTTGAAAATCGACTGCGTGACTTCTCCGACCAGCTTGCCCTTTTCTCCCGACTCTATCGCTATGTCTTCGGGGCGCACCACAAGGTCGACTTTTTCGTTCTTATTGAAGCCCTTGTCCAGACACTTGAAGTCTGCGCCGCAGAAATTGACGTTGAAGTCCGATTTCATCGTGCCCGACAGAATATTGCTCTCGCCGATAAAGCTCGCCACAAACGCGTTCTTCGGCTCGTCGTATATCTTTTTCGGACTGCCGTACTGCTGAATTACGCCGTCCTTTATGACGACGACGTTGTCGCTCATTGTCAGAGCTTCTTCCTGGTCGTGAGTGACGTACACGAAGGTTATGCCGAGCCGCTTGTGCATATCCATAAGCTCTATCTGCATATCCTTGCGCATTTTCAAGTCGAGCGCGCCGAGCGGTTCGTCGAGCAGCAGCACTTTCGGTTCGCACACGAGTGCGCGCGCTATCGCCACGCGCTGCTGCTGTCCGCCCGAAAGCGAAGTCACGTCGCGGTGTCCGTACGCTTCCAGACCCACAAGTTTCAAAGCGCGCGTTATCTTTTCGTCCATTTCCGCTTTGGTGAGTTTGCGGTATACTTCTATCTTATTGCCGTGCTTATCCAGCTTATACTCGCCGTTTTTCTTCATCTTATAGCCGTTCGGCAGTCTTTTGAGTTTGAGTCCGAACGCGACGTTTTTATAGACGTTCAGATGCGGAAAAAGCGCGTACTTCTGAAATACGGTGTTTATCGGGCGTTTGTGCGGCGGCAGTTCGGTGACGTCCTGTCCTTCCAGAAAGATAGCTCCCGACGTGGGGGCTTCGAAGCCCGCTATCATACGCAGCAGCGTAGTTTTGCCGCAGCCGCTCGGACCGAGCAGAGTGATAAATTCGCCGCGCTTTATGGACAGATTCACGTCGTCCACGACGGTCACGTCGTCGAAAACCTTGGTCACGTTTCTGACTTCGATTATCTTATCGAATTTTTGTCTTTGGGGTTCGCCCGTCTTGATTTCGTTGTTCATTCTTTTTTCAATCTCCCAATCGGAAAAATACTCTGCCGTTTACCTGCAATCGGTTTCTTTCTTAAAAGTTGGGCGGACAGGTCACCCACAGCACTCTCGCCTGCTCTTTCGAGCGGTTTTCCAGAAAGTGCGCCCTGTCGCTTCTAAAATAGAAGCTCTCGCCCGTTTTGAGTTTTGCCGTTTCCTTGCCCACAGTCAGCCACACGCTTCCGCTCAATACATATCCGAATTCTTCGCCCTCGTGCGGCATATCTCTGTCCGTCGCGCAGGACGGCGAAAGCGTCAGCACTATCGGCTCCATAGCGTTCTTCTGCGCCGTCGGCACCAGCCACTTCGTTATGCAGCCGCCGCCGTCCTTGACGAAATAATCGTCTTCGCAGTAGGCAATCGGCTCTGCCACGTCTTCGCCGAAAAACTCTTTCAGACTGCTCCCGAGCGCGGCAAGTATGTCGGTCAGCGCCACTATCGACGGGCTGTTCTGGTCGTTCTCCAACTGACTGATATAGCCTTTCGTCAGCTCGCACCTGTCGGCAAGCTCTTCCTGCGTCAATCTGTTTTTCAGTCTTAAATCTCTTATCTTCGACCCTATCTCCATAGCCGTCTTCTCCGCTTTTCTTGTTTACTTATAGTAAACTTTTTGTTTACTATAAGTAAACTTACATAAGTATATACGCATAAGCGGCGTATGTCAAGCATTTGAATATAAAAAAAGTCGAAAGGTGTAGAAAATTTTGTGCGCGCGCCGTATTTGAAACGCTTGCGAAAGCGCGGCGCAATGTGGTATACTTAAAAAGATGGAAATTCACTGTCTTTTCGGAGGTATGATACGGTGACGGATGAAGTCAGGCACAACAGAAAAATCGTTATGATAACGGTCTTTGCGGCGATTTTTTTCGTCATACTCTTGACCGCGCTCATAACCAATCTCGTGAAAATGGCTACGCTTAACAGCCGCAAGGCACAGCTTATAGCCGAGCTGGAAAGAGCCGAACAGATAATTCAAGAGAGCGACGACGAACTTGCCTACCGCAAGACGGACGAATATGTGGACGCCTATGCGCGCGAATATCTGGGTATGATTGGCAAGGACGAAATCGCTTTCGTAGCGAAATAAGGAAAACGATTAAATGAACATAAGACACGCCGTTATCAATATAGGAAGCAATTCCGTCAAACTGCTCGCACCGAACGGCAGTGTTTTGGGACACAGAAACACCGTTGTATGTCAGCTGGCAAAGGGGCGAAAGGACGGCTTTCTGCTTTTGGAAGCTATGGACAGAGCTTATGCCGCGGTGGTGGAGCTTTACAACGAGGCGCTCACTTTCAAGCCGCAAGGCGTTGTCATTTACGCGACGGAAGCCGTGCGTTCCAGCTTCAACAAGAGCTATCTCATAAATAAAATCAAGGGTGCGACGGGCATTGACGTGGACATCATAGACGGCGCGACGGAAGCGTTCTGCTCCTATCTCGGCGCGGTGGGCGCATTCCCCGACCTCGACTGCACGATTGATATCGGCGGCGCAAGCACGGAGATTGTCTGCATAGAAAACGGCGAACCGAGCAAGCAGAGCTATGGCATAGGGGCGCTGTCGCTTGTCGATATGTTCGGTCAGGACTTTGCCAATCACACGGAAGCGGCGCGATATATGCTTAAAGAGCTTCCGTACAGGTCGCTTAAAAGAGCGGTCGGCACGAGCGGCGCGTTTGCTTCGCTTGCCACCATAGCCGGCGATTTTCAGGGCTTTTTCCCCGAAGCCGTACACGGTTTCGAGCTTACGAAGAATATGCTTTCCGATTTGACGCAGCTGCTCTCTCCCCTGTCCGCCGACGACATACGGCGCAGGTTCCCCGCAGTGGAGAGCCGTGCAAGCGTCATAAAGCCCGGTCTTGCCATCGTCAACGCCGTTATGGAAAAGTGTCTGACACGCTCGGTTACGGTGTCTTCCGCCGACGGACTTTCGGGTTATCTCGTATACAAAAAGCTCTGCTGAAAAGCGCAATTTCAAGCAATCGGCTCGGAAATAATTTCCGAGCTTTTTTTATGTCTCGAAGCGGTATAAAAAACAGGACAATCGGGCAATACTACTGTTGCAAACGGTACATATCCGCTTGTAAACTACTATAATAAGGAGAGACAAAGTATGGCTGACAGCAAAAACTCCGCAAAGAGCGCAAGCACGAAGTCGACGAGTGTAAAGACCGCAAGCGCAAAGACGACGGGCGCAAAGACTTCTTCGAAGTCCGCAAGCACGAAGTCCGCAAGCAACTGCAAAAGCGCGAGCACTTGCAAGAGCACAAGCGCAAAGGCGACGAGTGCAAAGACGACGGGTGCGAAGACCGCTTCGGCGCAGAGCACGAACGCTAAAACTTCGGGCGCAAGCGCAAAGACGACGAACGCCAAATCGGCAAGCGGCAGAACTTCTTCGGCGAAATCCGCCGCAAGTGCAAAGTCTTCCGCTACAAGCGCAAAGTCGATGAGCGCGAAGTCCGCGAAAGCGTGCGCAAAGTCCGTGAAGTAACTTAAATCGGACAATAAAAAAAGACAGGCTCTTTAAAGACCCTGTCCTTTTTTATTTTACGGGTTAGAAAATGAGAAGTGTGCGCGTGAAGGGCGCGGATTGTCCTGCGGCGAAAAACGGGAATTTGAGAAAAGCAATGATTTTAAGAGTGCTTAAAAGAAAGAGCGTGCAGAATACGAAAGCCCTAACGGCAGAGAAACGAGCAGTTCAAGGAAGTCCGAGCGGCTTTCGACGGGAGCGTACTTCTCGTACGTGACCGAGAAAACGCGAAGGCTGACGATGAAATGCGAAGTTTATATGCCTGTCAGCAGGGGATTTCTCCGCTTCGCATACTTCGTATGCTTCGGTCGAAATGACATTGGAGAGAATGGGTCGAAATGGCACAATAATAGCGCGTGAAAAGTACGAAAGCCTTGACGGCAGAGAAACGAGCAGTTCAAGGAAAGCAAGCATTTTCGAGCGGGAGCGTACTTCCTGTACGTGACCCGAGAAAATGTGCCGCTTGACGCCGAAATGCGAAGTTTATATGCCTGTCAGACTGACGGCAGAGACGCGAGAAAGACAAGGAAAACAAGGTTTTTCGACGGGGAGTT
>CAOJOK010000026.1 GCA_948440265.1 uncultured Clostridia bacterium
GTGACCGAGAAAACGCGAAGGCTGACGCCGAAATGCGAAGTTTATATGCCGTCAGACTGACGGCACAGTCGCGCAAAAGACAAGGCAAACGAGCATTTGCGAAAGGGCGTGTACTTTGACGTACTCGCCCCGAGCAAATGCGATGTTTAACGATGTATTTTGCGATGAATGTGCCGTCAGGAGAGGGGGAAAACGAAATCAAGCCTAAACTTCCCACCCACTGCCGTTATGCTCATCTGTCCGCCGTAGTTTTTGGCTATGTAGTCCATACTTTTCATTCCGAAGCCGTGGTATTTTTTATCGCCCTCGGTTACGGGCAAGCCGTTTTCGAAAGTCAATTCGCCGTCGTAATAGTTCTCTATATGTATGGAAAGGAAGCTGCCCTGCGTCTGCACGTTCAATGTCACGACGCGGCGCGTCGGCGACTGTATCCTGCTCGCCTGCTCTATCGCGTTGGACAGAGCGTTGCCGAACAGCGAATATATATCCATATTGTCCATAAAAGTCAGTCCGTGCGCGTCCACGACGCAGGTCAGTTTTATGCCGTTCTTTTCGCAGTAAAGGCTCTTTTCCGTAAGTATTACGTCCAGCACGTCGTTGCCCGTTTTGACGGTCGCGTCGTATATCATAACCGCTTCTTCTATCTCTCTTATTTTATCTTCCGAAGCGTCCTGTTTCAGCGCGCTTATCTGATGTTTCAAGTCGTGGCACTTTATATTTATCAGCTCTATATTCTCCTTGGACAGCTTATACTGCTCCTTTTCCCTATGCAACAGCTCTGTCATAACTTCCACTTCGCTTTCCATTTTGTCGCTTTTGTTTATCGTAAACAGTATGAAAAGCACGAGTCCGCACCCGACTATCGCATACAGGCTTTCGGCCAAAACGGCTATGCTGTTTCTTTCGGCGTTGTCCGCGCTTATGCGCGACAAACCGATACATATAAGTATGACAATCAGAGATACGGACACTTTGAGTCTTATGCCCTTTTGCGAATTCGGCATTACCTTGCCGCGCAGAAGGAGAAAATACAGCAGAGTATATATTACGGCGCACACCGCGATTTCCAGCACATACGGAAACCACATAGCGTTATTCGACGCAAAATACTTGACGTCGGGTATCGTCTTTATCAGTCCCGCTATGTTTTTGGCTATGTGCTGTGCCGCGTATCCACCCGAACAGTAAAACAGTATCACCCATATAGAGCCCTTATACGAAAAAGCCATACAGCCGATTGAAATAAGAAACACAGCCACAAAGAAGAAGAATTTGAACACCGATTCCCCTGCCGACGCCGCGCTTTCGTATACGAAAAAGCTGTCTGTGATTTGGCAGTACAGAAATATTATCAGCCAAACTATTTCCAGACAGATTATCGTCGAACCGATGAAACGCGCCCAGAATACTTTCTTACGCGGAAGCACCATTGCGAACACAAATTCCGCGGCAAGTATTTCCAGCGCCATCATAGTCATATCTATCAGGGAAGCAAGCATTACACCGTACCCCCTATATACTTTGCGAACTCCTGCAAAAACGCGGGTTTTTTCAGGTGGCTTATGCGAAGCTCGTCTTTTCCGACGACGACGTAATCGCCTTTCAACTGCTTGACCCATTTTAAATTTACGAGGTAACAGGCGTTGCAGTATACGAAGTGACAGCCGCGAAGCTGCTGTTCCATACTTTTCATTGTTCCGCGCATACGAAACTCGCCGTCCGTCAGATGTACGACGACATTGTGATTTATGACTTCCACATAAGTTATGTCGCCCACTTCGACAATTCGTTTATTGCCGCCCGAGACGAGCACTATTTCCCTTTTTTCCAGCCTGTGTTTAAGGCTGTTGATACACCTTTCGAATTTGAGCGAAAAGCTGTCGTAATCCACGGGCTTTAATATGAAATCGTAGGCGTGCACTTCGTAACTTTCCAGAGCGTACTGCGCCATATTGGTCACGAACACAATCATCAAGTCGCCGTTCTTTTTGCGTACCGCACGGGCGACGTCCATACCGTTTATATTCGGCATTTGAATATCGAGAAAAATCAAATCGAAGTCGAAAGACTCTTTTTGAGCAAATTCGAGAGCATCGGGAAAATGCGTGACTTTCAATTCCAAGTCCGTGCTGTTTTTCTCATATTCGGCAATCAGGTTTTTCAGATTGTTACAAGCCGACTGCTCATCTTCCACTATCGCGATATTTATAATCATTTATTTTCTCCGAAGCGCTTGATTTATTGTAACATACTTTTGCACCGATTGTCAACGGCAAAAATAGTATGTTGAGTATCGCCGTTTTTATTCCGATACAAACGGCAAACGGTGTTTTTAAAAACAGAGAATATACCCGCACGACAATGTGCGGGTATATCCGTCAAGGAGGAGATTTACGCCGCCGTTACGGGTTTCGGCGTAAAATATGAGTGTATAGCAATCGGGAATTCGTCGGCGGTCGCGCCGTTGAATACAAGGTAGGTCAAGAATTTATTTTCATTGCCAAATCCCACATCACGCAGATTGACGGTCTTGCTCTCGCCTGCCGCCAGCGTCACCGTTCCGTTCTCGCAACCTGTGGTATCTTTACCCGAGTTTATCTGATACACGGTTACGGTGATTTCTTTATCGCTCATATTATAGAACGTGTAGTCTATGTCGTAGGTGTATTCGGTATTTTTCTTGCGTTGCGGACCGGTCTGCAATCTGAACGAGTAGCCGTCCTTCATATTCGGAAGTTTATACAGCTGTGCAAGTTTGCCGTCCGACATTGCCGCAAGTTCGCCGTTTCCGCTGTTAGGCACCGAAGCACCCTCCGACTGCTGGGCATATCCGCCGTTACCGATTAAATACTGTCCCTCTTCCGTCATAAACTCCTTATCATAATGATTTTGTTTTACATAAGGATTTACTACCGTCACATAGGACACAGTGACGTCCTGATTGGGCATTTTGAATTCGACGGCTCTCCAAACCTTGCCGTTGTCGCCCAAAAGGTATACTTTCTCGGCGTTCACGCCGCTTTCGAACGTTATTTCGGGCAATTCTTCTTCATAACGCAGCTGCGCCGTTTTACCGCCGCCTGCGAAAGTCATACCGTCGCCGAGCGACAGTGTGAATTTTTGGTTGCTGTAAACCATATCCACGGTCACGTCGCGCTCGGGCATTTTGAATTCGCCGTATGCCCAGGTCTTTCCCGCATTATCCGTCCAGGTTATGCCTTCGGGCTCTATACCCGTATCGTCGAACACGACTTCGGGCATAGGCTTTCCGGGACGAAGCGTCGCTGTCTTACCGCCGCCAGCGAACGACACGCCGTCGCCGAGCGTAAGCGTATAGCGGTTATCCAGATTGTCAAACGTGAGTTTCTCGTAGTAGGTCACACCGTCGATGACGTCCGCGCCCACTTCGGGTTTTGCAAGCGTATTTACGTATTCGCTTGTGAAGCCGAACCGCACATAAACGAGTCCGTCTTCGCCGATTTCGTCCGCATAGTCGGAAAGAGACCAGTACATTCTGTGAAGGTTGGGGTCGCTGACCGCTCTACCGCGAAGATGAGTCACCTGCTCGTTGAAGTCTGAATTGTAATGATGTTTGGGAGAACCGTTTTGGAAACCGATATGTTCCCAATTCTCTTTGTCGGTCGAAACGGTAATCAGCGGATTGGGTCTCGATTTTATCAGGTTCGCCGAGAAGCCTATTTCCGATTTATCGGTAAGTCCAGAGAAGTCAAGCGTGAACGTGACATACTGATTGGCTTTCCCACTTTGTGCTCTCTTGAACGGGGAATTTGCAATTGTACCGTTGCAATTCCAGCTCACCAGATTAAGTCCTTCCGACAGTTCGTATGACGTTTCGTCTTCGCCGAGCACTATGTCGTGCGCCTTTTGGTAGGTGCCGCCGCCGAAAGGTATCGTCGCAACGCCTTCTTTGACCGTTATCGCAATTTTTTCCGTGAAAGTATCTTCGCCGTACTTATAGGAAAGCGTGATTTCCTTGTCTTCCGTCGTAAGTGCGCCGAAAGGCTGATAAGTAACGTCCGAGGTGACTTCGAGTCCCAAAGAATCGTCATTCATCTTCAATTTTACTTTCATTCCCGCAGGGTCGAACTTCTCGCCTTCGACATATTCGGTTTTGTCGGGCGGCGTATCTACTTTTATACCCACGGGCTTTGCCGGCTCGGGTTTTACCGATATTGTCTGCGTGCAGGTCTTGGTCACGTCTTTTTCCGTGTAAGTCACGGTGACAGTATCGTTTTCTTCTGTGAGCGGCGCCGTCGGCTCGTACGTCCAATTTGTGACTATTTCCGCACTGCCGTCGGCGTAATACGCGAGCACGCGCATACCGCTTCTGTCGAAAGTTTCGCCTATATAGAACTGCGTCCTTAAAGGCTCTTTGTAGACTTCGATTTTCGTCAAAATCTTCTCTTTAGGCGTCCCCCCCCCCGCAGGCGGAGAGCGTCAGTGCGGACATCGACAGCACGAGCGCCGTCATTACGCACAGAAATCTGAACAGTGTTTTTTTCTTCATCATACAACTTCTCCCACTAATTTGATGTTGTCATAGTACGCGATGTAATCAATCAAGTCGGCGCCGATTCCGTTATTTGCGGCATCGGTTCCCTGAAAATAGTTCTTGCTGAAGCTCGCCCTGAAATACAGCACTTTGCTTTCGTCGACAAATTCTCCGAGCAGGAAATAGGCTCTTTTCAAGTTGTTGTCCTTTACCTTTTTGCCGCTCAATTCTTCGAGACTGTTGACCATTGCGTCGCACCTTATTCCGTCGGGCTGATTGAATCCGATATCTATCCAATGCTCTTTATCTGCGGACACGGAGAACAGCACCGAGCCGCGGCAGGCAATCAGATTCAGCGCGCAACCGACGTTCGAGGTGTCTTCCACGCCCGTGAAGTCGAACTTGAATATCGCGCCGTTTGCCGCGTTCGTGACCTGTATGCGTCCGAACTGCGAATCGCTGTTATTCCAAGTAGAAAGTTTCTGACTGCCGTACAGTTCGTATTTATCGGTATCCGTTTGGAAAGATATCTTATGTTCCGCCTCTTCGGCATACTCTGCGCCCGTAAGCGAGAACACGGAACCCGTGTCTTTTATGGCGCCGCCGTCGTCCAGAATATTTTCGCCGCCGAGCGGTTTGGGGTCGGGAACGTGCTTATTGGTTCCAGAGCCGCCCTGCGCGCCGCCGCAGCCGACGAGTGCGACTGCCGCGACGAGAGCGCAGGCAATTATTGTCATTATTACGGATTTTTTAAAATGTTTACGCATTTTCAACATCCCCCTTCTTCGATTTCTTCTTTTCCATTATCGTTATGTATACCAGACCGCCCGTAAGACCGAGTGCGATAACGCCTGCGGAAATCTGCACACCGAGCAGAGTGCTCTGCCACCAGGTCAGTACCTTGACGTTTCTGGTCGACTGTGTATAGCCGTTCATAGCGTTGGAGTTTGCCACCGCCCAAGCGATACGCTTCGTCGAAATACGCAGGCAGTACTTAAACACGGGGTCGTTTTTCACATCGCCGTACTGGTTTTCTCCGTTGAACTGCGGCGCGTCATAAGTGTCGCAGCCTGCCTGTATGCCGATGTAGGAGTTATTGTCAAGGCGAGTGAGCGCGGTGTAGTCCGAGCTTACATAGCCTTTAAAGCCCCATTCTCCGCGCAATACTTTCGTGCAGAGGTTGTAGCTGCCGCCCGCCCATTCGTTGCCGATACGCGCGGTGGAAACCATTGTGGAAACCGCGCCGCCCTCGCAGAACTCGGTTTCATACGGCGAAAGGTATATCTCTCTCATTGCCTGTTCGTTCATCCAGGTGCTTGTGCCGTTTCTGACCGTATCGAAGTCGTTGGCGACAAAGTGCTTGACCTGTATTATCGCGCCTTTGCTCTGTGCGCCTATCGTTTCAAACTTGCAGGTCTCTCCCGAAAGGAAGCTGTCTTCCGAATAATACTCGAAGTTTCTCGCTCCGTACGGCGTGCGGTGCATATTTAAGCCGTAGCCCAAGCAGCCGTTCACGTTGCTGTGAAGAAGGTCTTCGCCAAACATCTTACCCATAAGTTCGTTGAGCGGCGTATTGAACGTCGCGCCGCGAATGGGTGCGCACGGCCAGCCCATTGCTCCCCTTGCGTTCAGCGTGGAGAACGTGACGGATACGCCGAGCGGTCCGTTTTCTATCTTCGTGTCCGGCATACTTATGCTGGTAGCGCCTTCGGTTGCGTGATATGCTCTCGCGCAGATGAGCGCCTGCTCTTCCCAGCTCATCTGGTCCAGAAGCAAATCCCATTCGGGTGCGTCGTAAGGCAGGTCGCGAAGATTGACAAGGGTCATATTATTGGGTTGATTGTACTTTATCTCGCCGTGCTTTGCATAGAATGCGTCGGCGTCGGCTTTGGTTTCGGCAAGGTCGCGCTTATAGGCGATATGCTCTTTCATCTTATCGGTGAGATTGAGTACGAAATAGCTTTTCGGGTAGGTTCCCGTCCAGTCGTTTCTGGAAAGGTATGTGACTTTCTGACCGTCCGCGTCGGGATTGCGGTTTACGTCCGCAAAGTCGAATTGGTTGGTGATTTTTGCGCCCGTCCACTGCGAAGTCGCATAACTCGTCGTGTCGGTTTCCGCAAAGTTTATCACTTCGACGAACTGTTTGTCGCCGCTTCCGACCATTTTGCTCTTATCCATAGCAATGCCTTTCTCGCTTTTCTTTTCGAGAATGTTATTGACCGCATTGTGAGCGTCTTCGGCAACGGTGAGATAGTAGTCGCCCGCTTCGCGGATATAAGTTTCGTAACCCTCGGTGTCATAGCACTTGAAGTCGTTGTGGTCCACCGTGATTGTCAGCGTCTGGCTTCCGCCGTTTGCCGCGAGTATGCCCGTCTTGGCATAGCCGACAAGCTCCGCCGAAGCCTTTTCAATGCCGTTTTCTATATCGTACTGCGTATACGGTTTTTGCAGGTAGACCTGCGCGACGTGGCGTCCCGCCGTGCCGCCCGTATTGGTTACGGTGACGGTTACGTCATAGTTGCCGTCCTTGTTCTTTTCCACGCCGAAGTCGCTGAATTTATAGCTCAAATAGGACATTCCGTATCCGAACGGGTATGCGACCTGTTCTTCGTACTTATAGTCGCCTGCGTTGCCCTGACCCAAAACGACGTCTTCGTATCTCGTTTCGTAATATTTATATCCGACGTAAATGCCTTCGCCGTATACCATAGAAGTTCTCTGCGTGCCGCCGAGGTCGGAATGCTGCGACACGTTGCCCCACGGCTTGGAGTAGAAGTTCACCATTGCAGGAGAGGACATATTGTCGTATACATAAGTATCGACAAGGCGTCCCGACGGATTGGACCTGCCGCACAGCAGTTTGGCTATGCCCGGAGTTCCGCCCGCGCCCGGCTGCCCCACCCACATACAGGCGTCTATGCCGCCCTTTGTGACGGCGTCGTCTTTGAACGCGCAAACTTTATCCATTTGCACGGCGTTTGCCGAGTTTATCAAGAGTATTACTTTCTTGAAAACGCCGGCTTTTTTCTGCGCTATCATATAGTCCAGAAGGTCCAGCTCGGTCTGCGTGAATTGCAGGTAGTTGCCGTCCAGAGTGTCGGGGTTGCCCGTTGCCAGAATGTCTTTGCCTTCGCCGCCGCTTCTGCCGTACATAAATATAGCCGCGTCGCCGTATATTGCAAACGAACTTTCCAGCATAGAATTGCCTTCTATCAGGCTTTTCGGCGCTTCTTTTACATTCATCGTATAGCCCGACATATCGCCGCCGCCCGCCTGCGTTATGCCGTAGCCAGCGCGCTTACTGCCTGCGCCCGTATCATAGAAGTTCCACAGCGTGTCGTTGACTTTGAAGTCGTGCTGTTCCATTGCCGTTTTCATATTCACAGCCTTGGCTATGCTTATGGAGCCCGAGCCCGAACCCGTATACACCATATTCACGGACGAATTGCCGAACAGGCTGACGGACGAACCTTCCGCAAGCGGAAGCGCGTTGTTTTCGTTCCACAATAAAACGGAGCCTTCGCTCATTATCTGTTCCGCCACACGCAAATCGTAGTCGTACAGAGATTCGTCGTTGTAGTTTCCCGTTGACGTGACAAAGGACGATTTATAGTATTCGCTGTCCACCCACTCGCCGTCTTCGACTTCCACTTTCTTATACGACGAGGTGTTGAAAAACGCGTTAAGAGTCGCTATGTATGCGTTGGCGATGTAAAACACAACGCTGACAAGCAAAAACAGCAGTGCGAATACGTTTATGCCGATTTTTAAAACCAGTTTCGTACTTTTCATTGTTTAGCCTCCTCTGCCGCCGCAGACTGCACCTGCGCAGGCTGTGCCGCCGCTTTGGGTTTCAACTGCTTCATATAGACGCCGATATTGGCGGCTACTATCACCAACACAAACAAAATGAGCGTTATGAAGAACGCAGGGCTTAAACCCAGTATAGACTCCATATTCACTCCGTCGGGGAAAGACGCCGCTACGTATACGTGGATACTTCCCATATAGCAGCACAGTCCGCCGAACGAGAGCAGTAAGAGCGGCACCGACGCATAAGGCGCGGTTATATCGAACGCCGTCATTGCTCCGAATGACAGGAATGCCAGCGCGGTGAGCACCGGTACTCCCCAAAACATATACTCCGAGCCGGCATAACCTATCAGGTAGGCTATGAACAGCACGAGCGCCAAAACCGCGGCGGCCGCCGAGAAATAGAAGCCGAGCGCTTTTTTGGCTAAAAAGTCCTTGATTTGTTGCATTATTTTCTCCTTTATCTTTGTTTTGCGACATTTTTCTCAATCGCATTTTCATTATAAAGGCGCGAAAATGGCTTGTCAATGGGGTAGTCGTATTTAGAGTTGAAAACGGCGTAATTGGAAAAGGCGCAAAAAAAATCGGCGCGTCGCCTTTCGGCAATGCCCGATTTTGGGTGTTTATGGGAAGATTATTGACAAGGGAGTTTGCTCTGCGCGAATGAACGGTTTAGGGGAAAAAAAGGGTTTTGTGGTAAGAGTTTGTAAGCGCTATGATGCAGGGGATTTCTCCGCTTCGCGCGCTTAAAAGCGCGCTTCGGTCGAAATGACAGAAAAAAAAGAACGGTGAAATGACAAGGAAAGCGCGTACAGAGTGCGTAGTGTCCTGACGGTGGCACGCAGAGAAAGAGAGTGCGTGAAAAGTACAGAGTGTCCTGACGGCAGAGACGCGAGAAAGACAAGGAAAACAAGTATTTGCGAAAGGGCGTGTACTTTGACGTACTCGCCCCGAAAAAATGCGTAGCTTGACGCAGAAATGCGACGTTTATATGCCGTCAG
>CAOJOK010000027.1 GCA_948440265.1 uncultured Clostridia bacterium
CCGAAGCATACGAAGTATGCGAAGCGGAGAAATCCCCTGCATTAGAACGATTACAAACTCTTACCAAAATCATTGTTTTCGTTGTCTTTCTCATTTTCACTGTCAAAGCGCTCTGTACGCATATTCCATAAACATAACATTCCCTTCGGGCGAGTACGTCAAAGTACGCGCCTTTTCCTTTCCACTCCCGACAAAAAGTTGTAAACCAAAAAAATGCAAATCGGTTGACATTTCGGCGTATGATATTTTATAATGTCGGTATGGAACTCAAAGAAAAAATTTTGGAAAGACTGCTGTGCGGCGAAGTCAGCGGACAGCAGCTTGCAATGAAATTCGGCGTATCGCGCGCCGCAGTGAATAAGTGCGTAAAGAAACTGCGCGACGAAGGCTACGACATAGACGCCGCCGCAGGCAGGGGATACCGCCTGAACAACACCGACGTATTAAGCGCCGCGAAAGTTCGCAAATATCTGAACACCGATTGGCAGGTGCAGGTGCTCGGCGAAACCACGTCCACCAACGACGACGCAAAGAGAGCGGCGGCGCTCGGAAAGGACAACCTTGCCGTCATTGCCGACAGACAGACAAAGGGCAGGGGCAGGCTCAACCGCGCGTTTTCCTCCCCGAGCGGCAAGGGTCTGTATATGAGCGCAATCATAAGACCCAATCTTGCGTTTGCCGACTGCGGAAAGATAACGGCGTATGTTGCCGTCGCGGCGGCAAGAGCGGTGGAAACGCTGTGCGGCAAAAGCGTGCAAATAAAGTGGGTAAACGACCTGTATATGGACGGCAAAAAGATTTGCGGAATACTCACCGAAGGCAGTATGGGTATGGAGGGCGGCTCGCTCGAATACGCCGTTGTCGGCATAGGAATAAACGTGGCGAAAAACTCCTTTGCGCCGGAGCTTGCCGAAATTGCCACCGACGTCGAAACGGAAAGCGGCGTCAAAATCGATAGGTGCGCCTTGGCGGCAAAAGTGCTGGACGGACTGAAAAACGCCGAGCGCGAGATAAAGAGCGGTGCGTTCGTAAAAGAGTATAAGGACCGCTCCTGCGTGATTGGAAAAGAAGTGACGGTAAACGGCGACTATACCGCCGCGGTAAGGGACATAGACGACGACTGCAACCTGATTATCGAAAGGGACGGAAAGACAGCAAGATTCTTTGCAGGCGAAGTGTCGCTGAAAATCAAAAAATAACGGAGAGCGTATGAAAGAAAAAAGCGAAAGAAAAGAGCAGAGCGGTCTCGGACGCTCCGCCACCAGAGTAATAGCCTACACCGCACTGCTTGCCGCGCTCGTATGCGTGATGTCGCCTTTTGCGATAAATATCGGACCGATACCGCTGTCGTTCGGCTCTCTCGGCGTGTACATAGCCGCCTGCCTTTTGGACTTCAAACGCGGCACGTCGGCGGTGCTCGTTTTCGTACTGCTGGGCGCGTTCGGCGTTCCCGTGTTCACGAACTTCACGGGCGGTTTTTTCAAACTGATAGGACCGACGGGCGGATTCATCTTCGGTTACATTCCCTGCGCGCTCATAATCGGACTGATTGTGGACAGGTGGGAGAGCAAGGTATGGGTATATCCTTTGGCTATGATTGCAGGCACGGCGGTGCTGTACGCCTGCGGAACGCTGTACTATATGTTTCAGTCGGGCGTATCTCTGGCGGCGGCGCTTGCAGGCTGCGTCGTGCCTTTTTTGATAGGCGACGCGATAAAGATTGCCGCCGCCACCGCGCTGTGCTTTCCGCTGCGTAAGATACTCAAAAAGTTCGTGAGCCTTCCGAAAAAGGAAAAGGCAAAACCGCGGGAAGAATACGAAACGGAAAAAGCGGACTAACCGTTTGACCTTTTCCAGACTTTTGTGTTATACTGTCGTATATAACAAAGCACGGGAAAAATCAAATGAAACAGAAAACCAAACGCATATTGAAAATAACGGGCATCGTCGTCGCAAGCATACTCGCCGCAATCATATTGGTCGTCGGCTCTTATGTGCTGTATGTAATAGCGCAGTATTCGCGTATCCCCGACAATGTGGAACTTTCCGTCGTCGGCGAAAACGGCGGCGCGGTGGAAAGGGGAAAGGAGTACAGCGTGCTGACTTATAATATAGGCTTCGGCGCGTACGGTCCCGACTACTCGTTCTTTATGGATACGGGCATAATGAAAGACGGCAAAAAGACGCGCGGCAAATACGGCAAGGGGTTGAGTTACGACTCCGTGCGCAAAAACACCGACGGCTCTTTAAACGCCGTGAAACAGCAGGACGCCGACTTCGTTCTCTTGCAGGAAGTGGACGAAAAAGCCGACCGCTCGTATAAGATAAATCAGCTTTCGGAGTTTCGCTCGATTGACGGCTACAACAGCGTCTATGCCTGCAACTTCCATTCGGCATACCTGTTTTACCCGTTTAACGACCCCCACGGGGCAAGTAACGCGGGACTTGTCACTTTATCCAAGTATAAAATAAACTTGGCTCTGCGCCGAAGCTATCCGATTTCCACGGGCTTTTCCAAGTTTCTGGACCTCGACAGAGCCTTCTCCGTTTGCAGGTACGATTTGGACGACGGCAAACAGCTCGTGCTCGTCAATTCGCATATGTCGGCATACGATTCGGGCGGAACGATACGCGCAAAACAGCTGGCGTTTTTAAACGAGTTTTTGAAAGCGGAAAAGGAAAAAGACAACTATGTGATTGTCGGCGGCGACTTCAATCACGACATAGCAAATTCGTCCGAGCTGTTCGAGTCGCAGCAGAAACGCCCCGAATGGGTGTACGATTTGAGCGACGACGACTTGACCGACGGTTACTCTATCGCCGCCGCCACGAACGCCCCGACCTGCCGCGGCGCCGACATACCGTACGAAAAGGGCGTGGACTATACGGTGGTAATCGACGGCTTCATAGTGTCCGACAATGTGGAAGTCATAGAGACGGAAAATATAGATTTGGACTTTGCATACTCCGACCACAACCCTGCGAGAATGACGTTCAAACTGAAATAGACATATAAGGAGAGAGATATGATAGCGGTCATAGCGGCTATGGACAACGAAGTCGAGCTCTTGAAACAGGCGGCGGAAAAAGCGAAAACCGAAACCGTCGCGGGTATGGAGTGTATGACGGGCAGAATAAACGGCAAAGAAGTTGTTGTTATAAAAAGCGGCATAGGCAAGGCGGCGGCGGCAGGTGCGGCGGCAGTCGCCGTTTCGGCGTTTAAGGCAAGCGCCGTAATAAATACGGGACTGTGCGCCGGCGCCTGCAAAATTGGCACGATAATCGTGGCGGACAGGTGCGTGCAGTACGACTTCGATATGACCGCCGACGGACTTAAGCTCGGACAGGTCGCAGGCTTCGATTCGCCCTATATCGAAACGGACTCCGCTTTGAGCGCAGAGCTTTTGCGCTCTCTGAAAGAGAGCGGCGCGGAATATATCGTCGGCACGATAGCATCGGGTGACAGGTTCATCGCCGATAAAGCGGTTATGAAAGGCATTTGCGACGGGTTTAACGCCGTCGGCGCGGAAATGGAAAGCGGAGCCGTCGCACAGGTTTGCGCGCGCGCCAAAGTGCCGTTCGCCGTGCTTCGGTGCGTGTCGGACGGCGGCGACAGCGTCGTCGATTTCTATGAGTTTTCTCAAATGGCGTGCAAACGCTTCACGGCGGCGGTGCTCGATTTCCTGCGATAAACATAAATAATACGAAATAGAAAAATACTATCGGTATGCTGATAGTATTGATTAAATCCATAGTGACGTTCATACTCGTGTTCTTCTTCGTGCGGCTTATGGGCAAACGCCAGCTTGGCGAAATGCAGCCGTTGGAGCTCGTCATCACGCTCATAATAGCCGAAGTCGCGTGCATACCTATGAACGACCCGTATATACCGTTCTACAACGGCGTGATACCAATCGTCACGCTGGCGTTTCTGCATATCGTCTTTTCCTGGCTGTCCAGAAAAAGTATGGCGGTGCGCAGACTGCTGTCGGGCAGAAGCGTGATTGCGATAGACAAGGACGGAATAAATTACGAGAACCTGAAAAAAATGAACGTGAACATAAACGACCTGATAGAAGCCGTGCGCTCGTCGGGATACAGCGACTTAAAGGACATACAGTACGCCATTTTCGAAACCAACGGCAAACTCTGCGTCATAGAAAAGCCGTCCGACCCGTCAACTCCTGCGCCCGCGCTTTTGCCGATTGCGCTGATAATCGACGGCAAGTTCGTCCCCGACAATCTCCGCCTTGCAGGCATAACCGAGCCGCAGATAGTCAAAATGCTGAAAAAGAATAAGGTGTTCGACATAAAACAGGTGCTGTACGCCGATATAAGACAGGACGGAACAATGTATGTGTCGCCCAAGCGCGCCAAGTGCTTCACTGCGACCGTGAGCATAACGGGAGGGGAAAACTGGTGAAAAAACTGATTGTATCGCTCGTGATTTTTCTTGCGCTCATCGGCGTGTCCGTCTATGAAATAGTGCTGACAAGCAATACTTTCGAAAAGCTCGAACAGCTTTCCGAAGCGGCGCAGACAAATATAAGCCTGTGCGTGGAGTATAAGCAAAACGCCGAAAAAGAGCGCGAAAAGAGCGGCGTGGAGAGTAAGAGCATAAAGACGGAGTTTGAAACCGCGCAGGAAACGGCACTTATAAGAATTGCCGAGATAGAAAAGTATTGGCAGAAAAGAAAGCCGGGCGCGATGTTTTTCGGCAACCACAATATCACGAAGTCCACGGACGAGAGAATAACCACGCTGAAAGCGCAGGCGCAGTGCGGACAGTGGGAAGACGCGTCGGCGTCCGCGGCGGCGCTGCGGATTTACTTCCGCGATTTGAAAGACGACACTCATCCCGCGCTGTCCAATCTGTTCTGACCCTTTTCACTGAATACACACTTTGATTTAACTGCCGAAAAACGATTGCAAAATCGGGCGAAATGTATTACAATAAAAGTATGATAAAATTCGTCGATTTCAAAAAACACGTTGCGGAAGGCAAATTCGAAGCGGTATATGCGATGATGGGCGAAGACGATTTTCTGCGCCGCAGTGCCGTCGCTATGCTGGAAAAGATTGTCGATATGCCGCAGCTCGACGTCGCCTGTTACGGTGACGACAGCGACGTCGGCGAAATGATTGCCGATTACAGTCAGCTTCCTATGATGAGCAGATATAAGCTTATGAAATGCTCGTTCGAAAACAAACCGTATAGGGAAGCGGAACGCTTTTTACAGCACGTTCAAAAACACCCGAATCCCGCGGCGATAGTGGCTTTCGACGAGAGAACTCTGCCGAGCTGTTTGGCAGGCGGCAACGTCGGGAAATACTGCGTCGTGGACTGCGCCAGACTGGACAAGCCTATGGTTATTCGCTGGCTGGCGGATAAGTCCAAAAGGTCGAACGCGTCCATATCGCGCGACGCGGCGGAACTGCTTGCGGACTACTGCGGCAATTCGCTTATGCGGATAGATACGGAGTTCGAAAAACTTGCCGCCGTCAAGTGCGGAGAAAGGATAGAAGATATAGACGTAAAGGCGTTTGTCGCGCCCGACGGCGACTTCAAGATATACGAGCTTTCCGACGCTCTGGCTAAAAAGGATACGGACAGGACATATTTGATATACGACAGCCTGATTGTGAACACTGCGCCCGTGGCGATAATCGGCGCGCTGTATTCGCATTTCAGACGCCTGCTGTATGCCGCAATAAGCGATTTTGACAGGGAAACGCTGTCAAGGTATCTCCGCGTAAAACCGTACGCAATAGATATGGCGGCGCGTCAGGCGAAGCAGTATTCGCCGAAACGCCTGAAAAGAATAATTGACAGACTGTCGAACATAGACGCCGACTTCAAGGCAGGTCGCATTTCCGACAGATTGGCGCTCGACGCATTCATTGCCGAAACACTGCTGACGGCTTAAACCACGGAGGACGGGATTTGAATTTCATAAAGGAAAAAAAGATAGATTTTAAAATTGTAATCGCAGTGCTGTATGTCGCGTTCTGCTTTGCGTATTATGTGCCTATGCGCGGAACGCTCTCTCTGCTCGGCATAAACTACAATCTGCCGTCGTTTATCAATAACGACATAACGGCGTTTATCGCGGCAGGCATACTGCCGATATTGGCGTACGAGCTTATCACGTCTATGGCTTTCCGCTTTATGCAAAGGGGCGGCGCGGCGGCAACGGACGGAATGAGATACTCTCTGCGGTTTTTCTATATCGGCGCGGCTCTCGTTATGGGCGGCGTAAAACTCGTGTTTATGTTCTTTCCGCTCGGCGGAATCTGGGGCAATATCATTGCCGATACCGTCATACCGCTGATATTTTTCATAGGATATATGTGCTTTGCGTTAAAGACCTATGTCGATAAAACGCTGTATTCGAGATTCATTTACACGCTCGGCGGCACGTTCACCGTCGTATACGGCGTGCTGGCTGTTATGGGACTGATAATGGGGGTGAGCGTATGAAGAACGTTGTCAAAGTATTCGTCTGCTGCTTGTTGCTTGCCGTACTGCTTGCTTTCCCGTCAAAGGATAACGCGAGCTTCGACGCGCAGACGCTGCGGCAAAGTCAAAACGCAGTCACCTCCGAGCAGTCGGAACAAATGCTCAAAGCCTTCGTCGGCGGAGAGAGCGGCAAGGAGCGTCTGGACAGAACGTCGTTTTCGGAAAACGAAAAACTTGCGGCGCAGTATCTGAACGAATATATGACGGGGCTCGGCTGGGAAACGCAGATACGCGATTTCGAATACGAAGCAAGCACGGGCAGGAGCAGTCATAAACTGCAATCGCAAAACGTCGTGTCGGCGTTAAAGTGCGGAAAAGAAAGGGCTAAAAGAGTGGTCTTGGGCGCCAATTACGACAACCAGACCTCGGACGTGAAAGCAGGCGACTATACACTGCTCAAAGGCATAGGCGGTCACGGCGCGTATATGAACGGCACGGGCGTGGCAACGCTTATGACGCTGGCGGAAAAACTGAAAGACGCAAAGCTCGATTTCGACGTGTATATCGTGTATTTCGGCGCAGGCGAGCTGTATAACCGCGGCGCGGAAAGCTATGCCGAAAGCCTGAAAGCCACCGAACTCGTCGATACTTTGCTTATGGTGAACTTACAGCGTATCGGCGGCGATAAGACGTATGCGTATTCCGACGAGGTCAGGACGGACCACTTCGACTATGTTATGAAAAAAGCGGACGAAACGGGCGCAGGCTTTTCCACGCTTCCGACCGCGCTTCCGAGAATGGATGTGGAATACGTTTCGGGCATAGGCTATACGCATTACGGTATGCTCGGCGGCAGTAAGCCGTTCGCCGACAGAAACGTCCCGTATGTAAACGTGTTCGGCGGCACGTTCGACACGTTCGGCTTCGGTCTGGACGAGAGCAAGGGGCAGAAGAATATAGTGTATACCGATAACGACACGACGGCGGCAATGGACGAGAGAATGTCGGGCTATGCCGATAAGATGTCGGGCGTGGCAAACACGCTCTACAATTGCCTGACCGCCCCCGATTTCGTATCGTCGGTGGAGAACACGCGCCAAACCAAACAGAACTATTCTGTGCTTATGGCGTCCTGGATACCGTTTGTGATAGTGGTGGGTGTGCTGGTAATATTCACGCTGGCAATGATACCTTTCGCAAGCTACTTCTCGAAAAAGTATCCTATAAAAAAGATAACGCGCAAAGTCAAAGTCGCCGTGTTCGGAATGGACTATGAAGACAAGAATAGCGACGATGTGTTTATAGATATAAAGCGGGAGGATGAGCCGCGCAACCCGTTCGACGGCTACTGACGGCATATCCGCGTCGAAATACGGTGTCAAACTGCGGTTTTTCTCGGGTCATTTACGGGAAGTAAACTCCCCGTCGAAAAACCTTGTTTTCCTTGTCTTTCTCGCGTCTATGCCGTCAGTCTGACGAGCATATAAACTTCGCATTTCGGCGTCAGCCATCGCGTTTTCTCGGTCACGTACAAGAAGTACGCTCCCGTCGAAAGCTGCTCGGACTTCCTTGAACTGCTCGTTTTTCTGCCGTCAGGGCTTTCGTACTCTGTACGCGCTGTCCTCTCGTCATTTCTTTCTTTTCTCCTGTCATTTCGACCGAAGCATACGAAGTATGCGAAGCGGAGAAATCCCCTGCA
>CAOJOK010000028.1 GCA_948440265.1 uncultured Clostridia bacterium
CTTTCGACGGGAGCGTACTTTGCGTACGTGACCGAGAAAGCGCGAAGGCTGACGCCGAAATGCGAAGTTTATATGCCGTCAGGTGCTTTACAAAGGACACGCATATATGCTATAATCAACAAAACACGCTTTATCGGAGTGAAGTGGCAGAATGAAGAAACAATTAAAAGGCTGTCAGATTATCGTGGAATGTCTTATCGAACAGGGCGTCGAATATGTGTTCGGCTATCCCGGCGGACAGATTATCGATACGTTTGACGCGCTGTATGAAAGGCGCGGACAAATCAAGCAGATTTTGACTGCGCACGAACAGGGCGCGGCGCACGCCGCGGACGGTTATGCGAGAGTGAGCGGCAAGCCCGGCGTGGTCATTGCCACGAGCGGTCCCGGCGCGACCAATCTCGTCACCGGCATTGCCAACGCATATATGGACAGCATACCGCTTATCGCAATCACGGGCAACGTGCCCGTGCCGCTACTCGGCAGGGACAGTTTCCAAGAAGTGGACATTGCCGGAATCACTATGCCGATTACCAAGCACAACTATATAGTTAAAGACGTGAACAAGCTGGCGGACACGATACGCGAGGCGTTTTGCATAGCTATGAGCGGCAGGCGCGGCCCCGTGCTTATAGACGTGCCGAAGGACGTACAGCAGGCATTATGCGATTTTGCACCCGTATCCCCTGCCGCCTGTGCTGCGGCCCTCGACGAGACTCAGGACTTCGGCGGTGCGGCGCAGATAATAAATTCCGCCGTCCGTCCCTATCTGTTCGTCGGCGGAGGCTGTGTGGCGGCAGGCGCATCCGACGAGCTTATCGCTCTTGCCGAAAAGCTCAACGCGCCCGTATGCTCGTCCGTTATGGGGCTGGGAGCGTTTCCGTCCTCGCACCCGTTGTTCGCCGGACTTATAGGTATGCACGGCTCTGCCGCCGTGGCAAAGACTTTGGGCAAGTGCGACCTTATGATAGCGCTCGGCGCAAGATTTTCCGACCGCGTGGCGCAGAACCGAAACGCGTTTATGTCGGGTGCGAAAATTCTGCACATAGACGTGGACGACGCGGAAATCGACAAGAACGTGCGCTCTCACTCTCACATCAAGGGCGACGTGAAAGCCGTGCTGAAAAAGCTTCTGCCGCTTGTCGCAAAGCAGTCGAACGGCGACTGGGCGAAAGCGGTCAAAGAGCAGGTCGAAAAGCACCCGTTCCGCCCCGTCGGAAAGACATTATGTCCGCGCAAGGTCATAGAATTCGTCAGAAGCCGCGTTTTGGACAGCACGCCTATTGCCACCGACGTCGGACAGCACCAGATGTGGGTGGCGCAGAGCTACCGTTTCGAGCGCGGCAGGACCTTTGTCACGAGCGGCGGTCTCGGCACTATGGGGTTCGGTATGGGGGCGGCAATCGGCGCGGCGTTCGCGTCGAAAAAAGGCTCCGTCCTGTTCACGGGCGACGGCTCTTTCCATATGAATCTGAACGAGCTTGCGACTGCGGTCAAGTACGGGCTCGATATAAAAATATTCCTTTTCAACAACAACGTGCTCGGTATGGTGCGGCAGTGGCAGACGCTGTTTTACGGCGGCAGGTACTCCTCCACCGTGCTGAACCTGCCCACCGATTACGAGGCTCTGGCGAAAGCATTCGGCGCGCAGGCGTTCACTCTGACGCGCAACGAGGACATAGAAAAGACCGTCGGCGCGGCTTTGAAAGCGGACGGCGTCGTGCTTGTCAACTGCGTTATCGACGAGGACGATATGGTGCTTCCGATGATACCGCCGGGCAAGGCTATGGGCGACATCATCGAAGAAATTTAGGAGACGTCTATGAAGAACAAACATATAATCACGGCTTTGGTCAAAAATCACAGCGGCGTGCTCACGAGAATATCGGGGCTGTTTGCCAGACGGTGTTTCAACATCGACAGTCTGGTCGTATGCGCAACAGAGGACCCCGAGCTTTCCAGAATGACTATCGTATCCGACACGAACGACGCCGTTGCCGAACAGATGGTAAAGCAGTTGGAAAAGCTGGTCGACGTTTTGAAAGTGCGAGAGCTCGAGGACGGCAGTATCAGCCGCGAGCTGCTTCTCGTCAAAATCAGGCTGTCTGCGGCGCAACGCCCGGAAATCGAATCCACCTGCAATATTTACAAAGCAAAGCTTGTCGACCTTTCTTCCGACAGCGTGGTCGTCGAGCTTTCGGGAGAGCCGAACAAGCTGGACGCGCTTATCGATATTTTACAGCCGTACGGCATTATAGAGCTTTCGCGCACGGGCGTTACGGCTTTGGAGCGCGGACGAAAGTCGATTAAGGATTGAAGCGGAAGCGGCGCGGCAGGCGGAAAAAAGGGTAAAAAACGGCTCAAACGGGCAGAAATGAAGAAAATTTTGCGTTTACAAAGGGCTTTGAAGTGGACAAATGCTCAAAAATGTAGTACAATTATATAAGAATACGCAAGGAGACTGTTATGAGTAAAGATTTTTTCGCAGGTTTGGAAAAAGCCCCCCACCGCGCACTTTTGAAGGCGCTCGGTTTGAGCGACGAGGAAATAAGCAAGCCGCTTATCGCAATCGTTTCGGCAAAGTCGGAAATAGTTCCCGGACATACGCATCTCGACCGCATTACGGACGCGGTTAAAGCCGGCATTTATGCCGCAGGCGGCACGCCCGTCGTCGTTCCGTCCATAGGCATCTGCGACGGCTTGGCTATGGGTCACACCGGTATGAAATACTCCCTGCCCTCGCGCGAGCTTATTGCCGACGGTGTGGAAAGTATGCTCTACGCGCACGCGTTCGACGGCGCTGTGCTTGTGCCGAACTGCGACAAGGTTGTTCCCGGTATGCTTATGGGAGCGGCGCGCGTGAATATTCCGTCCATTATGGTTTCGGGCGGCCCGATGGAAAGCGGCGTTTACAAGGGCGAAAAAGTCAGCCTTTCCACTACATACGAAGCAATCGGCAAAGTCAACGTCGGCGAAATGTCGCTGAACGACCTCAACGAATTGGAGTGCGTCGCCTGCCCCGGCTGCGGCTCCTGCTGCGGTATGTACACGGCTAACAGTTTGAACTGCGTGGCGGAGGCTTTGGGTATGGCTCTGCCCGGCAACGGCACCATACTTGCCGTTTCGTCGGAGCGTCTGCGCCTGGCAAAGCGTGCAGGTCAGCTCATTATGAAGCTGGTTTCCAACGACATACGCCCGAAAATGATTATGACGAAAGCCGCATTTATGAATGCGTTTACTTTGGATATGGCAATCGGCGCGTCCACGAACACCGTTCTGCACCTGTTTGCCATTGCCGCGGAGTGCGGCATAGAAGTCGGCGGCAAGGAACTCAATCTCGACACGGTGCAGCACATCTCCGATTCCGTGCCGAACCTGTGCAAGCTCTCCCCCGCTTCGGCTTACGATATGAACGACTTACATCTTGCGGGCGGTATTCCCGCAGTGCTTGCCGAGCTTGACAAGAACGGCTTAATCGACGGGACCTGTCTTACGGTCACGAATAAGCCTTTGAAAGATTCTTACAAGCGCGCATATATTCTCGACGAAAACATCATTCACCCCATAGACGCGCCCGTTGCGCCCTACGGCGGCATTGCCGTGCTCAAAGGCAACATTGCCGAGGACGGCGCACTTGTCAAGCGCAGTGCGGTGGCGGAAGAAATGATGAGCTTTAAGGGCAAAGCCAAAGTTTTCGACAGCGAAGAAGAAGCGGTCAACGCCATTATGAACGGCGTTATCGTCAAGGGCGACGTCGTGGTCATACGCTATGAAGGTCCCGTCGGCGGTCCCGGTATGCGCGAAATGCTGTCCCCCACTTCGGCTCTCGTCGGTATGGGCTTGGACAAGGACGTCGCGTTAATCACGGACGGCAGATTCTCGGGCGCGACGCGCGGCGCGGCAATCGGCCACGTCAGTCCCGAAGCCGCTTTGGGCGGTAAAATCGCACTCATAACGGACGGCGACAAGATTGAAATAGACATTCCGAAAGGAAAGCTCAATCTCGACATTACGGCAAAAGAGCTGGCAAAACGGCTCAAAAAAGTGCATCCGCGCGACAACGCGCCCACGGGCTGGCTTTTGCGTTACCGTCATCTCGTGACGAGCGCGGACAAGGGCGCGACGCTTAAAAAGAAGTTTTAATCCCCCCCCACGGTGAAGCAAGGAGAAGTTCCCGATGAAAACGGCAATGACACTTTCACAGAAAATACTCGCCGCGCACGCAGGGCTGGACTCGGTTTCTGCGGGACAGCTCATAACGGCGAAGCTGGATATGGTGCTCGGCAACGACATCACGACTCCCGTTGCCGTTAAGGAGTTTGAAAAAGCCGGCTGTGACAGTGTTTTCGACAAGAGCAAGATAAGCATTGTTCTCGACCACTTCACCCCTAACAAGGACATAAAGAGCGCGCAGCAGTGCAAGTGCTGCCGCACGTTCGCCAAAAAGTTCGATTTGGATAATTTCTTCGACGTCGGAGAAATGGGTATCGAGCACGCCCTGCTCCCCGAAAAGGGGCTTGTGGGCGCAGGCGACCTGATTATCGGCGCGGACTCTCACACCTGCACATACGGCGCGTTGGGCGCATTCTCCACGGGCGTGGGCTCCACCGATATGGCATACGCGCTCTCCACGGGGCGGACCTGGTTTAAAGTGCCGCCTGCAATCAAGGTCGTACTCAAAAACCGACCTGCCGAAAACGTGAGCGGCAAGGACGTCATTCTGCACCTGATTGGCATTACGGGCGTGGACGGCGCGCTGTACAAGTCGTTGGAGTTTGTCGGCGACGGCGTTAAATATATGACTATGGACGACCGCTTCACCATATGCAATATGGCGATTGAAGCCGGCGCGAAAAACGGTATTTTCGAGTGCGACGACGTTGCTCTCGAATATTTGAACGGGCGTTATAAGGGCGAAATACGGCGCTATGCGGCAGACAAGGACGCGGAATACGAGCGCGTCATAGAAATCGACCTTGCCGCGCTCTCCCCCGTCGTTGCCTGTCCGCACCTGCCGAGCAACGTCAAGCCTGCAAGCAAGCTTTCGGGCGTGGACATCGACCAGGTGGTTATAGGTTCGTGCACGAACGGGCGCATATCGGATATGCGTGCGGCGGCGCAGGTGCTTAAAGACAGGAAAGTCAAGCGCGGCGTGCGAACCATTATCATACCTGCGACGAACGAAGTATATTTGCAGTGCGTGAAAGAAGGGCTTATGGAAATATTCATTAACGCAGGCGCGGTCGTATCCACGCCGACCTGCGGTCCCTGTCTCGGCGGACATATGGGTATACTCGCCGAAAACGAAAGGTGCGTCGCCACTACCAACCGCAATTTCGTGGGGCGTATGGGACACACGAGCAGTGAAATCTATCTTGCTTCGCCCTATGTCGCCGCGTGCAGTGCGGTGCTCGGGCATATCGGCGTACTTTAAAAGGAGCGTTTATGAAATTCGAAGGCAAAGCGCATAAATTCGGCGACAACGTGGACACGGACGTCATTATCCCCGCGCGGTATCTGAATACTTCCGACGGCAAAGAGCTTGCCCTGCACTGTATGGAGGACATCGACCCGAAGTTTGCCGCCGAGGTGAAGGCAGGCGACATTATAGTCGGCGGAGAGAATTTCGGCTGCGGTTCGTCGCGCGAGCACGCGCCGCTGGCAATCAAGTCTTGCGGCGTTTCCTGCGTCGTGGCGGCGTCGTTTGCGCGTATATTCTACCGCAATTCCATAAATATAGGTCTGCCCATATTCGAGTGCAGGCAGGCGGCTTCGGACGCAAAGAGCGGTGACGTTCTGCGCGCCGACCCGACAAGCGGAATCATAGAGAATCTGACACGCGGCAAGAAGTATTCCACCGCTCCGTTCCCAAAAGAAATTCGGGATATTATCGAAAGCGGCGGACTTATGAAATCCGTGAAAAAATAGACAAGGAGATACGTTATGGCAAATCACAAGATAGCGGTGCTGGCAGGCGACGGCATAGGTCCCGAAATCACCACGGCGGCAATCGGCGTTTTGGACACCGTGGCAATGAAGTTCGGACACAAGTTCGAGTATTCCTTTCCGCTTATAGGCGGTGCGGCAATCGACACGGAGGGCGCTCCCCTGCCGCAAGCCACGATTGACGAGTGCAAGAAATCGGACGCGGTTTTACTCGGTGCGGTCGGCGGTCCGAAGTGGGACTCGCTTGCCGGACATCTGCGCCCCGAAAAGGGTCTGCTCGGAATACGCAGTGCGCTGGGGCTTTATGCGAACGTGCGCCCCGCCGTGCTTTACGACGAGCTTAAAAGCGCGTCGCCGCTGAAAAACGAAGTGCTGAAAAACGGCTTCGACATTATGGTCGTGCGCGAGCTCACGGGCGGTATATATTTCGGTACGCGCGGTTATCGCAACGGCAATTTGGGTCGGGAGGCTTTCGATACGGAGGCATACTCCGTCAAGGAAGTGGAGCGCGTTGCCCACATCGCTTTTCAGATTGCAAGCGGCAGGCGCAAGAAAGTTACGAGCGTGGACAAAGCCAACGTGCTGGAAAGTTCCAGACTGTGGAGAGCGGCGGTCGCGCGCGTGGCGAAGGACTATCCCGACGTCGAGCTTAACAATATGTACGTCGACAACGCGGCTATGCAGCTTATCAAGGACCCGTCGCAATTCGACGTCATTTTGACTTCCAATATGTTCGGCGACATTCTTTCCGACGAGGCGGCTATGCTTACGGGGTCTATCGGACTGCTTCCGTCCAGCTCGGTCGGCGACGGCAAGCTCGGTCTGTACGAGCCGATACACGGCAGTGCGCCCGACATCGCAGGCAAGGACATCGCCAATCCGATTGCCACGATACTCGCGTCGGCTATGATGCTGTCCGGTTCTTTGGGGCTGTATGCGGAAACGGAATGTGTGGAAAACGCCGTCAAAAAAGCCCTTGCGAAAGGCTATCGCACGGCGGACATCGCCACAGCCGGCAGCAAAAAGGTTTCCTGCTCCAAGATGGGCGAAATTATCGCATTGAACGTCCTTAACGGATAAAACATTATTCTGCAATATTGCAAAGAGTCCCCTGCCCTTATCGGGTTCGGGGACTTTTTTTGTAAAAGAAAGAGTTTGGCGGTGCGGAGTGGGAAAGAAAAAGTGAAAGGTATGGAGTGCCTTGACGGGATAAAGCAAATAAAGAAAATAGGGGTTTTGGGGAACACTTAAAAGAAAGAGTTTGTAATCGTTCTAATGCAGGGGATTTCTCCGCTTCGCGCGCTTAAAAGCGCGCTTCGGTCGAAATGACAGGGGAAAAAGAAAGGTCGGAATGTTAGTAAAAGAAAGGCGCACTCGGTCAAAAGAACATTGATGGGAGTGCGCGGTAAAATCGGCAAATGATTAGTGCGTGAAAAGCACGCAAGCCCTGACGGCACAGAAACGAGCAGTTCAAGGAAAACGAGTTTCCGCGACGGGGAGTTTACTTCCCGT
>CAOJOK010000029.1 GCA_948440265.1 uncultured Clostridia bacterium
TGCCGTCAGGAGAAGTTGAAGAGTAGTATTTTTTCAAAACAGGCAAACCCCGCGTTTTCCAGCGCTTTTTTACAGGCGGTATCGTTTGCGCCGCAGAGCGCTATCGGCTCTATGCCGTAGTCCCTGCACATACTGCCGAGTCTGTAAAAGATATAACTGCCGATACCGACGCCGCGGCAACGGTTGTCCACGAACGCACTTATCACCGCCGCGTCCGCTCCGCCCTGCTCGGTTATTCCGAAGCCGCCTATGCCGCCTATACCGTTTAAGACGTACACGCCGTGCTCGTTTATCAGTCTTTCCAGCCTATGCTCCGACACGAAGCCCATTGCCGAAAGCGCAGGCAAATCGGACAGAGCGGCGTGGCGCATAGGCAGATATTCCCTTTCGCACTCCGTGCAAAACATATAACAGAGCTTTTCGACGGCGGCGGTATGCGGAAGCGACAGGCAGAGCGAAAGCAGTTTCGAATCGGCGGTCAAGACTTTTGCTCCGCTTAAATTCAATCTGTCGACCGCGCAGGCAAGAGCGTTTTGCGCGTGCATATAGCAGTCGGGGGCTATGCAAAAGCAGTCCAGATATCCGCCGTTTTCGCGCACAGTCCCTATCTCTGCGCCGCCGCGCATTACGGCATACACATTGCCGTTTTTTTCGCACGACAAAACCGCGTCGACGATTTTATTCGGCGCGGGAGTGAGTCGCTTTATCCAATCTCCGCCGTCTATGCGGCGAAAATCGAAGTCCATTATTTGCCTTTCGGCATATTAGCTTCGATATAATCGGTGAGCTTGCCGACGTTCGTCAGTTCTTCCACCATTTCGTCGGGAATGGTTATGCCCGTTTCGTCTTCCAGAGCGAACAGCATTTCCACCACGAGCAGAGAATCGGCTTTCAAGTCTTTCTTGATGTCGGTGTCGCGCGTTATCTTGCTCTTGTCCACTTTGAGGTAGTCGGACAGCATAGAAGTTATTTTCTCAAACATTTTATTTCTCTCCTTTTCGGGAATTTATTTATACACAAACAGCAGTATTACGCCGTCGGGATATTGAATATACGGGCGAACTCCCGACGATATATCGAACGTGAAATCGTATCTGCCGACTTCTTTCAGCGCGGCTTGGATTTGACTGTCGAACACGCCCGTCCTATTGGGGTTGATTCCGTCGAACGCTATTTTAATATCGAGCTTGCCCACCGCTCTTTTAGCGGCTTTGACTGCCTTCATAACGGCGTTAAGCTCTTCTTCCGTCTTGACCTTTGCGGAAAAAGCCGTGCCGCCTATGTCCAAAGTCAAGCCGTCGTACACGGGGTAACTGTCTTTCGGCGTGGCTTCGTTTACGGGGTTCAGACCTATATCTTCGAAAGCCTTATGTCTGCCGAACGCGCCGTCTTCCAGCGCCCTATCGCTTACCATAAAGAAGCCGTGGTGCAGAAAGTTTTCCACGCCGTTTCCGACGTCCACTCTCGCGCAGTCCAGCGTGGCGTCCACGTTGTACCACTTGCCGTCCACGCGCACTTTATTCCAGCTGTGCGCGGCGGTCACGGTTTCCGACGTATACTCGCCGTATATGGACACGCACCTTATGCCTTCCATATTGCACAGCGCGGCAAACGCCTTGCCTATGCCGTCGCAAACGGCTTTGCCTTTTTGAAATACGCCGCTCATATTGAACGAGTCGTGCTCTTTCGGGATATTCTCGCCGCTCAAATATCTGTCGTACAGATTGTCGTCGTACTCCACGAAAGTCGCTATATAGTCGTGAAAAGCGTGGACGCGCTCGTAATCCGTGAAGTCGTTTTTGATATATCTGTCGGCGACTTTGCGCATCTGTTCGTACAGCTCCATAACGTCCCTGCCGCTTTCGTCGAACGTGGGTTTGAAGCCGTCGTAAAGCACTTCGAGCAGGCTCTGCTGTCTGTCGGCAAAGCTCTCGCCCGTCACTTTTTTTGGCTCTCTTTCGTCGATTTTGCGGACGGGCGTCTTTTCGGCTTCTTCCTGCGAAATCAGATGCGACGGAGTGGACGGCGTGCGTTTATATCCGCAGCCGCAGAGCAAAAGCGACGCCGCGAGCATTGCCGCCGCAAAAAGTATGGGAATGATTCTAATCTTTTTCAAGGGTCACCTCACGCTTTTCATACTGTCTATAACGACTTCTGTTTTACTGCCGCCGCGAACAACGGTCAGTTTCAGCTTTTCGCCCGAGCCATCCGTGCTGTAATTAAACAGCTCGCCGATTAGCGACGGGAAGTTGTTTGCCGTCACCTGCAATCTTCCGAATTGCTTTATCACGTCGCCTTCTTTGAGCGTTGCAAGCGCGTCCGCGCCCGTCACGGTCAGTTTCATATCGACAAAAGCAAGCACGACTTTCAAATCGTGGATATAGAGTTTGCCGTAATTGTTCACCGTGCCGCCCGTATTGGACTGCCAGAGCGTTACGGGGAAAGGTATTTCGCCGTTCAATTCTCTCGTCACGAGATTTTCGTATGCGGCGGCTATTATCGGCGCAGGCGTGAGATAGCAGGTATCGTCCACCTTTTCTCCCGACGAGTTCTGCGTCACTTTCCAGGTGTTCATACCCACGAGTCTGCCGTTTAAATCGAACACCGCCGCGCCCGAATCGCCGGAGTTCAACGGCGCGCACACGCCCACGACTGCGCGTATTTTATCGCTTCCCGTTTCGTCGTCTTTTATCGAGCGCACGAGGCTGCCGTTGGACACAATGCCGTTCTGCGCCTGTATGCCGTGACCGAGATTGTTTCCGAGGCAGAGTATCTCCGCGCCCATATTCGCCGTTTCCGCAATCAAGCCGTTCTTCTTCAAATCGACGTATTCGTTTTCGGGATAGTTTCTCGTCCTTAACAGCGCGATATCGTACTCTTTATCATAGCCAACGACTTCGACGTCTGCGGCGGGGTTATGCGCCGACCTGCCGTAAAAGCGGAGCGCGACATTATCGAAACTCGGTCTTACGACGTGATAATTGGTAAACAAATACATATCTTTGCCGACTATCGTATAGACGAACGCCGAGCCATACAAGTCGCCGCATTTGACTTCCACGGCGTTATATTTATATGTCTGCGCCAACTGTTCGTATGAGCCTATGGCAGGCGCGGGTGGCTTTTCCCTGCCGCTTAAATTTACCGCAAGCAATACTACGGACGTTATAAACGCCGCCGTCGAAATAGCGCAAAGCACGACTACCGTTATGAAACGGAAGTCGATTTTTTTGCGGTTGTTTCTGTTGTCGGTATTTTCCAAAGCCATATGTTTTATTATATCACAAAGAAAGCCGTTTGTAAATATATTGTTTGTAGGTGGAAGAAAAAAATTGCGGGTATTCCCTCTACATAGTCGCCGTGCTTTTTGCCGCGACTTTAAAACAAGGAGGGTGCAATTATGTGTGAACCTGTGAGATTATGCGGTGCGAAATTCGTGCTGTGCGACGAGTGCGGCAAGGAAATCGCCTGCGCCGTCACGAACGAAAACGGCGAACTCTTATTCGACTGTCTGCCTTGCGGCAAGTACTTCCTGCGCGAAGTATGTCCGCCGCAGGGCTATCAAAAGAGCGACGAATGTGTGAAGGTCGTCGTCAGCGGCGATAAACCCCGTCGCCTCGTCGAGTTTGTGAATACGCGCATTACCGGCAGTATCCGCGTCATCAAATACGGCGTTTGACGTCGAAAACTCAAAGTACTTCGCCGCTTTCGACACGACTGTCGAATAATCAAAGTACTTCGCCGCTTTCGACAACGCTGTCGAAAAACCCGAATACCCGTCGTTTTCGCCCCTTTCCGCCAAAAACAGCGCCGCTTCCCTTTCAAGCGACGCTGTGATTTTTTTATGGGGGATTGGATAAGGAAAAAGGTGAAGGACAAGGGAAATGAAAGTTTTTCGAAAGAGTTTGTAATCGCTTTGATGCAGGGGATTTCTCCGCTTCGCATACTTCGTAT